>DWVY01000010.1 GCA_019119995.1 Candidatus Mediterraneibacter faecavium | reverse complement strand
TGGCAGAGACGGATCTGGATATGAAGGTCGTTCAGTACGTGATGGGACATGCCAACATCAGTGTCACGATGGAAGTTTATAACCATATTACAGACCGGTCCAGGATTGAAAAAGAGATTGCGAAGATGGATCTGGTGCAGATTATGTGACGGCTCAGATTTCTTTAAGAATGATTACAGAACTACTCGCCATGGACCTCATGAACTGCGTTCATTCGGTCGCGGCTGTCGCCTTATAGGTCCAAAACCGGAGCTGCCTTTATGTGAGCAAGCTCCCCAAAGGCACCCCGATTTCGTTCCTGCATGGCTCGTAGTTTTCGCGCAAATTGGTGTAGAAATGGTGTAAAAATGGTGTAGTAAGCCATTTTTTGAAAAAGTCAAAAAATTGGAAAGCCCGAAAAAGCCCGTAAAATCAAGCTTTTTTGAGGTTTTCCAAAAAAATAATTAAAAAAATTAGCACTCACCTCTTGACAGTGCTAACAACAAGTGCTATAGTACAGCTAGAACAAAGGAAAGGGGCAAAGAAACAGAGATGTTTTGGCGTTCCGATTTGAAAGGAGATATGACTTATGTTGATGCCGAGTATTTTTGGAGAAAATTTATTTGATGATGACTGGATGGATTTCCCGTTTGACAGAGATTTCTGGGGAAGGACAAATAACAAGACGACGAAGAATCTGATGAAGACAGATATCCGCGAGCATGACGCGGGATATGAACTGGATATTGATCTGCCGGGATTTAAGAAAGACGAGATCAAGGTAGAGCTTGAGAACGGATATCTTACGATTTCCGCTACAAAGGGCGCTGACAATGACGAGCAGGATAAGAAAGGAAAATACATCCGCAGAGAGCGTTATGCAGGGACAATGCAGAGAAGCTTCTATGTGGGCGACGATGTGACTCAGGAAGACATCAAAGCAAAATTTGAGAATGGTATCCTGAGACTGAGCATCCCGAAGAAAGATGCAAAAGCAGTAGAGACAAAGAAGACGATCGCCATCGAGGGATGATCCCGGACTTAGAGGTAGAAGCATAAGAGTAATATGGGGCCGGTGCACTGATTTGATTCGGTGTGCCGGCCTTTTTGTGCTATAATAGAACTGTTTGAGAAATGAAAGGAATGATCACATTGAATAAGTTACCTATCTATATTTTAAAGCGCTATCTGCTCCTTTTGATTGGTCTTTCGATCATGGCGTTCGGCGTTGCATTTTCCATCAAGGCAAGTCTGGGAACTTCTCCGATCTCAAGTGTGCCGTACGTGATCAGCCTGTTTACCCCGCTGACTGTGGGTACAGCCACCATCTCGATGCACTGTGTATTTATCCTGTTACAGATCCTGATCCTAAGGAAGAATTATCATCCGATCCAGCTCATGCAGCTTCCGGTGGCGTTTTTCTTCGGTTACCTCACGGACTTCGGCGTGTGGGCGGTGCAGGGGATCACCTGTAATACATACTGGCAGCAGTGGATCGTCTGTATCATCGGCATCCTGCTGGTAGGTCTGGGCGTCAGCCTTGAAGTAAAAGCAGGAGTTGTAGTGCTGGCAGGCGAGGGCGTTGTGCTTGCAATCTGTAAAGTGCTTCCGAAAGTAAAGTTCGGTTACATGAAAGTGGGCTTTGACGTGACGCTGGTCGCGATCGCGTGCATCCTGTCGATCGCGTTCACCGGACGGCTGCAGGGTGTGAGAGAAGGAACGGTCGCAGCGGCTCTGCTGGTGGGACTGATCGCGAAACAGTTGGGGAAACTGCTGGCGCGATGGAAGCTGGAAGAAATCTGAGAAGAGGTTTACAGAGAATTATCGGCTGTGGTAATCTTTAAAATGAATCAGGCATGGAGGTGACCGCTATGACACAGTCTATTGTCAGCATCGGGCATACAAAAGATACGACGGATCTGTTTATACTGAAACACAAAGATCTGGACGTGGCGATGATGAAGATGGATGCGCGGACAGGTGTGATAGAGTATGTCCTTTCCGTCTATCTGCCGGAAGAACTGCCGGCCGGCTGTGCTCCGGACGGTACAGGGCTTGGCGAATGGTGGAACCTGCGCGCTATTCCCGATTCGCGGAAGGGCATCCGTCAGGTGCTGAGCCGCCTGAGCGAAGAGACCAGTCAGTCACTGATGCTCTCATCCTACGGTTTAAGCCTTACGGATCATTACTGGGTACAGCCTGTAGGCAGCGAGCTGTACTGGAAAGACCTGAACTTCTACGAAAATGATTTTACAGACGAGCTGGGAGATATCCTGACGGATTCAGAGCGGGATCGGTCTGCCTCAGATGGGATTTCAAAACTGTCGCCGTCTGTTTCTGTCAACGGAGATATGAAGAAAAAATGGATCATCCGCGATGGCGGGAGATATCTTCTGAAAGTAAACTCGAACTATCACAGCCAGCAGGCGGTAAACGAGGTGATCGCCGGGAAACTGCATGAGCGGCTGGGATGGAAGGATTATGTCTCATATGAGATGGGGACAATCTATATCAGCGGCAGGGAATATCCATGTTCCCTCAGCCCGATGTTTACATCTGTTGAGACGGAATTTGTGTCGGCTTATCAGATCGTGACAGATTATAAGGTGCCTAATGATGTATCTCTGTATGAAGCGCTGATCCGGCAGGCGGCTTCACTGGGAGCGGATGAGAAAGAAGTGCGGGCATTTCTGGAATATATGATCCTGACAGATTTTATTCTGACAAATATGGACAGACATCTGAATAATTTTGGCTTTCTATATGATCCGCGGCAGCACCGGCTGAGCGGCATGGCTCCGTTGTTTGATACCGGCAATTCGCTTTTTTACGATTATGATGTGATTCCCCATGACAGGAATCTGCTGGACATTCTGGTCAATTCATTCAGCAAAAGAGAGGCCGACCAGCTTCGTTATGTGAAATCCGACGCCGGGGTGAAACTGGAGAGACTAGCGCATTTTCCGGAAGAGGCTGAAGCGCTTCTGAAAGAATATACGGACATGGCAGATGAAAGAGCTGAGGAGATGGCGAGAACTATTGAAGAAAAAATTAATTATTTAGACTTGTTCTTTCAGGGAAAGAAGATATGGAAGAAGGAGCGGTACTGGTGAAAGAGGCTGAAAAGAAGATTCCGATGAAAATAGAAGACGGGAAGCTTTACATCGGCGATATGCCGCAGCTCATTGTCGATCTGAAGACGCAGGAGAATTATATCCGGACGGAGGAACGGCTGATCTCTTATAAAAAGAGGATCGAGCTGAGTCCCGATCTGCTTGCGGGAAAGCGGGCAAATGTCCTGCAGACCGCATTGGAATATTATTACGCGCAGGCGTGTGAGATCGCGGAAGGAATGAAGATTGCGGAAGAGTACCGCCAAAAGGCGAATCTGACGATCCGGGAAAAAGACTGATAGCAGCAAATGCAAATATGACCGATGACAGAGAAGACAGAATAAAGGAAAAACAGAAAACAATAAGGTGTAATGACATGACGACAGATATGACAAAGGGACCGATCATCCCGCAGCTTACAGAATTTACAATACCACTTGTGCTGGGAAATCTGTTCCAGCTTACATATAATGCGGCGGATTCCGTGATCGTGGGGAAATTCGTCGGGGACGACGCTCTCGCGGCGGTAGGGAGCGCCGGTCCGATCATGAACATGGTGATCCTCTTTATCAGCGGGATGTGCATGGGCGCCGGGATCCTGATGAGCACCCAGTACGGGGCGAAGAAATATGAGCAGCTTCAGCGGCAGATCAGTACGACCATGCTGGGCGGACTGGCTTTCTCGGCGGCGGTCGCGGTGCTGCTGATCCTGTTCTCTTATCCGCTGCTGAGACTTCTGCAGGTGCCGGAAGACATTATCCACTCGGCGGTCATGTATCTGCGGATCGTCTTCGTGGGACTGATCTTTACCTTTATCTATAATTTCTTTTCCAATACGCTGCGGGCGCTCGGGGACAGCAAAGTGCCGCTGTATTTCCTGATCATCAGCGCATTCTTAAATGTTGTGCTCGATCTTTTCTTCGTAGTCGTGGTGGAATGGGGCGTTCCGGGGAGCGCGCTTGCGACCATGCTGAGTGAGGCGCTGTGCTGTCTGTTCTGCCTGATCTATATTAAGAAAAAGATCCCGCTTCTCTGTCTGGGAAAGAAGTGGAGAGTATTCGACGGCTCGATCCTGCTTAGGACCTTCAACTACGGGATCACAAGCGCCCTGCAGCAGATGTGCATCCAGCTGGGAAAGATCTGCGTGCAGACTGTCGTGAATGTGCAGGGCGTGGCATTTATCGCTGCATTTACCGCTATCAACCGTGTGGATGATTTCGCCATGACGCCGCAGCAGAATATCGCCCATGCGTCGACTACATTTATGGCGCAGAATAAGGGCGCGGGAAATATCAAAAGGATGAAAAAAGGATTCTTAAGCTCCATTATCCTTCAGGTCATTTATACGACGGTGATCGCTATCGTTGTGTTCGTATTTTCCCGCCAGATCATGCAGCTCTTTGTCAGCGACGGTTCTGAGGAGGTCATTACTCTGGGAATGTCCTATCTGCAGCTTATTGCATTTATGTATTTCATGCCGTCGGCGACCAATATCATACAGGGCTTCTTCCGCGGGCTGGGAGACCTGAAAGTTACGCTGATCAGTACGATCCTGAATATGTCGGCGAGATTTCTGTCGGCGTGGATCATGATCCATATCCTGGGCGGCGGATTCGGATGCCTTGCATGGGCGAACTTCGTGGGTTGGATCGCGATGCTTGCATTCCAGGTGCCGATGATCGTGACGAGGTGGCGGAAAGAGAAAGTCGAAGAAAATTAAAAAAATTAGCACTCGAATGTTGACAGTGCTAACAACGAGTGCTATAGTACAACTAGAACAAAGGGAGAGGGACAAAAGGAACCGGATCCCCAGTTCAAACAGCTTGCAACACTTGAGACAACTTCAAGAGTGCTGATGGCAGCCGCCCGAAGCGGTTCATAAAAACTTGTTTCTGATGTTTCAATTATGGAAGGAGAAATGACTTATGTTAATGCCGAGTATTTTTGGAGAAAACTTATTTGATGACGACTGGATGGATTTCCCGTTTGAGAGAGATTTCTGGGGAAGAAAGAATCCGCTGTACGGTAAGAATGCAAAGAACTTAATGAAGACGGATATCCGGGAACATGACGGAGGTTATGAACTGGATATTGATCTTCCGGGATTTAAGAAAGATGAGATCACGATCGATCTCGACAATGGTTACCTGACGATCTCCGCAGCAAAAGGTCTGGATAAAGACGAGCAGGATAAGAAAGGCAAATACATCCGTAAGGAGCGTTACGCAGGAGCAGTTCAGAGAAGCTTCTATGTGGGCGACGCTGTAACTGAGGAAGATGTGAAAGCTAAGTTCGAGGATGGTATCCTGAAACTCAGCATTCCGAAGAAAGATGCGAAAGCAGTAGAGACGAAAAAGACCATCGCTATTGAGGGATGATCTTTCCCGAAAGGGCATAAAGCATAAGACGGGTCCGGTACGAAAGTACCGGGCCTTTTTCTATGTCACGGATTTTGAAAAACAGGATATGCCGGAATGAAAGATATGTATTATAATAGTGGATATCATGACAGAGAGAGGAGCGGACAGGCTAATAATGAAAATACAATTTTTCCCTACTTTGCGAAACTATAAAAAGGAATATCTGGCAAAAGATATTTTCTCCGGTATTATTATTGCCGCGGTATCGATCCCTATTTCCATGGGATACGCGCAGATCTCGGGGCTTCCGGCAGCTTACGGCCTGTACGGATCGCTGCTTCCAATCCTGTTTTTTGCTCTGTTTTCGACCTCCCGGCAGTTCATATTCGGCGTGGACGCCGCGCCTGCCGCGATCGTGGGAGCGGCGCTGGCGACGATGGGGATCAGTGCCGAAAGCAGCGCGGCAATGCAGTATGTGCCGGCCATTGCGCTGGCTGCCGGTTTATGGCTTTTGCTGTTCTATTTCCTTCACGCGGACCGGATCGTAGACTTTATCTCTACGCCGGTCATGGGAGGATTTATCAGCGGGATCGCCGTGACGATCATCCTGATGCAGATCCCGAAACTGCTGGGCGGATCTGCCGGAACAGGCGAGCTGCCCGAACTGCTCCGCCATCTGGCAGAGTCCATGATCCACATAAACGGAGTTTCGCTGGCCCTTGGCGTCCTGGCATTGGCGCTTCTGACCGCCGGGAAACGCCTGATCCCGAAATTCCCTATGGCGGCAGCGGTTATGGCTGCCGGCGTCTGCCTGACGGTATTTTTCCATATTGACGACTATGGCGTGATCCTTCTGGATCATGTGGATACGGGGCTTCCGGGGCTCTTTCTGCCGGATTTTCCGCAGCTCAATCTTACGGCTGTCGCGGGCCGCGGGCTGATGATAGCGGTTGTCGTCATGGCAGAAACACTTCTTGCCGAAAATAATTTTGCTTCTAAAAACGGTTACAGCATCGATGACAGGCAGGAAATCCTGGCCTGCGCCGCCGGAAATATCGCTTCGGCAGCCGTCGGATGCTGCCCTGTCAACGGAAGCATTTCACGGACTTCCATGAATGAACAGTACGGGGGACAGACACAGGCAGTATCCCTGACGGCAGGGATCGTGATGGCCGTGATCCTGATGTGCGCCACGGGATTTATCGGTTATCTGCCGGTTCCCGTGCTGACGGCGATCGTGATATCCGCGCTCGTGAATGTGGTGGAAATCCATCTGGCGATCCGTCTCTTTAAGGTGAGCAGACAGGAATTCCTTATCTTTATGGCAGCTTTTGTCGTAGTGCTCTTTCTTGGAACGATCTACGGCGTCGTGGCCGGGATCCTGCTCTCCTTTGTGGCAGTGATCATAAAGGCGACCAATCCGCCCAGACATTTCCGGGGAATGATACCGGGAAAACATGAATTTTACGATCTGGATAAGAACCGGTCCGTGTGGCCGGTGAAAAATGTCCTCATCTACCGGTTCAGCGAAAATCTGTTTTTCGCAAATATCAAGATCCTTCAGAATGATATTGAAAATAACATAAAAGAAGATACAAAAGCAGTCATTCTGGACGCGGGTGCAGTCAACAGTATTGATATTACGGCGGCAGACGGATTGACTTCTCTGGCGGACAGACTGAAAAAGCGGAAGATCAGATTTTACATAACCGAACATTCCCGGAACGTGAACGATCAGTTCAGAAAGCTTGGCATCGGCAGGCTGATCCGGGAGGGAATGGTGAGAAGAACGATCACTTCCGCGCTTTATGATATGGGCATGAAAGAGCCTTTCCCGTTGGATATCCCGGAAAATGAGATGGATAAGGTACGGAGAAATATTTATTTTGCCCTGTCCCCCGAGGAAGAAAATTCACTGGAAGAGTTCGCCTGGGCGTTCGGGGCGGATGCAGTGCGGGAGATCGAGAAGCAGGTAAAATCAATCGTCGAACAGATCCACGGGATTTCAGATCTGGAGGAGCTGTCCCAGGCCGGGCCGGAAGAAAAACTGAAGTACTGGCATTCGCTCGGCCCGTTGGATGAAGATGAACTGCTCAGGAGACTGGAACTTCATATCGATGATCTCCCGGATGAATTGAAAGAAAACAGCGCCCTTGTCGTCAGACTGATCGAGCGAAGAAGGAAAGTGCTGCGGGATCGGATCTTAAGGGAGCACCCGAATATCAGGGAACACCTGAACGAAAAAAGGGAGATCCTGGAACAGCGCCTGCAGAAGCAGAATCCGGATGGGGTACAAAAGCTTCATAATCTGGAAAATCAAAATAAATAAGAAACGGTCGATTGCAAAACAGAAGTAAGGTGTGAATGATGATATCTTTAAATGACTATTTATATTCCGGAGATACAGTGCTGAAAATCCTGAAAAAATATACCCGGGATCTGAAAATCTCGGCGGAGGAAAATCAGAACGAGGTGGACCGGATACACGCAATGTTTCTGAAACGTACTTCAGATCTGTTGGAACACAATGATTTCCTGACGGCACAGTCACAGAAGATCCGGGAGTTTTATAAGTACATGGCAAAGGAATATGCCAGTCTCTCGTTTACATTTAAAGGAAGGATCAAATCCCTGATCCGGGCGGAAACAAAATTTAATGGCTACATTGTAGAATATATCTATGATTATTATACAGAGCATGGAGCCTATCCGCCGCTGGAAGAATTGAAAAAGAAGCTGGACGGCTTCCGGGACCTGATCGCATACCGTATTGTGATCTCAATGCCGAAGTGTCATATTTCAGATGACCAGGAGCGGGAGAAGGAGGAAATCCGCAATCTGTATGCCATCGCAAATGTCATGAAAGATTTTCTTGAGGAACGCGGATTCCGCGCGGAACCGGCCTTCGGGGTAAAGGAAAGCAATTCTCCGCTCCTGAAGGATGCGGTGCGGCCGTATTACAGAGATTATATCTGTCATGCAAAGAGGGATGGATACAGGTCTTTGCACATTACATTTTTTGATGAAAGCGCCAAATGCTATATGGAAATGCAGCTCCGTACCAAAGAGATGGACGACATAGCGGAGATCGGACCGGCAAATCATCTCGGATATGAGAAAAAACAGGAGAGCGAACGCGCCAGAAGAGACCGTATCCCGGAGGGAGAGAATATCTATTTTGACGAGGCATATGAAAGAGTCAGAAAACTGCAGGAGCTGGAACTGGCAAAAGTAGACGTGAATATGTTCTCGGCTGTAAATAACAGCCTGATGAATGACGGCTGTGGCCTGTACCGGGGGCGGCTGATCCTGCCGTATGAGCATCTGTCCAGATTCCAGAATGATCTGATCGATTAAGCCTTTTTATTGGCATTTTTACTGCAGAGTACTTCCCTCTTTCTCTTTTTCTGCTATAATATTCTGGCGGAATTGAGAAAAGAGGGAATATTAAAATGAAGAAAACAAATGATTTCGGCAGGGATTCTATCCCCCTGCTCGTACTGAAGATATCGGTCCCGTTTATGTTCGCACAGCTCGTAAATGTGCTGTACAGCATCGTGGACCGTATTTATGTGGGCAACATTCCGGTGACAGGGGCGGACGCACTGGCAGGAGTGGGAGTCTGCGCGCCCATTGTCACGCTGCTGTCATCCTTCGGTACACTGTTCGGTATCGGCGGCTCTGTCCTGTTTTCGGTTAGGATGGGCGCCGGAGATGAGAAGAACGCCCGGAAGATCCTGGCGAACAGCTTTTCCTACCTGATCATTGTCTCGCTGGCGCTGACGCTGATTTTTCTCCTGACAAAAGAACAGCTCCTGAACTGGTTCGGCGCAAGTGACGTGACATTTCCCTATGCGGATACATACATGACGATCTACACGGCGGGAACTTTTTTTGCGCTTTTATCCACGGGAATGAATTATTTTATCACGGCGCAGGGCTTTCCAATCTTCGGAATGACGACAACTCTGATCGGCGCGGTCATTAACATTATCCTTGACCCTGTATTTATCTTTCTTATGGATATGGGAGTGGCAGGGGCTGCCGTTGCGACTGTGATCGCACAGATGTGTTCCTGCGTATTTGTGCTGTGCACGCTGCGCCGGAAGAAGATGCAGATCCGGCTGGGGCTCGTAAAACCGGAACTCTCTGTGGGAAAACAGATTGTGAAGATCGGGTTTTCTCCGTTTCTGATCCTTGCGACCGACAGTATCATTATCATTGCACTGAACGCGGTGCTCCAGTATTACGGCGGCAGTGAGTACGGTGATACGCTGATCACGGCGGCGACAATTGTGCAGAGCTATATGCTCCTGATCACTTCGCCCATGCTGGGGATCACCGGGGGCTCCCAGCCTCTGATCAGTTTTAATTACGGAGCAAACAGACCGGACCGGATCAGGAAGACATTTTTCTGGGTACTCATGCTGTGCTTCTGCTTTACGGCGGTCATGTTCCTCGTCTCCAGAGTTATGCCACAGTATTTTGTGCGCATTTTTACAAATGAGCCGGAATATACGGAACTTGCGGTATGGGGCATCAAAGTGTTTACGCTGATGATCGTTCCGCTGAGTTTTCAGTATGTGATCGTGGACGGGCTGACTGCCTTGGGAATGACAAAGATATCCCTGAGTCTTTCTCTGATCAGGAAAGGGATCTATTTCGGCGCTACCTGTATTCTGCCGCTCATATTTGCCGCGCGGTCTGCGTTCTTCGCCGAGCCGGTGTGCGATGGGATAGCGGCGTGCCTCTCCTGCATGGTATTTTTCTTTATCTACAGGAAATATCTGAAAGGCGCAGGGAGACTCGGGGAGATCAGGCTGTAGCTCTGAGCCTCCCCGTTGTGTAATTTCATCCGTACGATTTATGCAATATTACATCTTGCAGCATTTTCTTCAGTTTTATATAATAGGATTACTTACCTGCGGGGCCCGCTCCGGGCATTATCTTTTGCAGGCGTAGTGGAATTGAGGGATTCCATTTTCTTCAGGAGGCTTATTCAGCCGGTTTTCATCAGGGATATCAGTGGTTGCAGGAACACACGAAAGAATTTATAATAAGGAGGAAAAATGAACATCAGAAAACTGAAAAAGAGAAATGCAAAGGATCAGTATGAACACAGGGTCAACCGCAAGTATAAAGATACCCTGTTCCGAAAGATATTTTCGGACAGAAAAGATCTGCTGGATCTCTATAATGCACTGAATGATACGAACTACACAGATGAGGAAGAACTGAGCATCACGACACTGGAAGATGTGATCTACATTTCGATGAAGAATGACGTATCCTTTCTGCTCGGCGGTACGATGAATCTGTACGAACATCAGAGCTCTTATAATCCGAATATGCCGATAAGAGGATTGATATACTTCGCAAGATTGTATCAGAATTACATCGACGAATGTGAGATCAATGTGTTCAGCCCGGTTTTAAAACACCTGCCCAGACCTAAATTTATCGTATTTTATAACGGAACAAAAGAAGAACCGGACCAGAAGATCCTCAGACTGACGGAGGCTTTTGCAGGGCACGGCGTATCTGGAGAATCATGTCTGGAGTGCTGCGCGACAATGCTGAATATCAATTACGGACATAATTACGAATTGATGGAGAAATGCAGGCGGCTGGAAGAGTATTCCGCATTTGTGGCAGAGGTGCGAAAGGCGTTGGAAGAGGGCGTCGATCAAAGGCAGGCAGTAGATGATGCGATCGATATCTGCATTGACAAGGGAGTCCTGCGGGATATACTGATCAAAGAAAGGGCGGCGATCATGGATATGGTATTATCATGCACAGAGAAACAATACGAAAGACTCGTCCGTAAAGAATTAGAGCAGCAGGAAAAACGGATAAAGGAGCAGGAGAAGAAACTGCGGGCCGGAAAGAAGAAAATCGAAGAACAGGAAGACAGGATGCGCCGGCAACAGGGGCAAATTGAAGAGCAGGAAGACAGGATGCGCCGGCAGCAGGGAAAGCTTGAGGAGCAGGAAGATCAGATGCGCCAGCAGCAGGAGACAATCCGGGATCAGGAGCGTCTCCTCAAGTTAAACCGTATCCTGATCCGGGAAAAGAAGTATGATCTTCTTGAGCAGATACAGGACGATCCGACACTGTGCGAAGAGCTGATGGTTAAGTATGAAGTATAGATGCAGCAAAGGAGAGGCATCATGATCAAAGTGATAGCGAGTGATATGGACGGTACCCTTCTGGGAGACGATCATAAGCCGGCGCCGGAGACGCTGGCAGCGGTACGGCAGGCGTGCGATGCCGGCATCCGTTTTATGATAGCGACGGGGAGAAACTTCCCGGGAGCGATGGCTGAGTTAAAGGATGCCGGACTGATCTGCGATTATATCGTGGGCAGCGGAGCCGAGGTGAGAGATCCCCGGCAGCAGGTCGTCGTGGTACACCCTATCAGTATGGAGCTGTGCAGGGCAATCTATGAAGAGCTAAAAGACTACCCGATCTCAGTCACTTTCTGTACGGATGGAAATGACTATAAGATCGGAACGCCCGAGGAGATCGAGGAGAGTCTGATGCTGCAGATGCATCTTTTCTTCTCGAATCTGCCGCGTGAAGAACTGGTCCGGACTGAGACGTATCAGCGCATCATAAGATCGACGAAAACGGTGTCTGATATGGATGAGCTGGAAGCTGCGAAAGTCCCCATTTATAAGTTATTCCTTTATTCCGAGGACAAAGAAATGCTGGACGAGCTGAAGATGCGTCTGGAGAAAAATAAGGAGATCGCGGTGGCGTCTTCTTTCCCGACGAATCTGGAGATCACGGATATTAAAGCGCAGAAAGGGCCGGTGCTAAAAGAGTACATTGAGTCGCTCGGGTACGCCATGGACGAAGTGATGGTGCTGGGGGACAGCCTGAATGATCTCTCCATGATAGAGATGGATTTCGGCGCGACAGTGGCTATGGAAAATGCAGATCCCGAGGTGAAAAGCGCCGCAAAGTATATTACGAAGTCCAATATAGAGTTCGGCGTGGCGTATGCGATAGAGAAACTGCTAAAACACCAGATGTCTGAACTGCTGCCGGAGTGATGAGCGGACAGGGGAAGGCAGCCCTTGCCATCAGGAGGGATATCACGTATAATATCCCCCGTGGGAAGAGCTGCGGCAGTTCAGCCGCATCTTCCCGATGACTGAACTGTTGAAGAAAAAAACACAAAAGAGTTGGTATAAATGATGAGATTAAGAAGTAAATTAGCGATTAGAGCTGCGAAACTGACGAGTATTCTGATCAAAAAGATGAAAAGAGGAAGCGGGGTTACCCTTCCGGGATATGTAGCGCGCCGGATCGATCCTAATATTTTAACCGCCATGGCGGAGCAGGTCAGGGGTAAGATCATCGTCACCATGGGAACGAACGGGAAGACGACGACCAATGCGATCCTGTGCAGAGCGCTGGAGTCTGAGGGACATAAAGTGATCATCAACCGGACCGGAGCGAATATGCTCAACGGTATCATTTCGGCGTTTGTCCTTGCCACAGACAGAAAAGGGAGGCTGGATGCGGATTTTGCATGCATCGAGGTGGATGAGATCTCTTCGGTGGGCGTGCTCCCGAAGCTTAAGCCTGACTGCGCGCTGCTCACCAATATTTCCAGAGATCAGCTGGACCGTTTCGGTGAAGTGGATATTACCTATAATAAGCTGCTGACCGCGGTGAAGAGTGTTCCGGATACAACGCTGATCATTAACTGCGACGATATCCTTTCTTATTCTCTCGCAGAAGAGAGCGGAAACAAGTTTGTGACATGCGGCATCAGTGAACAGATCTTTGACGACATCTCCCGCTCTGAGATACGGGAGAGCATCTTCTGCCGCAAATGTGGGAAGAAGCTGGAATATGATTTCTTCCACTACGGACAGCTCGGCATCTATCACTGCCCGAACTGCGGTTGGGAGCGGCCGGAGCCGGATTACACGGCTCAGAATATCGAATTGAAAGACGAGGTGTATTCTTTTGATTTTGACGGAATGCACATCGATTCCACTGCGCGCACGCCATACAATGTCTACAACACGCTTTCTGCCTATACGGCGCTGAAGACGATGGGGGCAGGATACGCCGGCTTCAAAGACATGATCGAGGCATTCGATTACGGCAATAACAGAGAGAGCATTTTCAATATCGACGGGGCAAGGGTGCAGCTTCATCTGGCGAAGAACCCGATCGGATTCCAGCAGAAGATTTCTCTTGTGCTCAAAGACGAGAAGCCGAAAGACATTATCATCCAGATCAATGACACGGCTCAGGACGGCCGTGATATCTCATGGCTGTGGGATGTGGATTTCCAGTATCTCGCAGACAGCAATGCAGGCCGGATCATTACGGCGGGAACACGGCGCTATGACATGGGGCTCCGTCTGAAATACGAGGATATCCCCTGTGAGACGACAACAGACCTGAGAGAAGCTGTGGAGGACTGTGCGAAGAACGGCACGAAGAACCTGTATGTGATCGTGAACTATTCCGGTCTGTACCGGACGAACCATATGCTTGCAGAACTGGAGAAAGGAGGCGTGGACAAGTGATGAAACTGACCATCGGACATTTATATCCGGATCTTCTGAACCTGTACGGCGACAGAGGAAATATCCAGTGCTTCCGTAAACGGCTTGAATGGCGCGGGATCGAAGCGAAAGTGATCC
Organism: Candidatus Mediterraneibacter faecavium; assembly: GCA_019119995.1. GTDB lineage: Bacteria > Bacillota > Clostridia > Lachnospirales > Lachnospiraceae > Mediterraneibacter > Mediterraneibacter faecavium. Next base: position 55,891 of record DWVY01000010.1, on the reverse strand, counting down.
CGTTCCTGTCGGGAGATGAGATCGATTTTGCGAAGCTTGACATCGTTCTGCTCGGGGGCGGTTCTGACAGAGAGCAGGAACTGGTGTGCGGATTCCTGCAGGATATCAAAGATGATTTTAAGAATTATGTAGAGGACGGCGGCGTCGTGCTGGCAGTGTGCGGCGGATACCAGCTTCTCGGGAAATATTATAAAACGGACAAGAAGACGATAGAGGGTCTGGGCGTGCTTGATATTACGACTGACTGGGAGCCGGAGCGCCTGATCCGTGATATCGTGCTGGAGAGCCCGCTCTTTGACCGCCCGGTCGTGGGATTCGAGAACCACGGCGGCCGCACGGAGATCGGGGAGCACACGCCGTTCGGGAAGGTGACCTACGGCTTTGGAAATACCGGGAAGTCCGGTTATGAGGGCGTTGTGTATAAAAATGTGATCGCCACTTATCTGCACGGACCGCTCCTGCCGAAGAACCCTCATGTGTGCGACTATCTTCTGGAACGCGCACTGAAGCGGAAATACGGCGAAGACGCAGTGCTGGAGCCGCTGCCGGATGAAATGGAGAAAAAAGCGAATGATTATATCGTAGAACGGTATAATGATAAGAAATATATTCTGAAAGAAACGATCAAACGTCACACCTGATGTTGAGCAGCAGTTCAGCCCTGGAACGGCACGGGAGAGAAAATCATGCCTGCATGATTTTTTCAGCGGACTGCTCCATGAGCTGAATTGTCGGTGGTATTTTGGAAAAGGCGGTGGAGCTATGGGACGGACTTATGTGATGTCCGACATTCACGGAATGGCGGAGCTTTTCAAACGTATGTTGGAGCAGATCAGATTCAGCGATGAGGATACTTTGTATATCCTTGGAGATATGATCGACAGAGGGCCGGATCCCGCGGGAATCCTGGATTTTGTTATGTCCCATGAGAATGTGACGGCCTTAAGGGGAAATCACGAGGATGGATTTGCACAATGGTATGACAATGTGGAGGATAAAGTACATCAGAGATATTACTATAATACGTATGATGTGCTGATGGACTGTGAGGCGACGCGGGAAAAGATTCCGGAATATGTGGAGTTCATGAAAAAGCTTCCGCTGTACAGAGAATTAAAGATGAATGGGAACTGTTATCTCATGGCGCATGCATCCACTGAGGAGATCCTGCGCGTATGGAAGCGGAAAGAACGTCTGCTCTGGGATTCATCGATGATCGACAGGCAGAGAGGGATACCGGGATATGTCTCAATTGTGGGTCATGTCCCGACTTTTATTATCCGGGGATACCCGAAAGAACCGGCCGCTGTCTGGCACAGCCCGGACGGGCGCCTCATAGATGTGGACTGCGGGGCTGCATTCGGGGATATGGGCGGAAGGCTTGGCTGTCTCTGCCTTGATACAGGAGAGGAATATTATGAAAGTTCATTACAGGATCATAGATGACGGGATCGAGATCGTGCGGTGTTTCGGGGTGGATCCGGAGATTGTGATCCCGGAAGTGATCGGCAGCAGAAGGGTAAAGCGTATGGCTCCATATGCTTTTTCCGCGAGAAAGGATCATGAGGATGAGGACGTCCTTATCTTTTCGACAGATGAAGACCGTATGTTCCGTGACACGGAACAGCTTCTGGCAGGAGATGTGGTTGAGAAGGTAACATTGCCGGATACGATGGAAGAGCTTGGACGGTATGTTTTTTATGGCTGTCGGAACCTTAAGACACTTTGCTTTTCGGACCGGCTGAAAAATATCGGGAGCGGTGCCTTTACCGGGTGCCGGGGTCTGTCCGCTTTGCATGCCCGGCTTCTGGATGGGGATCGTTCCTGCGTGCCGGAGATCCTGGGCGATCTGTGGCAGCGGATCGATGTGACCTTTTATAGAGGCGGCAGATATGGGGATGATAAGCGTGAGGACGGCAAATATGCGGAAGGCAAAGACGGAGGACAGGAGCAGATTTCGGCCTGTCTTGTATTTCCTGAACACTATGAAGAGGCCGTGGAAAATACGCCGGCGCGTATCCTCTTTACACAGCATCATGGTTCCGGAAATAATTACAGGCAGTGCTTTTACAATAAAGAAGCCGATTTCAGAAAGTATGACAGTCTGTTTTATTCGGCGCGGGCACAGGATAAAACAGATGTGATCACAGATCTTGTATTTTCGAGGCTGATGTATCCGGCCGGATTAACGGAAGAGGCGCGGAAAGCATACGAAAGTTATATCAGAGAATACGCGGCGCAGACGGCAGAGTATCTGATAGACACGGAAGATATGGCGGCGCTGAAGGAATTCTCTGAAAGAAATTTCTGGACGGCGCAGACTTTGAGCGGAGCAGTGGAGTATGCGGCCTCTCAGGGGAAACGAGAAGCCTTGGCTTTTCTCATGGATGAAAAGCATCACCTGTTCCCTGAGAAAAAGAAAAAATATGAACTTTAAGACGGCATAGAGGGCAGCGGATAAAATGACTGAAAGAACATTGCGCAGGACAACAGAGAAAACAGAAGAAAGAACGCCGGAAGAGACGGCCCGGCGGTTGGAGCAGATCGGCAGGGAGATCCTTGGGATCTGCCGGGATGAACTGTATTTTTCCATGCGGTTTCTGGATGTGGCTCTGAGCAGTTTTGTCTATACGATGGACGCGGGGGTGAGCCCTTTCGGGACAGACGGGTATCATATGTATTTTCATCCCCGGGAACTGGGCGGATTGTACCGGGAGAACCGGATCCTTGTAAACAGAGGGTATCTCCACATGGTACTGCACTGCATCTTCCGGCATATCTGGAAGACAGGCAAAGTCCGGAATTCTGTGTATGACGGCTATGACAGCACGGGGAATGGATCGGGGAGTACAAACAGACTTTGGGATCTGAGCTGTGACATCGCGGTGGAACACATCATTGACGGGTATGACCTGCGTCCGGTGAGGTTTTCCAGAAGTCTGCTCCGGCGGGAGACCTACCGGAAACTGGAACTGTCCGGGCATGTGCTCAATGCCGAGCGGGTAAGCAGTCTGCTGTCAGAGTGGGGACTGACGGAGAAAGAATTCGACATGCTGGAAGAAGAGTTCCGTGTGGACGACCACGGGTATTGGGAGAAAGATGGTCAGAAAAGGCCGCCGGATCAGCAGATGCAGCAGAAATGGAAAGACATTGATGAAAAGATGGAGACGGATCTGGAGACATTTTCCAAAGAAGCATCGGAGAAAAACGGCAGTTTTCTGGGCGAACTGCGCGTGGAGAACAGAGAGCGCTGTGATTACAGAGAGTTTTTGAGAAAATTTTCCGTATTCCGGGAAGAGTTAAAAGCCGATCCGGATACATTTGACTACGGTTTTTACAGTTACGGCTTGTCCCTGTATGAGAATATGCCGCTGATCGAACCGCTGGAGACAAGGGAAGAACACCGGATCGAGGAATTCGCTGTCGTGATCGACACTTCCATGTCCTGTTCCGGGGAACTGATCCGGAAGTTTCTGGAAGAGACATACAGTGTCCTGTCGGAAAATGAAAGCTTCTTCCAAAAGGTCGATATCCACATCATACAGTGTGACGAGAAAGTGCATCAGGATGTGAAGATCACCTCAAAGGAAAATCTTGAAGACTATATGGAACATTTTCAACTGTACGGCGAGGGCGGCACGGATTTCCGTCCGGCATTTGAATATATAGAAGAACTGCGGCAGAACAGGGAATTTACGGATCTGAAAGGTGTGATCTATTTCACGGACGGATACGGGATCTATCCGGAGCGGATGCCGGCGTGGCGGACCGCATTTGTATTTCTTGAAGAGGATTACCGGGACGCGGACGTGCCGCCGTGGGCGATCAAGCTTATTTTGAGAGAAGAAGATATGGAATAACAGTTCGGTAAAAGTAAGCACACAGTTCGGTTGTGCGGATGGTGCGGGTTGGACTGTTACTATAAGGAGGAACATTTTGGATATTAAACGTGCAAAACAGGAGATTAAAGACGCCATAGAGGCATATCTTTTAAAGGACGCTTTCGGGGAGTATCAGATTCCGGCGGTCAGGCAGAGACCGATCCTGCTCATGGGGCCGCCGGGGATCGGTAAGACGCAGGTCATGGAGCAGATCGCAAAGGAGATGAGGATCGGACTTGTCTCTTATACGATCACCCACCACACGAGACAGAGCGCGGTGGGACTGCCGTTTATCCGGGAAAAGGAGTACGGCGGCAGGACGTATTCTGTGACCGAATATACGATGAGCGAGATCATAGCGTCCGTCTATGACAAGATGGAACAGACCGGAAACCAGGAAGGAATCCTCTTTCTTGATGAGATCAACTGCGTCTCGGAGACGCTGGCGCCTGCCATGCTCCAGTTCCTTCAGGGAAAGACATTCGGCACACATAAACTGCCGGACGGCTGGATCATCGTGGCGGCGGGCAATCCCCCGGAGTACAATAAATCTGTGCGTGAGTTTGATGTTGTCACGCTGGATCGTCTGAAGAAGATCGATGTGGAGGCGGATTTCCCGGTATGGAAAGAATATGCCTACCGGCAGGGGATCCATCCGGCGGTGATCTCTTATCTGGATATGCGCAGAGAGAATTTCTGCCGGATTGAAAATACAGTGGATGGGAAGCGCTTTGCCACAGCCAGAGGATGGGAAGACCTCTCGCGGCTGATCCAGGTCTATGAAATGCTGGGCAAGACGGCGGACAGGGAAGTGATCTTCCAGTATATTCAGCACCGGACAATAGCGAAGGACTTCGCAAATTATCTGGAGCTTTATTACAAATACAAAACAGATTATGATATCAGGGAGATCCTGGAAGGAAAGTGGGATCCGGTGATCCTCCGGAAGATCCAGGCGGCGGCATTCGACGAGCATCTGAGTATCATCAGCCTGCTAAACGGCAGGCTTGGAGACATGTTCCGTGAATGTTTTCTACAGGATGCATATGTGGCGAAATTATACGAATATCTGATCTACTATCGGGATGATCAGTCGGTCATGATGCTGGACGATGTGCGCGCTATGGCGGAGAAAGACCTGGAAGACCAGAAAAGAGCAGAGCAGCTCACCCGCGGACAGGAGCAGATCCTGAACCGCGTGATCGGGACATTGAGCAGGTTTGCGCTGGAGATAAAAGGCGAGATCTTTGTCGGTGACGGCGCGTTGGATGAAGTGAGAGAAATGTTTGGGCAGGAGAGAGAAGAACTTGACCGGATGACAGAAGAGACGTCGGACGCTCTTGACAATGCGTTCCGTTTTCTGGAAGATGCATTCGGAGAGAGCCAGGAGATGGTGGCATTTGTCACGGAGCTCAACGCGAACTATTACAGTGTATGGTTTATCAATGAGAACGGGAATGATCTGTATTTCCGGCATAATAAAGGACTGCTTTTTGAGGAGAGGCATGAGAATGTGAGGAGGCAGATGGAAGAGGCGGAAAATATGTCAGGCAGTGCGCTGAAATCGTGATTTATTTCCGCGAGCAACGAGCCGGGAGGGTATGTTCGTATGTCCATTTGGCGGCCGCGGTGAAGATCCGCAAAGGCACGGCTCTTGCTATCTTACCGGTCTGATGGTAGAATCTTAAACAGGATATCAGACAGAAAGTGAGGTTATCAGCATGGATGTAAGACAGATGAGAAATGAAGCTCTTGGGAAACGTGTCGTAAAGGCGCTTGAGTCGAGAAATATGGAGGCTTACTATACGGCGAATAAGGAAGAGGCGGTTCAGAAAGCTCTTGAGCTGATCGCTGAGGGAAGCACGATCAATATGGGCGGTTCAGCGTCTGTCCGCGAGGTCGGACTGATCGATGCCATCAATGCAGGAAATTATGTATTTTACGACAGGGATAAAGCTGCGACGCCGGAGGAAAAACAGGAGATAGCCCTGAAGGCATTTACCTGCGACTGGTTCCTCGGAAGCGTAAATGCCATGAGCGAGGACGGCGTGTTTGTGAATATCGACGGAAATGCAAACCGGGTGGCGGCTTATGCGTTCGGCCCGAAGAATGTTCTTCTCATCGTGGGGATGAACAAGATCGTGAAGACAGAAGAGGACGCCATGCACAGGGCAAGAAATGAGGCGGCTCCGATCAACACGCAGAGATTCGGCATTGACACGCCGTGCGTGAAAAACGGAAGCTGCTTTGACTGTAAGAGTCCGGACTGCATCTGCTGCCAGATCATGGTTACCAGATTCAGCAGGATCCCGAAGCGTTTTAAGATCATCCTTGTAGATGAGAACCTCGGTTTCTGACCGGAATAAAAGGACTTACGTTTCAACAGGCAGAAAGGGATTCTGGCCGGATGCATAGAATAGGCTTACGGCCAACGGGCTACGACAAATAGAAAGGGTTTACGACAATGGGAACAGGCGAAGAGAGAAGATCCGGCGTTGACAGGCGGAGACGCCGCGGACACAGCAGACGGAGAGGGCGGCGGAGAGAGCCGGATAAAGTGCAGCAGGCTGCTGTCAGCAACAGAAAAAAGAAGAAACAGAAACGGGCGACATTCGATATCCTTTCCGGCACGATCCTCATTGTGGCGGTCTGTGTCTTTGTATTTTCGCTCTATCAGCTCGTAATGATGTTGATCCCGTACCATACCGGAGGACAGGAGTATGATGAGATCCAGGATCTGGCGATCACGGCGGACGGAGACGGCGCCGGATTTTCTGTTGATTTTGACGCACTGCTTGAGATCAATCCTGATACGATCGCATGGATCAGGTTTGACGAGCCGTCGATCATAAACTATCCGGTGGTAAAGAGTGCGGACAATAATGAATATCTTACGAAGACATTTGCAGAAAATGACAATAAGCTTGGCGCTATCTTCATGGATATGAGAAATAGCAGTGATTTTTCGGACAGAAATACGATCATATACGGACATCATCTCAATGTAAGTCCTGATATGTTCTCGCGGCTGCATCTGTATGAGGATGAAGAATTCTGTAAAGAGCATCCTGATTTCTATATCTATACACCGGACGGAAAGGTGAGGACTTATACAGTATTTTCAGCGGGCATCGTGAATGCTGCGGCTGACAATTACGACATTGAGTTCGAGTCGGATGAGGCATTTGAGCAGTACATAGAGATCTGTAGAGATTCCTCTAATTATCAGGTAGATGTGGAAGTAAATGCGCAGTCTCAGATCGTGAGTCTGTCCACTTGTACGGGAGATCAGCGGGATGAGCGTTTCCTGCTCCAGGGAGTACTTACGGCGGTAGACTGATCGCATGATGGAAAAGACCGGCGCAGTAAGGAAGAACGCGCCGGACAGTGATTTCAATGAGGGAAAGAGAAAGAAAAATGGCGGACAGATTTGATGTGGGAGATATCATAAAAATGAAAAAGCCCCATCCGTGCGGGAGCCAGGAATGGGAAGTCCTGCGGACAGGAGCGGATTTCCGGCTGAAATGCATGGGATGCGGCCACCAGATCATGGTATCGAGAAAGCTGGTGGAGAAGAATACAAGGCAGATCACAAAGAAGACGCAGCCGGACGGCGGCGCGCAGTGACAGCAGAGAGGGGGATCGACAGGGTGAAAGTCCTGATCATCGACGGCCAGGGCGGCGGTCTCGGACGGCAGCTTGTGGGAGCTGTAAAAGAATATGATCCTGACATTGAGGTGCTGGCTGTGGGAACAAACAGCGTTGCCACCAATGCAATGCTCAGGGCAGGGGCGGACCAGGCGGCAACCGGGGAAAATTCCGTCGTCGTTGCCTCAAAGAAAGCAGATGTGGTCATGGGCCCGGTAGGGATCGTGATCGCGGACTCTATGTTGGGAGAGATCACCCCGCGCATGGCTGTGGCAATAGGACAGAGCAGCGCAAAGAGAATCTTGATTCCGGTGAATCTCTGTGATAATATTGTCGTGGGCGTCTCTGACGCGTCCATGGGAAAAAATGTACAGAATGCAGTAGAAGCACTGGCGCGTTTTACTCAGAAGATCAGATAATACCAACGAAAAACCGTAACGGCAGGAAGCCGGCGGATGCGGCAGAAGCCGCTGTGATCGGTCTGGAAAGTAACAGTGCCTGTGCATGATCGCAGTATGGATCGATACGTGTATATTACAGTTCGGGGCGTGCTGCTCCGGGCGAGTCTGGAATAAGTTGTATATGAGATATCAGGAAGGTATCTGTTTTCGGAAGAAGGCAGATACCTTCCTTTTGTGCGATACGCCCGGAGGGCGACCGCTGTGCTTGCACGAGTGGGCATCCGACGGGCAACGGCGCTGACCGTAGCGGAACGAAGCCCGGCGAACGGCCTTGCCGTGAACTGCCCGTGGTATCGTGCAGATCGAAGAGGAGAGAATATGACATTAAAAGATTTTTTTGAACAGGTGCCAAAAGCGGCGGCCGCGTTCTCCGGCGGGACGGACTCGGCGTTCGTCCTCTGGGCGGCGAAGAAATATGGCTGCGACATTCACGCTTATTATGTGAAGACTGCTTTTCAGCCTGGATTTGAACTGGAAGACGCGCGGCGTCTGGCGGCAGAACTGGATATTCCCATGACCGTAGTGGATATGGATATCCTTTCCGTGTACGGAGCGGAAGAAAACGGGCCGGAGCGCTGTTATTACTGTAAGAGGGCTATCTTTACACGTCTGCGGGATGCGGCGCAGGCCGACGGGTATGCTGTCCTTCTGGACGGAACGAATGCGTCGGATGACGCAGGAGACCGTCCGGGCATGCGGGCGCTGCATGAACTGCAAGTCCGTTCGCCTCTGAGGGAGTGCGGCATAACGAAAGCCCAGGTGAGGGAACGATCGAAAGAAGCGGGTCTTTTTACGTGGGATAAACCGGCATATGCCTGCCTTGCCACGCGGATCCCCACGGGGACACGGATCAGGAACAGAGATCTGGAAAGAGTGGAGCAGGCAGAGGAGGCTATGTCTGAGATGGGCTTCCAGGACTTCAGGGTGCGCCTGTACAAAGACGGCGCGCGGATCCAGGTTACGGGAGACCAGATGCAGCTTGCATTGGAGAAACGAAAAGAAATATGTGAAAAGCTGGGGCGGTTGTTTTCAGCGGTGATGCTTGATCTGGAGGAGAGAAGCTATGGATAATAAACACGATATTCTACAGTTGCTGCGGAGTGTGGCGGACGGTACGACTTCACCGGAGGATGCACTCCTGAATTTAAAAGAAGAACCGTTTGAAGATCTGGATTATGCCAAGATCGATTACCACAGGAGTATCCGGCAGGGGGCGTCCGAAGTGATCTACGGCGCCGGAAAGACGCCGGAACAGATCAAGGGGATCGTTACTGCCATGGGCGAAAGGGGATGCCGGAACATCCTTGTCACGCGGATCGGTCAGGAAGCCGCGGACATCCTGTGCGGGGCAGTGCCGGCGGAGTATTACCCTCTCCCGAGGCTCGCCGTCGCCTATCCGGAGGAACAGGAATACCGGGGCAGCATTGTGGTGGCTACCGGGGGCACGAGCGACATCCCGGTTGCGGAAGAGGCTGCACTGACCGCAGAGACAATGGGAAATAAAGTTACCCGTCTCTACGATGTGGGAGTGGCGGGGATCCACCGGCTTCTCTCGAATCTGGATCCGCTCATGAGCGCCCGATGCGTTGTGGCAGTGGCGGGAATGGAAGGAGCGCTTGCCTCGGTGATCGGCGGACTGGCGGACTGCCCGGTGATCGCAGTGCCTACAAGCGTGGGATACGGCGCGAGCTTCGGAGGGCTGTCGGCTCTTCTGTCCATGCTCAATTCCTGTGCGTCCGGCTGCAGTGTGGTGAACATAGATAACGGCTTCGGAGCAGGATATCTGGCAAGCATGATCAATCAGATGGAAGGGATAAAGGAGAATTAGAATATGAGGACACTTTATATAGAATGCAACATGGGAGCGGCGGGCGATATGCTCATGTCCGCCCTGTATGAGCTGTTGGACGACACGCAGAAAGAAGAGTTCCTGAAACGCATGAACGGACTGGGGCTGCCCGGCGTCTGCATTACGCCCCGCAAGGCAACCACATGCGGCATATCAGGCACACATATGGAAGTGACGGTGTACGGGGAGGAAGAACATGAGCCGGGAGAAGAGCACGAGCATGCCGGCTCTCACGGACACGAGCATGGGGAACCGCACCCCGGTCATCACGGGCATGGACAAGAGGAAATGCATGGAGACCATCACGGGCATGACCATACCGGGCATACGGGACATCATCACCATGCGGATCCCCTGCACATTGCGGAGCTGATCGCCGGGCTGGATCTTCCTGAAGCGGTGCGGATCAATGCGCGGCAGGTCTATGACGCGATCGCGGACGCCGAGGCGAAAGCCCACGGCTGTCCGGTGGAACAGGTACATTTCCATGAGGTGGGGGCGCTGGATGCAGTGGCTGATGTCGCGGGAGTGTGTTATGCCGTATATCTGCTGAAGCTGGAGCAAATCGTGGTCTCCCCTGTCCATGTGGGGAGCGGAACTGTGCGCTGCGCCCACGGGATCATGCCGGTGCCGGCGCCTGCCACGGCAAACCTGCTGGCGGATGTGCCGATGTACGGCGGCAGCATCCGGGGGGAGCTGTGTACACCTACAGGTGCGGCACTGCTCGTACACTTCGCGGACAGTTTCGGAGTCATGCCGGTCATGTCGAAAACAAGCGTGGGCATCGGCGTGGGGACGAAGGAATTTGAGCAGGCGAATTGTGTGAGAGTATTTCTGGGTGAGTCTCAGGCGGTGAAACCGTCGGATGGATCCGGAACTACAGGAGACGCCGCAGGAAAACAGCTCAAAGGAGCAGGCGCGGGAAACGGACAGATTGCGGAGCTGGTGTGCAATATTGACGACATGACGCCGGAAGCGCTGGCATTTGCCGCCGGACGTCTGCTGGAGCAGGGGGCGTTGGACGTCTATTCTGTCCCGGGTACGATGAAGAAAGGCCGGCCGGGATGGGAGCTGACCGTACTCTGCGAGGTTGGAAAGATTGATGAAACGGCCCGGAATATCCTGCGGGAGACGACTACCAATGGAGTGAGGGTACGCCGGTGTGAGAAATATTTTCTTGCGCCTGGAAGTGAGACCGTGCAGACAGAGTACGGAAAAGTACGTCTGAAGACGGCGAATGGTTTCGGAACTGTCCATGTGAAGCCTGAATACGAAGATGCGGCCGTATATGCCCGTACAGCACAGATACCTTACAGGGAAGCGTATGACCGGCTCCTGTTCTGTGCAAAAGAGAAGAGCGGGATGAACGGAGGAAAAGAAGAATGACGGCGGCAAAGAGATGGACTTCGTTCCTGATCGTATTTGCCGCGGCTTTATCTGTTCTCTCCGGATGCCGGAGAGATGCGGCAGAAGACCAGGCTGCGGTAAAGCAGAGGATGGAGGACGCTTCTGTAGTAATCGTTATGGATCCGAATTCCGAACCTGCGGCGGGCTTTGACCCGGCATACGGATGGGGCGCAGGCGAGCATGTTCACGAGCCGCTGATCCAGAGTACGCTCCTGGTGACAAATGCAGATCTGACGATCGGGTATGACCTGGCGACAGATTACACAGTCAGCGAAGACGGGCTGACCTGGACGGTAACCATCCGCGATGACGTGAAGTTTACGGACGGGGAGCCGCTGACAGCGGAAGATGTGGCGTTTACATATAATACGGTAAAAGAGTCCAGCTCGGTCAATGATTTTACCATGCTGGATCATGCGGAGGCCGCAGATGAGACGACAGCGGTCTTCCATATGACGCGCCCGTTTTCTATCTGGCCTTATACGATGGCGGTCGTGGGGATCGTGCCGGAGCATGCTTATGACAGCGCCGCCTACGGCTCCGATCCCATCGGCTCGGGAAGGTATATCCTGAAGCAGTGGGACCGGGGACAGCAGGTGGTCCTTGAGGCGAATCCGGATTACTACGGCGAAGCGCCGCTGATGAAACGGGTCACGATCTTGTTCATGGAAGAGGATGCGGCATTTCTTGCGGTTCAGGCAGGAGAGGCGGATCTGGCATATACATCCGCCACGTATTCGGATCAGACGATTGACGGATATGAGCTTGCGGCGTATGCAAGTGTGGACAACAGAGGATTCAACCTTCCGGCTGTGGGAGAGAGTACAGATTCCGAGGGACGCACGGTGGGAAATGATTTTACATCCGATGTGCTGGTACGCCGCGCCATCAATATCGGCATCGACCGGCAGGAGATGATCGATCATGTGCTAAACGGATACGGAAGTCCTGCCTACAGTGTGTGCGACCGGCTCCCGTGGTACAATGAAGCCTCGGAAGTGGAGTATGATCCCGGGGAAGCTGCGGCGCTGCTCGATGAGGCGGGCTGGACTATGGGAGACGACGGTATCCGTGAGAAGGATGGAGTAAAGGCGGAACTGAACCTGCTCTATTCCACCGGGGATTCGGTCCGCCAGGCTCTTGCCGCGGATTTCGCAGATCAGCTGGGGAAACTTGGGATATCATGCAGCCTTGAGGGTGTGGGCTGGGATACGGCGTATGACCGTGCCCTTTCAGATCCGCTGATCTGGGGCTGGGGAGCCCATACTCCCATGGAGCTCTACAACATTTACCACACCATGGAAGAAACAGGTTCGGCACAGTATTCGCCGTATTCTAACAGCGCGGTGGACACATATATGGATCAGGCGCTTGCATCCAATGATCTGGAAACGTCATATAAGCTGTGGCAGCAGGCCCAGTGGGACGGAACTACGGGCGTGACACAGGACGGAGACATTCCGTGGGTGTGGCTTGTCAATATCGATCATCTTTACTGGGTGAGAGACGGGCTGAATGTGGCGGAGCAGAAGATCCATCCCCACGGGCACGGATGGTCCATCGTCAATAATGTAGATCAGTGGAGTTGGAAAGGATGATTGAGTTTGAAGCATCGTCTTCAGTTTACCGGTAAAAAATTAATTCGTATGGCGCTGCTTCTCCTCGGCGTCAGCATCGTCACGTTCCTCCTGATGTGCGCGTCGCCCCTTGATCCCCTTCAGACAAATGTGGGACAGGCGGCGCTGGGGACTATGAGCCCGGAGCAGATCGCGAAACTGGAAGCATACTGGGGTGTGGATACGCCGCCACTTTCCAGATATCTGGGATGGCTTTCGGATGTGCTGAAAGGGGATTTCGGCACGTCGCTTCTCTACCGGCAGCCGGTGCTTGCCATCATTGGTCAGCGCCTTGTCAGTTCGTTCTGGCTGCTGCTGTCCGCATGGGTGATCTCGGGAGTGCTTGGGCTGACAATGGGCGTGATCGCAGGGGTGTGCCGGGGCAGAGGGCCGGACCGGCTGATCAGGGGATACTGTCTTCTGATCTCCAGCACGCCGGCGTTCTGGCTGGCGATCCTGCTGCTTTTGATCTTCGCGGTGTGGCTTGGCTGGCTGCCTGTCGGCCTCTCTGTTCCTGCCGGGATGGATGCGGCGGCGGTTACGGCTGCAGACCGGCTCCGTCATGCCATACTCCCCGCGCTGACCTTGAGTATCACCGGCGTTGCAAATATCGCGCTCCACACGAGGGAGAAGATGATCGATGTGCTGGAGTCGGATTACGTACTCTTCGCCCGGGCGCGGGGAGAATCAGAAAGATCCGTCATCCTGCGCCACGGTCTGCGCAATGTTGCTCTTCCGGCGCTCACGCTGCAGTTCGCCTCTGTCAGCGAGATCATCGGGGGCTCTGTGCTGGTGGAACAGGTATTCTCTTATCCGGGGCTTGGTCAGGCGGCGGTAACAGCGGGCCTCGGAAGCGACCTGCCTCTTCTTCTGGGCATTACGGTCGTCACGGCGGCAATCGTATTTGCCGGCAATCTAATCGCGGATCTCCTTTATGGAGTGATCGACCCGAAGATACGGAAGGGGGCGGCGAGAGGATGAAAAGCAAGACATTGAAAAATGTGAGAATGGGAAAAGAACGGATAGCCGTGGGCAGGGGTTGCCAGACAGGAACGAATCAGAGGATCCGTACAGCGGCTTTTCTGATCGCGGCAGTGGTGATACTCGCTGCGGTGACGGTTGCCGGTATCCTGACAGAAGGATATGCCGTGGAGACAGACTTCTCCCGGCGAAACTTAAGCCCCAGCCTGCAGCATCTCTTCGGCACGGACTGGATGGGGCGGGACATGCTGGCCCGCACATTATCAGGACTGTCTTTGAGCATACGTATCGGTATCCTGACAGCTGTGGTCAGTGCGGCGGTAGCCCTGCTCCTCGGGACGGCATCTGTCGTACTTGGACGGAAAGCAGACGCTGTGATCTCGTGGTGTATCGATCTTGTTATGGGAATCCCCCATATCCTGCTCGTCATGCTCATCTCACTGGCGTGCGGGAGAGGATTTACGGGAGTCGTGGCAGGAGTAGCCCTGAGCCACTGGCCGTCTCTGGCGAGAGTGATCCGGGGGGAACTGATACAGCTTTGGCAGGCGCCGTATATCCTTGTGGCGGAGAAGATGGGAGTATCAAAACTCCAGAATGTAAAACGGCATATGCTGCCGCATCTCTTACCGCAGTTCCTTACAGGTCTGATCCTTCTGTTCCCCCATGCGATCCTGCATGAGTCCAGCGTGACATTCCTCGGATTCGGGCTTTCTTCGGAACAGCCTGCCATCGGAGTGATCCTGTCGGAAAGCATGCAGTACCTGACTACCGGAAAATGGTGGCTTGCCCTTTTCCCCGGGCTTGCGCTTGTTCTGGCAGTTGTGCTGTTCGCCCTTCTCGGAGAGCGGATGAGACGCCTGCTCGATCCGGCAAGCGTGCATGAATAAATTTGGTAACAGAAGGAGATAGTATGGAACCGATATTAAAGATCGAACATTTATCTGTTTATTTTACACAATATGAGCAAGGTTTGTGCTCTTTCGGTTTTCGGAAAAGGCAGCTTGCTGCGGTAAAGGATCTGTCGCTTGAGATAGAACCGGGCCAGATCGTTGCCGTAGTGGGAGCGAGCGGATCAGGGAAAAGCCTGCTTGCCCACAGTATTCTTGGAATCCTTCCATATAATAGTCATATGGAAGGAGAAATACGATATGACGGGGAAGTTTTGACGGAAAAGCGCGCAAAGAAATTAAGAGGAAAAGAGATATTTTTGATCCCGCAGGGAGTTACCTATCTTGATCCGCTTATGAAAGTGGGAGCACAGCTGAGGAAAGGGAAGAAAGATCCGGACACGAAGCGGCGCTGCCGGTCAGCGCTTGAGAGGTACGGGTTGGGAGCAGATACGGAGGAGCTGTATCCTTTTGAACTGTCCGGCGGAATGGCGCGCCGGGTGCTGATCGCCTCGGCGGTGACAGAGAAGCCGAGACTCATTATAGCGGACGAACCGACGCCGGGGCTGGATGCGCGCTCGGCGAAACGGATCCTGAGTCATTTCCGGGAACTGGCGGATGAAGGTGCAGGGATCCTGTTCATTACACATGATCTGGAACTGGCGCTGTCCGTTGCAGATGAAGTTTCAGTCTTTTATGCCGGGGAGACAATCGAGAAGGCAAAGGCTGAAGACTTCGGTAAACCGGAAAATCTGCGGCACCCGTATACCCGGGCGCTGTGGTATGCTATGCCGGAGCACGGTTTCCGGGCTGTGGGAGGCGTGCAGCCCTATGCCGGAGATGCCAGAAAAGGGTGTCCCTATGCAGGAGCGTGTCACGTATGCGGAGAAGACTGCCGCACAGAAGAACAGATCCCGCTTTTGAAATACCGTGGCGGCGAAGTCCGGTGCCTGCACCCGGATGAGATCCGGCGCCTGTATCTGGATGGGATCCGGTGACTGCCGGGTTACATGCGGGGGTGGAAATCGATTGACAGAGCAGGAAAGAAAAGTGGAAAAAAGGAAAAGCGGAGCGAAGCTATGATACTGGAAGCACATAATCTTACGTTTTATTATCGGAACCGAAAGAAAAAGCCGGTCATCAACGGATTTGAACTGACGATCACACCCGGAGAGCGCATCGGACTTAAAGGGCCAAGCGGCAGGGGAAAGACGACGCTTTGCAGGCTGCTGGCAGGATATGAACGTCCGAAGCAGGGAGAAGTACTTCTGGACGGCAGACCGGTCGGCGGATACCGCGGCGTCTGTCCGGTACAGATGGTGTGGCAGCATCCCGAGACGGTAGTGGATCCGCTGCTGAAGCTAAGGGAAACCATGGCAGAGGCAGGAGATATAGAAGAGCGGCTTATGGAGAAGCTCCATATAGAAAAAGAATGGCTTGACCGCTATCCGGCCGAGCTCTCCGGCGGGGAACTTCAGAGATTCTGCCTTGCAAGAGCCCTGCGGCCTGAGACAGAGATCCTGCTGTGCGATGAGATCACGGCAATGCTGGATCTGGTGACGCAGGCGCAGATCTGGGAGTTCCTGCTGGAAGAGAGCCGGAGCCGGGAGATGGGGATGCTGGTCGTAAGCCACAGCGAGGCGCTGTTGGAGAAAGTGTGTACGAGGGTCATTACCCTTGATTGAAAAAAACACTTGAAACTTCCCGATTCCTATGGTATCATGAATAACCGTGACATACTGTCGGATTACATCTGAACAGTTTCATAAATTCCTTGCTCCCGCGTGAGGACGGGGGCCAGAGACCATAAGGAGGTGCAGGACCATGAATAAGTATGAATTAGCTGTTGTTGTGAGCGCAAAACTCGAAGACGAAGCAAGAGCAGACGTGATCGAGAAAGTTAAAGCTCTTATCACACGTTTCGGCGGCAACGTAACAGACGTGGATGAGTGGGGCAAGAGAAGATTCGCTTACGAGATCCAGAAGATGACAGAAGGATATTACTACTTCGTACACTTCGAGGCTGAAGCTACGGTTCCGGGCGAAGTGGAACAGCGTATCCGCATTATGGACAACGTGCTCAGATATTTATGCGTGAAACAGGAAGCATAAGCGGAAAGAGGTATATATGAATAAAGCAGTATTAGTAGGACGGTTGACAAGAGATCCTGAAGTCAGATATTCACAGGGAGAAAATGCAACGGCAGTTGCAAGATATACAGTTGCCGTTGACCGCAGATTCAAGAGAGACGGGGAGCCGACAGCAGATTTCATTCCGTGTGTCGTGTTCGGACGTTCCGCAGAGTTTGCAGAGAAATATTTCCGTCAGGGAATGCGCGTTTCTATTTCCGGCCGTATCCAGACCGGAAGCTACACGAACAAAGACGGTGTGAAAGTATACACAACGGAAGTGATCGTGGAGGAACAGGAATTCGCAGAGAGCAGAGCTGAGAGCGAGGCAAACAGAGCATCCTACCAGCATTCTGCACCGGCACCGGCGCCGAGCGCACCGGCTGGCGACGGATTTATGAATATCCCGGATGGCATTGATGAGGAGTTACCGTTTAACTAGGGAAAGGAGAACCATCATGGCTTACGAAAAGGGAAGCAGACCAGAGGGCGGTTACAAGAGAAGAGGACCGGCCCGCAGAAGAAAAAAAGTCTGCGTGTTCTGTGGCAAAGAGAATAACGAGATTGATTACAAGGACGTAGCAAAGCTTAAGAAGTATATTTCCGAGAGAGGAAAGATCCTTCCGAGAAGAATCACAGGAAACTGTGCAAAGCATCAGAGAGCTCTTACTGTAGCAATCAAGAGAGCAAGACACATTGCACTGATGCCGTACGTTCAAGACTAATTGAGGATAGAAGGAGGCTGTCGCCATGGTGCGATGGTCTCTTTTTTTAACGCAAATTGGATGCTCAAATGGTTATTGTAGTGTGCTGATATTTATGGTAGGAGATTCGTATTTGCGAATTTGAAGTAATGTTCTAAGCATAGAAAGACCACCCCGGTAACTTTGGCGAGTGAAGAGGTGGTAATTCTATCTTACTATACAATTTACGAGGCCAACCCCTTGTGAGCGATTGTTCCTTTCTCATTTTTAATATAGCATATTGGATATTGATGTGCAAGAATTTCAATGGTAAAAATCCTCAAACCTCAAGGAAATTATTGACATATGTTCATAACATGGTATACTTATATTCAGAGCTACATCACTACATCAGCAGAAGGGAGGAGAAAATCATGGCAAGACCGCCAAAGCAGCGATGCATCTGTTCATTGCCCCGTGTGACAGGATTCAGTCCGCAGGGCTGCAGGGCGTCCGGCAGTATTAATCTTACATATGACGAGTACGAAGTGCTCCGTTTGTTGGATCACATGCAGATGACACAGGAACAGTGTGCGAAGAGGATGCAGATCTCCCGCCCGACTGTGACGAGGATTTATGACGAAGCCAGACGGAAGATGGCGGATATGCTCGTGGGAGGGAAGTCTCTTACGATCGGCGGCGGGGACGTGTTCGTCTGCCCGGCGATGCGGCCGGAATGTGCCGGAGAAGAGCACTGCTGTCATAAGGATCCGGAACTTTCGCGGGGCGTCAGGAGTCTTGGCGAGGACGCGGCGGGCGAGTGAACTCGTCAGAGATTCTCGTATCAGAAAATTGAAAAAGGGTAGTAAAAAAAGAGAGGTAGAGAAGATGAAGGTACTCATTATCGGCGGCGTCGCTGCCGGAACGAAAACTGCGGCGAAGTTAAAAAGAGAAGACAGAAGTATTGAAGTAACAGTCATTACAAAAGATCAGGATATCTCCTATGCGGGATGCGGACTCCCGTATTATGTGGGAGGATTTATCGAGAGCAGGGACGAGCTGATCGTCAATACGCCGCAGAAGTATTCCGGGCTTACAGGCGTTGAAGTGCGCACTGGGAAAGAGGCGGTTGCCCTTGATGCGGATAAGAAGGAAGTTACGGTAAAGGACGTGCAGACCGGCAATACAGAGGTCTGTTCCTATGATAAGCTTGTGCTTGCAGTCGGCGCTTCAGCGGCAGAGCTCCCGGTCAAAGGAAAGGAACTGCCGGGCGTATTCAAGATGAGGACGCCGGACGATGCGGAGGCGATGCGTACATATGCGGAGACAAACGGCGTGAAGAAAGCGGTTGTGATCGGCGCCGGATTTATCGGCCTTGAGGCAGCCGAAAACCTGCACGCACGGGGAATCAATGTGACGGTCATTGATTTCGCTTCCCAGATCCTGCCGAATATCCTTGATCCGGAGATGGCGGCTTATGCGAAGAAACATCTTCTTGGGCAGGGAATCCGCGTGATCACAGGGACGAGCGCGGAGGAAGTGCTCGGGACAGATAAGGTGACAGGAGTGAAGACGTCTGCCGGGACAATGCCCTGCGAGATGCTGATCATGGCTGCCGGTATCCGTCCGAACACAGGATTCCTCGAGAATACAGGGATCGAGATGTTTAAGGGAACCATCCTTGTGGACGGCCAGATGAAGACGAATCTTGACGATGTCTATGCGGCAGGCGACTGTGCGATGGTGACGAACCGGATCACGGGAAAGAGACAGTGGTCTCCGATGGGATCTACGGCGAACCTTGCAGGCCGTACTTTGGCGCAGGTGCTCGCAGGCGCGCAGAAGACGTATCCGGGAGTGCTCGGAACCGGCGTGGTTAAACTTCCTGGATTAAATGTAGGGCGCACCGGACTTACAGAAGCGCAGGCGAAAGAGGCGGGATATGATGTGATCACCGCTCTTGTGCCCACAGACGACAAGGCGCATTACTATCCGGACGCATCATTCTTCATCACGAAAGTGATCGCTGACAAGACGACGAGGAAGCTGCTCGGAGTTCAGGTATTCGGACCGGGCGAAGTGGATAAGATGGTTGATATCGCTGTGATGGGCATCAATATGGATGCGAAGCTTGACGATTTCGAAAATGCGGACTTTGCATATGCTCCGCCGTTCTCCACTGCGATCCATCCGTTCGTGCAGGCAGTTTACGTGCTGATGAACAAAATTGACGGAACGATCATCAGCATGACGCCGGCAGAATATGCGGCAGGCGCGGCGAAAGGATACCGCGTGGTGGATGTGCAGCCTGAACCGGCGATCCGCGGAGCGTTCTTTGTCAATCTGGCGCAGGTGAACGGAGAGATCGAAGGTCTTGGAAAGGACGAGAAGCTCCTGCTTGTATGTGCGAAAGGAAAGAGGGCATACTTCCTGCAGAACAGGATGCGCTATTACGGATACAAAAATACAGTTGTACTTGAAGGCGCAACTTTCTTTAACGATGTTAAAGTTGAGAATGCCGAAGGTGCGGTCTCCAAGGAAGAAGAGACGAGAGTGAAAGCGCTCGGCTTCCTGAAAGACAAGCGGACGCCGGATAAATTTAACGGGCGTGTCATTACGAGAAACGGCAAGATCACGGCGGATGAGGCAAGGACGATCGCAGAGGCAGCAGAGCTGTACGGAAGCGGCGAAGTGACCATGACTTCCCGCCTGACGATGGAGATCCAGGGAGTGCCGTTCGACAATATCGAGCCTCTGAGAGAGTATCTGATGCAGGCAGGGCTTGAGACAGGCGGCACGGGCTCGAAGGTCCGCCCGGTCGTATCCTGCAAGGGAACGACCTGCCAGTACGGGCTGATCGATACATTCGCCCTGTCGGAGGAGATCCACGAGAGATTCTATCACGGCTACCGGGAAGTGAAGCTGCCGCACAAGTTCAAGATCGCGGTCGGCGGATGCCCGAACAATTGTGTGAAGCCGGATCTGAATGACCTGGGTATCATCGGCCAGAGAGTGCCGCAGATCGATCTGGAGAAGTGCCGCGGATGCAAGGTATGCCAGATTGAGAACAACTGCCCGATCGGCGTGGCGAAGATGACGGACGGCAAGATCACGATCGATGAGACTGCATGCAACCACTGCGGTCGCTGCGTCGGCAGGTGCCCGTTCCATGCGGTTGAGGATTACACGAACGGATACCGCGTATACATCGGCGGACGCTGGGGCAAGAAAGTGGCACAGGGAAGATATCTGGATAAAGTATTTACGGATAAAGACGAAGTGCTTGAGATCGTGGAGAAAGCGATCCTTCTGTTCCGCGAGCAGGGGATCACAGGTGAGAGATTTGCCGATACGGTGGCGAGACTCGGATTTGAAAATGTGCAGGAACAGCTCCTGGGCAATGATCTGCTTGCGAGAAAGGATGAGAACCTGAAAGCGCAGAAGCATCTGAAGGGCGGAGCAACCTGCTAGTACATCATTTTATAATTTACTACACTAAATGAATGATGCACTAGTCACCTGTATATAAAGAAAGAATAAGATAAAAACCGGACAGATCGGGGCAACCTGAACTGACCGGTTTTTTGCGCGGTTGCCGGATCTTTATACAAGTATAAATCTGTCAGCCGCCGGATTCTTATGTATGCATCAATGCGTCTCCTGGATGGCAGATGGTTGAATCGATAAAGGGACCTGATAACGGGGAAAATTCTACAGTGGCAAATTCCGCGAAGAAATGGTATAATAAGTCGTTGGAATTTAGAAGACGGTTAAGCGCTTCTTTTATAGCAAGCGTTATGCGCTGCCCGAATACGGG
Organism: Candidatus Mediterraneibacter faecavium; assembly: GCA_019119995.1. Taxonomy (GTDB): domain Bacteria; phylum Bacillota; class Clostridia; order Lachnospirales; family Lachnospiraceae; genus Mediterraneibacter; species Mediterraneibacter faecavium. The sequence goes on along the minus strand of DWVY01000010.1, from coordinate 34,531 downwards.
AGCGGATGAGGTGAAGATGATATGAAGAAGAGAAACAGAATGCGCTTGAAAGGGCAGCTCAGGATGTATATGAGCTGGCCTCTGATCATGACGATCCTGCTGGCGGCAGTGGATGTCTGGGTGTATGCGATCGACAGAAAAGCCGGATTTATCATGACGGTATTTATCCTGATCTATCTCGGCATTGCCGGAGGTCTGTATTTTTACAACCGGTCCCTGATCCTTGCGGATCTGATCCAGTTTTCAGCACAGTATAAAGGGATCGAGCATACTCTCCTGAAAGAACTGGCGGTCCCTTATGCGATCACCCTTGAGGATGGACGTATCCTGTGGAAAAATGACGCGTTCGCGGCGCTGATGGACAATCCGCGGAAAGAAAAGTATCTGAACCGCATGATACCGGAGCTGCATACCGGCGTATTCCCGAAGAAAGATATGGATCAGGTGGAGTTGGAAGTGACCTATCACGATAGAGACTATCAGGTCGAACTCCGGCGGGTATCGCTCCAGGGATTCAGCCAGAAGGAAGAACTGCTGCAGATCCCGGAGGAAGAAGAATATTTCGTGGCGGTCTCCATGCAGGATGTGACAGAGCTGAATGCATATATCAGGGAGAATGAAGATCAGCGGATGATCGCCGGCCTGATCTACATTGATAATTATGATGAAGTGATGGAAAGTGTCGAGGAGGTGCGCCAGTCGCTGTTAGTCGCCCTCATCGACAGAAAGATCAACAAGTACATCGGCGATGTGGACGGTATTGTTAAGAAAATGGAGAAAGACAAGTACTTTGTTGTCATCCGGAAGTCCAGTTACCGGAAGATCGCGGAGGATAAGTTCTCCATCCTGGAAGAAGTCAAGCAGGTCAATATCGGAAACGCCCGGTCTGCAACGCTTAGTATCGGTCTGGGACTGAACACTGCAACTTACGCGCTGAGTTATCAGTTTGCCCGTGTGGCGATCGACCTTGCCCTGGCAAGAGGCGGCGACCAGGCGGTCATCAAAGACTGCAACGGTATCACGTATTTCGGCGGCAAGAAGGAGCAGACGTCTAAGAATACCCGGGTAAAGGCCCGCGTAAAAGCAGAGGCATTAAGAGAGTTCATCGTGAACAAGGACCAGGTTATCGTCATGGGACATAAGATCGCGGATCCGGATTCATTCGGAGCCTGCATGGGCATTTACCGGGCGGTCGTAAGCCTTGAGAAGAAAGCCCATATCGTAGTCAACACGGTGACAGAATCCGTGCGGCCGCTGTACGATGAGATCGCGGAGAGCCCGGCGTATGAGGATGATATTTTCCTGACGTCGGATCAGGCGATGGACTATATTACCGACAGTACGATGGTGATCGTGGTTGATACGAACAAACCGCAGATGACCGAGTGCCCGGAACTTCTGAGACGCTCGCGGATGATCGCAGTGCTCGACCATCACCGGCAGAGCAGCAATGTGATAGAGAATGCCGTGCTGTCATATGTGGAGCCGTATTCTTCGTCCGCCTGTGAGATGGTGGCGGAGGTCCTCCAGTATATTGCAGACGATATCAAGATCCCGTCCGTAGAGGCGGACTGCCTGTATGCGGGCATTATGATCGATACGAGAAACTTCATGAACCGGACAGGCGTGCGGACGTTTGAGGCGGCGGCATTCCTGAGAAGATGCGGCGCAGATATCACCCGCGTGCGCAAGATGTTCCGCGACGATATGGAGTCCTACCGCGCCAAGGCGGAGGCGATGCGCAAGGCGGAAGTGTACCGCAGAGAATTTGCGATCGCACAGTGCCCGAGCGACATCGACAGCCCGACCGTGCTGGCTGCGCAGACAGCCAACGAACTTCTGGATATCAGCGGTATCAAGGCTTCGTTCGTCCTGACGATCTACGATGGAAAGATTTATTTAAGCGCCCGTTCTATAGATGAGGTAAATGTACAGATCATCGCGGAGAAGCTGGGCGGCGGCGGTCATATCAATTCAGCAGGCGCACAGTTTGACCATACCAATATGGACGAGGCGATCAAAGCGTTGAAAGCGACGATCGACCAGATGATAGAGGAAGGAGATATTTAAGATGAAAGTAATATTATTACAGGATGTGAAATCTCTCGGAAAAAAAGGAGAGATCGTAAATGTAAATGACGGATATGCGAGAAACTTTATCCTGCCGAAAAAGCTCGGGGCAGAGGCTACGCCCAAGAACCTCAATGACCTGAAGCTTCAGAAGAATAATGAGAAGAAAGTGGCTCAGGAGAATCTGGACGCAGCGAAAGAACTGGCGGCAGAGCTGGCGGCTGGCAAAGTAGAGCTTGCCATCAAAGTAGGAGAAGGAGGCAGGACGTTCGGTTCCGTGTCCAGCAAGGAGATCGCGGCGGCGGTCAAAGAGCAGATGAAGCTCGATGTGGACAAGAAGAAAATTGTCCTGAAAGAGAATATCAAGACGCTCGGCACGCATATGGTAAATGTGAAACTTCATCCGGAAGTAACTGCGGAACTGAAGGTTGTCGTGAAAGAGGAAGCGTAGGGATATATCTGACCGACGCTCTTGTACAGAAAGGGTATGTAACAGAAGGATAAAGGAGACTTCTTTATGGAAAATATAGAAGCGGCGATGAAACGGATACCGCCCCACAGCATAGAGGCCGAGCAGGCGGTGCTGGGGGCGATGCTGATGAATAAGGATGCCGTTATGGTCGCATCGGAGATCATCACCGGAGAGGACTTCTACCAGACTGCCTACGGGATCATATTCGACAGCGTAGTCGACCTTTTTAAAGCGGGAAAGCCTGCGGATCTGATCACGCTGCAGGAGAAGTTGAAAGAGAAAAATGTCCCGCCTGAGATCAGCAGCATGGAATTCGTGAAAGATCTTCTGGAAGGGACGCAGACCTCGGCGAATGTGAAGTATTATGCTGAGATCGTGCGCGATAAGGCGATCCTGCGCAGACTGATCCGTATCAACGAAGACATTGCAAATACATGCTATCTGGAAAACCAGCCTCTTGACGAGATCCTCGAGAAGACCCAGAAAGAGGTATTCGAGCTTGTAGAACACGGAAACTCTGAGGAGTATGTGCCGATCCGCCAGGTCGTCTTAAACGCGTTGGATGTCATTGAACGCGCGTCGAAGACCAAAGGAAATGTAACGGGGATTCCCACAGGATTCATTGACCTTGACTATAAACTGTCCGGTCTGCAGAGATCGGATCTGGTATTGATCGCGGCAAGACCGTCCATGGGTAAGACGGCGTTTGTCCTGAATATTGCGCAGCATGTGGCGTTCCGGCAGAATCTTGCGGTCGCCATTTTCAGTCTTGAGATGTCAAAAGAGCAGCTGGTAAACCGTCTTTTTTCACTGGAGTCCCATGTGGACGCCCAGATACTCAGGACCGGTAATCTCTCGGATACAGACTGGGAAAAGCTGATCGAAGGCGCGGGGACCATCGGTAATTCCCGTATGATCATAGATGATACATCCGGTATTTCAATATCAGAGATGCGCTCAAAATGCAGGAAATATAAGCTAGAGATCGGACTTGACCTTATCATCATCGACTACCTTCAGCTGATGAGCGGAAGCGGCGGCCGTAAGAACGAGAGCCGTCAGCAGGAGATCTCCGAGATCTCCCGTTCTCTCAAAGGACTTGCACGTGAGCTGAATGTGCCGGTCATCGCGTTGTCCCAGCTCAGCCGTGCGGTGGAGCAGAGAACCGATAAACGCCCGATGCTCTCGGATCTCCGTGAGTCCGGAGCCATCGAGCAGGACGCCGACGTATGTATGTTCATCTACAGGGACGATTATTATAATCCGGATACGGAAGATAAAAATATTGCAGAGATCATTATCGCGAAGCAGAGGAACGGCCCGATCGGAACCGTCCGGCTCGCATGGATGCCGCAGTACACACGCTTTGGAAATGAACTGCGGCAGCAGTAAGAGTAAGATATATGTAAAAGCCCATGCCGGGGACTATGTAAAGATCTTTCGCAGTTTCAGGATGGGGTTCGCCTTTGCAGACTCTTTCCGGTTAGCCTGCTGCTGGCGGATGAGCGTGTCCAGCTTACGGAAATGTTCCTCCTGCCGGCGGTCTTTGGCCTGGAGAAGATAATCCATTTCATGCATGACATCAGTAGTCACAGTACTGCTGATGTCTTTTTTTAATACAGTGTTATTCTCGCTTAATACTTCCCGGAATACATCTGCAAATAAGGCGCGTATCTGATCCAGCTTCTCCAACGGGATCACGACCTCCGCCGCTTCCGCATCGGCAGCCCCGGATTGAAAGGATGCGGCAGTCCCAGATCGAGCGGACGCGGCAGTCCCGGCCAGAGCGGATGTGGCAGTCTCAGATCGAGCGGATGCGGCAGTCCCAGATCGAGCGGATACGGCAGTCTCAGATCGAGCGGATCCGGCAGCCTGGAGAGCTGTGGCAGTGTCTTCGTGAGCAAAGGCAGGATCTGTCTTAGCCGCAGAAGATGCGGCGCCAGAACTGCTCTCTGCTTCCGGTGCACGCAGCCTGAGCCGTGTGGCTTTCAGCTCAGGTATGAGCGGTTTTAAGTCCCGGAGCAGCATCCCTTCATCTTTTAGTTTCTTAATGCAGCGGAAAAGCTGAATATCATCTTTCGTATAATATCGATGGCCCATTTCCGTCCGCCCGATCGTAAGTCCAAGCTCTTCTTCCCAGTATCGTAACACATGGGATTCCACATCGACCTGCTTGGCGGCTTCAGAAATCATGAATCTGACTTCACCCATTAATATTTATACCTCCTTTATCAGCCTCAACATGTTGAGGGCAGATCCAAAACACCCTCAACTATAAGGGTATTATAGCACAGGAGTGCTGGGAGGCCGCAAACAATCGTTCGTCAAATTGTTACCTGTTTTTGCATTTATGAAATCTCGAATTTGTCAGAGAGTCATTCCCGCGGTAAAACGTCCGAAAATCAATCGGATACCGTGGATTGGCTCAACGTATTCGGATCAGACGGGATTGTAATGCTTCCGGATCCGGTTACAAAAGGAAGAAAAACTAATAACTCTGAAATATAGCTAAAAACAATCAGCCGGACGCACAACTCGCGATGCTCAAACAAGTCCGCCCGGCTGATCAACGCTATATCTCAGAGTTAAAGTTTTTCTAACCTTTCTGCACAGTCACCGTCCGCATCACAATCCCGCCTGATCCGAAAGATGCATCATATCGGCTGTATCCGATTGATTTTCTCTGTTCATCCGATCGGAAGTGCCTCCCCGACAATTGCGAAATTTATAGAAAACCAGTCGAAAGGGGTCTTTATCGACTACGGCTCCATTTCAACCGGTTTCTTCAACTTTTATATTTGTCGGAGTGACTGCTGAAGTCGATGAAGTAGAAAACGGATGGAGATGAGGTACAGGAATACTTAAAAAGAGATGAGCGGTATGTGAGGAAGGCGACTTCGGAATAATCTGCTAGAAAAAGTTAAGGACCTGGGAGCTGATGTTAAGCCGCAAAATGGATTGTTTGAACCGAAGGTGAGTTATCCATTTTGCGGCTTCGTTTTTAATCAGATTTCAGGTCCTTTAATTTTTCTCAGATTATGGAGCGGAGCCTGAAGCACATGCCGCTCATCTCAAAAAGTATTTCAGTGCCTCATCTCCGTCCGTTTTCGGACTTTGTATCATCCGTCAGTCAATCTGACAAAAAAGAGACACTGCAGCGGGTAACTTCCCGCATACAGTGTCTCTTCTGCGTGTGATCACTCTGCGATTTTCTATTATTACTCTGCTGAGATAGCGCCTGTCGGACATGCAGCTTCGCATGCTCCGCAGTCTACACAAGCATCAGCATCGATCTCATATTTGCCATCGCCTTCGGAGATAGCGCCTACTGGACATTCGCCTTCGCAAGAACCACAGCTTACGCATTCATCACTAATTACGTGTGCCATAGTATGTACCCTCCTTTTTTGATTTCCGAAAAAGTTTTATCCCTTTTCGCTATCCTCATTTTAATACAATGCAGATGAATATACAAGAGATTTAGATGTTCTAAATTTAGTACTTATTCAAAAATTCAGAAAAAAATCACTTTATTTTTCGGAATTTTGGTGTATGATAGTACAATGGTATATGAAGTTGTTAACTGGACAGACCGTGTTTTAGATCATATGGAGGCAGAGTATGAAGAAAAGAGGATTTATGGCAGTTTTTCTTGCTGCTGTCATGGCTGTGGGAGTCTGCGGCTGCAGTTCCACGGATGAAGAGGATGTTTTTACGGGGGATACTCCGGAAGTCCCGGAATGGCAGGGGAATCTGGATGCTATTTCACCTGCGGTATATGGGGATATCGAGGATCTGGACCTTGAGCCGGGAACCTATATCTCGGTGATAGGGAAGACGGAGAATTCTCCTTATTGGAAGCAGGTGGCGGCAGGCGTGCAGCAGGCGGCCGATGATATCAATGAAAGGCTCGGGTACAGCGGCAGTGATGCTGTCAAGGTGCTTTTTAATGCGCCTGCGGACAATGAGGATATCGATGAACAGGTCAATATCCTGGATGAAGAAATGGCGAGGTATCCGGATGTGATCGCGATCGCAAGTATCGATGAAAATGCATCGGAAGTACAGTTCGACCTTGCGATCGCAAACGGGATCCCGATCGTGGCCTTTGACTCAGGCAACAGCTACCAGGGGATCCAGTGTACATGCATGACAGATAATGCTGCGGCGGCGGTAACGGGAGCGCAAAAGCTGTGCGGGGCGATCGGCGAAAGCGGCGAAGTAGCTCTGCTCGTCCCGGATTCTGTCTCCGGCAATGCGAAAGACCGGGTGTCTGCGTTCCAACAGGAGATATCGGAGAACCATCCGGGAGTATCGATCGTGGAGACCATCTATATGGATCAGATCGATGAGCTGAAGAGAAAGGCTGCTGCGGAAGAACTGGGTGTGTCTGCGGAAGAGCTGGCGGCGTGGACCGCAGAGGCCGCAGGCGAGCAGGAAGCGATCGAAGAGGCACAGGAGGAGTCCCAGGCGGCGGCTGACGAAGCGCAGACAGCTGCCGAAGAGAATGATGCGGAAGACGCTGCTACCGAGAATATATCCGAAGAGGCAAGGACCCGCCTGGAGGACATTGATTCCATTGCAGGACGGATGAGTGATGAAGATGCGCTCGTCTATTATCTTGAGAAGCATCCGGATCTGAAAGGCTGCTTCGGAACGAATGACGAGACGGTACTGCTGGGAGCACAGGCGCTTAAGAGTATGGAGAAGACGGAAGACATTGTTATGATGGGCTTCGATGCAGGGAAGGACCAGCTGAACGCCCTGTCGGACGGAAGCATTGACGGGCTTGTCGTGCAGAATCCCTTTGGTATGGGATATGCGACAGTGGTGGCGGCAGCCAGAACTGTCCTTGAGATCGGCAATGAAGCACAGGTAAACACCGGATTTGTGTGGGTGGACGCCGAGAATATGGAGAATGAGAGTATACAGCCGATGCTGTATGAATGATTAAAAATCAGATGCAGACAGTTCAGCCCGCGTGGATCGTAAAACCAGGCTCACATGTTTTGAGCAGTTCTTACGGATCACGCGGGCTGTTTTTGCTGCTACATTACTCTGCCAAGGGAGAAGATGAATTCAGTGCCGACTCCCTCGGTGCTGATGACATTGATATGTTCATCGTGGGCCTGGATGACTTCTTTTACGATGGAGAGGCCAAGGCCGGTCCCTTTCTTGTCTTTGCCGCGGGAGAGATCTGATTTATAGAAACGTTCCCAGATCTTATTCAGATCCTTGCGCGGGATGCCGATCCCATTGTCCTTTATGTAGATAAAAACTTTTTCGTTCTTCGGACTTACCTCGATGGTTATGGAGGATTCATTTTCGCTGAATTTGATCGCATTGTCGATGAGGTTATAGAGCACCTGCTGTATCTTGCGCTTATCAGCATAGACGATCACGGAGCCGGGCATCAGGAGCAGTTCGATCGAGATATGCTTCGGAGTGCATACGGCCTCAAAGGACTCAGCAGTTCCTTTGATCACTTCCTGAATGTCAAACTCTGTCTTGTCGAGCATTAATTCCTTTGTATCAAATTCATTTAAAGTCAGCAGATCCCCGGTCAGGTCTGTGAGCCGTTCCGTCTCAAACAGAATGATGTTGAGATATTTGCTGTACAGTTCCGGCGGGATCGTGCCGTCTGTCATGGCTTCCACGTAGCCTTTGATGGAAGTCAGCGGAGAGCGGAAGTCGTGGGATACATTTGCCACGATCTTTTTCTGGTAGTCATCCATATCTTTGAGCTGTGCGGCCATGTAGTTGAGCGAAGCCGACAGATATCCCATTTCATCGTGTGTGTAGACCGGGATCTCATAGTCGAGATTTCCCATGGCATACTGCTGCGCTGCCTCGGAGATCTTCCGCAGGGGACGGTACACAAAGAACTGGAATCCCAGCAGGAAGATAAAGGAAAGCAGGAAAATGACGCCAAGCGTAATATATACCGGGGCCATGATGGAACGGCAGCGGTCTTCGATATTGGTGACGGGACTGTGGATCATCAGATATCCTTTTGTGGAAAATCCTTCTGTCACGGGAGCCATCACGGTGATGACTTCCTCGTTGAAATATCCGTGATATGTGCCGGAAATGTACTGGTTCCCGCCGATCTCAGCCGGATCAAAATCCTCGATCGCCTCAGGCGAAGACGTATTTTCCAGATTGGATGAGGTGATCATCGTACCGGAAGCGTCTACAAACCAGAGGGACGATTCCAGATACAGCCGCATGGCTGCAAGCTGCGCCTGCACGGCATACAGGGAAGAATCATCCGAGAAGTAAGAGGGCAGATAGTCGCTGGCGATCAGCGTAGCCTCCCGGTACAATGTCTGTGATGAATCTTCCATAAGCCGGTTTGTCACAAGCTGAGTCGTGAGCGTTGCGGTCGTAAACAGGCACAGGAAGCCAAATATGATATAAAGTGCAATGAATTTCAGGTGTAGTATACTTTTCATCTTATCTCAGATCCGTCATTTCGTTTCAAATTTGTAACCGATCCCCCAGACTGTGCTCAGGCTCCAGTGCGGATGATCCTTGATCTTTTCGCGGAGACGTTTGATATGTACGTCAACAGTACGGGTATCCCCCACATATTCATATCCCCAGATCCTGTCGAGGAGCTGCTCTCTTGTAAAGACCTGATTTGGCGAGGACGCCAGACAGTAGAGGAGTTCGAGTTCCTTCGGAGGCATTTCCACATGTCTGCCGTCGCAGATGACAGAGTAATTCGTCAGATTGATCTCAAGACCTTCATATTCCACGCATTTTGCCTTTTCTTTGTTGTCTGCATCTGACTTGGCCGGCTGATACCGTCTCAGGACAGCGCGGACTCTTGCAACCATTTCCTTGGAGTCGAATGGTTTCATGATGTAATCATCTGCTCCCAACTCCAGCCCGAGCACCTTGTCAAATACTTCCCCCTTGGCGGAGAGCATAATGATCGGAGTGGCGGAGCGCGCGCGGATCTCACGGCATACCTGATAACCGTCGATGCCGGGGAGCATCAGATCCAGAAGGATCAGATTAGGCTGATATGTGTCAAAAGCAGCCAGCGCATCCTCGCCGTTGTATACGATCTTCGTGTCAAAACATTCTTTCGTAAGATATAGTGATATAAGTTCAGCGATATTTTCATCGTCATCGACGATCAGGATCTTCTGTTTCCCTATCATGTTGAGTCCTCCTTATATTGTCAAAATCTGTGTTGTAAGCAGCGGACGCCCTTTTATTTCAGTTCTACGATCGTTACGCCTGCATCGCCTTCGCCGAACTCGGCAAGGTGATAGTTCTTTACATGTTTCTGCCGACGCAGGTACTCGTGGATTCCTTTTCTCAGAGCTCCGGTGCCCTTGCCGTGAACGACTCTCACGGTATTCAGGTGTGAGAGCAGGGCGTCGTCGAGATATTTGTCAAGTTCCGCTACCGCTTCGTCTACCGTCTTCCCGAGCAGGTTGATCTCCGGACTGACGGAGAGAGACTTGCTCATACCGATCTTTCCCTTTGAAGTGCGGTTCAATTTCTTCGGCGTGTATGGCGACGGCTCCTCCACGATCTCGAGGTCGGAAATGTTGACCTGGGATCTGAGGATCCCCATCTGCACGGTGATGTTGCCGCGGGGATCAGGCAGGGACTGTACGGTTCCGGTCAGGTTCATGCTCAGGACTTTTACCGTTTCGCCAAGTTTGAATTCTTCCGGTTTATGCGCTTTTTTTGCCTTGCGGGAAGGTGAAGCCGCAGGGGTGGTGTCTTTTATCTTCTTGCGCAGGCGTTCACGCTCTTTCTCCATCTCAGCCGCAGAGATATTTTCTTTGCCGAACTTATGGAAATTGCGGATCGTCTCGTCCGCCACTTCCTTTGCTTCGCGCAGAATGGCGTTGGCTTTCTCATTCGCTTCGCGCAGGATCCGGTCTCTCTGTTCGTCCAGCTTCTCCTGACGCTTCTCGGCCTGCTCTTTCAGGGCTTCTGTTTCGCGGCGGTAAGCGGCGATCTCTTCCCGCTCTTTCTCGATCGTCCGGCGGCTTGTCTCCAGGTCGGTGAGCAGATCTTCAAAGGAGATATCCTGTTCACTGAGCCGTTTCTTTGCATCTTCGATAATGAAATCAGGCAGCCCCAGCTTGCCGGAGATGGCAAATGCGTTACTCTTTCCGGGGATACCGATGAGCAGCCGGTAAGTCGGGCGGAGGCTTTCTACGTCGAATTCACAGCAGGCATTCTCTACGCCCGGCGTGGACAGTGCGTATACTTTCAGCTCGCTGTAGTGTGTGGTTGCCATTGTGCGTATATTTCTCTTATGCAGATAAGAGAGGATCGATGTGGCGAGGGCGGCTCCTTCTGTGGGATCCGTGCCGGCACCCAGCTCGTCGAAGAGTACAAGGGAATGTTCGTCTACTTTCTTCAGGAAAGAGACGATATTCGTCATATGTGATGAAAATGTACTCAGGCTCTGCTCAATGCTCTGTTCATCTCCGATATCTGCATATACCTGATGGAATACAGCCAGTTCCGAGCGGTCTCCCGCGGGGATGTGAAGCCCTGCCTGTCCCATTAGAGTGAAAAGTCCGACCGTCTTCAGGGAGACAGTCTTACCGCCTGTATTCGGACCGGTGACGATGAGCAGTGTGAAATCTTCCCCGAGGGTCACTGTGATGGGGACGACAGTCTTCTCATCAAGCAGCGGATGACGGCCTTCCCGTATGTGGATCCGTCCCTTTTCATTGAGCACCGGACGGCTTCCTCTCATCGATAGAGCAAGAGCGCCTCTTGCAAATATAAAGTCCAGATCTGTCAGGGCACGGTAATCTGCGCGTATTTCTTCGATGTACTGCGCAGCCTCTTCGCTCAGCCGGGCGAGGATCACCTGGATCTCCTCCTGCTCTTTTGCATACAGCTCTTTCAGGTCGTTGTTCAGCTTTACAACAGCCATCGGTTCGATAAACAGGGTGGAACCGGTGGAAGACTGGTCATGGATCAGTCCCTGTACCTGGGAGCGGTACTCGGCTTTCACCGGGATACAGTACCGGTCGCCGCGCATGGTAATGATAGGATCCTGCAGGTAAGTCCGCAGGGAACCGTTGACCAGACCGTTCAAGGTCGTGTGGATCTTATCATTGATGCCGCCCATGCTGCGCCGGATATGCTTCAGTGTACTGCTGGCGTCATCGCTGATCTCATCCTCTGAAATGATGCATCTCTCGATCTCGTTTGACAGGCTGGGCAGAGGCTCGAGCTGGTCAAAATACGCGTCAAGACAGTCCGCAGAATCTTCCTGCGTATCATGGCGCCCGTAGGATTTTGCCCGGGCGGCATTTGAAAGCAGCCTGCAGATGCGGAGCAGCTCGGAGATGCTCAGCGCACCGCCGATCTCCAGACGCTTCATGGACTCTTCCACTGGCGCGGCGTCGGAAAAGGAGATCCGTCCTTTCCTGACGATACGGGTGTATGCAGCAGCCGTCTGTTCCTGATATGTGTTGATCTTCTCCAGGTCTGTCATGGGCTTCAGGCGGCGGCATAACTGCCTCCCGCGGAAAGATCCGGCCTCTTCTTCCAACCGTGAGATGATCTTGTCAAATTCAAGTTTAGTGAGTGTTTTCTGATTCATATATTCCCCTTTATAGACAGCGTTCCGCCCCGTTGGTTCCGGTATGGCGGCAGCTGAAATTTCGAATGGATACATAATATTCTACCCCATTCTTTCGATAAAGAAAAGTCTTTTCCAAATGATTGAACTATCAGCCTGAATCGGTTATACTAGAATCTGGAGGAAACAGATCCATGCCAGACGATAAAGATCAGATCCCAAAACCGGATGAAAGCCCGGAAGAGAAGAAATATTCTTTCTTACAAGAGACGATCAAACCAAAACCAATCAGCAGGCAGCAGCTCGCAAAACAGCTTGTGCGGATCGCGATATACGGCGTGATCCTCGGAGCATTTGCCTGCCTTGGTTTTTTTGCGCTTAAACCATGGATGCAGGACGTGTTCAGGGGGAATCTCGAGACAGTGACCATCCCGGAAGATGAAGAACCTTCGGATGATGCGAAGATTTCAGGAGAAGAGGACAGTGCGGAAGATGAGGCGCTTTCAGAAGACGGGGACGCTTCAGCGGAAACGGGAACAGACCCGGCGGCAGCCCCGGATGCAGAAAGCTATCAGCAGATCATAGACTCTATGAACGAAAGAGCAGAAGAGGCTGGAAAAGGAATCGCGACCGTCCGGCAGGTCTCCGGTCAGACTGACTGGGACGCCGAGATGACCGGTATCAGAAAAAGCGTAACAGGAGTGATCACCGCCGACAATGGTCAGGAGCTTCTGATCCTTGCGGACAGCTCAATCTGCACGGATGCTTCGAAATGGACCGTCACGTTCGATGACGGGAGGACCTATGAGGCGGCACTTAAGAAACAGGATGCCAATACAGGGCTTGCCATGTTCAGCGTACCCAGGGGAAATATTGCGGATACGACATGGAATGCGATCAAAGTATCCGTACTCGGCAACTCGAACCTGGTGAAGCAGGGGGATCTTGTAATGGCGCTTGGCAATATGTTCGGATACCCGGAGGGAATGAGCTACGGGCTGATCAGTTCTACGGATTACAAGACAGCGTTTTACGATGGGGAATGTGATGTCCTTGCGACAGATATCGTGTCAGAGACGTCGGGCACGGGTGTATTGTTTAACATAGAAGGAGAAGTCATAGGGCTGATCTCGCCGTCTGTCTGGGATGACAACGACGGTAATGCGGCAAATGCATATGCCGTATCTGACCTGAAATCAGCGATAGAGATCCTGGCAAACGGTGAGAGCGTGCCGTATATCGGGATTTACGGGACGACAGTCACAAAGGAGCTTGAGGAAGAGCAGGGAATGCCGGCAGGCGTTTACGTAGTAGATGTGGATCCGGATTCTCCGGCAATGGAGGCGGGGATCCAGAGCGGAGACATCATCTGTCAGGTCGGAGGTGAGAACGTGTCTAGCATCGTGACGTATCAGAGCGCAGTTCTCCAGATCAAGACCGGCAGACAGGTCGTAGTCAGAGGCATGCGCCTCGGAGCAGACGGGTATGTGGATGTGAAATTCACGGTGACGGTAGGAAGCAAGCCATAGCGGCATGAGACAGATGTCAAATAATTTTAATGATAGGAAGAGGATCAACATGAGATATATTAACGGATTACACGAAGGCGAGACAATAAGGAATGTCTATCTCTGCAGGGGAAAGCGTTCCGCGGAGACGAGGAACGGAAAACCCTATGATAATCTGATCCTGCAGGATAAGACAGGGACACTGGACGGAAAGGTCTGGGATCCGAACTCCCAGGGGATCGCGGATTATGATGAGAAAGACTTTATAGAAGTCTACGGCGATGTGATCAGCTATAACGGCAATCTCCAGCTCAACATCAAACAGATCCGAAAAGCAGAAGAGGGCGAGTATGAGCCTGCCGACTACATGCCGACAACAGATAAAAATGTAGAGAAAATGTATGCGGGACTGACCGCTTATATCGGAAAAATATCCAATTCCTGGCTGAAACAGCTTTTGGAATATTATTTTGTCAAAGATGAAGAATTTATCAGAAAATTCAAAGCCCATTCTGCTGCGAAGACCGTACATCACGGATTTTCAGGAGGCCTTCTGGAACATACGCTCAGCGTTGTCCACATGTGCGATTATTTTTCAGGAGCATATCCGATCCTGAACAGAGATCTTCTGATCACCGCGGCAATCTGCCATGATATCGGCAAGACGAAGGAGCTTTCTTCATTCCCGGATAATGACTATACGGATGAGGGACAGCTCATCGGACATATCGTGATCGGCGTCGAGATGGTAGATGAGGCGGTCCGTTCAATCCCGGAATTCCCGGTGCGTCTTGCAAATGAGCTGAAGCACTGCATCATCGCCCACCACGGGGAACTGGAGTACGGCTCTCCGAAGAAGCCGGCTCTGGCGGAAGCGCTGGCGCTCAATCTGGCGGACAATGCAGACGCCAAGATGCAGACTCTGACCGAGATATTCAAAGGAAAGACAGGGACAGAATGGCTTGGGTACAATAAGCTGTTTGAGTCGAACTTAAGAAGGACATCGGGTGCATAACATGCAGAAAAATGATACAGCAGTCATCGAGATCACGGATATCGGCGCAGGCGGTGAAGGGATCGGGAAAGCCGACGGTTACACGCTCTTTGTGAAGGACGCTGTGATCGGCGACAGAGCAGAAGTAAAGGTCATAAAGGCAAAGAAAAATTACGGGTACGCAAGGCTTATGCAGGTGATCGAGCCGTCTTTGTACCGGGTGGAACCTAAATGCAGGTTCGCGCGCAGGTGCGGGGGATGCCAGATCCAGGAAATGTCCTATGACAGACAGCTTGTATTCAAGGAGCAGAAAGTCCGAGGCAATCTGGAACGCATCGGCGGCTTCGCGCCGGAGCTGATCGATCAGGTCATGGAACCGATCGTCGGCATGGAAGATCCGTTCGGATACCGCAATAAAGCACAGTTCCCGTTCGGGACAGATAAGGAGGGCAACCCGGTCACCGGATTTTACGCCGGGCGTACCCACGACATCATCGCAAATACAGACTGCGCTCTGGGGGCTCCTGTAAACAAGAATATCCTCGAGATCATCCTTGCATTTATGAAGAAATATAAAATCCTCTCCTATGATGAGAAGACCGGAAAAGGGCTGATCCGTCATGCGCTGATCCGCTATGGTTTTACGACGAAGGAGATCATGGTCTGTCTTGTGATAAACGGCACGAAGATCCCTCATGCAGATGACTTGATCGAGGACTTGATAAAGATCCCGGGGATGACCAGCATTACGGTCAGCGTGAACACACGCCGGACTAACGTGATCATGGGAGATTCCTATGAAGTGCTGTGGGGTCAGGGCTATATCACAGATCATATCGGTAAGATCAGATATCAGATCTCGCCTTTGTCCTTTTATCAGGTCAATCCGGTCCAGACAGAAAAACTGTATTCGCTGGCTCTGGAATACGCGGATCTGAAAGGGCACGAGACGGTGTGGGATCTTTACTGCGGGATTGGTACGATCTCGTTATTTTTGGCTCAGCGTGCCAGGAAAGTGTACGGAGTGGAGATCATACCGCAGGCGATCGAGAACGCGCGGGAGAATGCACAGATAAACGGAATTGAGAATGCGCAGTTCTTTGTGGGAAAGGCGGAGGAAGTGCTGCCCGGATATTACGAAGAATACGCCCGGAAACACGGCGGCGAGACGGCGCGGGCAGATGTGATCGTGGTAGATCCGCCGCGCAAAGGCTGCGATGAAGTCCTGTTGGATACAATCGTCAAGATGGCGCCGGAGAAAGTGGTATATGTCAGCTGCGATCCCGCGACACTGGCAAGGGACCTGAAAATATTGTGCGGGAACGGGTATGAACTGAAACGGGTCAGGGCTGTGGATCAGTTCCCGATGAGCGTGCATGTGGAGACGGTAGTACTGCTTTCCCACAAAAAGCCAGACGGACATATCAACGTAAAAGTTGAGTTTGGCGAGGGTGAGGGAAAAGTTCCGCTTGATAATATCGCTAAAAGAGCCGAGGCGTACAAGCCGAAAGAGCGAGTTACATACAAAATGATAAAGGAATATATAGAAGCTAAATATGGCTTCAAAGTACATACTGCTTATATAGCAGAAGTGAAGAGAAGTTTGGGCTTGCCAATGTATGACGCTCCTAATGCAGTAGAAGAATTGAAACATCCGAGGAAACATCCAACAGTGGAGAAGGTGGAAGCAATAAAGGATGCATTGAAGTATTTTGAGGTTATCTAAAACCATAAGCGTATCATTAGAAATAGTGATACGCTTATGGTTTATTATTAGTGCATCGGCTGCTTGAGAAAGTCACGGTTTATGATGAGTGGTTTGAGGTGGAGTTCAAATCTGGTACGAAGGTGGGTGCGGAAAGGTGAATGACAGAATGGATGAGATACCTTGTGGTTCTTGAAATGGCTGCAAGGTGCTTTTTTAATAGGTTGCTAATTTTTAGAAGGTAGATTGTGCTTATCAACCATAGGGTTTATAATTATACTATGCTGATGGAGGTGGGAAATGACAACATCGGATATGAGCAGGCGTTTGTGTTGCCGGATGGAGAAAAAATAGGAAAAATGCAATAGAGGAGTATTGAGAGTAAATATGGCGTTGAGTAAAAGTGATTTTGGAAAGCTAGATTCTAGATTGAAAAATATTATTGATCAACCAGTGGAGCAGATAGAGATAAATTCTGATTTGCCGCCGACAATTGAACAGCTAGAAGATAATAATAAAACTTATTCCATTGTTGCTACTATTTTATTTATTGATATTCGAAAGTCAACATATTTGACTGAAAATAGTCAAGCGAAAAGTATGGTAAAAATATATCGTTCGTTTATGAGAATGGCTGTTGATTGTGTTAGAAAAAACGGAGGTGTAACGAGACAGTTCTTGGGCGATAGAATCATGGGAGTATTTATTGATTCAGTAGATGAAAGTGGATTAATCGTTGAAAAGGCGGTTGATAAAGCAATTAATGCAGCGAGAAGTCTTTTGACGGTAATTGATTATAGCCTTAATAAATATTTGAAATCGAAAGTTAATGGAAAAACTATTGAATGCGGTATAGGGATTGATTATGGCAAAGTCTTAGTTACACAGGTAGGAATGTATGGCGTTGAGCAAGATGAAAATAAAGAAAACGAAGTAGATTGCGTATGGGTAGGTAATACTACAAATCATGCAAGCAAATATTCTGATCTTGCCTCTGGCGGGGAAATTTTTATTTCCGATAATGTTTATAAACAGCTATCTGATTGTTATAAAGACGTTTGGACTGAGGTAGCAAAGTATAAAGGATCAAAGTTATTTCGTGGCTATGTGACAAGCGATTATTATTTAGATTATTTTGAAGAATTGGGCTCTCCAACTAAAGTTGAACCGGATGATGCCGGAGACACAGAAAATCAATTATTAATTGGAATTAAAGAAATTGAAAATCTTCAAAATAAATTAATTCAACGAGAAAGAGAACTTGCTATCCTAGAAGAACGTTTGAAGAATGAAAATCAGAGATTGTCGGATCAATATAATAAAGAGAGGGAAAAGTGTATACAGGCACAGCGAGAACGAGATCATGCTCAGACTGAGTTAAATAAAATGAGGATAGATTACTATAAGTTCTTGTGTGAACTAATTGATTTTGCCCATTGCAAAGCAGGATATGTCCAGCATGTTACAGAAAAGTTATGGAATAAAATAATTGGAAAGTGTTTTGAGATGGGAAATATACTCAACTATTCTGAAAAACAAATAAAAAGTAAAGTAGACTGCGGGTTGATTGCAGTATATAGCTATTATAAAAGATATGAAGAAGCTTATGACGTGATTGTAGTAATGGCAGAAATGAATTCTGTTTGGGTTAACATGGAAAATGAAACACTAAAATGGGCTAAAGAGAATTATGTTTTATATAAATTACAAAATGCTATAGAACGCAGGTTAGTAAACTATACAGTTTCAAGAAAGCATAGGGACTCTTTTGAAACTGCCTTAAGAAAAGTTAAGCAGATGAGAGGGGTATAATATGGGACAGAATAATAATCAAAATTTAACCGGACAAGGGTTTAAAAAAGATGATGCATATCAAACTCTATCGATGATTAACACTTGGATAGGTAATATAGATACAAAGATTTCATTTGCGCTGGCACTTGCAGGGGTGCTTATCGGTATGATCTTTAGTGGCGGTCTTCCTAATGCTTTCCAAAGGATTACACAAGTATCGAAATTATCAGAATTAAATGGCGGGGAAATTTTTGCTGCATTATTAGTAGGTTTACTTTATTGTGCAAGTTTTTTATCTATTGTTAGTTTTATGTGGGCTATTATCGCACGAGTGAAAAATTTGAATAATGCCTCTTCTTTGTTTTTCTTTGGAAGTATTGGTGCTATGGAATTACAAAATTATAGGAATAAAGCAAATCATATAACAGAACAAGAATTGATAGATGACCTGGAAGAACAAATACATACAAATTCAAGAATCTGTAATCAAAAGGCAAAGTGGTATAATAATGGAATTAAGTTTTTGTTAATTACGATTGTTTTATGGTTTATTTGTATGGCTTTTAGAATGATATAAAGGAAGGTTGATGAGAGTGGAGTCTAAAAAGGAAACAACTTATACATATAAAGTTGAAGATAGTGCGTCCAGAATGGATGATATTCTGGACGCAAGTGATAATGATTACAGTGATAATGAAAACAATATTCCTTCAAGAGATAAACTTACATTCAAAAATGGATATTATGTAGATGTTACATCGATCTTTATTGACATTGTGGATTCCTCAAAATTAACAGATGGGCATAAAAGGCCAACTCTAGCTAAAATGTATAGATGTTTTTTGTCAGAATGCGTTGCAATAATGAATTCATATACAATTTGTAAAGAAATTAATATCAATGGAGATTGTGTTTGGGGAGTTTTTGAAACACCAAATATATCGGATGTTGATAAGGTAACTGACGTAGCAGCCCAACTTAATAGCATGATAAGGATTTTAAATTACAAATTGGGAAAAAAGAATTATGAAAAGATTAATGTTGGCATTGGTATTGATGACGGGCTTGCTTTGATGGTGAAGGCAGGTTATTCTGGAAGCGGTTTAAATGATGTTATCTGGATGGGAGATGTTGTGAATTCAGCATGTCATTTAGCAAATAAAGCCGGGAGAGGATTGAGAAAAACTATATTAGTCTCAAGTAAAGTGTATGAGAATGTTTTGGAAAATACACAAAAATTGTTATCCAAATGCACCATAGATGGAAAAATATATTATGAAGGTAATTTTATATGGAAGGAAATGGAGAACTGGTATCATGAAAATTGTAAATAAAATATACTTGGTTCTGTTCCCACTTACGACCAAGAGGACAAAAACTGCGGTGGATCAAGTCGGACAAACCGCCCGACAAATGACGTACTTTCTGTCCTCTCATGCCATGTGAAGACGGTAGTACTGCTTTCCCACAAACAACCGGATGGACATATCAACGTAAAAGTCGAGTTTGGTGAAGGTGAGAGCAAAGTAGCTCTGGATAATATTGCTAAGAGAGCCGAGGCGTATAAACCGAAAGAGCGAGTTACATACAAGATGATTAAGGAATACATAGAAGCTAAATATGGCTTCAAAGTACATACTGCTTATATAGTAGAGGTAAAGAGAAGTCCGGGCTTGCCGATGTATGACGCTCCTAATGCAGTAGAAGAATTGAAACAACCGAGGAAACATCCGACAGCGGAGAAAGTGGAAGCGATAAAGGATGCATTGAAGCATTTTGAAGTGGTTTAATAATGATGAGCGTATCATTAAAAATAGTGGTACGCTTTTTTTTAAAATATTGGGAAGCAATATATAAGTGCGGAATATGCTTGAAAGGAGAAAATGGCTTGAATCGGATTACAGAAATAACAAAGCTTGACATTTTAGATTTATTTCAGAATGGATTAGAGATAGATGAGTTTTTTCAAATCAGTACCGTTAAATATAATTATTATGGTCGCATCGAAGAAATAGATTTTCTTGAAAGATTATATGATCTGGAAAGAATGCCAAGCTTTGATTCAAGATTTTTAAATGCAGAACAAGACATTAGGCAGCATACAGTAAATAACGATGACTATCCATACTGCTGGGTCTTTAAGGATAAAAGATTTGGTTTACAAGATGGTAGCGATGAAGTATATCTAAAATTTCTTTGCGAAATATTTCATCCTGCTGTTCGATATGATAGGGGATATTGGAAAGAATTTTTAGTGGCAATTAACAAGTTATTACAAAATGATGGTTATGAGATCTACCCTGTTGATAAGATATCCAATCGTGATGTCTACGGATGGAGAATATATCAGGAAGAAGATAATGCGTTATTTATCCCTTATTCTCAGCGAAATGCAAAGGATATAAAAGAAAAAAAGATAGTATTGTCCATAAAGCGGAAAGCAAGAAAACAGATTTATCAGTTCTTAGAAAAATATAATATTGAATATCAAGTGACTGACGAAACAGGATGGAATTATAATACAAAAGTAGAGGTGGATGTTTTTAATGAAATAAGGCAATTTTATGTGCCAAAGTGTTATAACGATCATAATGAATATATTGAAACTGCTGATTTGCAAGCATTCATATTATCTACTTCTCCATTTTGTGTGTTAGATGCAATAGAGTTTTTTTCCAAACAGAGTATTTCAGATGACTTCGAACCACAAATAAATTCTATATTAAAACTGAATGAAATACCTTTTCAACTTAACAATGGGAAGATAATGAGTATATTTGATAACCAAATCAATAAAAATTCATTGGCATCTATTCAAGAAGTGGGACTGAAAGAGTTATTACAAGAGGCTTCAAAATATTATGATGAGAACAATTTGCAAATAGCGGTAGAAAAACTTTGGGATGCTTTTGAAAGATTAAAGACATATTATTGTTCTTCGACTGTAGATAAAAAGGAATCTGCGAATAAAATTATAAAGGATATGAGTAATGATCAACAACCTTTCATCGATTTGTTTGAAAAAGAATTTCATGAACTTACTTCGCTCGGCAATAACTTTAGAATTAGACATCATGAAACGACAAAAACGGATATTCAAGATAAAAGGCATTATGAATATTTTTATAGACGATGTTTATCATTAATTTCGACTGCGATTCAGTATTTGGATGGAAGAAGTATATAATAGGTATTGTTTCAACTAATAAAGTTATCTTATAAAAATGAAACCAGACTTTGAATAAAGTCAAATGAGGATAAGCGCATCATCAGAAATAGAGATACGCTTATTTTTTATCAACAAGATTCCACATTTGAGTTGTTTTTCATCTATACATATAATGAAGGGGAAGAAACGGAGGTGCATCGTATGAGAGAAAAAACATTTCATGTTTATGTGGATAGCCATGATAGAAGCCTTTTGCTTCAAAGTCTTGTAGAATTGAAAAATCTGTTGATCCAACAAGGCAGATATACGGACTGCGTGGATGAACTGATTTTCAAGGTAATCAATGCTCCTCTAAAGAAAATAAAAACAATTTATGTGGGAGGAAAGGATGAATGAAATAGACCTAAAAGAATTATTCAAAGTAGCTGTTGAAACATTGAGGGAGAAAACAATCCGTTCACTATTGGAAGCAGACATGATTTATCAGAAGGACTCTGAAAATGAGGGCATTGCGGAAATGGAGTATCTCCAGCTGGATTTGACAGAAGAACAACGGAAAGTCTGTAACCGCCTTTTGGAGTGCCGGGACAAAGAGGATTGTGAATATGCTACGCACTCTTATATTGCAGGACTCTACGATGCTTTTCGGATTATGACGGTGGTGTTTCCAGATAAGTGGGATACAGATAACATACGGGAGCTGTTTGCTGCGAAGGTTAAGAACTGAATATGGAGAACTATTACATAGCCGATTGGTATAAAAACCAGTCGGCTTTTTTACGTTCTGGGGAACTTTACATAGCCGCCCTGACAAGACGGCTAAATCTAAAAGAAAGGAGGACGCACCTATGTCAAATTGCAAAGTGATTGCTCTGACCAATCAAAAAGGTGGCGTGGGAAAGACAACCACAGCAGTCAACCTGGGTGTCAGTCTGGCAAAGCAGGGAAAGAAAGTCCTGCTGATTGATGCGGATGCACAGGCCAACTTAACCATGGCTCTGGGGTACAGCAGACCAGATGACATTCCCATAACTCTCTCCACCGTGATGCAAAGTATTATCGACGATAAAGCCTTTGATGTTTCACAAGGCATCCTGCATCACAATGAGGGCGTGGATCTGCTTCCGTCCAATATTGAGCTGTCTGGCTTTGAAGTCAGGCTGATCAATGCCATGAGCCGTGAGCGTGTCTTGAAAACCTATGTGAATGAGGTCAAAAAGAATTACGACTATGTACTGATTGACTGTATGCCCTCTCTTGGCATGATTACCATCAATGCTTTGGCGGCGGCTGACAGTGTGGTTATCCCAACACAGCCGCACTATCTTTCAGCGAAAGGTCTGGAGCTGTTGCTTCGCTCAGTTTCTATGGTCAAGCGGCAGATCAATCCCAAACTGCGGATAGACGGTATTCTGATGACAATGGTAATGCCCCGCACCAACATTTCAAAAGAAATTACCGCTTCGGTGAAAAGTGCATACGGGAAAAGGATCAAGGTTTTTGATACCGAAATCCCACATTCTATTCGTGCAGTAGAAGCTACCGCAGAGGGAAAGAGTATTTTTGCTTATGACAAAAGCGGAAAGGTAGCCGCTGCCTATGAACAGTTAGGAAAGGAGGTGGTAGAAATTGGCGAGAAGCAACGGACACAAAATCGAGCTGACCGCATACGATGACCTTTTCCAGACGGATGAAAGCCGTGCGGAAGCAAAACTGAGCAAGATAAGGGACATTCCGATTGCGGAGATTGACGAGTTTCCAGATCATCCGTTCAAAGTTTTACTGGATGAGGACATGGAACAGCTTGTTGAGAGCATCAAGCGAAATGGGGTGATGACCCCGACAACGGTTCGGCTGAAAGAGGATGGGCGGTATGAGCTTATCAGCGGCCACAGGCGCAAAAAGGCATGTGAGATTGCCGGGCTTGAAACTCTGAAATGCGAGGTAAAAGAACTGACCCGTGACGAAGCCATTATTGTGATGGTGGAGTCAAATCTGCAAAGATCAACTATCTTACCAAGTGAGAAAGCATTTGCTTATAAAATGCGTCTGGAAGCAATGAAGCGTCAGGCAGGCAGACCGACAAAAGATAATTATTCCCCAGTGGGAAATAATTTAGAGTTTGCCACTTCATCTGATGAACTTGCCGAAAAGGTTGGTGAAAGTAAAAACCAGATTTTCCGCTATATCCGCTTGACCGAGCTTGTTCCTGAAATTTTGCAGATGGTAGATGAACGTCAGATTGCTTTTCGCCCGGCGGTAGAAATCTCTTATCTGTCCGATGAACAGCAGTATTCCCTTCTGGAAGCCATGCAGTATAACGATGCGACGCCGTCACTTGCACAGGCTATCAAAATGAAAAAGTTCATGCAGGACGGAAAACTCACGGATGAGGTTATCCAGTCGATCATGCAGGAAGAAAAGCCAAACCAGAGGGAAAAACCTGTTTTCCGTGATGAACGGATCACCAAGCTCATTCCCAAGAGCGTTCCCAGAGGCAGGGAATCGGATTTTGTTGTCAAGGCGCTGGAATTTTACAACCGCTACCTGCAGCGAAACAAAGACCGGGAACGATAGCCACACATCGAGGGCGAGGTCTGTCCGTTGGTGTGGATAGCCATATTTTCGCTTTCCCCCTCTCCACACCTCACCCCCCTGATTACTACCAAAACTATCCGAAAGAAAAAAATTGGCAGTCGTTATAGACTGCTTTTTTCGGTTAGTAAAGAAACTCACAAACAAAAAGTAGGAGGTAATGTATGAAATTCCCCAAATTATTCAAAAAGGCTGCGGCCCTTGTCATGGCTGCGGTCACAACCTTCTCTGTGCTGCCAGCGACAACAGCATTTGCTGCGGGAGATATTGGCACGATTTCCTTTGACTTCACTTATGACAGGAATGGAAATGCCATGCGCTATAACTCCAGTGCAGTGTTTGACGGTTATACCGCAGGCGGAACAGGCAGTTACAAGTACCGTATGTATGTAGACGGCGATAATGCGTTCTGTATTCAGCCGGGTGTACCGCTGAAAACAGGCAATACCCTCAAGAAAAATTCTTCCCAAACATGGAATGCCCTTTCTGCCAGCCAGAAAAAAGCAGTAGGACTTGCCCTGCTCTATGGCTATCAGGGAAACCGCAGTTCTCTTTCGGGAAGTGATGATGAAAAATGGCTTGCTACACAGACCCTTGTCTGGGAATTTGTGACGGGATGCCGTGAGTCCACAGGGGCTTACCAGCAGACCAGCCAGAAAGCGTACAGCCTGCACTTTGGTTCCAATTATCCAAACAGCGGTGCTGCCGAGGTGTATAACCAGATCGTTTCTCTGCTGTCCAAACACAATACCATTCCGAGTTTTATGTCTGGTGGTGCGGATGACATCACAAAAGAGCTTTCCTATCAGGATGGGAAATACACCATGACACTGACGGATAACAATGGTGTCCTTGCTGACTATTCCTTTGCCACATCCGACAGTAAAGTGAGTGTGTCCAAATCCGGCAACAAGCTGACGATCACATCCGAAACAGCTTTTGACGGTTCTGTAAGGATCACCGCCACAAGAAGCAATGTGCCAACGGTCAGCAGCAGCGCAAAACTGATTGCCTATGGTGATCCAAGCCTGCAGGATGTTGTGACCGGTGTGGAAAATGCAGATGCAGTAAAGGCATATCTGAATGTGGAGACACCTACCGGTACAATCGCACTGAAAAAGACTTCTGAGGACGGCGTCGTTGCCGGGATTTCCTTTACGATCAAGGGCGAGAACTTCAACAAAACCGTTACCACAGACGAAAACGGCAATCTGACTGTGGAGGGATTGTTCCCCGGCACTTACACCATTACGGAACAGTCCATTGATAAGTATGAGCCGCAGGAAACCCAGACCATCACGCTTATCGGCGGCAAGACCACCACGGTAAACTTCAACAATACGCTGAAAAGAGGAAGCCTTGAGGTTGTAAAAACTTCAGAGGACAGTCTGGTTGAGGGCGTGACGTTCCACCTTTACGGAACATCATTAAGCGGTTTACCGGTAGATGAGTATGCTGTGACCGATGCCGAGGGTGTGGCAAAGTTTGAAAATATCCTGATCAGCGGCAATACCCCGTATGTCCTTGAGGAAGTAGATACCGCCATCCGCTATGTGGTTCCGGCAAGCCAGACCGCTCCGGTGGAATGGAATAAGGTCACAGAGCGCAGCTTTACCAACATCCTCAAAAAATTCAATGTAACTGTCACAAAGACAGACGCTGAAACCGGGACACCCCAGGGGGATGCTTCCCTTGCCGGTGCAGTTTATGGCATCTATAAGGGCGAGGAGCTGATCGACACTTACACCACAGACGGAAACGGACAGTTTACCACAGACTATTATGTGTGCGGCAATGACTGGAGTATCCGTGAGATCAGCCCATCGGAAGGCTATCTGCTCGATGAAACCATCCATCATGTAGGGGCAGAGCCGGAGCTTTATACCGTAGAGCTGAACAGCACCGCCAACGATGTGAATGAACAGGTAATCAAGGGAAAGATTGCGATCATCAAACACACCGATGACGGAGAAACCCAGATTGAAACACCCGAAGAAGGCGCAGTATTTGAAGTCTATTTGAAATCGGCAAACAGCTATGCAGACGCCAAAGACAGTGAGCGTGATCTTCTGACTTGTGACGAGAATGGTTTTGCCCAGACAAAGGACTTGCCCTACGGGATCTATACGGTCAAGCAGACATCCGGCTGGGAAGGCCGTGAACTGATGAAACCGTTTGATGTGTTTATCAATTCGGATGGACAGACTTACCGTTATCTCATCAACAATGCCAACTTTGAAAGCTATATCAAGATCGTGAAGAAAGACGCTGAAACAGGCAACACCATCCCGTATGCCGGTGCCGGTTTCCAGATCTATGACCCGAACGGCGAGCTGGTAACGATGACTTTCACTTACCCGGAAGTCACAACCATTGACACATTCTATACTACGGTAGACGGCGAATTGATCACTCCGCAGACACTGGAGTATGGAACCGGATATTCCCTGGTTGAAGTACAGGCTCCATACGGCTATGTTCTGAACTCTGAACCCGTCTATTTCGATGTGGTACAGGAGGATTCTTCTGAGGAAAGCGGCATTACCGTCATTGAGGTGGTAAGGGAAAACGTAGCCCAGAAAGGAACCATTACCGTTTCCAAGTCCGGCGAAGTGTTCAGCTCTGTTACGGAAGCAGGAGGAATGTATCAGCCTGTTTTTGCAGTCGGCAGCCTGGAAGGTGCGGTATATGAGATCACCGCAGCCGAGGACATCTATACGCTGGATGGTACCCTTCGGGCTTCTAAGGGCGAGGTTGTGGATACCATTACCACAGGTGCAGACGGGACGGCAACCAGCAAGGAACTGTATCTGGGCAACTATGAAGTAAAGGAAATCACGGCTCCGTATGGCATGGTTCTCAATGAAGAAATTCACTCGGTTAAGCTTATCTATGCCGGTCAGGAAGTAGCGGTGACAGAAACTTCCACCAGCTTCTACAACAAAAGGCAGAAAGTTGAAATTGACCTGACCAAGAGCCTTGAAGTCGATGAGGATTATGGCGTTGGAAACAACGGCGAGATCTTTGATGTTTCCTTTGGGCTTTATGCAGCCGAGGAACTGACCGCCGCTAATGGAACGACTATTCCGGCTGACGGTCTGATCGAGGTGATTACCCTTGATGAGAATGGACACGGTAAGGCAGTCAGCGACCTGCCGATGGGCAGCTATTATGTGCAGGAAATCAGTACCAATGCGGCCTATCTGAAAAATGAAACCAAATACCCGTTTGTCTTTGAGTATGCCGGTCAGGAAACCGCTGTCGTTTCCATTACTGCCAATGAGGGCGAAGCCATTGAAAATGATCTGATCTATGGAGCTGTCAGTGGAAAGAAATCCGATGAGGATGGAAATGCTTTAGGCGGTGCGCTTATCGGTATCTTTAAGACCGGCACCGAGGAATTTACAACCGAAACAGCGATTGCAACTACCACATCGGAAGATGACGGTAGTTTTTCTTTTGCTAAAGTGCCATATGGAAACTGGATCATCCGTGAGATTGAAAGCCCGACGGGTTATGTACTCTCCGATGAAGAAATTCCTGTAACCATCAGCAAGGTAGACGAGGTTGTGGAAATTGAACTGGTCAATGCGTTTATTACCGGCAGCATCGAGCTGACAAAGGTGGATGAAGATTATCCTGACAATAAGCTGACCGGTGCTGTTTTTGAAGTCTATGCAGATAAAAACGGTGACGAAAAACTGGATGACGGCGATGAACTGCTGGGAGAAATGGGCGAACTGGGCGATGGTGTTTACCAGATGAGCGACCTTCGCTATGGAAAATATCTTGTCCGTGAAAAGACAGCGCCCGAAGGATTCCTGCTTGATGAGAATGTTTATCCGGTGTCCATTGAGGAAGATGGAAAGGTCTATACGGTTGAAAATGAAGCAGGTGTTGGATTTATCAATGCAGCGCAGAAAGGCTCTCTGAAGATCGTAAAAACTTCTTCTGACAAAAAGGTAGAGGGCTTCTCCTTCCGTGTGACAGGAACAAACGGATATGACCAGACCTTTAAGACCGATAAAAACGGTGAGATCTTCATTGAAGGTCTGCGAATTGGCGAATACACGGTATCTGAGGTCAGCGACAGTGTTTCTTCTGGATATATCCTGCCTGCCGACAAGCAGGTAACCATCAAGGTAGATGAAACAGCTACCGTAGAAATGCACAACGAACTGAGAGAAACACCAAAAACAGGAGACGACTTCAATCCTGCTCTTTGGATCGGGCTGGCGGCGGTTTCCGTGCTTGGTGCCGGTGTCTTAGGTTTTGTTGGCTTTAAGAATAAAAAGAAAAAGGAGGATTAAAGCATGGATGTAAAAACAATCCTTGCAATCGCACTTGTTGTGTTCATTGCAGGCGGAGCCATATGGCTGAACATCCGCCACAGAAATAAGAAGTGATCGTGGAGGGGCGGCAAAACATGCCGCCCCTTTCCTTTATGGAGGTATTCAATGGAAAATCTGAAAACCATGGAGGGCAAGATCAAAGCCATCCTGAAAAAAGACGAGGAAACCAGGGATGATGATATGCTGCTCTACTTGAAGGTGTGCAATGCCTAT
This sequence comes from Candidatus Mediterraneibacter faecavium, assembly GCA_019119995.1. GTDB lineage: Bacteria > Bacillota > Clostridia > Lachnospirales > Lachnospiraceae > Mediterraneibacter > Mediterraneibacter faecavium. The sequence goes on along the minus strand of DWVY01000010.1, from coordinate 6,082 downwards.
CTGAAAGGTGCCGGGGCAATGCCTCTGGCTGAGGTCATGACCCAGTACAAATATCTTGGCTTACCGAGTTTTGAGAGCGTATGCAGGATACGGAGAAAACTTCAGGCAAAGCACCCGGAGCTTGCGGGCAACAGCCATGTGCGCCGTGTCCGGGCCAAAGGAGAAAAAGACTATCGCAACTATGCGAAAGAATCATGAGGTCTGCCTATGAATGAAGAAAAGCGCATCAATGCCGGTTATGAGATTATAGAAAGCTGTACTATCGGGAGTACGGAATTGGTGATCGGTCATAACCCGAAAGCCCCGAACCCTTATGTCTGCTGGTATTGCAAAAACGGAACGGATTATTTCTGGGGCTGCTATGTCAATGAACTTTCTGCGGCGAGGGAGAAACTGAATGAGCGGTATCAGACGGAATGCCGTCTGCCTTACAACAACCCTTCTTCCCCAAAGCAGAAAAGCAGTGATGACCGTGAACGGTAAAAAGAAGAAATATGACTGTACGACCTGCCCCTATCCCCGATATAAGGACAGGTCAATGATTTTCTGCGATGTCTGTATCCGAAAAATCTTAGACGAGCAGAACAGGAAAAACAAAGAAAGGATGATGCTGATGAATGACGAGAAAAGGATGATCGGCAACTATGCTGTGGAACAGAGTATCCACATCGGAAAGAAAGAAGTTGTTTTCTGTGTCGATAAGCGGGCGGAACATCCCTATGTAGTCTGCTACTGTGATTACAATAATCCGTTTTCCGCACCCTGGCCAACAGAAGCCGTAGGCACAGAGGATTATCTGGAAGCCATGCAGCTTTTTTGTGACCGTGTGCAGACACAGATCGAACAGACACGAGCCGAACAGGAAAAATTCAAGTTTGACCCTACCCCCTTTACAGTCGCTGACTGTATCCCTGACATGAGGAATAAAAGCATTGTGGGCAAGGTGGTTGTGATCAATGCAGAACCAAAGCGATATGAATATCAGCACGCTGCTTACCAGCTTGTACTTGCGGAAGGCGGAAACGGTGCCACCGGCGGCAGAGGTCAGGCAGTCTTTGGTACCTGCCTTGCTACCGGCGAGCATAGCCGCTGGGAACGGTATGATGTCCTTGGTGAGATCAAGCCGGAGCGTATGCCCCAATGGGCCAAGGATGCCTTGAAAACCATCCAGAAAGATCAGAAAGCGAAACACAGCCGGGAGGAACGTTGATATGGAAATCAGACCATTAACTGCGGCTGAACAAAATTATGTGTATTCACAGAGTTCTCAAATCAGCGGACAGACTGGCAATATTGGCCATTTGCGGGGCGATTTTGCTGACTCTGGATATGGTTTCTATACCACATGGTTTGATACCAGACCGCAATGGAAATCAGAAGAATTCAAGAATGAGCTTGATGAAGTAGTGAATACCCTGCGGGAAAATCACGGATTATTGCATAACCGATATGATATGAAGGCTTTCGCAAAGAGCTATCCTTCCAGTGCTTTACAGGGAAATTACTGCACAGAATATGGGTTTCGGACGGACACGGAGAAACATGCCTTTTTATTCCGGTGCAATCCGACAAAGGGTGACTATAACTTCTATTGTTACTGTTATGTGAAAGAATGGCTGGACAGACATATGGAGAAAGCAGCACAAGGGATTCGGTTTATTGATCCGCATTACAAAGAATTGTTCCGTATTCCTGACGGCGGGATAATTATTCTTCATTTATCATGGGGCGAAACTGCGGAACGTTCCTGCCGCTTTATTGATGAATACCATACAGAGATCGGCGGAAATATCTATCACATTTGTGAATTTGCCGAGCGTATGGAAAGAAACGGCCACACTTATGAACCCAAACCCCAGGAACCACCGCATAAAACTGTCAGGCATAAAGAATATGAACGATAAGGAGGATAGATAATGGCGATCAACCAGAAAGCGGTCAAAGTCATCAATAAGATTCTGGACGCTGGTTTTACCGATGAAAAAGCAATCTCCGCCATGACGATGGACGATATTCTCTCTATCCAGGGCATTACCGTGGCGGATATTGCGCTCATCAATGAATTGCAGAAAAGCATAAAAGCAAACAGGGTGATTTCCTTTTTGACGGAGAGGACAAGGAATAATCCTGAAAATCAATAAGGAGGTGGAAATGAAATGGCTGCAAAGTATCAGCTGATTACCGAGCTGTATCGGCGCACAGAAATTGCGGTAGCCAAGAACCCGCAGACATGGCAGAACTTTCTTGCCGCTGCCTGCCGGAATTACAAATGCCGCTTTGACGAACAGCTCTTAATCTTTGCCCAGCGCCCGGATGCGGTTGCCGTGGCACAGCTTGAAACCTGGAACAAACAGTTCCGGCGCTGGGTAAATAAAGACAGCAAAGGGATTGCGGTATTTGACCCCAAAGGCCGCAGGAATACCCTGAAATATTACTTTGATGTGTCAGACACACACGAAGGTTATTACGGCAGCCGTCCTGTTCCGATATGGCAGATGGAAACCCGATACGAGCAGCCTGTGATGGAACGGCTTTCTGACAGGTTTGGAGAACTGGAAAGTACCGATCTTGCCTCTGCCCTGATGGAAACAGCGAAAAATGCCGTGGAAGATCATCTGCAGGACTATCTTTCACAGCTCAAAGATGTGACAGCGGACAGTTTCTTAGAAGAACTGGACGATTTGAATATTGAGGTCATGTACCAGCGGCTGGCCGTAAACAGTGTGGCATTTATGCTGGTCAGCCGCTGTGGTCTGGATACGGGCGAATACTTTGACCGTGAGGATTTTCAGGACATTGTGAACTTTAATACCCCTGCCACTATTAACGCCCTTGGTATTGCAACAAGTGACATTGCGGAAATGGCACTCCGGGAAATCTCACAAACGATCCGGGATGTGCAGGTGGCAGAAAAAACACAATCCCGCACCTTTGCGCAGGAAACACAATCTTCGTATGATAGAAGCAGAAAACAACCCGAAAGGAGCGATAATCATGGAGAACATCACATATACCCGTCAGGGGGATTATCTTATTCCCGACCTGACATTACCGACAGAGCCAGAACTTCCGCTTGGCAGATACGCATTGATGCACCGGGATTATCTGGAGCAGCACAAGAGAGTGACCTATCTCAACCTTCTGACACAGGGCAGGCTGAACGAGCATCTGTACCAGACGGAACAGACAGCGCTCCAGAGGCTGGAGCTTCTGACGAAGCAGCTGTCAGCCGAGCAGGGCGTGACGGAGGAACTGAAAGAGAAAGCACCGATGCAGTGGGTGGGAATGATGAACAACATTCGCAGTCAGGCGGAGGAGCTGATCCTGAACGAGCTGATCTACCGCTAAGCACAGCCAATGAAGAAGAAGTCACAGCCAATCTTCCTACCGTAGAGGAACAAATCGAACAGATTGCAGAAGCAGAGGACGAAAAATCCTCTGCTTTTTCTGTTTCACAGGAAGATATTGACTCTGTCCTGGTAAGAGGAAGCGGCTTTGAAAATGGCAAGTACCGTATCTACCGGCAATTTCAGAAGCATGAGGATAAGAAAGCCAACATTGCCTTTCTTAAAAATGAGTACGGCACCGGCGGCGGTACGCACAGTTATCCCGATGGGACACAGGGCGGGACATGGCATGACAGTAAAGGGATCGGAATTGAAAAGCATGGTTCCTATACCAACCCCGACCTTGTACTTTCGTGGTCAAAAGTAGAAAAACGGATCAGGGAACTGATTCAAAATGACCGGTATTTCAATGCCAAGGAAAAAGACCACTATCCTGAATTCCTGGAAAGTGTGGAAGCTCCCCAGTATGAAATTGATGCACAGCGGAAAATGGCAAGGCAGCGTTTTATTGATGCTCATCGTGACCTTCCGCCTGCGGATAAGAGAGATACCCTTTCTTTGCGGCTGTCTGATTTTATCCGTGATCTGGATCATTACGAAAAGGATCTGCTCAAAGAAGTGGATCGTGTCGATCTTGCCGATGTTTCTGCCGAACAGATGGAGCAGCTTCTTTCAGAGCCTGCCACTGTCCAGCAGCTGCTTGATTTTCTGACGAAAGTGCAGAGGCAGACCGTCAGCGTTTACAGCAGGAGCAATGCATGGCGCTTTTCCCAGGAACTTCTGGAACTTCACCCTGTCCGCTACCTCTATCACGAGGGAGATATGGTGTATCTGGGAGCCGATAAATATGAAGTATCTGCCTTTGATGAAACTGCTGTATCCCTTCAAAATCCTGAATTTCCCTTGTTCGGGAAAGAAATGAGCCGGACGGATTTTGAAGAAAAGCTTCGTGAAAATCCTGCCAATGACCACCTCAAAGTCATCATCACAGAAATGCAGGACAAGGAAACACCTGCCGAAACAAAGCCTGATCGTCTGGTATTTTCTATCGGCTTTTCAGAACACCCCGCCTTTTATGACCGGGAACTGAAGGATCGATACACCGATCTGAGCTTTGCCCTTGGCAATTATCTTCTGGGTGTTCTGGACGAGAAGCAGCACCGGGAAAAACAGGCGGAAGAAAATCATGTTGGATGGTATCACAAGACCGATTTTGAGATTACGGCCACTATCGGCGGCGAGGATTTTCACTATGAGGGACGCTTTGACATTGGAGATGGCGAGGGCGATCTGATTGCCCATATCAAAAACTTCTATGAATACTCCCTTTCCCCCAACTGTCCATTTATTCCCGAATGGAAGAAACAGGGCGAGGATTTCTATCGTGAGAAAATAGAGAGTCTGCAATGGGGACGAGATGTATTCCTTCCCTATCTGGAACAGCATAAGACGCTGACGCCAGAGGACGAGAAGCTCTTTGCGGAAATCATGGCAACCGAAAATGACTGGTTCCGTGTCCCGGAGGATAAGAATACAAGCCTTGCCGGGCGTTTGGTGGACTTCATTGAGGAAGTTGATCCATATGAGTATCAGGACACCTTGGAAGTTGGAGAAACCAAAGAGGATGCCATTCAGAAAATCGAGGCAGATTTAGCTGATCCGGCGCATGTGCAAAGTTATGTGGAACAGCTGACGCAGTGGCAGGAAGAATTGGAGGATGAAGAACAAAAAGAGATCTGCAGACAGCTCATTGCTGAATTGCAGCCCACTGCCGAACAGGAAGAAAAAGAACAAGATGGAGTTTCACAGGATTCTTCCGACCTGATCGGTAAGGAAATCGTGATCGACAACCGCAGATACCGGATTGAAAGCGTGGGAGAAATCAGCGGTGATGTGTCTATGCGTGACATCACATTCCAGAACCATGTTGGTTTCCCGATCAATCGCGTGGAAAAAATCAGTTATATCCGCAGGCTTTTGGAACAGCCACAGCCAGAGCTTTCCCCGGAAGAACACACAGACAAATCCGCTGTGCCTTCTTCTGACCGGCACAATTATCGGATTACGGAAGATACTTTAGGTGTCGGCGGTGCAAAAGAAAAATTCAGAAACAACATGGCAGCCATTCATCTGCTCCATGAGCTGGAACTGGAAAATCGTCTTGCTACACCCGAAGAACAGGAAGTTCTTGCCCGTTATGTTGGCTGGGGCGGCCTATCCATGGCCTTTGATGAGAACAATGCTGCCTGGGCAGAAGAATTTAAGGAGCTGAATGCCAGCCTCTCCCCGGAAGAATACCGGGCAGCTATGGAGTCCACTCTGACAGCGTTCTATACCCCGCCGGTTGTCATTAAAGCCATGTACGAAGCCCTTGACCATATGGGATTTTCCGGTGGTACGATTTTGGAACCGTCCTGCGGTACCGGCAATTTCTTTGGCCTGATCCCGGATGGTATGGCAGGCTCAACGCTTCACGGTGTAGAAATCGACTCTCTTACGGGAAGAATTGCAAAGCAGCTTTACCAGAAAGCCAGCATTGCTATTGAGGGATTTGAGCAGACAAAACTTCCCGATGACCACTTTGATGTCGTTGTCGGCAATGTGCCGTTTGGCGATTTTAAGGTCAATGACAGCCGTTACAACGCCCAGAAATTCCTGATCCACGATTATTTCTTTGCGAAAGCATTGGATAAAGTCCGCAGCGGCGGCGTAGTGGCCTTTATCACTTCCAAGGG
>DWVY01000009.1 GCA_019119995.1 Candidatus Mediterraneibacter faecavium | reverse complement strand
GCAGCATCCGTTCCGGGCAGCTCTCAGAATCTACGGTCTGCCGTTTCATCAACCAGCTCGTCCTGCAGCAGCGCCTGACAAACAATCAGGATATGCGGCGTTACGAGAGGCCGCACATCAATGAGGTATGGGTGTGTTTCAGTCTCCACAGCCATGCCATATCGATGTGGGTATGCCCTACGCATTTTACTTTTACAAGCGAATCCTTCTTCATGCCGTCGATCTTCTCATTGAGCAGGTCGTCCGCCCGATGTACGGACTCGTAGAATTCCGCGCTTCCCGGATAAGCCCAGTCGATGAGCAGGCACGCCTCATCCAGCGCGTTCCTCAGCTCGAACTTCACCGGGTCCGTATCCGCCAGATTCTGCACCGTATCAAGCACCAGCATACCCATGTAATAGAAGTTGTCCACTTTCTCATCCAGATACGCCAGATCCGCCCGGTTGATCCTGTGCTCCTGCACTCTCGGCACGCCGCCGCCCTCCAGACCGGACCAGAGGCGGAAGGTCAGGCGGAAGGTCTTACCGTAAAGCTCCTCCGGGAAGAAGACTTCCTTATGGTTCGCATCCACTCCCTGATACGGCTTCTCGTTGATATAGCACATTGCCTCAAAGCCGGAGTTATTTCCCGCTCCTGTCTTTCCGAAATCAAAGATCCCGACAGCCCGCTTTCCTTTCCACGTCTCCGGTATCGTGATCTCCTTATGGAGCCACAGATAACGGTCGCGTCCGCTCCATCTGTCCCCGGTATGTATCACGTCCCATCCTTCAAACGATGTAGGGACTTCCGGATTCACCACTCCCTGTTCATCCTCGCGCGCGGCGAATCCTTCCAGCGCGGTCACTTCTCTGTAGCTGTATTCCCTGATCTCAGTAATTCTCCTGTCCAGTTTTCTCTCTGTTAAAAACATAAGTACCTCCTACATACAGTCAGTGTTCTAACTGTCTCTATTGTACCGGAAGTTTTCTGACAGGACAATTTTCCAATTTCTATGTTTAGTGTAAAAATTCTACATTCCGCTCAAGGGCTGTCCGCAAATCCCCGGCCGGTGTTCAGACATACTTTCCGTCACCATCCCACACGCACTCACGAGGCGGTTATCAGATCTCAAGTCTGTATCCGAGGTAATCCAGAAAGAGCTCCGCGTACATCGCGTTCGCCCACGAGAACCATTCTCTCGTGTACTTTCCCGGATCGTCGGCGCAGAAGCCCTCGTGCATCATCCCCGTGCCGCCTGTCGTATCCGCAAGAAGCTGCAGGATCCTGCGCTTCTCTTCCCTGCTGCTCTCAGTCAATCCCTGCATCGCAAGGGCGATATGCCAGATATACCCATGAGGCGTGTGGGGGCTTCCGATCCCGGCTGCCTGTGTTCCTTTATAATAATACGGGTTCGCCTCGCTCAGGATCATGTTCCGGGTATGCTCCATCGTGTCCTCATCCGCCTGATATCCCAGATAGGACATGGACAGAAGGCTCGGGACATTGGCGTCGTCCATCAGATTGAACATGCCGTACCCGTCCGCCTCATAGGCATAGACCGTGCCGAACGCCTCGGTCTTCGTCCGCCCATATTCCTCGATCGCCGCATGGATCTGTTCTTTCAGACTGCACGCCTCTTTTGCCAGTCCTTCATCGCACAGGACCTTCTCCGCGATCTCTTCCAGATATCCAAGCGCCACAACGGCAAACATATTGGACGGGATCAGATAGCCGTACGTGCACGCATCGTCGCTGGGACGGAAGCCCGACCACACCATCCCGATCTCCGGCTTCACAAGCGCCCCTTTCCCGTCCCTGGAAAGGGTATCCGTATAGAAACTGCCCTCGCGCATGAACCGGTAGGCGGAGTGAGACTCGTGGTTCTGCTCTGTGCGGAAGACATTCAGGATCTTCCGCGCCCCGGTACGGAAATTCCCGTCAAACTGATCCGTGCATCCGGTGTTCTTCCAGAGCAGCCACGCAAGCTGGATGGGATAGCACAGGGAATCCACCTCGAACTTCCGCTCCCACACCCACGGGCTCTGGTCCGGATCGTCCTTCTCCCAGCAGGCGCCTGTAGGTCCCTCGTTGAATGCGTTCGCATAGGGATCCAGACAGATACAGGCAAACTGCCGCTTCACAAGCCCCGCAATCATCTGCCGGATCTCTCCGTTTTCTTTTGCCGGAAACAGAAAAGGACGGATCTGCGCCGTGGAGTCTCTCAGCCACATCGCCGGGATGTCTCCGGTGATCACATGCACAGTTCCGTCATCCATTATTTTCACCGTCGTCTCAAGGGTATTCAGAAAGCTGCGCTCAAACTGCGCGAGCAGTCTGCCGTGTCCTTTTGCCTTCGCCCTTACTTCATTAAGGAATTCATTTAAACATTCATTACTGATCATGCCCATTTCAACTCTTCTCCATCCGTAAACTGATTCTTTTCCTGTTTATTTTATACCTGTCTATTTTATACAGGAAACAGAAACGTTCACAGTGAAAAAAATATGGAAACGGGGGAATTATTTCATCTTTCCGGCTATTTATTCCCGCGGGCAGCGAGCCAAGCGGACATGTTTGCATGTCTATTTGGCTCGCTGCCCGCTCCGCCTAATAACAAAGCGAGATAAGCACCGGCACAGCCGCGGAGCAGATGATCCCGTTAAATACAGAAAGGACGACCGTCTCTTCATCCGTATAGCGCATCAGCATCGGCAGTGTGGTATCCTCGCTCGTGGCAGCTGCAGGGGCAATACAGGTGCAGTCGTTCAAATGCCGGGAAAGATACGGGATCAGAAAGAACGCGCCGATCTCCCGCATCAGATTGCTCAGAAATGCAATACTTCCCACCTCCGCCCCTGCCAGATTGCTGATTGACACCCCGGCAAGGCTGTACCAGCCCAGTCCGCCCGCGATCGAAGCAGCCTGTCCGAGCGGATAATGCGTCAGCAGACCGCACAGGACGCCTCCCGCCAATGAACCCGCGATGATCCCCACGGGGATGAGCAGGATCTTCACATGGTGCTGCCGGATCCCGGCTGCGATCCCCCGATGAAGCCCTACGCTGATCCCGACCGAAAACATCAGAAGGCCAAGGAGCCAGTCTGTATGACCGGACAACGGCTTCAGCATATATGCCGTGAACGGCACCGCACCGGATCCGATCCCCAGTACCAGCGCGCCAAGAGCGAGAAATACCATGGGATCGCTCTTTTTCACATTTCCCCGTCTGCTGCCGGCATCCGTCCGCCCGTCTTTTCCTGTTCCGTCCATAAACCATCTTGTCAGCAGGTAGACCGCCGCGACCGACAGGACCGTCGGGATCAGAAAGAATAAGAAACTTGTAAAGCCAAGTCTGATAAGCCCGGAAAAGAATCCCTCTCTCTGCCCCAGACCGACACCCATCATAAAAATAAGAACAAGCGTACACAAAAGCTGCATACGCTCATTTATCGCTTTAAAACGGACGGGAAAGACGCGTCCCGCCGCAGATCCGAGAATCATAAATATAAGTGCTGCCAAATCATTTTCTCCTAACAAGTTTACAAATTACTTCGCAGTGAACGGTCTCACAGAACTGATCCACCGCCGTCATCTTCTCCACCCGGTACCCCGCGATCTGCATCATCTCCAGATCTCTCGCCAGGCTCGTCATCTTGCAGGAAATATACACGATCCTGTCCACACCATAGCTTAAGATCTTCGGCAGAGCCTTCGGATGGATCCCGTCTCTGGGCGGGTCGAGCACGATGACATCCGGCTTCTCCTCCAACTCATCCAGCACCTGAAATACATCGCCTGCTATGAATTTACAGTTGGAAATACCGTTCCTTGCGGCATTTTCTTTTGCAGCTTCAACCGCTTCCTCGACGATCTCCACTCCTACCACCTGCTTTGCCACGGGAGCCAGCACCTGACTGATCGTTCCCGTTCCGCTGAAGAGGTCGAACACGGTCATATCGCGGATGTCGCCGATATAATCCCGCACCGTCTCATAGAGCACTTCCGCGCCCCTTGTGTTCGGCTGGAAGAATGAGAACGGCGTGATCTTGAACTCCAAGCCGAGCAGTTTTTCATAAAAGAAGTCCTGTCCATACAGGATTCTCGTCTCGTCGCTCTTCACCACATCGGAGAGGGAATCATTGAGGATATGCAGGATACCCACGATCTTCCCTTCCAGTTCCAGACTCAGGAGTTCCTCTGTCAGCGGCTGCAGATCATGCTCCTCCTGCGTGGTCGTCACCAGATTGACCAGGATCTCGCCTGTCGTATCGCCGCGCCTTAGGAGCAGATGCCGCAGATACCCGGTGTGCTGCATCTTGCGGTAATAGCTTACATTTCTCTCCCGGAAATATTCCAGAACGCACACAAGGATCTTGTTCATATCCTCGTGGACCAGGCGGCAGTCTGAGGCGGTCAGTACGTCATATGTGCTGCCCTTCTTGTGAAGCCCCAGTGAAAGCGGGCCGTCTTTGTACTCATCTCCGAAGGAGAACTCCATCTTATTGCGGTAGCCGAACTCTTTCGGGCTTGCTTTCACTCCCTCGAAGTCGTACTCTCCTTCCACCGCTTCATCCATGAGCCGGCGGATCTGCCCTTCCTTCATCTTCATCTGCTCTTCATAGGGCATGGTCTGGTACATACATCCGCCGCATGCCGGGAAGATGCTGCACATCGGCTCTCTCGTCTCAAGGGGAGACTTCTCAAGGACTTCCAGCAGCCGCCCCTCTGCGTTTCCACGCTTAAACTTGTTGATCACAAAGCGGACCTTCTGTCCGGGGATGCCGTTCTTTACTGTCACATATTTTCCCTCTTCGGGTACATACACGATCCCTTTATTCGGGAAATCCACTCTCTCAATAATTCCTTCGAATGTCTGTCCTTTTTTCATACAAATCTCCATATCCGATCGGATAGGAAAGGCTTCGCCTCCCCATCCGCTCACGCGGTACTTTACTCAGCTCACGGCACAAGTCGTCCGCTTTCCGTTGCCCGGCAAATATCCGCTCATGCAGACATGGCGGCTGCCTGCCGGGCGTATCGCGCAAAAATAGGCAGGGTGCAATATCCTGCATCCCGCCTTTTGTTCTGTTTCCTGTTCTGTTTTGCTGTCCGGTCTTATACCTGATCGTCTTCGCTGAAATAATCATCAAAATCATCATCGAAGTCATCTTCAAAATCTTCCAGATAATCCGGTGTAAAGAAACGGTATACCGCATATGCGATTGCCGCTACTGCTGCAACTGCCCCGATAATGGCCAGTACCCAGATCACTGTATTTTTCTGTTTTTCAGCCTCATTCTTATGAAGAATCTCACTTAATTTTGATTCAGCAATAAGCTCTTCTACTTTGCTCATAATACACGTCCTTTCCCTGTCCCTGAGACAGTGCTTACTTTCTAATTATTATAACACTAACATTTTCAGATTACTACTAAATTTTCACTAATTTTGCAAACATTGCAAACATTTTCCTGACGCCCGCGGTATCGAACTCCACAGTCACCTCGAAGTCTCTTCCGCCCTCTTTGATATCAAGGACGGTTCCTTCCCCGAATTTCACATGGCGGACGCGGTCGCCCACGCCGTATGCAAGGCTGTCGCTCTTCTGAGCCGTCAGCTGACTTCCTTTTGTCAGCGCTGTATACGGTTTCTTCGAGGCATGTGACTTCCCCCAGGCGCTGCTGCCCGAAGATGCAGTCTTTCCGTTGGAAAACAGACTGTTTCCGGCAGTACTGCTGTCCGTCCCGTCATCTTCCAGAGAATATGTACGTTTCCTGCTGCCTGTATCAAGTAATTCCGGCGGGATCTCACCGACGAAACGGGAGATCCTGTTGTACTGCGTCTCTCCGCGCACCATGCGCTTTCGCGCACAGGTCAGTGTCAGCTTCTGCTCTGCCCGGGTAATGCCCACATAGCAGAGTCTGCGCTCTTCTTCCAGCTCTTCCGGATCATCTCCCATGATCGTCATATAGCTGGGAAATAGTCCGTCCTCCATCCCCGCCAGATAGACATGGGGGAACTCAAGTCCTTTCGCACTGTGCAGCGTCATGAGCACGACGTAATCCTGATCTTCTTCCAGGCTGTCGATATCCGCCACAAGAGCTACTTCCTCCAGGAAGCCGCTCAAAGTCGCCTTCTCATCCCGGTCCGCACAGTCTTCCTCATAAGCCGCCGCCTTGTTGACAAGCTCTTCGATATTCTGGAGCCGGCTCTCCGCGTCTATCTCGTCGTCCGCCTCAAGATTCTGTGCATAGCCTGTCATATCAAGGATCTCATTCAACAGATCCGTCAGGCTCTCCTTCTCCGCCTGTCCTTTGAAATACTCGATCAGCGCTGCAAAGGAATCCAGTTTTGCTGCGCTGCGCCCTGCTCCCGGAATCATCTCCGGCGCCAACAGCGCTTCATAGAAGCTGATCCCCCGCTCATCAGCCGCCTCCTGGATCCGGTTGATCGTCGTAAGTCCGATCCCGCGCTTCGGCACATTGATGATCCTGCGCACAGCCAGATCGTCCTGTCCGTTGTCAATCGTCTTCAAATACGCCAGGATATCCTTGATCTCCCTGCGGGCATAGAAATTGATGCCGCCCACGATCTTATAAGGGATATTCATAGCGATAAATTTCTCCTCAAGAAGACGGGACTGTGCGTTTGTGCGGTAAAGTACTGCATTGTCATTATATGACGCGCCGTCCTGGACTTCTTTCTTGATATCCTCGGCGATAAATTCAGCCTCGTCATATGCAGTGTCAAACTGCCTTAGGCCGATCTTCTCTCCCTCGCCGTTGGCAGTCCAGAGTGTCTTGTCTTTTCTTCCTTTATTATTGCTGATCACGCCGTTTGCCGCGTTCAGGATATTCCCCGTGGAACGGTAGTTCTGTTCCAGCTTGATCACTCTCGCATCCGGGTATTCCTTCTCAAAGTCCAGGATATTCCGGATATTCGCCCCGCGGAACTTGTAGATCGACTGGTCGTCGTCGCCGACCACGCAGAGATTCCTGTATTTTCCCGCCAGTAGGCTTACCAGCTTGAACTGTACGGTATTCGTATCCTGATACTCGTCTACCATGATATACCGGAACCGTTCCTGATAGTTCTCACGCACATCCGGCTGTGTCTGTAGGAGCTGTACGGTCCTGACCAGAAGATCGTCGAAGTCAAGCGCATTGTTCGCCTTGAGCTGCGCCTCATACTCCCGGTATACTTTCGCGATCTTAAGCTGTACAAAATCTCCACCCGCATTCAGCTCGAACTCTTCCGGCAGGATCATCTCATTCTTGGCGGATGAGATGACAGAGAGCAGCATTCTCTCTTTAAACTGTTTCGTATCGATATCGACTTTTTTACACACCGCTTTCATGAGCGTCTTCTGATCGTCCGTATCATAGATCGTAAAACGGCTGTCATACCCGAGCCTGTCGATAAATCTGCGCAGGATCCGCACGCACATGGAGTGGAATGTACTTACCCAGATGCTCTCGGAACCGAACCCCACCAGATCATCCACCCTCTGCCGCATCTCGCCTGCCGCTTTGTTCGTAAACGTAATAGCAAGGATATTCCACGGATTGACTCCCAGTTCCTCGATCAGATAAGCGATGCGGTGGGTCAGTACTCTTGTCTTGCCCGAGCCGGCGCCCGCCAGGATCAAAAGCGGGCCGTCCGTGTGCAGGACTGCTTCTCTCTGTGGTTCATTTAATGTATCATATATGCTCATATACTGCTCCTTATTCTGAATCATCCGTATATTCGGAAATATTTATGAAACTGTTATCCTGCCCATCCAGGAAACAACTGTGACCGTAATTATAATATGGACGAAAGTTCTCTGTCAATCTATACCGGTTCCCGGCTATACCACATCGCGTACATTCATCTGTTTTTCGGTCATCTGCTTTTTCTGTATCTCCGTCTGTTTTTTCGCTTGTCATCCGGTTTTGAATACTATATAATGAACATATTGAGGTGATACTATGAAAATCGATACAAATGATATACTCAACAGCATACTTGAAAGTCTTGATCATGTGGACTATATCCGTCCGGAAGAGATTCCGAATATAGATTTATATATGGATCAGGTCACTACATTTATGGATGAACACTTTTCCTCCACAAAGCGCTACAGCGAAGATAAGATCCTGACAAAGACCATGATCAATAATTATACGAAGAATAATCTTCTGCCTCCCTCGGTCAAGAAAAAGTACTCGAGGGAACATATGCTTCTCCTGATCCTGATCTACTATTTTAAAAACATTCTTTCGATCAAGGATATAGAGACCATTCTGGAACCTCTCCGGGAGAAATATTTTGCCGCTGACAGCACACTTCAGCTCTCCGATATCTACAGAGAAGTCTGCGAGATGGAGAAATCCCGCATAGAACCGATGAAAGCTTCCGTCAGGGAGGCCTATGGGAAAGCCCAGTCTTCGTTTGAAAATGTGCCGGACGGGGAAGAGAAAGACGAGCTGCAGCTTTTCACATTCTTATGCAGTCTCAGTTTTGACGTGTATCTGAAAAAGATGATGATCGAGAAGATCATCGATGAACTCGCATCCAAAGATAAAAAAGAATAGACTGACAGCCGGGACCGCGTGCACCATTCATCCGCCCGCGGCCGCCGGCTGTCTTTTATCCCTGCTTCAGTCTCTGTTCTCCTCTTTATCCGGATCTTCTTTGTTGATCCGCTCAAAGACCATATCATATCCGTCATTTCCATAATTAAGGGAGCGGTTCACCCTGCTGATCGTAGCAGTGGAAGCCCCGGTCTTTTCCGCAATCTCCAGGTATGTCTTCTGTTCACGGAGCATCTTTGCGACCTCGAACCGCTGCGACAAAGAAAGCAGTTCATTGATCGTACAGATATCTTCAAAAAATATATAGCATTCTTCTTTATTCTTCAGGCTGAGTACGGCTTCAAAAAGACTGTCAACGGCCTCTGTCCTTATTTTCTTACTCATATTACCCCTATCTCCTTTTCACCAGCAGCATAAAATCTGTCTGAAACATTATCTCTGTATCAGGATGTCCGTATCAGAGAGCGTGCTTCAGACTGTTCTTATATTTTAGCACACTAAACTTTTAAAGTCCACCACTTTATTTTCCGAATGGCGCGGGCTGAACTGTTCGGGCTGAACTATTACTCTTACAGAGTTTTATAACAGTTGAGATACGGTTTCAGTTTTTCCAGATCGGTCGTCACGACTAGTTCTTCCGGGAAATTACAGTAGGCAAGGATCTCGCTTACATTGGAGAAATTACCCACGTCCGCGTCCACATGAGCATCGCTTCCTGTTGTCACCGGCACTTCGTACTGTTTGCACAGATCCAGCATCGTCAGGATATTTTCCCGCGTGCCTACCCTGCTGCTCGCCGGACGCATGGAAGAATTGTTGACTTCCAGAAGCGTGCCCGTCTCTTTTGCCGTCTTTACAAGGACTTCATAGTCAAAAGGGAATCTCCCGTCATCCGGATGTCCGATGATATTGACATACGGCTTTTTCATCACTTCAATGTAAGCCCTGGTATTTTCTTCCGGCGTGTGATCTGTCCCGTAACACGGAGTGTGCATACTCGCCACGACAATGTCCAGTTCTCTGCAGGTTTTCTCCGGGAGGTCGATCCCTCCGTCCGGATCCATAATGTTGACTTCCGCACCCATGAGAAGCCGGATGCCGCTGCACTCCCTCGGCACTACATCAAGATTCTGAAAGTAGAAAAGTCCGCATGTCCCCGGCATCTCAGGGGCGTGCTCTGTAAGCGCGAGAGCCTGTAATCCCCTTTCCTTTGCCGCAGCCGCCATCTCCTTGATAGTGCTGTATGCGTGGCCGCTCGCCAGCGTATGCGAATGTGTATCAGCTATAAATTTCATGTTCTTTCACCTCAAAATTTTTCTTAAAATAACCCCTGAACATTATAGCATATTTCTTCCAGAATACAATTTCCCCATCCGGGGAAACTATACTCGAGGTGACGAACTATGAAAGACATGAAAAAAGATCCAAAGGAACTCATCGATGATTACGACTATCTTGCCAATGCAGCGTCAGCAATGGATTTTACCGGACTGATCCCGTCACTGCCCCGGAATGATGCCGAAATCGAGTCTTACAACGATATCTGCCAGTTTCTTCCCCCTGTAAAACCCCCGCACATTTCACCAAAATCAGATCCGGGGCACAGGAAATAATTCGACAAAACCGGTCAGATATTGCATTTTTTCATTGTTCTTGCCCTCTCTTGATGTTATAATGAGTTTGTTGTAAATTTTTGTTCAACAAAAGAGAGGAGTATAGATTTATGAAGTGTCCAATATGTGGAAAAGAGCTTGAATTGCGGAACAAACAGATTGGCACCAATGAAAACGGTGATCCGATCTTTAATGAATATGCTATCTGCCGCGACTGTAAAAAACAGTGGAATCTTGACAAGCAGCGGGCTAAGCGGGCAGCCGCCAAAAAGGCTGCGCAGGAGGCATCCGCTAAAAAGAGCGAAGCTTCGGCCCACGAAACTGCACAGACCCGGGAAGTCCCGGTAAGGGAAGCCGCTCCAAAGAAAAAAGCTCCGGCTAAGAAAGCTGCGGCAAACGCGGAAGCTCCGGTCAGGAAAGCGGCAGCTCAGGAGGAGACCCCGGTTAAGAAAACCGCAGCTCAGGAGGAGGCTCCGGTTAAGAAAGCCGCACCGAAACGGACTGCCCATAACGGGAAAGCAGCGCCGAAGCAGGAAGCGCCCTCCAGAAAAACGGCGGCTCAGGAAGATGAGCCGATGAAGAAACCCGCTCCGAAGCGCCGTCCGAGACCTGCTGCTGAGAATGTTCCGGAAGAGCCGGCAAAGAAACCTGTAAAGAAAAGACGCCCGGAGGAGAAAGAGCCGGCTGAAGAAAAACGTTACAGCAACATTCCTTCCGAGAAAGTGCGGACGAAACATGAAAAAGCAGCCCGCAAAAGCTACGAAGAAATGCTGGAAACCGGCACGATCGCCAAAAAATCAGTGAAGAAGAAAAAGAAACAACTCGATGATGTGACGAGCGAGATCAAGAGGAACAGGGACTACGAAGCGGAAGCAGACGAGTATGACGATGATGAATACTACGATGACGCTCCGAGATTCCGTCCGATGCGCATCATCCTCGGCCTGATCTCTCTGGCAGGGTTCGGTTATCTTATCTACAGAGGTTTTATAACCGGACTGGCGGATACAACAGAAGGCGGAACCGTATCATCCGGTATGACATATGTGATCCTTGCACTGTGTATGCTCGTATCCGCTCTGCTCTACTTTATCATGCAGAGCAAGAATACGATCTTCGCTTTCCTGCTCCCGATGGTATTCTATCTGGGAAGCGCCGTATTCGCATTCATCCAGAGAGGCGACGATCTGCAGCTTCTTATCGCAGCGATCGCAGGCGCCGTACTGGCTGTCATTTCTCTCATCCTGGCTGTCACCTCACGCGGCGGCGGTTATGATGACGAAGAAGACGATTACGATGACGCATTTGAAGATGATTATGCAGACGATGATTACGAAGACTGATCCTTGTAATTGAATAAAATATGACAGAGATGCCGCAGTGTGATCCGTGGCATCTCTTTTTTACACCATCTATACGGTGACCCGGCTACACATTTTCTGTTTTCCCGGCATATATTGTAAAGAATTTATTGATACAACAAACTATGGAGGGATTATGAAAAAGCGCATTTTAGCCGGTCTGACTGCTGTGGTTCTCTGTATCCCGCTCTTCGCCGGCTGTTCCCAAAAAGCTGAGACAGAGGCTCCCGCTGCGGAAAACAATACAGCTGAGAAAGAGGCGGAAGAACCGGCAGCCGAACCGGAACTGACCCACGTAACATTAAACGAAGTGGCCCATTCTATCTTCTACGCGCCTATGTATGTAGCGATCGAAGAAGGTTATTTTGAGGAAGAGGGGATCGACCTCGAACTCGTATGCGGGTTTGGGGATAACATGTTAGGCACAGACGCTCTCAAAAAACCGCGTATTTGTGTTGCATAGAAACATTTTTATTTCTAGCATTTTGCACAACGATTTTTCGTCAAATTATACAACGAGATGATACAATATTCCACCCCGGAGCCATCACTCCGGGGTAAATTATTATCTATGCGATTCTCAGCACCTGCCCGGGATAGATCAGGTTCGGATTGCTGATGCCGTTAATCTGTGCAAGGTATGCGTATGTTGTACCATACCGCACCGCAATCTCTGACAACGTATCTCCTGATTGCACAGTGCAGCTCTGTCCTGATGCTGTACTGCCTCCAAGGATTGTGAGACGTTGCCCCGGATAAATTATATATGGACTGTATATGCCGTTAGCTGATGCAATCGACCTCCACGATACGCCAAGGCGTGAGCCAATAGTGGACAGGCAGTCGCCAGATCTTACAGTGTAAGTGCTTGATCCGGTTGTGCCGGAGCTTGATGCATACTGTCCTGATATCACTAATCTCTGTCCGGGATAGATCAAATTCGGGTTGCTAATACCATTCTTTTCAGCGATTGCCTGATAGGTCGTGTTGTACTGTGATGCAATTTCAGAGAGTGTATCACCGCTTCTGACAATGTAGTAGATCACCTTATCTTCTGCGTGAGAAGGCTTTTCTGTCGGAGTATAATCACCCGAGCTTGTATGTCCAGCATATGCCGCCCAGTCTGATCGGTCACCATAAAATATATTAAGATCGAGGTTTCCGGACCATCCAGACAGTCTGCCGGTCGATGTATACTGATAAAGTGGTGTATCGTTTGCAAACTCACCTAGTCCTCCGTATAGTGGAGGATTACTCACAAATCCGTATATTGGTATGTATCCCTTGTAATATCCTGCATTCCAGAGATCGTATCCGGCATTGACTACGCTTGACCAATCATATTGATGAATCACGCTGTTCGACATGTAAATCAGGGGTTTGACGCCTGTCATGTTATATACCGCATCCATCCAGTCTTTTGCCCAGCCTACGCCCTGATATACAGCTGA
>DWVY01000066.1 GCA_019119995.1 Candidatus Mediterraneibacter faecavium | reverse complement strand
CACGTATCCAGCTTGGAAGGCTGGTGTTCTACCATTGAACTACACCCGCACATATCGGGGTGACAGGATTCGAACCTGCGACCTCCTGGTCCCAAACCAGGCGCTCTAGCCAAGCTGAGCCACACCCCGGTATTTTACTACGTTTCCTGTCTTCCCGTAGCGCATTGACTATTATATTATAAGGATTTCATAATGTCAACAACTTTTTTATTTTTCTGGCACACTTTTTTTAACTTTTTTATTTCCCCTCATCCGAGATATCTCTGATCATATGTGACCGCCCCGTCCGGTGCGATCTCCATGAGCATATAGCTGCCTTTTCTTCCTTCCTGACGCGGAAACGAAAGGCTGCCCGGATTAAGCACGGTAACCCCGTCTTTCTGCTCAAAGAACGGCCTGTGCGTGTGCCCGTACATTACGATATCAGCTTTCCTCGCCTGTCCCTCCTCAAATATGTACTCAGGATCAAGCGACACGTAATATGCATGTCCATGGGTGATGAACACCTTATACTTATCCAGATAAAATTCTTCCTCTCTGGGCAGATCGGTAAAGAAATCATTGTTGCCGCGGACTATATGTTTCTCACATCCCACCACGGCATCTATATACTCTTCTCCGCCTTCAACATCCCCAAGATGGATAAATACATCAATCTCGCCCGCTTCTTCCAGTGCCCGGTCCAGATTGCCGTGTCTGCCATGTGTATCACTGACGATCAATACCCTCATTACATATCCTCACCGATTTTTTCTTTCAATATATCTCTCATTGCACGGAGCGCTTTTCCTCTATGGCTCAGTTCATTCTTCTGCTCCGGCTTCATCTCCGCCGTCGTACAGCCGTACTCCGGCACATAAAAGATCGGATCGTATCCGAACCCGTTATCTCCTGCCGCTTCCTCCGCGATCCGTCCCTCGATCGTCTTTCTGACAGTGGACACTGTTCCGTCCGGAAATACAGCAGCAACCGCGCATACAAACCGTGCCGTGCGCTCTTCATCCGGCACTCCCTCCAGCCTGTCCAGCAGGATACGGTTCTTGATATCATAAGAAGTGTCCTCGCCGGCAAATCTCGCGGAATAGATACCCGGCGCCTTATCCAGATAATCGATCTCAAGTCCGGAATCATCCGCAAGGACGATATCATTTGTCAGAACTCTGGCTACCGCTCTCGCCTTGATCTCCGCATTCTCCTCAAAGCTCATTCCGTCCTCGACAATATCAATATCGACCCCCGCCTCTTTCATGGAAAGGATCTCCATCCCCAGATCCTTCAGGATCATCCGTATCTCTTTCATCTTATTCTCATTGCCTGTGGCAAATATAATCCTCTTTTTCATCTTCCCTGTACACCCTCTATTTCTTCTGTCTTGGCGGCCTCGGCCCGGAAAATTGATAGAAATAAGTCCTTATCATCCCATTATAGATCTTCCTGTTCTTATCCGCTTTTCTGCCAAAATACCGCTGCGCATCTTCATAACTCGTGATCATATACGCCGACCAGCTGTCCAGTCTGCGGAAAGCATCGCCAAACTCCTTATAAATGCGCGGCAATGTCTCTTTTTCTTCCAGCCTTTCGCCATATGGCGGATTCGTGATGATAAACCCGTATTTTTTCGGATGGCTCAGATCTCTTACCTCTCTCTGCTGGAAATGGATCAGGTGGCCGACTCCTGCCTCTTCTGCATTCCTGCGGGCCGTCCGCAGGACTTCACCGTCTGCGTCGTATCCCTGTATATCCGTCTCGATATCATCATCGATCATATCCTGCGCTTCGTTCACCGCCTCATACCAGTTCTTCTTCGGTATCAGGTTCGTCCATGACTCCGCCGTAAATGAACGGTTCATGCCCGGAGCGATATTGGCTGCCATCATCGCCGCCTCGATCGGAAATGTACCGCTCCCGCAGAACGGATCTACCAGGATCCGGTCCCGCTTCCACGGCGTGAGCATGATCAGCGCTGCCGCAAGATTCTCGGCGATCGGCGCTTTTCCCGCCACCGGGCGGTATCCCCGCTTATGAAGCGAAGTGCCGGTCGTATCCAGCCCGACGGTCACTATATCTTTCATCAGGAATACCCTGACCGGATAAGAGGCGCCCGTCTCCGGGAACCATTGGATACGATATCTGGCCTTCAGACGCTCTACCATAGCTTTCTTCATAATGGACTGGATATCCGACGGGCTGAACAGCCTGCTTTTTACAGAAGCCGCTTTCGTCACCCAGAATTTTCCATCCTGGGGTATGTAATCTTCCCACGGGATTTCCTTTGTCCTTTCAAACAGTTCCTCAAATGTCTCCGCCCTGAAACTCCCGACTTTCAGCAGTATGCGTTCCGCAGTCCGCAGGAAAATATTCCCTCTGCAGACAGCATCCATTCCGCCGCTGAATGTAACTCTTCCGTCTTCGACCTGCACGATCTCATATCCGAGATCCTGAATTTCCCGCTTCAGGACAGCCTCAAGACCGAAGTGGCAGGGCGCGATCCATTCCATTTTATCCATGAACTTCTCCGTCCTTATATTTTGTCTGTATCCATATTACTATAAATCAAGGGCAGAGTAAAGTTGAACTTTCCCTGCCCCGTCCATCATTTTCTGTTATCTTTGAATAAAAAAACTGTCAGGATCAGTAACGGTCCGACTCGTCATAGGCATCCATATCCCTGCCGCAGTTTCTGCTGTCAGAAGCATTGGAATATGAATTGCTGCTGTTCTTATTGGCGTTTTTATTAGTGTTCTTGTTCTTGCTCTGTGTGTTTCCATAAGAATTGCTGTTCTTTGCATTTTTGTTTGAATTGTTTGTATTACTATAGTTCTTTGCCATGAGTAATCCCTCCTGTTTTTTTAGTTCGTTGTTAGTATGTCTCATAGCATTCTTTTTATTCTCCCCGGACAAGTTATTTTATCCGGGCATCTGTTTTCCCGCCAAATTTTGCATTTTTCAAAACTTTTTCTTGCTTTTTCCAATTCCGTATATTATACTGTTCAATGTAGAAAGGTTATTTTCTACAACCCCTTATTAATTATTTATACTCCCCTCAAAAGACCGATGGCTCCCCCATCGGTCTTTTACTTTATCCGCCTGTTCATAATTTGTTCATTTATCATTTAAAAATCTTTCATTATCTTATCACGCTTTCTTCATTTCTCTCCCATATACTAAAACCATCGAAAGAGAAACAAGAAAACAACACTTAAACAAGACGCTGACAAGTTATTTTGAATAAACTTTTTCATAATACATGCCGGGAGCTGAGCCGATTAGCTGCCCGGCATCCTCCCTGTTATGGGATATTTTCTTTTTACGGGATACTTTTTATGGGATGCTTTCTTCGCATTCGCCGATCAATGCACTGAGTCTTTCCGATCCACCCGTCTTTTCCGAGACAATCTTGGCAGTCTGAATCGCCTGTTCATAATTTCCCTGCTGCATCTCCAACTCCATCTTCTTCAATCCTGCTTCCCTGATCTTTTCACTGTCTTCCTCAAGTTCCATGACTCTTCCATAGACGAGGATCATTTCCTCTGCAAATCTCTGTTTTTCCAGAGACTCTGTCAGAGTTACTGCTGCCAAGCCTGCTTTTTCTGCCGCCCGCTGCGCATTCATCTCACTGATATAGCCTGCATCTTTTTCCTTTGCTATCCCTGTCCGGCTTCCGGCGGTTCGGGATGTCTCGTCCTCCCCCGCTCCCAGGGCCACACATACCGTCAGCCCCGCGGCAGCCCCCGCCAGTATCACGCTTTTCCGCACTCTTGCGCTCCCATTCCCGATGAGTCTGTGCGCAGATGTTCCGGGCTTCGGAACAGGCGGAAGATCTTTCAGGACCTGCTGCAGATCTGCATATTTCTTACGTGTTTCCCCCGTGCAGCGGTCGATGACTCTTGCGAGACGATTTTCTTCCCGCCGGCTCAGCGCGGGATACACCTCTGAATACGCCAGGACAAACTGTATAGTCCGCCCGTAGGCGAAGAGATCTGCATCATTATTTCCCGCCGTACCGATCTCGTATACCGGTTTTACAAAATGATTTCTCACCGCTCTTTTCTGCATGCGTTTCATGACCGGTTCATTGTCCGGAGCTTCCATGTCCAGAAGGAAGAGCTTTCCCTCTTCTGAAACAACTATACTGCATGGATTCAGATACCTGTAGTTCTGTCTGCTGCGGCTCCTGTGATACTGGTCGACACTGACCGCCAGCTCCCGGAACCAGCTTATCAGCATTCCTTTTTCTATCCGGGGATTCTCTTTCAGATAATTGAGCAGGATCGTTCCCTGCACACAGTCCATGCTCTGTCTGCAGTGCACGCCATGTTCGATAAATTTGAGGACTTCATACATTTCTTTCATATTCAGTTTTTTTCGGCTGTATGATCCGGCGGGCGGGGCAGTCCCTCAACTGTCCCGCCCGCTCAACACATCCTTTTCCCTAATGAAACCCATCAGAAATTAATAATGGAAAAGATTCTCAGAGCCGGACCAGACCGGTCCGGATAAAAGTATCATACTTGATACATCATGAAATAGCAAGTGCTTTTTCAACAGCAGTCTTCTATTCTTACTGATACTATACAATTTCTTCCAGACGCTCCAGCGCCGCCGCGATCACTTTATCCATATCGTAGTATTTGTAGTCTCCCAGCCTGCCGCCGAAGACCACGTTCTCCTCTTTGTCCGCGAGCTCCTTATACTGCTTATACAGCGCATTGTTCTTCTCATCGTTGACCGGATAGTACGGTTCCATCCCCACGCTCCACTCGGAAGAATATTCTCTGGAGATGACCGTCTTCTCCTGCTGCCCGAACTCGAAGTGCTTATGCTCGATCACGCGCGTATACGGGACTTCACGATCTGTGTAATTAACCACCGCATTCCCCTGATAGTTCTCACAGTCCAGCACCTCTGTCTCAAAGCGCACGGAACGGTACTCCAGCGCGCCGAGCTCGTATCCGAAGTATTCGTCGATCTGCCCGGTGAAGATGACCGTATCCGCGATATCCGGATTTTCTTTCCTGAATTCAAAGAAGTCTACACCTGTGCGCACTTCCGCTCCTGCAAGCATCTTTTCTATGATCGGGGTATATCCTCCGACCGGGATTCCCTGATACCTGTCATTGAAATAATTGTTGTCGTAAATAAAACGGCACGGGAGCCTCTTAATGATAAATGCCGGGAGCTCCGTACATTTTCTGCCCCACTGTTTCTCCGTGTAGCCCTTGACCAGCTTCTCATAAATATCTTTTCCCACAAGGAACAGCGCCTGCTCTTCCAGATTCTTCGGTTCCGTGATCCCGGTCTCTTTCCTCTGTCTTTCGATGATCTCCTTCGCCTCCTGCGGCGTCTTGATGCCCCACATTTTGCTGAATGTATTCATATTAAAGGGAAGATTGTAAAGTTCATCCTTATAGACAGCGACCGGGGAATTGATATAGTTGTTGAACTCCGCGAACTGATTCACATAATCCCATATTTTTTTGTCCGAAGTATGGAAAATGTGTGCTCCGTACTTGTGCACATGGATCCCTTCCACATCCTCGCAGTAGATATTTCCCGCTATATGGTCTCTGCGGTCGATCACAAGACAGCTTTTCCCCTTTTTCCCTAATTCATAAGCCATGACAGCTCCGTAAAGGCCGGCTCCCACGATCAGATAATCATATTTTTTCATCTGTTTTCTCTCCTATTCTGCGCTGTTGACCTATCCTTATTTTCCTGATATATACAGCGTCTTATTGTGCATTACTATCAGTATAACATTTTTCCCGCTGTATTTTCTCCGCCCTGTATATTTTTCGTTAATTTGTCTATTTTTTATATTTTTTCATTTACAAATTAGTGATTATGCACTAAACTGTAGTATAGGTGCTTTGAGAGCATGACTTTCAAAACGATAATATGCAAAACGGAGGTAACTTACAATGAAAGGAAATGTAATCGTCGGACAATCAGGCGGCCCGACCGCTGCGATCAACTCAAGTCTCGCAGGGGTATACCGTACAGCCAAGGACCGCGGTGCCGCTAAGGTATATGGAATGCTTCACGGGATCCAGGGACTTCTTCAGGAACGCTATATCGATCTGTCCGAATATATCACAAATGAACTTGATGCAGAGCTTCTAAAGAGAACTCCTGCCGCATTCTTAGGCTCCTGCCGTTATAAACTGCCGGAGATCCATGAGGACAGGGAAGTATATGACAAGATCTTCGACATCCTCAACAAGCTGAATATCGAAGCTTTTATCTATATCGGCGGCAATGATTCCATGGATACGATCAAGAAGCTGTCTGACTATGCGATCATCACCGGCCATCCCACACGTTTCATCGGATGTCCGAAGACGATCGACAACGACCTGGCTCTCACGGATCATACGCCGGGCTACGGAAGCGCAGCGAAATATATCGGAACTTCCGTAAAGGAGATCATCCGCGACAGCTTCTGTCTGGAATATGATAAAGGGCTTGTATCGATCGTAGAGATCATGGGAAGGAACGCCGGCTGGCTGACAGGTGCCGCTGCACTCGCAAAAGGCGAGGACTGCGCAGGTCCGGATCTGATCTATCTGCCGGAGCTTCCTTTTGACATCGAAGCATTCGGAAATAAAGTAAGAGAGCTTCTTTCCAAGAAGTCATCTGTAGTAGTAGCGATCTCCGAGGGCATCCGCCTTGCGGACGGCCGCTATGTATGCGAGCTGGGACAGAGCATTGACTTTGTAGATGCTTTCGGACACAAACAGCTCTCAGGTACGGCAAACTATCTTGCAAGCTATATTGCAGGCGAGATCGGATGCAAGACCCGCTCCATCGAGCTGAGCTCGCTTCAGCGCTCCGCTTCCCACTGTGCATCCCGCGTGGATATCCTGGAAGCATATCAGGTAGGCGGCGCTGCCGTCAAAGCGGCTGACGAGGGAGATTCCGGTAAAATGGTCGTTCTCCAGCGTCTGTCCGACGATCCGTATCAGAGCGGAACAGAAGTAAAGGATGTTCATAAGATCGCAAACGACGAAAAACTCGTCCCGCGTGAGTGGGTAACCGAGGACGGTTCCTATGTGACCGATGAATTCGTCAGCTATGTACGCCCGCTCATCCAGGGCGATGTATCTCCTGTAATGGTAGACGGTATACCGCGTCATCTTTACCGTCAGTTGTAAAAAGCAGAAGGTATCAAAATCGTCCGGATGTTGCCGGGAGGACGCCCGCCAAAAAGGCGGGAATGTCCTCCCGGTTTTTATTTGCGCAGACAGCGCGCCAGGCGGACATGTCTGCACGTCCTGCCGGCGGCTGGCGCAATATACGCGGCAGTTCAACCTTCTGATACCAATATACCGTTTTTTCGGATGTAATATCTTGCAATGGGCTATACCGGTAAGCTATACTTAAGTGCAGAAAACATCTTGACAGGGAGGTTGCTTATGCTCATTAAAAACGGTCTTATCATAAATCCTGCATCCGCAGAGTCCTACAAAGCGGATCTTCTCATTGAGGACGGCTTTATCGCGGATATCGGGGTAAATCTCACTCCTTCAGACAACGAGGAGGTAATCGACGCCGGCGGACTGACTATCGCCCCGGGACTGATCGACACCCACGTCCATTTCCGGGATCCGGGATTCACCTATAAAGAAACACTCCACACGGGCGCGCTTGCCGCGGCAAAGGGCGGATTCACTTCCGTGATCTGTATGGCCAACACTTCGCCGGTTGTAGATAATACAGAAGTATTAGACGATATTCTCAACCGCTCGAAATCCGAAGCAGTGCGGATCTATCAGGCGGCTAGTGTCTCCCGCTCTCTCAAAGGCGAAGAAATGACGGATATGGCTGCCCTGAAAGAAGCGGGCGCGTGTGGATTTACTGATGACGGCATCCCGCTGAAAAATGCGGCATTCCTCTATCATGCCTTGGAAACTGCGAAAGAACTGGATGTGCCGGTCAGCCTGCACGAAGAAGATCCCGCATTCATCAAGAATAACGGGATCAATCACGGAACTGTGTCCGAACAGCTCGGTATCTATGGTTCTCCATCCATTGCGGAGGAATCTCTTGTAGCCCGGGACTGCCTGCTTGCCCTGCGCTCCGGCGCCCACACGGTGATCCAGCACATCAGCTCCGGTCGCTCTGTTGAACTGGTCCGCATGTTCAAGGCAATGGGCGCCAATCTCCACGCCGAGGCTACGCCCCATCATTTCACACTGACCGATGAGGCGGTGCTCCGATACGGCACCCTTGCAAAGATGAATCCGCCGCTGCGCAAAGAGGAGGACCGCCTCGCCATCATAAAAGGACTGGCAGACGGCACCATCGATCTCATTGCAACGGATCATGCGCCCCACAGCAGAGAGGAGAAAGAGCGCTCCATCACTGCCGCTCCAAGCGGGATCATCGGGCTCGAGACCTCTCTTGCCCTCGGGATCACTTCCCTCGTGCGCCCCGGACACCTGACACTGATGCAGCTTCTTGAAAAGATGACGGTAAATCCTGCGGATCTCTACCACCTTCCCGCAGGCAGGATCCAGAAAGGCGCTGCCGCCGATCTGGTGGTCTTCGATCCGGAAGAGCACTGGATTCCAGAGCAGTACGTTTCCATGTCCTCCAACTCTCCGTTCACCGGATGGGATCTGTACGGGAAAGTCAAGATGACTGTCTGCAAAGGCGACATTGTATATCAGGATTAAAATTTATTTTTACTCTTTCATTTTCTCAGCCGGCCGCCGGATCCCGAACAGGGATCCGGCGGATCTGCGCTCCGGTGCGGTGTTCTGATACCGGCAGATGCTGAGCAAGATCCCCATCAGCACATAAGTCACGAGCACGCCGGTGCCCCCATAAGAGAAAAACGGGCAGTAATTTCCCAGATACATGACGCCGAAATTATTCATAAGATAGAACGCCGTCTCGATCAGAAAGACAGCCGCACAGCCAGTCCCCATCAGCATGCCGAGCTGATTTCTCTGCCTTAAGGATACTCTCAGGAAGCGAAGCAGCAGGAACAAGAGCAGCCCTGCAAGGAATACCGCCAGAAGTACCCCGTAATACCCTGCCACGCCGGCGAGGAGATAATCAGACAGTTCCGGCATGTCCGAAATATCCGGGACGCCGTCCCCCTGTCCGATCAGGCTGCTGTTTCCGAGGATCGCCCTCACGTACATGATCCCGTTCGATACTATTTCCTGCGGCTGTTTATCCCATCCCACAGCCGGAGAGAGATAAAAGAGGAGCCGTTCCCTCTGATAATCCGCGCCGAAAAACCAGCAACAGCACGCCGCCGCTAACGGAAGCCCCACGACAAAAGCCCCGATCCCAGCGAGCACCGGCTTTCTTTTCAACCGATACCATCCGCGGTAAACTGCCAGAGCAAGTACAACCAGATAAGTAAGAAAGAGAACACATGTCATCCATAAACTGACGCTCTGCCATGCCAGAAAGCATCCCGGGATCATCCACAATACACTTTTCACTATAACCGCCGTCCCCTTTCCCCTGTATCCGTACAGGATCGCCGCATAGAGCGGGACTGTCAGCATCAGTATAAGCGGTATATTTACAGACCATCCGCCCGGCAAGCCGATCCATTGCCTGTTCCCGTTGAGAGAAAGGCCCAGGAACTGTTTCCCCAACACGATCAGCACAATAAGCCCGATCATCAGCTCTCTTGCCCGTGCCGCGATTCTTGTATAATCTGCAAAACAAACCGCGATCATCACCGGAATCCCAAGTACAGTGAACCATCCACGGCCCTGCGACAAAAATCCGTCTCCGCCCGCTTCTATGTTTCTATTATTCAGAATGTACTGAAATATACAGCCGGTAACACTTAAGACGATGATCAACGCGATCATGCCCCACGGCATTCTCGGACGGTGTATCTTGTCCATCTCCACTCCGGTATCAACGGGATTTCCCATATCTTTTACTGCGGCGGTCTCAGCTTCCTGCCTGCTCATCCCCTCACTCATAAACGCTCTTGTCTGATCTTCAATATGGTCTTCCAGCTCCCGCGCCACCTCCGGACGCGCCATCTTACACCTGATCTGATCCGTCAGGGTCTTGATATATTCTTCCTTATTCATACTTCCCCTCCTCTTTTAGACCAGTGCGGTTCCGAGCACGCTGGCAACAGCTTTGGAATAAAGCTCCCATTCATCTTTCTTTTCATCCAATATCTTTTTTCCCTGCTTTGTTATGCTGTAATATTTGCGCACTTTATTTCCTGCTTCTTTCTCATATACAGTAAGCATTCCTTTCTCTTCCAGATTGTGCAGCAGGGGATACAGCGTCCCGGCCTTGAGCTCAAACACATTCTGGGAGCGCTCACGCAGGGCTTCGATCATCTCGTAACCATACATGTCCTTTTCTTCAAGCAGTTTCAGCAAAAGCATCGTAGTACTGCCCGAAACCAAACTCTTATCAATCTTCATCAAACACCCTCCTTATATCGGAAATCTATATATCTTCTCCCATATTATATATAGATTTCCGATATATGTCAACTACTGTTACTTATAACAGTTCAACCCGCACCATTCGGAAAACCGCACTTCGTGCTTATTGCGGCTGAACCGTTACAAAAAAATAAAATTTAGGGGTTTACAAATGCAGACTGTTATGATAGAATACTTTTTGTCGAGCGGAAGTGGCGGAATGGCAGACGCGCTAGATTCAGGTTCTAGTGGGAGTTAATCCTGTGAGAGTTCAAGTCTCTTCTTCCGCATAGATCCCGTAACCCGAGTGGTTGCGGGATTTTTTATTTCCTTGAAATTTTCTTTCAAAGTGCTATAATAGGTTACATGGAAGCATAGCTCAGCTGGGATGAGCGTTCGCCTCACACGCGAGAGGTCACGGGTTCGAGCCCCGTTGCTTCCATTTTTTCATGCTCTTTTCTTCTTTTTCTATGATTCATGCTCGGTCAGTATCCCGGATTTGATCAAGTCTTTCAGCAGCACTCTCGCCTCCCGGCGGATCTCTTCCAACGGCGTATTCTCCTCATGGGACTCATTGACGAACCCCAGCATACCGAAACAGACAAAACCAGCGATCTTCTTCGGCGAATACTTGAGCGGCAGGCGCTCCTTCACATGCATTGTATGCATCTCCACTGTCTCAAGGATAATACTGTAAAGTCTGGACGCCAGATAAGGATTCTTCTCCGGATTCGTATATTGAAAGAAATCAAATCTGTCATAATAGATCTCCAGGATCGCATCCAGCATGTTTACGTATCCCGCCGCCAGCTTCCCCTGCGGATTATTCTCTCTCTGCCGCCGGTAATAATCTTCCGTCCCGATCCGCAGCATATCTTCAAATATATCATCGAGCAGAGCATATTTATCATTATAGTGGGAGTAAAATGTGATCCTGCTGACCTCCGCCCTGCGGCACAGCTCTGTGATCGAAATATGCTCAAAGTCTTCTTTTGCAAGCATGTCGGTCAAAGCAGCTTTTAGACTCCTTTTGGTTTTTGTGATACGTCTGTCTTCCATTTCTTATCATTTTTCCTTTTCTGTATAATTAACTAACATTTTTTCATTATTGTTCATTGTTATTGAGTATGCGTTTTGCTATAATTTTAACACCTGTTATAATAACGGTCAATCAAATGATGTTGGGGCAAAAGCCCCAACCAAGATAAAATGAGATTTCAGGAGGGGATTATATGCTGCGGACCGCGATCATGGCAGACAGCAACTGCGGGATCATGCCTGCAGAAGAGGCTGATTACGGGATTCACATTCTGCCCATGCCCATTATCATAGATGGGAAAACATATTTTGAAGGAATCGATATCACTATGGAGGGATTTTATCAAAAGCAGACCTCCGGTTCTGTCATCACGACCTCCCAGCCGTCTCCGGGAGATGTGACTGACATGTGGGACCGCCTTCTCAAAACATATGATGAGATCGTATTTATCCCTATGTCCTCCGGGCTTAGCAATACATGCCAGACCGCGCTTCTGCTTGCCGATGACGAGCCTTATAAAGATCGGGTATTCGTGGTCGACAACCACCGCATCTCGGTTACGCAGGCATTGGCTGTCCTGGATGCAAAGACATTGGCTGATGAGGGAAAAACTGCACGCGAGATCAAGGATATCCTTGAAAAAGAGGCGATGGACGCTACGATCTATATTGCCGTAGACACACTGGAATACTTAAAAAAGGGCGGGCGCATCACCTCTGCTGCCGCAGCCCTTGGAACAATCCTCAAAATAAAGCCTGTCCTGACAATACAGGGCGGAAAACTGGATTCTTTTGCAAAGGCACGCGGAA
Organism: Candidatus Mediterraneibacter faecavium; assembly: GCA_019119995.1. Classification (GTDB taxonomy): domain Bacteria; phylum Bacillota; class Clostridia; order Lachnospirales; family Lachnospiraceae; genus Mediterraneibacter; species Mediterraneibacter faecavium. The sequence goes on along the minus strand of DWVY01000066.1, from coordinate 38,647 downwards.
TGAGATCTGCTTTCCGCGTCATGCTGGATGCTTTGGCATCGGATATTTCATCCAGATTATCTCACTTAAGAGAACAGAGGCAACTTAAGATCGGCCTGGCCAACACGATGATGGAAGAAGAAAAGCTGGAACAATTTAAAAACGAGCTCCAGAGCGCTTTTCCTGATCTGGAACTCGTCTATTTCCCACTCACGATGAGCATCGGGACACATGTGGGACCGGGCGGTCTCGGTATCGGCGCGGTGCGGTACAAATAAGGTCTGCACCTGCCTTATTTCCGTACAGTTCAATCATCGTCATCATTATCTCCATCTGAACCGCTGTAGGAACTGTCGCCATAAGAACTGTTCCCCTGACTGTCATAAGGACTGTTTCCGCTGCTGTCGTCCGAGTTGTCACCGCCGCCATACGAGCTGTCACCGCCGCTGTCATCCCCCGGATCACTCTGTACCGGCGCAGGAGCCGGAGCTGAAGATGAGGGAGCGGCCGGTGCGGATGTTGTTCCGGATGGCGCAGCATAGTCTGTCACCCCATCATCGCCGCTATAATCACTTCCCGCCGCAGAGTCATCTGTCTGATCCGTCATTTCCGGGATCGGAATGGTAACAGACTGCGGCTTCTCCAGAATCTCTTTGCTCTCTGTATCGTCCTCGTCTTCCATAGGACCGACGATCACTTCTATCGTTATGCCCTGACCCTGCAGATAGCTGTTAAGCTCTTTCGATAACTCTGTTTCCATTTTCCGCACCCATTCATCGCTGCGCGCATCCACTTCGATAGAAATCCGCCCGGCGTCTGCAAGATACTGCTGTTCTATAGCCAGATCCGCAAGCTCGTCTACAACTGTTTCTTTATCTTTCCCTTTATATTCATAATCTCTGACCAGCTCTTTTCCGTCTTCATTTTCTCCCTCGACGTCCAGAACGCGTCCCGAACGGCTCAGGGTGATTTCCACCTCAGGATTGATCTGCATATGTATGCTTCCATATTCAGTATATACATACTGGTATTCGTAAATCCCGAAAATACCCAGGCATATGCAGGCAGCTATACTTGCAGCCAGGCGGATGATCGTATTGGCACGTTTCCTTTTATCCTGGGGATAGACCATGGGAATGATACTGTCAATGGTGTCTCCGACCTCATATCCGCAGTTTGCCGCTTTTATGAACCGTCCTCCGTTATCCAGGACAACCGCATATGCATTATGCACTTCTACTACCAGATAATTTGTCTCTTTTTCCATTTTCGGCTCCGTTTCTACTATACGTCAGAGTTTTCCCGGTTTCCGGTGAGATGATACAGATGCCCCCGTATGATCTCGTATCCGTTTGTAAAGGCAAGCAAAACAGCTACCAAATACTTTCTGTGCCGCTCCATCGTCTTCTTATCGGTTTTGGATATCAGTGAAAGCGACGCCATTGGAAGTTTTTTCGTACGGAGCAGCTCATCCAGTAATTCGGGATTTTCTCTTGCCGCCGACAGCACTCTCCTGCATGCCTGCAGGGTGCGTTCCTGCCGCGGGCAGTTATCCGCCACATCCGAAAAGGAAATTCCAAACTCCAACAGTTTTTTTTCATATTCCTGGATTTCATCTCTTGTCGCGCTTATATGATGACTTTTTTCAATCCTGTTTTCCGGATCTTCCAACTGATCGATCTTCCATATTTCATTGTCATCATCCTGAACAGGCTCATGAAGTGATATTACGTTTATATGTTTCTTTTCTTTACGGTAATGATCGATGATACGGCTGCGGATCCCTCTGGAGGCATATGAAAGAAACGCTCCACGCTTTTTTTCGTATCCGAGGATCGCTTCATAAAAAGCCAACAGTACTATACTAAGTTCTTCGTCCTGCCCCTCTATGGGAGCACGATGGATATACTTTGCTGTTTCAGCCCGTATAAATCCCATATATTGACGTATCAGCCTGTCAGCCGCTTCAGTATCCGTTTTGGCTGCATATACCTGCTCCACAAGTTCATGCCCAGCGTTCATCGACTTTTCCTCCTAATCATAGTATACGAAGCTGAGTGATTATTTTCGGGGTCTGAGTTTAAAATTCGCAGAAGAATTTTACAACTTTTACATAAAATTTATGTTATATATACGTTAAATCCATGTAAATGCAAAGATTTGTCAGAAAAGCTACATTATAATAAACACAACAGTGCCGCCAGGGGAAAAAATTTTTTCAAAAAAATCCTTTCTGACCCCGTTTTTCTGTCCTGGCTTTCGTATACTACATCAAAAGCAAAAACAAAATTCAAAAGAAGGAGAAATGAATTATGACAAAGAAAAGATTAATGGCAACACTCGCAGCTGTATTATCACTTTCACTCTTCGGAGGGCTCATCGGATGCGGAAGCAGACAGCCTTCTGCCCCGGCCGCCGCACAGACCGGCACTGTCACAGAGACACAGGCAGAAGAACAGGGAGGCGTCATTTCCCTCAAGGTAAATCCCGAAATTGCAGTATTCTATGATGAAAACGGCAAGGTTACAAATGTCGAAAGCCGCAACGACGACGGCAAAAAAGTAATCGCCGATTATACCGGTTTTGAAGGGAAAGAATGCCACACTGTTATCAGCGAACTTATCGCCCTGATAAACGAAGCCGGATATTTCGTAGAGGAAACAGAAGGCAAGGCGCATCAGATCACTCTCGAAATAGAAGAAGGTTCCATTCTTCCGACAGAAAACTTTTTAAATACCATTGTAGCTGAAATCCAGAAGTACACAAGCGCCGAGAAGATCAACACCCCTGTTGCGATAGATGGCGAAAGCACTTACGGCTGGACCAATTACGGCGATACGGACTACGGCCCGGACAACGACGGGGTGACTAACTATGATGATACCGACTACGGCACAACCAGCGACGGTGTAACTGACTATGATGACAAACCGACTGCTGCATCGGGCAGTTCAGACAATGCAGGCGGCAATACAAATACAGGAACCAGCGGACACACAGATTATGGCAACACAAACTATGGAAGCACTGATTATGGATCAGGCAGCGACGGCGTTACAAACTATGACGATGGCGATTCCGGCTACAGCTCAGGACAGGCGACAACTCCCGCGCCTTCCCAGCCGGCGGCTCCTGCTCCTTCCCAGCCGGCAGCTCCTGCCCCGTCACAGCCGGCGGCTCCTGCCCCGTCACAATCATCCGGCTCAGGGACAACGGACTACGGTGATTCCGGCTATGACAGCGGAAATTCCAATTACGGCAGCAGCGATTCCGGTTACGATGACAACGGGGATTCCGGTTACGATGACGGAGATTCCGGCTATGATGATTAATAAAACGCCCGCCTCTTTCCGCCACGAGCTTAAACATCTGATCTCTCCGGCAGAAGACCGGATCATATCAGAAAGACTCGGCAGGCTGTTCCACAGGGACAGCCATGCCGGGCCGGGCGGCGTATATCAGGTAAACAGCCTTTATTTTGACACTCCGGAAGACAAGGCTCTGCTCCAGAAGATTTCCGGAGTAGACAAACGTGAGAAATTCCGGCTTCGATATTACGGTGATGCGCCGGATTTTCTCCGGCTTGAGAAAAAGATAAAGAAGGGCGGGCTTTGCTCCAAACGCAGCGCCCGCCTTTCTTACAGGCAGGCTGAAAAACTATTAAAAGGCGATATTGTTTTTCTTCTTAAGAGCAAAGACCCGCTTTTGATCGAACTCTACAGCAAGATGAGAGGCGAACTTCTGATGCCCCGGACAATCGTCAGCTATGAACGCGAGGCATTTATATTCGCTCCGGGCAATGTACGCATTACGCTTGACAGGAGAGTCTGCACATGTACTTCTTCAGGAGTGTTTTTAAAGACACTTTCCAATTTTCTTGAGCCTGAACCGGGAAATACGGTCCTGGAAGTAAAATACGACGCATTTTTACCGGACATTGTCAGGATGGCGGTTCAGGTGCCGGACAGAAAGACCGGCGCGTTTTCAAAATATGCCGTCTGCAGGCGTTTTGGCTGACAAATGTATTATGTCAGTTAAAGACGGCCCGGATCCCGCGCCAGGATCCGTCCGCGGGTCTTGAATCCAGGAAAGCGCAGATCCAACGGGCTTCACAGGATTACATAAAGAAAAGGTGGACACTATGACATTTCAGGATATTTTTAAATCAGGATTTTTAGAAAATGTAAATGCAATCTCTGTTCTGGATATGGCGGTCGCCCTCATTCTTTCCTTTGCAATGGGGCTTTTTATCTTCTATATCTATAAGAAGAGCTACTGCGGACTGATGTACTCTGCATCTTTCGGAGCTACGCTTGTCGCGCTTACACTGATAACCACGCTCCTTATTCTTGCCGTTACGAGCAATGTAGTGCTCTCGCTCGGTATGGTCGGCGCACTCTCCATCGTCCGCTTCCGGACAGCGATCAAGGAACCTATGGATATCGCGTTTCTTTTCTGGAGTATCGCAGCAGGCATCGTACTCGCCGCCGGCTTCATACCGCTTGCGGTCTTCGGAAGTGTATTTATCGGGCTTATCCTCCTGATTTTCTCCGGCAGGAAGAATATAGAACGCCCTTATATTCTCGTAATTCACTGTGAAACGGCCGAGAAGGAAAAAGAAGCCGAAGAATATATCAAAGGACAGGTGAAAGCTGTTTCCTTAAAGAGCAAGGCAGTCTCTCCCGGATGTATTGAACTGAACTATGAGATCCGTTTTAAAGAAGGGGAGTCAGCATTTGTCAATGCGCTGTCCCAGATTGAAGGAATCAGCAATGTAGTCTTAGTCTCGTACAACGGAGACTATATGGGGTAACCGCCATGCTGAAGCACAAATATACCGACCAGATCTGTATAGTCATCGCAGCTGCCGCATGTATCATAGCCTCATTATTCCTTGCAGGAGACAAGCTGGGGATCACGCCGGTTTCATCAACGCCCGAATATTCTGTGAAAATATTCGACGACAGTTACGTCCACCGTATCGATATTCAGATCGGCGACTGGGATAAGTTCCTTGAAGATGCGCCAGAAGAAGAATACGTCGAATGCGATGTAGAGATCGACGGCGAGCTTTTCGCTTCCGTAGGGCTGAGAGCCAAAGGAAACAATTCGCGCAGGCTTGTGGAAGAATACGGACTTGACAGGTACAGCCTCAAAATAGAATTTGATCATTTTCAGGATGGAAACACATACTACGGACTGGATAAAATGTCTCTGGATTCTTCTTTTCAGGATAATTCTTATCTGAAGAATTATATGACATATGACATGATGCGTTTTATGGGCGTCCCGTCGCCGCTGTGCAGCTATGTCCAGGTTACGGTAAACGAAAAAGACTGGGGATTATTTCTGGCTGTGGAAGAGCCCGAGGAGGCGTTTGCCCGTCGTAATTTCGGTGCGGATCACGGTATGCTGTATAAGCCTGATTACCGTTCGCTTGAAGACGCCAACAATGATGTGGCTCTGAAATACACTACCGATAATCCTGAAGATTACGATAATATCTTCCGTCATGCAAAATTCGACTGCACAGAATCCGACCAACAGCGTCTGATCCGTGCGTTAAAAGTCCTTTCAGAAGGACACGGAACAGAACTTCAATCCGCCGTTGACGTAGACGAAGTACTCAGATATTTTACGGTTCAGGTATTTGTCGTAAATCTGGACAGCTATCTGGGCAAAACCGGACATAATTATTTTCTTTACGAGGAAGACGGTATCATCCGTATCCTGCCCTGGGATTATAATCTTGCGTTTGCCACGTACTCCCTCGGCATGTCGGATCCTGTAAACGACGCCGGACTCTATGTGAATTACCCGATAGACACCCCCGCTGCCGGGGAGGTCATGCTGAACCGACCGCTCTATCATAACCTGATGAAGACAGAGGAGTATTTTACCCGATATCACGGATATTTTGATCATTTCATGGAGAACTACTTTGAAAACGGATATTTCGAGAAAAAAGTAGCCGAGACGACCAGGATGATCGCCCCGTACGTAGAAAAAGATCCCACCGCATTCTGTTCATATGAAGATTACCTGACCGGTGTGGAGACTTTCGCCAAATTCTGTCTGCTCAGATCCGAGAGCGTAAGAGGCCAACTGGACGGGACGATCCCCTCGACCATTTCCGGTCAGGAAGCGGATATGGGAAACAGGATAGACGCCTCGGAAGTGTGGCTGCCGGATATGGGAGAGATTGCAGATCTCCGCGAGTAATAACAAGTTCTTTCACTTAAAGAAATCTACATCTCAAATATAGTACCCGCCGCCGTATCCGCCGCAGCACAGTCCGCCGCCTCCGCAGCAGAGGTTGCACAGCAGGTTCGCTATGCACAGCTTCGCGCAGCAGCTCGTATCAAATGATCCCGGATAGCCATATGTACTCTGGCGCTGTTCATACCACGCTCCGCCGTTCTGCAGCCGTTGGAGCAGCATCTGATACTGCATGTTGTCCGGTTCGAGCCTGACGGCTTCTCTGGCCTGTTCCAGGGCTGTCACATTATTTCCCAGTCCGGAATTGGCAGATGCACTGTAGAAATACCAGAGCGCGCTCCTGTCCTTTATTCCATCCAACACGTTGAGCGCCTCTCTGTAGTGCCCGCTGCGTATATAATTGGCCGCGGCGCGCAGATGGATGGCTTCTTCTGACTGGCTGCTGTTCTGCTGTCTTCCATAACCATATGAGCCGGAGCTCCCGAACGGATCTCCTGCGCCGAAACCGCCGAATGACCCATATCCGCCTGAGGCATACCCGCGCTCGCGTTCATCCATGATCTGCTGGTAAGCCTGCTGCACTTCCTTGAACTTCGCCTCTGCCTCGTCCTTGTGAGGATTGTTGATATTCGCATCCGGATGATACTTTCGGCTTAATTTACGATATGCTTTTTTAATCTCTTCATCCGATGCATTTCTGTCCACACCCAGTATACTGTATGGATCTGACATTGCTTTTCCTCCCGATCAGCTCTTTTTGATAAATGTAGTACCGCATTTCGGGCATCTTACTTCGATCTTGCCCTTGCCCTTCGGTATACGGATCTTCTGTCTGCATGACGGGCACGTATAGATATGATATACTTTCCTCTGCTGCCATATATTTTTCTGTTTCTGAAAAAAGTTCCTGATCCCGTATGTCTTTGCCAGAAACGCCTGGTTCTCTGCATATCTCTTGCTCACATTCCGCGAAAACACCCGGAAATAGCAGTAGATCACAAACGCCCATCCAATAAGGTACAGGATCAGTGCGGCCGGATGATCCCCCAGAAAGGCTGATATAAGTACGATGACCAGGCCTACAATAAGAAGGAATTTCGACAACTGATCTATCCCGTATCTTCCCTGCATAAAACGTATAAATTTCTCTTTCATTTTCACCTGTCCTTTTTGCAATATATTTTCCACTGTTTATCCGGCAAAGTCAATTAAAATCCTATAAATTTTAATGAGTAAAACAATGGCGGCAGCCACGATCAGCACATAATGCCGTTTTACGGATAGTGCTCACTGTATTTTTACGCATTCAGGATATTATCACATATCTCGTCTGAGATCAGATAGACGATCCGCGAGTCATTCAACATCACATACCGGTTCCCGTTTCCGTCTTCATTTCCGATATACAAGGTAAGCATCTGCTCTTCGTCATCCTGCGTATAAGTGGCTTCGACTGTGATCCGCGAATCTGCATCCAGTCCGTACATCCCAAGATCCTTATCTTCTACAGAATAGTCTGCCGCCTCGGAAAGCGTCACTGCGCCCAGGCCGCCTGCTACAGCTGCGATATCTTCCGCCTGGTCTTCATCCTCACTGTCATAGGTCGTTGTCTCACCGTTCTGAGAGATGACTTCTTTCACAAGATTGCCGCTTCCGATACTCGGGTAATCGTCAAGCTGCGCCATATCGTCCAGAGCGTGATCCAACGGATCGATCACACTGCTGCTCACGGTATATACGGTATCACTTCCGCTCAGCATCACGTAATAATCATCCCCGGTCATATCTCCGAAGAGGAGCTCTGTTGTATTCCCGTCTGTATCTGTGTACTCTATCGTGTACACTGGATCATCCAGTCCGTAGGCGTCAGTGGGATCTCCGTCTGTCAGCTCACGGTCTGCGGTAACGCTGCCCACAGCCTCCGCCATATCTTCCGGATAGCTCTGCTTTAACGGGAAATCTTTATCCGGGGTGTAGTACCACTGATCATCCTCTTTGCTGAACTCGAGATCACCGTTTCCTACGTCGAATTTCAATGACACGATATCATCGGCAGAAGTATCCGTCACATGGACTGTCGCCGCCTCCTGCTCCGCTGCTTCTTTTTCTTCCTGTCCTGCGTTCCATGCCCTGAGTCCAAAGTACACGGCGAGAAGCAGGACAAGAGCAATAGCCAGGATCAGGATGCCTTTGTTCTTCTTTCTCATGCTCTTCTCCTCCTGAACCATACAACGAATCCTCCGATCAGGATCACTGCCGGGATGCCGAATATTACGAGGAAGCTGAGCAGACCGATATGCTGCATTGTATTATACTCTGTGCCAAGGCTCTTTGCCTCGATGGAAAGATTCTGCACGCCTTCAAAATTAGCTGTCACTGCATTCATGAAGATCTGCGTATTCTCAAGCTGCGGGAATGTATCTGTGATCGACTGGTCGATCAGGCTGCCCGCCGAGATCACAGTAAGCCTGCTCTCTGTCTCGTCTTCATCTGTACTCTCGATCGTCTCGGTTGCAACTGCGCCGAGCGTATAACTTCCCTGCTCCTGTGTATCTTCTGTCACCGCATAAGCCTGATCAGAGGAAGACATAAACGAAGTCGTGGAGATCGTATCGCGCTCCGGATCGACCAGATTCATGCCGTGTGCATTGGTGAGCAGCACCATCTCTGAAGAAATACCGCTTGCCATATCACCGGATACAGAAAGTTCCGGGAAGATATAGTAGTAATTTCCCTGGTAACATCTTGACGGATCCGCGATATATCCATCGGCAGCTTCTATGCCGTACTCCCTCAGCACACCTGCAAGATTCGGAAGCTCGGCAGGGTTGGCATCACCGGACAGGATCATCACTTTCCCGCCGCCCGCGAGGTAATCCCGCAGCATCTGCGCCTCATCCTCAGAAAGATCCGTCGTCGGGGCATACATCAGAAGCAGGTCACAGTCGTCCGGGATCGAAGTTGTCATCAGGAGATTTACTTCCGAGAGTGTATAGCTGTTCTTTTCCATCAGATCTGTGATCGTTGTGGAAAGGGAGCTCTCCCCATGCCCTGTCGTCTGATAAATGGTGTGGTCCGTATCGTTTGTGACATAGTTCACCGCGCCTGTGAGCTGTCCCTCTCCGTCAAACTCCGTATACGATGTCGTACCGTAATAGTAATAGGAATATTGATCCATCACAAGAATGTCATCAAAGGATACTGTCGTTGTCTTTCCGGTATCTTCACAGGATATGACGATCGTATCCTCCGTCGTGTCATACTCTGTCAGGGCAGACGGATGGAGCACCGGATCGATCCATTCTACCTTGATCTTGTCTGACAGTGCCGCATACCGGCTGAGGAAGTTCGTGATCCGTTCGTCCGTGCTGTCTTTTACCGCCAGCACCGTCATATCCACTTCACTGTCGAGACTGTCCAGAAGCTCTGTCGTCGTATCTGAAATGTCGTAGATCTTCGTACTGCTCACATCCAGATTGCGGTAAGCTTCCGGGATCTGTCCCACGATCAGGTTAAATACGATCACAACGGCGATCACCAGCACGGTCAGCCCCACGCTGTAAGCTCCGTGTTTTGTGCCTGATGTATGAAATATATTTTTCAATGATTTTATCTTATTCATGATCCGGCCCTCCTAACTCCAGCGTCTTTTCTGGATCGACTGTATCGTCAGAAATACAAATACCGCTATGACCGACAGATACAGCGCGATCCCGGTCACGTCCACAATGCTGTTTTCCGTGATATCCGTGAACACATTTGCAAGAGCCAGTCTCCCCAGCAGACTGGTGAGCAGATTCTCATAAAGTTCCTGTTTTACGACATATAGGACGATCGCCACAACCGCGCCGATCACTTCGATCCCACCGGATAATACAACATTTTCAGTCATATGCCATACGTAAAATGCCACGATCGTCAAAACGATCAGAACACCTACGAGTCCGCTGATCGCAGAACTTGGCAGCATGGAGAGGATGCCCTCCCACAGATAGAGCACGAGCAGGATGCCAAACGTGCTGATAAACGCAATGATCTGGCTCTCCGTCAGCGAGGACAGGAACATTCCGATCGCTGCATAGACGCATCCCAGCAGGAAAAATACACCGATCGAAATATAATCCACTGTAAGATACGCAGTCCCCTGAGATTTTATGATCAGCGGGAAGATGCAGAATATCACATTCGGGACCGCGATCACGGTTGCCATCGCGAGATATTTCCCCATAACGACTTTCCACAGGCTCACCGGAGCCGTAAGCAGGAGCTGATCTGTCTTATTTTTCCTTTCCTCCGAAAAGCTCCGCATCGTGATCAGCGGAATCCCGACGATAAATACGATCAGCGAACCCGACAGCGTATAGGAAAAGTAAGGATAACCCGACATCAGGTTGTACGCCATAAAGTAGATTCCCGTAAAAGCGATGAGAAATGCGATAAAGACGCACCCCACCATTGACTGGAAATACGACCTCAGTTCTCTTTTATAAATCGCCAGCATCTGTTCCGACCTCCTCCCATTTTGCCTTAGTGATAAATGCATCCGGAACGGTATCGCTCTGGGTCAGTTCCATAAATACATCCTCCAGAGTCATTCCTGCTGCCTTCAGGGTCAGAAGCGGGGTCTTCGCAGATGCAAATGCTGTAAATATCTGTTCCCTTATATCTTCCCCTTTCTTCTCCGTGATCCTTGCCCATGTCACGCCGTCGTCCTTTTCCTGCGTCTCGATCATTTCGATCCCCGGCACGTTTTTCAGGATCAGCCGCACTTCAGACGGAGATGCCCCGGTCTCGATCTCAACGGAATTATGTTCGCCCAGCATCTTCTCCAGGTTCTCCGGCGTATCGCTGGCCACCAGCCTGCCTTTTGATATGATCAGTATATGGTCACAGACTTCCCTCACTTCCGCAAGGATGTGCGAGCTTAAGATGACCGTATGGTTTTTCGCCAGTTTCCGGATCAGTTCACGGATCTCGATGATCTGCTTCGGATCCAGTCCTACGCTTGGTTCATCCAGTATGATGATCTCAGGGAACCCGAGGACAGCCTGGGCAAGCCCCACTCTCTGGCGGTACCCTTTGGACAGGTTTTTGATCAGCCGGTGCTCCACATCCTTGATCCGGACCATCTTCTCGATCTCCGTGATCTCTTCCTCTCTTTTTGCTTTTGGGATTCCTTTTAATTCCGCTGCAAATCCAAGATATTCCCGGACGGTCATATCCACATAGAGCGGCGGCTGCTCCGGCAGATAGCCGATATGTCTCTTTGCCTCCTCTGGTTCTTTCAGGATATCGTGACCATCGATGAGCACTTCTCCCTCCGTTGCCCCCAGATACCCTGTCATAATGTTCATGGTCGTCGATTTGCCGGCGCCGTTAGGACCTAAAAAGCCATAGATCCGTCCGGATTCGATCTTAAAATCCAGATGGTCTACGGCTAAATGAGTTCCGTATTTTTTTACCAGATTCCTCACTTCTATCAAAGCTTTACCCTCCTGAACATATATTTGAATACATCCAAAAGGGTAACAACATTGTGTGAAAGTTCTGTGTTGTAAATGTGATAAAGAGATGGTCGGAGCAGTTCACACCTGATCGCCGCTCCGCATGCGCACTCGTCGCGCTAACACGCTTAAAGCATGCACTCATGCAGGTCTTCCTGCTCGATCCCGCGTTCCGCCATCACTCTGGCGAGTCGGTCTCTCTCCGTAAGGGGCGCGCACCACGCAAGCCCGCACCCTGCGGATATCTCTCTCGGCACAGGGATCAGCCTGCCCGGAACATCCAGTTCCCGGCAGGCTTTCTCCATAGCCATCGCATCCGCTGTCGTGTGAAATGTTACTACAAGTTTTAATTCTTTCTTTCTCATATGCTTTACTTCTGCGGCTCGATCACAACTGCAAATCCGTCTTCAGTCTCTGTCGATGTATACTCTCTTCCGTGATCTCGCGCACATTTCTCCACATTCATCCTCTGATGGGGTTCTGTCACAAGAATTCTTATGGCTCCTTTTTCGCTTTTGACCGCTTCTTCCGTGAGCATCATCGGCTCCGGGCAGGAAAGTCCTCTTGCATCTACTTCTTTCATCCTTATTCCTTCTTTCTCTTATTATTTCCAATTGTAACAGTTCATTTATTTTCGCTTCTTTTATTGAAAAATCCGATCACAAAACATACCGCAATGCAGATAATAACCGCCACTTTTCCATTGAGCGGCACGCTTCCTGCTGCCACTTCCTGAGTCTCTGCATTAAGAGCTGTTGCGCTTGCCGCAAGCCCCAGATTGTGAGCCAGCGCCGCTCCGATAAACATGCCGGTCACAGTCATGGCAGAATCCGACGATCCCTGGCCTGCAAGGATGAGCTGGCGCAGCGGGCATCCGCCTGCAAGCACTGCAGCAAATCCTACCGCATACATGCCAAGGATATTCCAGAGGTGTTCAGAGTGAGCGATCACACCCGGAGTATCGAATGCAAGAGTAAAATTGCCTGTAGCGATATTATAGATCAGCATAACAACGAAAAAGCTTCCGATGATCGTCAACAGATCGAAGTTTCTCATCAGGATCACGTCACGGATACTTCCCGCGAAGCACATTCTGGACTTCTGTGCGAACACTCCGAAGATCAGCCCTCCGATCAGAGAAAGAATGATCGGTGCGTGCATGCTTCCCGGACCGCTCTGGCTGCTCTTTAACAGAGTCGTTGCAAGAGCCAGCACAAGGATTCCCAGCATCAGTACAGGCAGTACGCCGCCGCTCATGCGGTTTGTCAGATGCGCGCGGCCAAGGCTGAATCCTCTCTTAAGAGTAATGACGCCTGTCCCCACTCCGAGAATGAATCCGACCAGCGCGATCCATGCGTTCAAATCTCCTGCAGACATGCGGATGATCATGCGCAGCGGACATCCCAGAAATACAAGAGAACCGATGGCAAGGATCATACCGAGGACAAAGCGTACCATAGGCGATGATCCCGCTGTGGAGCGGTACTCCTTTGTTGCCACCGAAATAATAAATGATCCCAGCACAAGACCAATGATCTCCGGTCTTGCATACTGCACAGTCTCTGTAGAATGAAGCCCCAGGGCTCCCGCCGTGTCACGGATAAAACATGCGATACAGAACGCCATGTTTGCCGGATTCCCGAAATACGCCAGACACGCCGCCACAAGTCCGCAGACGACGCCCGCCAGCGCAAGTTTCTTCTTTGAATCAGATAAATTCATGTTTCTTTTCCCTCCTGCTTATCTACGGCACAGTCTCTCATTCCCATGCCGTTTTCTTTCCGGTGCACAGGATCACTCCTGTGCCTGTTTTCTTCCTGATGCACAGGATCACTCCCGTACCAGTTCTTCCACCGCCCGGATGGCGGCATCTACCTCTTCTTCTGTATTGTAGTGGGAAAAGCTGAACCTGACGGCTCCCTGTTCCACGGTTCCCAGCGCCCGGTGCATGAGCGGCGCACAGTGGGCTCCCGGGCGCGTCACGATCCCGTACTCCATATTCAGCTCGTCACTGACTTCCGAAGAGTCATAGTCACCGATATTGAAAGATACGATAGCCGCACGTTTCCATGTGCTGAAATCACCGTATACTTTAATACCGGGTATACGGGAAACACCTGCATAAAAGCGCCGCATCAAGGACTGTTCTTTCTCCCGGATCACATCCAGCCCGGTCTCTTCCAGATACGAGACTGCCGCCCCGAGACCTGCGATCCCGTGCCCGTTCAGCGTCCCGGCTTCCAACGCTGTCGGCATCTGGGACGGATGATGCGGATTGTAAGTATCGATCCCGCTTCCCCCAGAGAGGAGCGGGCGGATCTCAACCCCTGTCTTCACATACATCCCTCCGGTCCCCTGTGGTCCCAGCAGACCTTTGTGTCCGGTGAAACAAAGTACATCGATCCCTGTTTTCCAGACATCGATGGGCCATACACCTGCTGTCTGGGACGCATCCACGACAAGAAGCAGCCCGTGTTTCTTCGTAATCTCTCCCACTCTGTCCAGATCGATCATATTGCCTGTCAGATTCGACGCATGCGTACAGACAACCGCTTTCGTATTGTCCTTTACCGCGCTCTCCATCTCGTCATATGAGATATTTCCCTTTTCATCGCACCCAAGGATCGAAAGCTCTACTCCGTGCTCCCTGCATTCATACAGAGGTCTTAAAACAGAATTATGTTCGAGCACAGTCGTGATCACATGGTCTCCGGGATGGAACAGACCCTTTATAGCTATATTGAGGCTCTCTGTCGAGTTCGCGGTGAATACGATACGGGATGCCGATTCAGCGTTAAATAAATGTGCCAGCTTTTCTCTTGTATCATAGATCACCCTCGAAGCATCCAGAGCCGGCTCCGACGCTCCTCTCCCGGCATTTCCCATCGTATCAAATGCGGCGAGGACAGCCTCTTTGACAGCGTCCGGCTTATGTAATGTAGTAGCCGCATTATCCATGTAGATCATAAATCTTCAACTCCTTTTTTGCACGATGCATACTTTAAGTATAGGGTTCTTTCCCGATTACGTCTAATCGAAAACGAAAATAAAAAAGCACCGCTTATAGACAATATCTATAAGCGGTAAATCGCCAAAATATATTTCTGATCGGCCAGTCAAAATGTACCTTCACAGATACATCTGCTTGACTGTTTTTATGAATTTATCTGCTGCGGGAAGGCTCGGATATCCCGCGTCATAGACAACGTTGATATCTCGCTTTCCGCCCGTCTCGCCAAGAGGAAAGGCAAGAAGTTTTCCGCTGTCTATTTCCTCCCTTGCCGCCAGCTTTGAAAGAATGGATATCCCCATGCCGCTGCTCACTGACCGCTTGATCGTCTCCTGATTTTCCATCATCGCCGCCACATTCAGTCTGGTTATATCAATCCCGGTCTGTGCAAGAAGCCGGAGCGCCTCTTTTCGTGTACCCGATCCTTCTTCTCTTAAGATGACCGGCTCCTCCGGTATCCATGATGCAATATCAGCGTCTTTTCTCGCTCTGTATCTCTCCGCCGCAGGCGTCAGGATGACAAGTTCATCCTGATAAAAAGGAATATAAGTACAGCTGCCTCTCTCAAGCACAGTACCGGTAAATCCCACATCCGCCTTATGTGACAGGATCATCTCTACCACACCGCTACTGTCTGTCTCAAAAAGCTTCAGCTGCTCTTCCGGATATTCCTTTCGGAACCGTGCCATGATATCCGGCAGAAGATACTGGGATGGAATCGTCGAAGCAGCGATCCTGAGCACACTGCCGGACTGCCTGCCCGTAAGCCCGAACCTCTCCCGTATCTTCTGTTCCAGTTCCAGCATCTGTTCTGCATACGCATACAATTCCTTCCCTGCCTCCGACAATGCGACCCCTTTCGTATTCCTGATCAGCAGGCAGGTATTAAGCTCCCGCTCAAGCGATGCGATATGGGCGCTGACCGTAGGCTGTGTGAGGAAAAGCATCTTTGCCGCTGTCGAAAAGCTCTTCGTCTCCGCCACCCGCACAAAAGCTTCCAATTGTTTCAGATTCATCGCATTTCCGCCTTATGACACAGCCGGATGCACGGCTTGTCCACACCGCTCTCAAGCACTCTTCCGACCACTGAGACTTTTGTTCCAAGATCTGCCTGTTCAAATGCCTGCAGCATATCCTGTGCTTCGCCCTCCGGCACGGCAAACAATAATCCGCCTGAAGTCTGAGGATCACTGAGCAGATCCACATATACCTCAGCCACATCGCCGGCATCCAGGAGATGGCTTACATGCTCCTGATTCCTGTATGCACCGCCCGGGATCAGTCCCATCTCGGCATATTCTTTTGCATTCTGCATAAAAGCAATTCCCTCTGCTCCGAGCTCGATCACCGCTCTGCTGGCGTCTGCCATCTCCGCGCAGTGTCCCAGCAGTCCGAATCCGGTCACGTCCGTACAGGCATGTACAGTAAATCCTGCCGCCGCTTCTTTCGCTTTTTTGTTCAATGTTGTCATAACACGGATCACTTCCCGCTCTGACTCCGGCGATGCCATCTGCGCTTTTACCGCCGTATTGATGATCCCGCTTCCGAGCTGTTTTGTAAGGATCAGCACATCGCCTTTCCTGCATCCGAAGTTTTTATACACATGATCCGGATGCACAAGTCCGGCTACAGACAGTCCGTATTTCGGAACATCGTCCTGGATCGAGTGACCGCCTACAAGGACAGCTCCCGCTTCTCTTACCTTGTCCGCGCCGCCTCTTAATATCTCTCCTAAGATATCCGGATCAAGGTCTCCCGGGAAACATACGATATTCAGCGCGATCTTAGGCTCGCCGCCCATTGCGTATACATCGCTTAATGCATTCGTGGCCGCCACCTGGCCGAACGTATAGGGATCATCCACTACCGGCGTAAAAAAATCAAGTGTCTGGATCACTGCCACATCATCTGTGATCTTATATACCGCCGCATCGTCCGACGTCTCAAATCCGACGATCAGCTCCGGATCGCTGAACTTCGGCAGCCGCCCGAGTACGCGGGAAAGCGTATCCGGCCCGATCTTCGCCGCACAGCCCCCATGCTTCGCAAATTGAGTCAGACGGATTTCTTCTTTCATATCTCTGCACCTCTTACAGTCCGCTTCTAAAGCCGCTGCTCTTTGCAGCAGGCTGATCTTCCCGCCGCAAAGAGCAGCGATCATTCTATGGACGGATCACGTTCATCGCGCTCTGGAGCGTCTCAACAATACTGTACATATTTGTCACGCTGCCGATCGCAAGCTTGTCCTTAATTCCGTAATAATCCAGACATGTCCCGCATGTCATGATCTCTACTCCCTGTTCCTCAAGGGTTTTCAGATCCTCAAGGCTCTCGGAACCTTCGATCGTGATCTTTGCCCCGCCGTTATAGAAAAGAATCTTATCCGGCAGGTCATCTAATTGGGTCAGGGCAAAAATAAAGCTCTTCATGAGGATATGCCCCAGTTCTTCGCTGCCCTCTCCCATCCTGTCAGAACCGATCGCTACTACCGTGCCCACGCATGTCCTGCAGCCTGCGGCTGCCTCCGGCTGAACCTGAGCCTTTGCATCCGCATTATGTGCGCTCTTAAGCTGCTCTGCCGCAGCTTCTCCCACCGTGATCAGCACCCGGTACTGTTTTTCTCCGAGCTGTTCTGACTCTGCAGAAGCCCCTGAACTCTTCGCCATCTTTGTCACATTCTTTACTGCGGTCTCGTTGTCCACCAGAACCTCTATCTCTCCCGGTCCATTCAGCTCCCCGAGAGCTTTCTTCGTCTTTACGACCGGGATCGGGCAGATATCCCCCATTGCATTTACTGTGATCATCTTTATCACGCTCCTTATCGCTTCGTCCGGCTCACGCCGTCAGCTGCTCAGTCAAGTATACCACATACTTTTCCCGCCGTCCATTGCCCTTTTCCTCTCTTCTGTGCTATAATCACTTAGCGGCTGTGGTTCAGCTGCTGTACATATGGAAAAGCCATATCTGTAATAAATTTTGTGTTTATATGTTTATTTTGGAGAGGAAATATTTATGTGGATAGCTGACAACTGGAAAGATTATGAAGTCATCGACTGTTCCAAAGGAGAGAAGCTGGAACGATGGGGAGATTATATCCTTGTACGGCCGGATCCCCAGGTCATCTGGGACACACCCAGAAACGCCAGAGGATGGAAGCACATGAACGGACATTACCACCGTAGCAAAAAAGGAGGCGGTGAATGGGAGTTCTTCAGCCTGCCGAAACAGTGGCAGATCCATTACGGTTCTCTTACCTTTAATCTGAAACCGTTCAGTTTCAAGCATACCGGACTCTTCCCCGAGCAGGCGACAAACTGGGACTGGTTCTCTGAGAAGATCCGCAGCGCCGGGCGTCCGGTCAAGGTACTGAACCTGTTCGCCTACACCGGCGGTGCTACCCTTGCAGCGGCTGCGGCAGGAGCTCAGGTCACACACGTAGATGCATCAAAAGGCATGGTGACATGGGCAAAGGAAAACGCTGTGTCTTCCGGACTGAAAGCCGCGCCGATCCGCTGGCTGGTAGATGACTGTGTGAAATTCGTAGAGCGCGAGATACGCCGGGGAAATACCTATGACGCCATCATCATGGATCCGCCTTCCTATGGGAGAGGCCCGAAAGGCGAGATCTGGAAGATCGAGGATATGATCCATCCGCTCATTAAGCTGTGTACAAAGATCCTGTCAAAAGACGCCCTGTTCTTTCTGGTAAACTCATACACGACAGGGCTTGCACCGGCAGTGCTCACTTACATGATAGCCACCGAATTAAAACCATGGAACGGACATGTAGAGGCACAGGAGATCGGACTGCCGGTGACGGAATCAGGTCTGATACTGCCCTGCGGCGCTTCCGGACGGTGGGAACGCTGAATCCCAGGATCATTTCAACACCGGGCACAAATCATTTTTGAAAATGTTGTTTTACTGAAGGGGGAAATATGAAACAGAATATACAGAAGAAATTTGCAGAATACTATCTCTATTTTATGATGTACTCCATCCTCGGTTGGATCTACGAAGTGTTTCTGGAAGTGGTCGTTTACCGTTGGGGATTTTCGAACCGCGGCGTCCTGTTCGGACCTTACTGCATCATCTACGGAGTGGGCGCGCTCATCCTGATCTTTTCTCTCGGTGGACTCCAGAAGAAACGCCTGTATCTGGGAAAAGTGTTGATAACGCCGGTGCTCGTTTTTATCGGTATCGTGGTCATCACGACCGTTCTGGAACTGATAGCCAGCTATATCATGGAGTTCACTCAGGGCGGATGGCTGTGGGACTACACCCGGTTTTCGTTTAATTTCGAAGGCAGGATCGCGCTGAATCCGAGCATCCGTTTCGGTATCGGCGGCATGGTCTTCCTTTATCTGCTTCAGCCGCTGTTCAAAAAGCTGACCGGCAAAATGTCTGACCGGGTATTATATACCGTCAGCCTGATCTTATTGATACTGTTTATCGCAGATATTATTTATACATACTGTTTTTAGACCGTGTGTCTACCGGATATATCAAGGATCCCGGAGAAGTACTGCTGCTTCTTCGGGATCCTTTTTTCTGTATTTTCCACGGATTTCCTTTTTCTGTATTTTCCGCAGATTACCGAACTCTGATCTGCCCCAGGATCTCTCCGATCGGCGCAGAGATGGAAAGCTCCGCGCGGACAGCTCTTCCCGTGGACGATTTATTTATCACAACAAGGTGTTTTCCCCGGAAGTAGTCGATAAAGCCTGCTGCCGGATATACTACCAGAGACGTGCCTCCGATGATAAGCGTATCGGCGGACGCGATCGCTCTGACCGCTCCCTGTATCACATTCTGGTCAAGACCTTCTTCATACAAGACCACATCCGGCTTTATGAGCCCGCCGCACTCGCAGCGCGGCACCCCATCTGATTCTTTCACATAACGTGCATCGTAAAATTTCCCGCACTTCGTACAGTAATTTCTGTGGATGCTTCCGTGCAGCTCATAAACTGTCTTGCTGCCCGCCGCCTGATGGAGACCGTCGATGTTCTGGGTCACTACCGCGGTAAGCTTTCCCGCTTTTTCAAGCTCTGCCAGTTTCAGATGCGCGGGATTCGGCTTCGCGTCCAGTGCCATCATCTTATCTTTATAGAAGTCATAAAAGGCTTCCGGATATTTCATAAAGAAACTGTGGCTTACCACCTGCTCCGGCGAGTACTTATATTTCTGATGGTAAATCCCATCCGCACTGCGGAAATCCGGTATCCCGCTCTCCGTTGACACACCTGCCCCGCCGAAAAAGACGATCCTGCTGCTGTCGTCTATGATCTTCTGAAGCTGTTCGATTTCCTTTTCATACATGATGATCCGCCCCTTTCCTACTGATCTGTCTTTCCTGATCCGTATTTCTGATCAATTGCTGATCGATAAATCTCTGTTCCCGCTCTGCCCTTCCCCGGCTCTCAGTCTGCTTTCAGATGGCCTTCCTCAATATGTTTATCCATGATCTCCAGCATCTTCTCCCATACAATCTCCGACGTCTCAGGGATCTTTTCATTCCTCTTGCACACTTGAGACTTGTGGACTCCGTGCTCTGTCCAACTCCTGCCGTCCGACGCATCATTGAGCAAAAGGGGCTGGAAGTTATCCAGCAGATGTGCGAATTTCGCGTCTGCACTCTCATACGCTTCAAATTCATCCCAGAGCTTTCGGAAATATGTACCCTGGTCTTCCGGAAGAAGTCCGAAGATACGGTCGGCAGCCTTCACTTCCCGCTCCCGCTTCGTCGCAGCGCCCGCAGCGTCATACGCATAAGTATCCCCCGCGTCGATCTCCACCAGATCGTGGATCAGCACCATGATCATCACTTTCGTCAGGTCCACGTCCTCTTTCATATGTTCCTTTAAAAGCACGGCGGACAGCGCAAGATGCCACGAATGCTCAGCATCATTCTCCTTGCGCTGCCCGTCTGCCAGATAAGTCTGGCGGAAAATATTTTTCACTTTATCCACTTCAATGATAAATCTGATCTGCTGCTCCAGCCTCTGTTTCTGCATGTCATGCTGTTTTGTTCCCATTCCGGTCATCTCCATTTCTTTTCTCCAATGAGTGCTCTCTGTTTCCTATTGTAGCACGCTTGCGAAGAATTTCACACATAAATCCGGAACTTTCTTCTGGTATATTTTTGTCAAGAAAAAAACCGCCACTCCGGCAGGTATCATATTTCAATCATGATATCCGCCGTGTGACAGTTCCTTATATATCTCTCCGCCTATTTAATTACAGAACCACTTTTCCGCTCTCTACGCCGTTTACAACATAGTATGCTGCGGACTCTTCCGGTTTCAGATAAAGCTGTACATCTTTGATATCATCTACATTCTGGTGCAGATCATATGTCCAGATGTCTTTTACTTTCTGAAGGATCTCTTCCTGAGAGTACTCTTTGCCGGAAAACTGCAGGTACATCTCTGTCTTGATCTCAGCCTTCTTAGCTGCTGCTTTCTTTGTCGTTGTTGTTTTCTTTGCTGCCGTCTTCTTAGCCGCAGTTGTCTTGGCTGCTGTCGCCTTCTTTGCAGTAGTCTTCTTTGCTGCTGTCTTCGCTGCAGCTTTCTTTTCTTCTGCTGCCGGTGTATCTACTAAAACTCCTGCTTTTGTCTCAAGCTTTTTCGTTGTGTCTTTCTTTGTCTCGATCGCTTTCGCGCTCTCTGCCTTTACAGTCTTGGCTGCTGCTTTTGCCGGTTCTGCTTTCGCTGTTTCTTTCGCCGGCTCTGCTTTTACTGCTTTTGTCTCAGCCTTCGCAGGTTCTGCCTTAACTGTCTTAGCTGCCCCAGTTGTTTTCTTTACTGCCATAATACTTGTCCCTCCTAAAATAACTTACCAAGTATTTCCGGCTACGGCCTCCTCCCGGTCGTGCCATTTCATATTCAACTCAATCCTCAAGTTCCATAGGGGATTGTACCTCATTTTTTAAAAAAGGTCAAATTTTTTTGTTTCTTTTACATTAATTATTCATCTGATCATGATATCCCCTGAAAAAGTCTGACAATCCGGTAAGCGTCTTTATCAGGACCGGAACTTCATTTTCATCCAGTCTGCTGATCACTGCTTCCGTCATCTGACGATGATACTCTCGGTGATGCTCGTACGCCCGTTTTCCTTTCTCCGTCAGCTTCAGGAATACAACACGTCTGTCCTCATCACTTCTCTGTCTTTTCACATATTTTTTATTCACAAGACTGTTGACAGACGTTGTGAGCGAACCTGCTGTGATGCCCAGCTTTTTCGCCACCACAGACATCGTATTTTCACCGGACAGTCCGACCGCTTCTATGATATGCATATCATTATTTGTGATGTCCTTAAACTCATCCGTAATGATCGCTTCTTCTTCCAGTTTCAATATCTCATTGAACAGATTCACCAGAATATCATTGATGGTTTCATGTGGATCCATCCGGTTTCTCCTTTCTGTCAGGCAAACAATTCCTGAACCGCTTCTCTTACAGTATCGATCTTCTGCGCTTTCCACGCCTTTGCGCCGCAGAAGAGCAGCCCTTCGTCTATATTTCCTTTCACTGCATTGATCAGTCCGTCTGTAATACAATACGGGATGTCAGCGGGACTGCATTTTGCCAGACATCTGTGACATGGACTGTGGGGGATCTTCTCACCGTCCGCCACCCGTTTCATGAGCGGGTTGATGATCGCCCGTCCGGGCATTCCCACCGGGCTTTTCACGATCGCGATATCTTTTTCGGATGCGTGGATATATGCCTCTTTGTAGCGGATATCCGCATCGCACTCCTCTGTCGTGACGAAGCGGGTCGCCACCTGCACGCCGTCGGCTCCCAGATCCATGACCCGTTTCACATCACTGCTGTCATAGATGCCGCCTGCGACGACCACCGGGATCTCCACGCCGTACTTCTCTCCGTATTTCTTCACAGTCCGGATAATGCGCTGTATTTCTTCGCCGTAGGTTTCCGGTGTGTATTCCGAGAGTTCCTCTTTTTTAAATCCCAGATGTCCGCCGGCCTGTGGTCCCTCGATCACGACAAGGTCCGCCGTTCTCTTATATTTTCTGTCCCAGTATTTCAGGATCACATTTGCCGACTTGTCAGTGGACACGATCGGAGCGATCTTCGTATTGCTCCCTTCTGTGAGCGCAGGAAGATCTGTCGGCAGTCCGGCTCCTGATATAATGATATCCGCGCCCGCCCTGACAGCCGCTTTTACGTGGGCGGCATGTTCTTTCAGCGCAGTCATCACGTTATATCCTATGATCCCGTCCGGGGAGATCGAGCGGGCTTTCTTCATCTCGCTCTCGATCGCCCTTAAATTAGCTTCGGCGGGATCTGCATCGAAATCCGGTTCCCGGTATCCGATCTGCGCGGTGGAAATGATTCCGACGCCGCCTTCCTTTGCAACCGCTCCTGCCAGCCTGCCCAGGCTTATGCCTACGCCCATACCTCCCTGGATCAGCGGGATACGGGTCAGTTTTTCACCAATCTTCAGATTCTTCATATTAAACCTCACATCCCGCGGAATCTATCATAACGCCTTGCAGTCAGCTCATCTGCGCTGTACTCTGTATAATTCTCCAGAAATCCCGCGATCCGTCCGTCCAGATCCGCGCGCACGTCTTCCATATTTTCATCCGTGAACTCTTCCGGCTCCGGGATCACCTGCTCGATAATGCCGAGGCGCTTCAGGTCCCCTGCCGTCAGCTTCATGACTTCCGCCGCTTCGCTGGCTCTCTTGCTGTCTTTCCAGAGGATACTTGCAAATCCCTCCGGCGAGAGCACGGAGTAAACAGCGTTTTCCAGCATCCACACTTCATCCGCGACAGCCATGGCAAGGGCGCCGCCGCTTCCGCCCTCTCCGATCACGACGGAGAGTACCGGTACTTTCAGGCCGGAAAGCTCGAACAGGTTCCTGGCGATGGCCTCGCCCTGTCCCCTCTCCTCGGCTTCCAGTCCGCAGAATGCTCCCGGCGTGTCTACGAAACAGATGACCGGGCGGCCGAATTTTTCAGCCTGTTTCATAAGGCGCAGCGCCTTTCTGTATCCGTCCGGAGACGGCATGGAGAAGTTGCGGTCCAGATTCTCTTTGGTCGTCTTTCCCTTTGCCTGGGCGATCACAGTCACGGGGATCCCGTGGAAATATGCGATGCCGCCGACGATCGCATGGTCGTCCTTAAAGTAGCGGTCGCCGTGGAACTCCATAAAGTCCGTAAACAGCGCGTCGATATAATCCGTTCCCACCGGACGGTCCTTCTGCCGGGAAATCTGTACGCGCTCCCAGGCGCTCAGCGAATCCCTGATCTGTTCCGTAACAGAGCTCTCTTCTTCGATCTCTGCGTGCGCCCCGCTGTCCGCAGTCTGCGCGGCGCCGATATTCCCGTCTGCCTTAAGAGCAGCTTTCACTGCCGCCGCATCCGCTCTCTGATGCATCTTAAGGATACGCGCCAGCACATCTTTTAATTCCTCCCGCTCCACGATGCGGTCTACAAATCCATGGTCAAGCAGGAACTCAGAACGCTGAAAGCCCTTCGGCAGCTTCTGTCCGATGGTCTGCTCGATGACACGCGGCCCCGCGAATCCGATCAGCGCTTTCGGCTCCGCCAGGATGATATCGCCCAGCATGGCAAAGCTTGCCGTCACGCCTCCTGTCGTAGGATCCGTCAGCACGGATACATAGAGCTGGCCGGCGTCACTGTGCTTCTTAAGCGCCGCCGACGTCTTCGCCATCTGCATCAGGGATACGATTCCCTCCTGCATACGTGCGCCGCCGGAGCAGGTAAAGATGATCACAGGAAGCTTCTCCTGTGTGGCTCTCTCCACAGCCCTTGTGATCTTCTCTCCCACGATCCATCCCATGCTCGCCATCATAAATCTTCCGTCGCACACGCCGACTACCGCAGGATTTCCATTGATCAGGACTTTCCCTGTCACAACAGCCTCATTTAATTTCGTCCGCTCTTTCAGGTGATCGATCTTCTCCTCATATCCTTTAAAATCCAGAGGATTGACAAAGTCCATCTCCTTATCCCACTCTTCAAAAGAGCCCTCGTCCGCGATCATCTCGATCCGCCGGTAAGCATGCACACGGAAGTAGCCGTGGCATTTCGGGCAGATATAATAGCCGTTCTTCACATCCTCCGCGATGATCGCCGCCCCGCACTTATTACATTTGCGCAGAAGCCCTGTGGGAACTTCCGGGCGGGAATTCCGCAGAGAGATGTAATGAGATCTGCCGCTCGTCTTCTTAAACATATCTTTCAGATTCATCTGAGATTACCTCCTGATATCGCCTGATTACTCTGACAACCGCTCAATAAACTCAATATCGATATTTCCCGATACAAAGTCCGGATGATTCAATATCTCATACTGATAGTCTACATTGGTATCGATTCCCTCGATGATCACTTCTCCAAGGGCGCTGCGCATCTTGCGGATCGCTTCGTTTCTGTTCTTGGCATGAACGATCAGCTTCGCCAGCATAGAGTCGTAATACGGCGGAACTGTATAGCCGCTGTAGATCGCGGAATCGATGCGGACTCCTTTGCCGCCGGGCAGATACATATCCGTGATCGTTCCCGGTGACGGGCGGAAGTTCTTCGCCGGGTTCTCTGCATTGATACGGCACTCGATCGCATGTCCCGTGATGTGCACATCCTCCTGCTTATAGCTCAGCGGCCTTCCGTCTGCGATGCGGATCTGTTCTTTGACCAGGTCGATCCCTGTCACCCATTCGGTGACCGGATGCTCTACCTGGATCCTTGTATTCATCTCCATGAAGTAGAAGTTATTGTTCTTCTCCAACAGGAACTCGATCGTTCCCGCATTTGTATAGTGAGCCGCTTTCGCCGCTTTTACTGCCGCCTCTCCCATCTTCTCGCGGAGTTCCGGAGTAAGGGCGATAGACGGTGATTCCTCGATCATTTTCTGGTGGTTTCTCTGGATCGAGCAGTCGCGCTCTCCGAGGTGGATCACATTGCCGTGCTCGTCCGCGAGGATCTGGAACTCGATATGGCGCGGATGCTGGACAAAATGCTCAATATACATCGTATTATCGCCGAATGCCATCTGCGCCTCTTTCTGCGCCGTATTGAAGCTGTTCTCGAACTCTTCCGGAGTCTGCGCCACACGCATGCCCTTGCCGCCGCCGCCGAGCGCAGCCTTCACGATAACAGGGTAGCCGATCTCCTCTGCTATCTTCGCTCCCGTCTCTGCATCAAAGATGGGCTCCGTGCTGCCCGGTATTACCGGAACACCCGCATTGATCATCGTATTTCTTGCCTCGGACTTATTGCCCAGGCTCTGGATGACCTGGGATTTCGGTCCGATAAATGTTATGTTGCACTGTTCGCACAGTTCTGCAAATCTGCTGTTCTCAGAAAGAAAACCGAATCCCGGATGGATAGCGTCCGCTCCGGAGATCACCGTCGCGCTGATGATGTTCTGCATATTCAGGTAACTCTCAGAGGAAGGCGCCGGCCCGATGCACACCGCCTCATCGGCAAGCTGTGTGTGCAGGGCGTCTCTGTCCGCCTCAGAGTAGACGGCCACTGTTTCGATCCCCATTTCCCGGCACGCGCGGATGATGCGCACGGCGATTTCACCGCGGTTTGCGATCAATACTTTTCCAATCATTTTCTTACTCCCCTACCATAAATGTCAGTTCCGCACTGACAACTACCTTTCCGTCTACATAGGCTGTCGCCTGTCCTACTCCGACAGGACCCTTGCTCTTGATGATCTTCGTCTCAAGCTTCAGCGTATCTCCCGGCATTACCATGCCTTTGAAACGACATTTCTGCACGCCGCCGAAGAACGCGATCTTGCCCTGATTCTCCGGCATGCTTAAGATCGCCACCGCGCCTGTCTGCGCAAGCGCCTCGAGGATCAGCACTCCCGGCATTACCGCTTTCTGCGGGAAATGTCCGCGGAAAAAGTCCTCTCTGTATGTCACTGCTTTATATCCCACTGCATACTGTCCCGGCTCATAGTCCTCGATCTTATCGAGGAGAAGGAACGGATGTCTGTGGGGGATGATCTCCTGGATCTGTTCTACTGTTAAACTGTTCATGATTCTGCTTCCTTTCTACTGCGCCTAGCTGCCGCCTTCCGTCCGCATGCTTACAGCTCGATTCCGCTGCTTCGCAGCTCCATCTCGCTGTATGGCTGTCGCCATATGCTGCGGGTCAGAACGCTGTCGGCAGGCAAGCCTGCCACAGCATTCTGCTCCGCAGCGCATGCGGACTAGCTTATTACAAAGAGTGGCTGGCCAAATTCTACACCCTGGCCGTTTTCTACGAGTATCTCTTTTACGGTTCCTGTGAAGTCGCTTTCGATCTCGTTCATCAGTTTCATCGCTTCTACGATCGCCAGTACCTGGCCTTCTTTTACGCTGTCGCCTACTTTTACGAAGGGCTCTGCATCCTCAGCCGGAGCTGCATAGAATGTTCCCACGAGCGGGGATTTTACGATATTCCCTGCGGGAGCGGCACTCTCTGTTGCCTGCGCGGCTTCTGCCGGAGCCGACGCTGCTCCCGGTGCCTGATTTGCCGGAGCCGCCGGTACGGGTGCGCCCGGAACCGGAGCTGCCGGCATAACTGCCGGTGCGATTACCGGAGCTGCCGGAGCGGCAGGCGCCTGCACCTGGACGATCTTGTCACTTGTTTTCTTGAGGGAAAGCTTTACTCCGTCTTCCTCATATTTAAATTCTGTAAGTTCAGAATCTGAAACAGCTTTTACTAATTCCAATACCTGTTCAACTTTCATTGCACGCACCTCTTACCCTTCATACTTTTTCAACAACAGTGTCGCGTTATGTCCGCCGAATCCAAGCGAGTTCGTCAGCACATAATTTACATCTTTCTCTGCCGGCGCGCCCACTGTATAGTCCAGGTCGCACTCCGGATCTACATTCTCGGTGCCCACGGTCTGATGGATGAATCCGTCCAGAATGCTCTTTACGCATACGACGAATTCCACGCCGCCTGCCGCTCCGAGCAGATGTCCGATCATGGATTTTGTAGAGTTGATGGAAACATTCTTCGCCGCGTCGCCGAGAGCAAATTTGATCGCCTTTGTCTCGAACAGATCATTGTGGTGCGTACTTGTTCCGTGCGCGTTGATATAATCAATCTGCTCCGGAGCCACGCCCGCCTCTTTCATGGCAAGCTTCATAGCCATTCCGGCGCCTTCTCCGTCTTCCGCCGGAGATGTGATATGATATGCGTCGCCGGTAGCTCCGTATCCGACAAGCTCCGCATAGATCTTCGCGCCTCTTGCCTTAGCGTGCTCCAGTTCCTCGAGCACTACGATACCGGAGCCCTCTCCGAGGACAAATCCGTCTCTGTCCTTGTCAAACGGACGGGAAGCATGTTCCGGATCATTTGTTGTAGACAGGGCAGTCAGCGCCGTAAACCCGGCAATTCCCGTCGGGCACACCGAAGCCTCCGTACCGCCTGCGACCATTACGTCTGCATCGCCGTACTGGATCGCGCGGAACGCATCTCCGATACAGTGCGTGCCGGATGCACACGCTGTAACGACGTTGGTACATTTTCCTTTCAGTCCGAGCTGGATGGAAATGTTACCTGCCGCCATGTTGGAGATCATAAGCGGAACCATAAGCGGATTCACCTTGTTCGGTCCTTTTGTGATGATCTTCTCATAATTGGTCTCCACACACTGCAGACTTCCGATACCTGAGCCCACGATCACTCCAACTCTGTACGGATCTTCCTGCTCCATATCTATGCCTGAATCCTCAAATGCCTCTTTCGCAGCCGCAACCGCATACTGTGAAAAAGGCTCCATTCTCTTCGCAGCCTTAAAGTCCATCCGCTCTTTTGCGACAAATCCCTTTACCTCAGCCGCGATCTGTACCTTAAAATCTGAAGCATCAAACTTCGTGATCGGCCCGATCCCGACCTTGCCTTCCTTAATACCTGCCCAGAACTCCTCCACCGTATTTCCGATCGGCGTCACAGCCCCAAGCCCGGTCACTACAACTCTTCTCTTCTCCATATCCAAAACAATCCCTTTCCGAGACAGACTCTCTATCTGCCTCATCCCAAACATCCTACTTAACACAATCCCGCTTTCCACAGGATCACGTTTCCCTTTTCTGTATCAGTTTCATCCAAAACAATTCCCGTCTGCGTTCCGACCCGAGCGAAAGCGCGTCCGCAGTGATAATGCAGACCGTTCCGGCGGAATTTTTCGCAACAAGGCTCTCTGGTTTTATATAGCCATTCCGCCGTCTACGCACAGCACCTGTCCTGTGATATACCGTGCTCCGTCTCCTGCCAGGAATGCCGCTGCATTTGCGATATCTTCTGTCTCACCGAATTTCCCCAACGGGATCTGCGCCACGGCACCCTCTTTTACTTTATCGGAGAGCACTTCTGTCATCTCTGTATTGATGAATCCCGGTGCTATCGCATTTACCGTGATCCCGCGGCTTGCAAGTTCTCTTGCCGCAGACTTTGTAAGCCCGATCACACCTGCCTTGGATGCAGAATAGTTTGCCTGTCCCGCATTTCCGAGCACTCCGGATACAGATGCCAAATTGATGATACGTCCGCCGCGCTGTTTGATCATCTGACGCGCTACGAAACGGATACAGTTGAATGTTCCTTTCAGGTTTGTATCGAGGACCGCGTCATAATCTTCCTCTGTCATCTTCATGAGCAGCCCGTCTCTCGTAATACCTGCGTTATTTACGAGGATATCCACTCTGCCGAATGTTGCGATGATTTCTTTGAACATTTCTTCGCAGGCATGGAAATCAGATACATTGCACTGTCTGATGTCGGCCTTTCCGCCGTTCTCCTCAATTTCTTTCTTTACTTCCTCGGCACGGTCTTTGGAACCATTGTAGTTGATCACTACCGTCGCGCCCTCGGATGCAAGTTTTATGGCGATCGCTCTTCCGATTCCTCTGGAAGCGCCTGTTACTACAGCAACTTTTCCATTTAACATAATTCACTTACCACCTTGTCTACATCTTCCCATGTACCGACATTGTACACTTTCACGTCACGGCTGATCTTGCGCATGAATCCTGCCAGTGTCCTGCCCGGCCCGATCTCTACGAATGTATCCACGCCGTCAGCGATCATATTCTCCACACTCTGCTGCCAGCGCACAGATGAAGCCACCTGTGTTGCAAGGAGCGCTTTTGTCTCAGAGATATCTGTCACATACTCTGCCGTTACATTTGTCACATAAGGGATCTCAAGCTCGGAGAGCTGTACGCCTGCGAGCACCTGTCCCAGTTCTCTTCCTGCTTCTTCCAGCATCGGAGAGTGGAACGGTCCGCTTACATTCAGCGGCATAACCCTCTTTGCCCCGGCGGCTTTCAGTTCCTCCGAAGCCTTCTCAACGCTCTCTTTCCATCCTGTGATGACGATCTGTCCCGGGCAGTTGTAATTGGCGATCGTAACGCCGTCGATCGGATCGACGACTTTCTCGATATCCTCACCTTTCATGCCCAGCACTGCCGCCATTGTACCTTTTCCGCCCGGCACTGCATTCTGCATAAGGATACCGCGCTTTCTCACTGTGGTGATGGCGTCCTCCGTGCTCATGCCGCCTGCCGATGCGATGGCGCAGTACTCGCCGAGGCTTAATCCGGCCGTCACGTCAGCTTTCAGTCCGCGCTCTCTCAATACGTGTTCCATTGCCATGCAGACAGTCACAAGCGCCGCCTGTGTATACTCTGTCTGATCCAGCTTATCATTTTCTTCAAAGCATAACGCTTTCATATCTATATCCAGCAGTTCTGTCGCCTTGTCGATGACTTTCCTTGCTGTTTCACTCTGTTCATAAAAATCTTTGCCCATTCCGGCTTTCTGTGCTCCCTGTCCCGGGAACATAAATGCGATCTTACTCATAGAAACCTTTTCCTCCGATCAGGTCATCTGTCTCTTTTACAAGTTTTTGGATCAGGTCATGACATGACATCTTCTCTTTGACCATACCTGCAATCTGTCCTGCCATCACGCTTCCTGTCTTCACATCACCGTCTACGACTGCACGTCTTAAGCCGCCGAGAGTCAGGTGCTCAAGTTCTTCAAATGAAGCGCCTTCCTGTTCTTTCTGTAAGTATTCTTTTGTCATCTGATTTCTCAGGGCACGTACCGGATGACCTGTGGATCTTCCTGTTACTCTGGAATCAATATCCCTTGCCTTGATGATCATATCTTTATAATTTTCATGAACCTGAGATTCATTCGTAACCACAAAGTGAGTTCCCATCTGCACACCCTGGGCGCCAAGCATAAATGCCGCCGCGATTCCTCTTCCGTCGGCAATACCGCCCGCTGCGATGACCGGGATATTCACTGCATCTACGACCTGCGGTACAAGTACCATTGTCGTATTCTCACCGATGTGTCCGCCGGCCTCGGTTCCCTCTGCAACAAGTGCATCGGCTCCGCATCTCTCCATACGCTTTGCAAGCGCGACAGATGCAACCACCGGTATGACTTTGACTCCGGCTTCTTTCCACATCTTCATGTATTTCTCCGGAGAACCCGCGCCTGTCGTAACGACTTTCACGCCTTCCTCCACGATAACTTTTGCCACATCGTCCGCATACGGACTCATAAGCATGATATTCACTCCAAATGGCTTGTCAGTGAGTTTCTTCGCCTCTCTGACCTGTTCACGCACCCAGTCAGCCGGCGCACTCGCAGCACCGATCAGTCCCAAGCCGCCGGCTTCGGATACGGCGGCTGCAAGATGATACTCAGCAACCCAGGCCATTCCTCCCTGAATGATCGGATATTCAATTCCTAATAATTCGGTTACTTTTGTTTTCATACTCTACAACCTTTCTTTCTCTAAAGAATTAAGTCTTATTTGTGTGCCTCAAGATATTTTACAACATCGCCGATCGTGTTGATCTGCTCCAGATCCTCAGACGGAATCTCAACTTCGAACTCTTCCTCGAATGCCATTACCATTTCAAACAGATCCAGGGAATCAGCTCCAAGATCATCTTTGAAAGATGTCTCCTCTGTAAGTGTGTCAACGTCTGCGTTTAATGACTCTGCTACGATTTCTTTGATCTTCTCTAACATGGTTCCTTTTTCCTTTCTTACTTGAAAATATTTTCCCTTCACGGGATGTTATATCGCTCCGCCATGCGGAGAGAATGTATTGTAATCCGGCATTGCCGGAAATTACCACTCAAACAGGCTTGCCGCCCATGTAAGCCCTGCACCGAATCCCGCCATCATGATCTTCTGGCCTTTTCTGAACATTCCTTTTCGGTTCATCTCATCGATGAGGATCGGCACTGTCGCTGCGGAAGTATTTGCATATTCCTCGAGGTTCATCGGGAACTTCGAGATGTCTGTCTTCAGCCTCTTCGCTACCGCCTCAATGATCCTCCTGTTTGCCTGATGGAGAACAAAATAATCAATGTCGTCCAGAGAGTTTCCTGCTTCTTCCAGAACTTCTTCTATAATTTCAGGTACTTTACGGACAGCAAATTTAAATACGCCCTGTCCGTCCATGTGAATAAAGGACTCTTTCACAGCCCCTTCTTCCAATTCCTTCTCCCATCCTTTGCGGTGTCTGCTCAGGCCTGTCAGAGCCGGGCCTTTCACACCGTCCGAATGAGCTGCCATGTATACCGGGCTTCCTTCTTCTGCCCTCAAAAGAGCCGCCCCTGCGCCGTCTCCGAACAGAATACATGTACTCCTGTCTGTCCAGTCGATCATGTTGCTCATGCTGTCAGCGCCGATCACCATGATCGTCCGGCACATTCCTGCGCTTATGTATGCCTGTGCAGTATTGAAAGCAAGTACAAAGCCCGTACATGCCGCGTTCAGGTCATATCCGACCGCATGTGACGCACCGATCATTTTCTGCACTTCACATGCGGCACACGGGAAAACCGTCTCCGATGATGAAGATGCCACAAGGATCATATCAATCTCTTCCGGATCGATCCCGCTCTGCTCTATGGCGCGCAGCGCTGCCTGCCCTGCCATGTAGGAGGTCGTCTCTTCATCGATAATATGGCGCTTTCCAATCCCGGTCCTCTCCCGTATCCATTCATCATTGGTATCCACGATTTTTGACAAATCATCATTATCCATCACCCTGGACGGTACATAGGATCCGGTTCCACATATTTTTCCAACCATTTCTATTCTCCAAATCTCTCAGATTGCAGCAGTTCAGCCTGCACCGGATACTTATGCAAGCATAAATCCGTCTTCTGATATCAGATGGCTGAACTGTTATATAAAATTACTTTGAGTCTTAAATACTTTGACTCTCAAAGTATATCACGTCAAAAACATTTGTCAATATATTTTCTTAATAAATATGTAACATTTTATAACAATTCACTGCTTATAATCCTGAATAAACTTTACAAAGTTCTTTTCAGCATTTGTAAGTTGCCTTTTTCTGGAGTATATCAACGATATCGGGTAGTGATAGTCATCTTTCAGCGGATCAAATCTCTTTCTGAAAGCTTCGCTCGGAGTTGCTCCAAGCTGCAGTCTCGCACTTTTACTGACCGGTCTTTTCCCGTCATCGAGCTATGCCGTCTTTAATTTTGTTGTAAACGGCGGTCTGCTCCTATGTGAAATACTTGTCGAACGGCACTGCGGCATGCAGTGTATTTGCCGTCGGCATTTCATTTACGCTTAACTCAAAATTCGCAGTTCTCCCGATGGAAGGGTTTATATCCAGTCTGGCGCACAGAACTCATCGCAGTTTCGGAACGATTCGGATATGTATAGAAATTCTGATGACTTTGACTTCATCTGTTCTCTCTGTTCTGCTGCTCCGCAATCTTTCGACAGTAGGAATCGGCACTGTGATCGCCGCCGTCTGCACAGGTGCCATTACAAATGGCTTTTCCCATCTTTTC
The DNA here is from genome assembly GCA_019119995.1 of Candidatus Mediterraneibacter faecavium. Taxonomy (GTDB): domain Bacteria; phylum Bacillota; class Clostridia; order Lachnospirales; family Lachnospiraceae; genus Mediterraneibacter; species Mediterraneibacter faecavium. The sequence goes on along the minus strand of DWVY01000066.1, from coordinate 5,056 downwards.
CGCCGTCCGATGACTCTGTATCTCGGAACAAGATTCTAGCAATCTCGTCCCGGTGTCTTCCGTGCCTGATCTAGGATCCTCTTTCTGCACGGATTTATAATCCCACAAAAGATACCCCCGCCTTCACTACACCTGCCAGCACCATGACAAGGATCGGATTCATTCTGAATTTTCGGAGCAGAACAACGCATGCGGCAAAAATAATGACCAAAATCCAATTTGTCCCTGCCAGCGAAATCAGTTCCGCACTTCCCCAGAATGCTGTGATCAGGACTGAAATACCTGCAGATGCGATCATAGCCACCACTGCAGGCCGAAGGGAATTCAGTACGCTCTGCAGCATATTCACCGTGCGGTATTTCAGATAAAGCTTTGCGATCAGCATAACGATAATGCAGGACGGCAGGATACATCCGATCGTCGAAACCAAAGCCCCCGGTATCCCGGCTATCTTAATTCCCACGAAAGTAGCCGAATTTATCGCGATCGGCCCCGGCGTCATCTGAGAGATCGTGATCAGATCCGTAAACTCAGCCATACTCAGCCAGTTATGGGAAGAAACCACCTGTTCCTGGATCAGCGGCATTGCCGCATAACCTCCTCCGAAACTAAAGAGTCCGATTTTCAAAAAACTCCAAAACAATTCCAGATAGATCATTTCTTTTCCCCCCTCTCATTTATGAGCGTCCTGGCAACACCGATCATAAGGCATGCGATCACGATATAGACGACATTAACACCAAATATGCAGGAAGCGATAAAAGCCCCCAGCATTATGATGATCGAGCCGGCATTTTTCCCTTTCACCACACCCTCGCCCATATCAAACACGACCGCAGCGATAACCGCCCCGACTCCCGCCTGCATCCCTTCAAGCAGCTGTGCGATAATGTAATTTTCCCGGAACACATTATAAAATACCGATACCGCAGAGATGATAAGAAACGGGGGTATCACGGTGCCCACAATAGCAACCAGCGCACCGGCCACCCCTGCAAGCTTATATCCGACTACGATCGCACCATTGACCGCGATCGCACCAGGCGAGGACTGGGCAATCGCCACCAGATCCAGCATCTCATCTTCCTCGATCCAGTGATATTCATCCACAAATTTTTTCTTCATCAGCGTCACGATCACATAACCTCCGCCGAATGTAAACGCACTGAGATACAAAGTCGATACAAACAGTTTCAACAAGACTTCTTTTTTATTATTCATGCCTTTATCTCCCTTCTCCGTTCCTAAGTATATTCGCAGTTGATTCATATGTAAAATAGTATTATTCTATATGATATATAATATTTTAATTATATATAAACTAAGCATATATGCTTTCTCCGCCTCTCTGGGCCGGGAGAAGCCAGGAAAGGAAATCTGACATGACACTTCGCCACATGAGAATATTGGTATCTGTATTCCAGAAGAACAGTATTACAAAAGCAGCTCAGGAACTGCATCTTGCCCAGCCTTCCGTAAGCCTTGCCGTACGTGAACTGGAAGAATATTATGGCATCCGGCTCTTTGACCGGATCGGCAGGCACATCGCACCTACAGAATGTGGAAAGGAATTCTACGAATATGCCGTCCATATTGTCTCTCTTTTTAACGAGATGGAGCAAAAAATGAGGAACTGGGATACTTTTGGCACACTCCGCGTCGGTGCGAGTATCACAATCGGCACTCATATCCTGCCTGTGCTGATCCACGGATATCAGGAGAAATTTCCAGATCTTACGATTGAAGCCAAAGTCAGCAGATCAGCATCGATCGAAGACGAGCTCATCCACAGCGGCATCGATCTGGGACTTATTGAAACGCAGCCTTCACATCCCGATCTGCGCGCTGTCCCTTTTATGACAGACAGTATGTGCGTAATCATTCCGCCCGGCCATCCTCTCTCCTCAGCTAAATCCATATCCCTTGCCGGCCTTTCCCGTTTCCCCTTCCTTATGCGCGAGAAAGGCAGTGCCGGGCGAGAACTGCTTGACGCCGCTTTCTCCCTGCAGCAGATCACAGTCTCCCCCAGATGGGAGAGCACAAGCACACAGGCACTTGTCAAAGCCGTTGCCGAGGGTCTCGGCGTATCAGTTCTTCCTTATCTTCTTGTAAAAAAAGATATCGAAGAGGGGATGGTCCGGCAGGTTCCTCTCGATCAGCCAATCCGGAGAAATCTGAATGTTATCTATCATAAAAGCAAATTTCTTACAGATAACATGAGATCATTTATAGATCTATGCAAAAAATATGGGAAGTCTGTTAAATAGACTTCCCGTTTTCTCATACTTTACAGTGTTTCAATAAATTCAAGCAGATCACTCAAAGCCCCTGTGTATTCCGATTCGATCGGCAGGTTCTTCTTATTCTCCATCGTATCTGTGACAAGATATGTCTTCACACCGAGCGTCCTGATCGAAAGATCTTCGCCCACATCATTGCCCACCATCAGACATTCTGCCGGATCCAGACGGAATTCTTCAAGAATCCCTCTGAAATACTCCGGGTTCGGCTTACAGTATGTACATTTCTCATATGTAGTGATCACTTTGAAGTCTTCTGCATCCAGTCCTGCCCAGCGGATGCGGTTAAGAGTGGCACATCGCGGAAATACCGGATTGGTGGCAAGATAAATCTCAAACCCTCTCTCTTTCGCCCTTTTCACGATCTGATCCGACACAGGCGTAGGTTTTGTAGTGCATATCGCCTGATTGAACTCATCCGCGTAAAAATTCAGGGCAATCTTCTCGGATTCCTCTGTCGGGAGCGGAAGCTCCGGCTCTATGTAGCTCCAGAAAGCCTCACGATTCGTACGGCTCCCGTCATTCTTCACCATCGCTTCGTATCCGGCCCATACTGCACCGATAAATTTCTTCGGATCGATCGATACACCTGCATCCGTATACGATTTTGCCAAAAGCGGCATATAGAATTTTACAAATTCATCCTGTACCATAGGCAGCAGCGTACCATCCAGATCAAATAAAATATGCTTTATACTCATATCTGCACGATTATCCCATCATAATTTCCGAAATAGCATCCATGATCTTGTCATGACATCCGCCGCATCCCGTAGAACAATGTGTGATTTTCTGAACTTCGTCAAATGCTGAGAGAACATCATCGAATTTATCCATCTGATGCAGTGCATTCTCCACATCTGCATAAGATACCTGCTTGCAATTACAAATCATTCCTGTACTCATTTTCATTCTCCTTTTCTTGTCTGAATTTTATTTTTTATGCATCAGTCGAAACTAAAATCAATTCCGTACAATGCGCACGCTTCTTCAAAAATCGTCTGCGTATTTTCCGTTGCACTGGAATTGTCAACAGAAAGATCCAGCATCACCATGCCGTCATCTACCTGATCACATTTAATGATCTCAATACACGGTATTTTTTCGCCATCCCAGTTAATATAGTTATAGTTGATCTGCTGGAGGGCGAAACCGTCTCCGGCTATCATCTCATCCACCGTGATATCCGCATAATATTCCGGCATGCTTTCCATAAGATCGCAGGTACTCTCGACAGAGTCACTCACCATCTCAGGGAGATCCGCGTATTTATACCCGGCATAAACCGAAACTGATACACCGTCAAGAACCGCTGATGCGGCTCCGCCTGAAGCGGCAAGGTACTCACTGTCCGGCACGGGTACGCTGACCTGCGTATCACCATTGTCAAGCATGACATTCACAAAATAGTTATAGCCTTCGATCGGAGTCCTTTCCACGTCCGAACCGATATCACCATAATCGCCGTAGTCATCCTGATCGTCATAATTATCATAGTCATCATAACTGTCTCCGTACAGATCATCCTGGTCATCATAACCATCTTCATACAGATTGTCCATGTCATCATGATCTTCCATATACACCGGCGGTATATCTCTCATCTGGGTCACTCCGGCTGTAACTGCGGTAATGAGCAGCAATCCGTAAAGCAGGACACCGATGCCGCCAAGTACTGCGCACGCAATGAGCGCCCCCTTCTTACTGCCCTGATCCGGTCCCTGGTACACAGCGCCGCCAAATGCCAGCATCGGCAGGAATATAAACGGAACAAAAAACAGTCCTGCCGCATATCCCCCTCCTTTGCCAAACGCCTTTGCCAGCTTGATCCATGTAAAGATCAGGAAAATAATATTCCCCAGCGGGAGAAAACCAAGCAGGAAAAGCCAGCCATTCCCCCATGTGATCTTTGTCAGAACATATGCATTGTAAAATGGTACGATTGCCGCCCAGCCAGGCTGTCCGGCTTTCTTAAACAGTTTCCACTCTGCAATGATCATAACGATGCATATTGCAAAGATGACCAGTATAAACATCAATATAAATAGTACTGCTACTGCTCCTGCCATACTCTCTTCCTCCTTCATCCGACAGTATCTTGATTCCGGACACTTCCAGATCCTTCTGTCCCGTGCATGGTTTCATTATATATTACTGATCCTGCAATGTCCAGAAGATTAAGACTGAAAACGAGGAAGAAAAAAGACTAAAACTTTTATGTCTTAGTCTCTTTACCTGATGCCGCAGGCCGGGGTCGAACCGGCACGGGTATTACTACCCACGGGATTTTAAGTCATTTTGTGCCAGTCGATTTTCCCAGAACGTCTTGGTACGAAATGGAACTTAGAGTCCCGAAAAATGGGGATTTTTTACCAGCTCGAAACAGCCTTAATGATAAATTTCTTGCAAATTAAGTATAAATCAAGAATTTGACTTTGGCAAGGCTTTTTCGATGCAAAAGGGATGATGGAGGGATATTGGCAGGATATCCTCACATCCAGAATTAATAGAATAAAGGTGACATTCAACCGAACGATTGGCTAGAGGCAGCATGATGACGCTGCCTCTATTTTATTTCAGAAAGAGAGGCTTATTATGGAATACCAATTAGAACTCAAACAAATCGTAGATTTCCCACGCTGCCGGATCTACCGCAACTTCATACAGACCTTAATAAATGACAGGAGCATCCGAACCACCGGAGGCTCTTTTCTTTTCTGGTATCTGATTCTCTGCTCCTACGCCAATTACAGCAA
>DWVY01000065.1 GCA_019119995.1 Candidatus Mediterraneibacter faecavium | reverse complement strand
GGAAACCGCGTAGTTCCGGGGTTTTTGACCACTTTTGATAAAGTTTAGCGCTTGCTGAACTGCGGAGCGCGACGGGCAGCCTTGAGGCCGTATTTCTTACGCTCTTTCATTCTCGGGTCACGAGTCAGGTATCCTGCGCTCTTGAGCACCGGTCTGTAATCAGCGTCTGCCTCAAGAAGTGCTCTTGCGATACCGTGACGGATCGCTCCGGCCTGTCCTGTGTAACCGCCGCCTTTTACATTTACGATCACATCGAATTTATCTGTTGTTCCTGTAGCCACGAGCGGCTGGCGTACAACAACTTTCAGAGTCTCAAGTCCGAGATACTCGTCGATGTCTCTTTTATTGATCGTGATCTTGCCTGTTCCAGGTACAAGATATACTCTTGCTACTGATTTTTTTCTTCTTCCTGTTCCGTAGTATTTTGCGTTAGCCACTGTTATATCCTCCTTTCAACCTCTACCTAAAATGTCAGAACTTCCGGTTTCTGTGCCTGATGTGCATGATCCGGTCCAGCATATACGTGAAGCTTCTTGATCATGTCTCTTCCCATAGGTCCTTTCGGGAGCATTCCTTTAACAGCAAGCTCGATAACCTTCTCCGGTTTCTTAGCCATCATCTCAGCAAGTGTAGTCTCTTTCATTCCACCTACATAATCGGAGTGGTTGTAGTAGATCTTCTGCTGAAGTTTCTTACCTGTTACTTTTACTTTCTCAGCGTTTACAACGATCACATAATCGCCTGTGTCGATATGCGGTGTGTACTCCGGTTTGTTCTTTCCTCTGAGCACTTTCGCAACTTCAGAAGCAAGACGTCCGAGTGTACATCCGTCAGCGTCAACCACATACCATTTTCTTTCAATCTTGTCAGGGTTAGCCATATAAGTTTTCATGGGTGTTCCTCCTATAAAATCATCAGATAACGTTGCTTTTGTAGCTTATTTATTTGAAATCAGCATACTCCGGGGCTATGGCGCATACTGTTTCTCCTTTAGTCATGCTGTAATATTATAGTCCCCAAGATTCTCCGTGTCAAGATTTTTTTCATTTTCTTCTTTTAATAATGATCACGATCAGCACGATCACTGCAGCCGCAGCTATAGCTGTGACAACTCCCCAGATCAGTACAGAATGGTCATCTCCTGTCTGCGGATTAAGAGTCAACGCCCTGGCGGATGATGTCAGGGATCCCGCAGGTGATATCTGCGATACTCCATCCGGATATTTCTTTGTGAGCTCCAGCTTCTCTACTTTGGAGGTCATTTCCAGCGAAGCCGGGAGTTGGGGCTGTACTTTCTTCTCCATTACGACATAAACGCCTGAATGGTCTGTCTCAAATACTGCTTTTCCACTATTATATGTAAAAGAAAGCTCTGTCCTCACAGGTATCTCGCCATCCATACTGATCTCGCTGACCACAACTCTGTCAGCGTCATAGCCCGACGGCACATCCAGCGATACTTCTACCGGACTGTCCGGCTGTACCGGCTGCTGAGTCATGGGATCAATAACTGCCACTGTATAGATCTGGAACTGGTCCGAACTAAGTGACAGGAACTGACTCAGGCTGCCATAGAGTTCGTTTGAGCTGTCCATCAGAATTGGAAAAGCGATTGGATCCAGTGTGATCCCCGGTCTTCCCCCTGGGTTTTCGCCTTCCTGCCCGTCTCCCGTCTGGCTTTCGTCTTCTAGCGGATCCTCATCCTGCTGTCCGTCATACTGATCGTCTTCTGACTGGTCTGTCTTATCTGTCTGGTCTGTCTGGTCTGTCTGATTTGTCTGGTCTGTCTGATCCCTCTTATCATCTTTCCCGATAACATCCTGACTGTTTCCGTCGCCTTCCACATCATCGGCATCATCTGAATCTTTCGTTTCTGCGCCCGTATCCTGAACTTTCATCGTCTGCACAGCCTTTTCACCGCCGGTCATATCATCATCCACAGCGGAATCCGCCTCTGCGTCACTCCTGCTCCGCATGACGATCCCGGCATCAGCTCCGCTTTGCGCGCCGCCCCCGGCGCCATCCCTGCTCTGCACACCGGTTCCCGCACCTTCTCCGCTCTGCGCGCCGATCTCAGTCTCGTCCTGTACGCTCTGCTCCTGTGCCCGCAACTGCACCGGCATCATCGCTGATATCAGCACTGCGGATAAAAATAAAACTGCCATCTTCTTCATGATCGTATTCCATTTTCTCATGCCAGTTCCTCCATAATATCAGATGCAAAAATCCAACATTTAGCTTTACTTTTAGTATATCTTCCATGTTTAACAGTGTCAATTTCATTTAACTTCTATTTCCCATGAAGATATGCTATAATGAGTGGGCTGTACGCAGACCGGACCGGTCGTACTGATCCGGCCTGCAAGATTATATAGAAAATACAAAACTACAGTAAAGGAAGGAGCTAATCTATGTGGGCTTACAATGAAACTTTTTACCAGATATATCCGATCGGATTCTGCGGCGCTCCCGTGCACAATGACGGCGTCACAGCGCACCGCATCTTAAAGATCGGCGAATGGGCAGGATATCTACAGGAGCTGGGCATCGGATCGATCATTTTAAATCCGATTTTTGAATCTGACAATCACGGCTACGATACAAGAGATTTTATGAAGATCGACTGCCGTCTCGGCACGAACGACGACTTCAAAGAGGTCTGTCAGACGCTTCACGAACACAATGTAAAGATCATGCTCGACGGCGTATTTAATCATGTAGGAAGAGGATTCTGGGCGTTTAAGGACGTTCAGGAAAAGAAATGGGATTCTCCGTACAAGGACTGGTTCTGCATCAATTTTGACGGGAACAGCGGCTACAATGACGGATTCTGGTACGAGGGATGGGAAGGACACTTTGAGCTGGTCAAGCTGAACCTTCAGAATCCGGCGGTTGTCGACTATCTGCTCGACTGTGTGAAGATGTGGATCGAGGAATTCGGGATCGACGGGCTCAGACTGGATGTCGCTTACAGCCTGGACCACAATTTCATGAAGAGGCTCCGTCATTTCTGCGAAGAGCTCAAACCGGGCTTTGCCCTGATCGGTGAAGTCCTCTTTGGGGATTATAACCTGATCGTAAATGATGAGATGCTGCACAGCTGTACAAACTACGAGTGCTACAAGGGCATCTACTCCAGCTTTAACAGCATGAACATGTTTGAGATCGCGCATTCGCTGAACCGCCAGTACGGTCCGGAGCAGTGGTGTATCTATAGAGGAAAGCATCTCATGACTTTCGTGGACAATCATGATGTGTCAAGACTTGCCACCATCCTTACCAACAAGAACCACATCCCGCTCGCATACGGTCTTCTGTTTGGAATGCCGGGTATTCCGTGCATTTATTACGGAAGCGAGTGGGGTGAGGAAGGAGCAAAAGCTCCGGACAATGATTACGCGCTCCGCCCGTGCTTTGAAGAGCCGAAACCGAATGAGCTGACCGCATTTATCAAAGCACTGATCGCTCTGCGCAGAGAGAGTGACGCACTGTGCAACGGGACATATCACAACGTAGTGATCACGAACCATCAGCTTGTCTTCGAGCGCAGGACCGACGGCGAGCGTGTCCTTGTGGCGATCAACGCGTCAGACTCCGAACACACGGCAGGCAGCCATGAACTGAACGGCACCTTCAGCCGGATCCTGACATACCCGGGCGAGTTTGAAGCGCTTACGCCAGAAGACATTACAGTCGAAGATACTGCCAAAGAAGCTGATGATAAAGGCACCTGCACAACAGATGCTGACCTTGCGGGGACAGCAGCGGATAACGTCAAAGATCCGGAAACATCCGATGCTGATACCGTCACATTAAACGGCCAGATCACAATGCCGCCCTACAGTGTACAGTATTTGAAAATGCAGTAAACACCGCAGCCCTGTCTGGTCCGGATGGAATCCGGACGGACAGAGCTGCGGATCAATGATACTTTCCGGGTCTTTCTGTTATTTTCTGACCCTTCCTTATTCCTTTTTTGCGCTTTTTCCCTTTCTGTTCCTGTGGTCATATCTTTCGTTATAATACCCATGACGTACTGCTGCCATGCTCATTTTTTGTGACTTTCAGTTTCCAGTCGATCTGCTCTTTCAGCTCATTGACATGGGAGATGATCCCGACGAGACCTTTCTCTCCCGCCAGTTCTTTTAATATCTGGATCGCACGCTCACGGGCAGCATCATCCAACGAGCCGAAGCCCTCGTCCACAAACATCGTTTCCAGGCTCACCGCTCCCGCCGTATTCTGTACGATATCCGCAAGCCCGAGCGCCATGGAGAGCGCAGCCATGAAAGACTCGCCGCCGGACAGGGATTTCACGTCGCGGACGGAATCTGTTACCAGATCATATACATCCAGATCCAGCCCTGCCTGCCCCTGGCTGCTCAGGGCGCTGATCTCCCGGCACTGAAGGATAAATTCATTGGACGTCATACGGGCAAGCCTCTTGTTTGCCGCCCGGATGATCTGCCGGAAATATTTTCTCTGGACATACGTCTCAAAATCCAACTTCACACTGCCTCTTAAGTTTCCGTTTGCCGTGCGGCTTAAGTTGCCGATCATCTCATATTTCTGCCGCAGTTCTTCCCCCGAAGCAAAATATTTCTTCAACTGCCCGTAAGCGCTTTTATTGGTCATATTTTTCCCGTGCAGATCCAGGCTCTCTTCCCGCTTCTTTTTAAGAGCTGATGCAAGTTCCTGCTGCCGCTGCCGGTCGGCTTCTGTGTCTTCCCGTCTTCTCCCCTCAGTCTGGGTTTTCAATGTCTCGACCTGTGTCCGGCACTGGAGCACATTTTTTTCATATTCTTTTACCCGCCGGTCTTTGTCCTTCCAGCCGCTGATCCACTGCTTTGCGTCACGGTACTCATCCTGATCTTTGAACTCCTGCCTGCGGATCTCTTTGCGAAACGCCTCCTGCTCTTCCTCGAACCGCCTCTCAAGCCCTGCTTTCTGGGTCTTCAGACTCTCCAGCAGTCCGGACCGGCGTCTCATTTCTTCCACGCATTTCCTGTAATGATCCTGCGCCTGTTTTACTTTCGCTTTCTCATCCTTTAGCTGCCGTTCCAGATCGGCAAGCTGTGCTCTTGCATCTTCTTCGGCAGGCGGATCTTCCCCGAGGGCCGCCTCAGCAGCAGCCAGTCCGGCGCGCACACTCTGATAGGTCTCCTGAAGCCGGGAGCGCTTCTGCTCCGCCTGGTCGCGCAGTTTTTTGGCCTGTTCTACGGTCTTCTGATCCGGTACATTCTCTGACAAAGCCGCCTTTTCCGGGTGATGGGTAGAGCCGCATACCGGACAGGGCATTCCTTCTTCCAGATCTTTCGCCAGAAGTCCTGCCTGCCCTTCAAAAAAACGCCGGTATCTGTCCTCATAGTCTTCGGATGCTTTCCGGCATTCTCCCATGCACTGTGCCATCTCGGCTGTCCTTAACTCGTATTCTTTTCTCAGCCTGCGCACATCCGCATATCCCGGCAGCATCTCCCTGATACGGAGGATCTTCTCCTGCACCCGGGGCTCCAGCTCGTTCAGTGCCTTTTCCAGACTCTCCGCCTTTTCCCTGAGACGTCTCTCATCGGCGCCGTGTTCTTTCTGCCAGACAAGCTGTACCTGTATTTCTGTTTCAGCATTTTCCAACTCTTTCTTCGTCCGGAGCGCCTGCACCTCCAGACTGCGGGCACGCTCCGCACGCTCGCCTTTGGACGCCTGCCGTTTCATCTCCTCATAAGCTTCTCTGTCACGCTCAAGCGCCTGTTCTGTTTCCCGTGCCCGGTCGAGCAGATCAAAGAGCCGGTTTGTCTCCTGCTTCTTCTCGATCACGGCGTGGAGTTCATCCGATTCTTTCTGAAGCTTTTCTTCTTCCCCGGCGAGCTCCCGGGCAAGGTCTCCACCCTCTTTTATGATCTGCTTTAACACCGGCCTGACTTCTTCCGCCGGCGGCATCTCTCTTCCAAGAAGTTCCTGCCAGATTTCCGCAGTATCTGCCGGATCGGCAGACACCGGGGCCACACGCTCCATCTCTCTTCGTATATCGGCCTCATTTTCTTTCAGGCTGACATACAAAGCTTTCCCCTGTTCCTTCAGCTCCTCCTGCATCCGCCAGTAGATCTGCGTCTGGAAGATCCTGGAGAATATCTTTTTGCGCTCTTTCGAGCCCGCGTGCAGAAGCTTCAGGAAATCTCCCTGGGCGATCATGGCGATCTGTGTAAACTGCCCTGCGTCCAGTCCTATGATCTCCTCGATCTTCTGGTCGATCTCCCGCTTCTTTCCCTGGAATTCTTTCCCGTCCGGCAGAAGCAGGCTTACCTTAGCCGTCTCTTTCACCAGACGCACCGTACCGTCTGCATTTTTCCGTTTGCCAACGCGCATATATTCCGGATTTCTCCGGATCGTATATTTCTCTCCCCGGTAAGAAAACACATACTCCACATACGTATCCGTATCTTCTGCGGCATACTGGCTGCGCATCATATTGCCGTCGCGGGCTCCTCCGCTGGTCCTGTCATAGAGCGCATAGGTGACCGCATCAAATATGGTCGTCTTCCCTGCGCCCGTATCGCCGGTGATCAGGAACAGCCCGCCCTGTACCTGGGTAAAATCTATCACTTCCGTTCCGGAATAAGATCCGAAAGCGGACATTGTAAGTCTGACCGGTCTCACCTTGCATCTCCTTTCGCCCTGTCAAATACATGTTCTACGATCTTCGCCTCTTCATCAGACATTCCGCGCCCCTGCATTTCCCGGAAAAAGTCAGAGAACACCTGCACCGGATCTTCGATGCGGATCTCTTCTTCGCCGAACTCCAGCTTCTGTCTGGTCCTCGCATTGTCCATCCTCACTTCCAGGATATGACTGTATACCTTTTCCAGTTGTTCCTTCGGCTTATACGGATCGATCTCGTCTGTCAGCGTGACGCTCACATAGTCGTCTCTCTGTTCCGGCTGTGCCGCGTCAATGATCCCGGCAAGCTCCCCCCGCAGTTTCCGCACATCCCGCAGCGGATGCAGGGGAAGTTTCTCCACCTTGACGGGAGCCCCTTTCGCGCCCAGTTCCACCATATGGAGGGTCTTCTCCTGTCCGGCTTCGCTGACAGAATACTTCAGCAGAGTGCCGCAGTAACGGATATGCTCCGCCCCAACTTTCTGGGCTCCGTGGAGATGTCCGAGGGCAGCATAATCAAAATCTCTCAGGACAGAGATATCTACATTGTCAGTGCCGCCTACACTCAGCAGCTCTGAATCGCACGTCTTTGGAGTAATGTCTTCTCCCGAACTTATATCTTTCCCCGTATAAAACTGGTGGGATACGAGCACGTTCCGTTCTTCCGGATCGATCTGCTCACGCTCCAGCACAGCTCTGACAGCGGCAGTATAGCTCTCCGGGAGTCCGCCGCCGCACAGCCCCCGCACATATCCCGGCTTCAGGAACGGCAGGAGCCAGAAATGCACCTCCCCGTATTCGTCCTGCAGCGTGATCTTCCGGAGATGTTCTTCCTCCGTTTCCGGCGCTTTTCCGGCGATATAGATCTGATGGCTTCCCAAAAGGCGGCTTGCATAGTCCAACCGCTGGGCGGAGTCATGGTTTCCTGAAATAATAAAGATCGGGATTGCCGGCTCGATCTTTGAAAGCCGGGTGAGGAAATCATCAAACACCGTCACCGCCTCTCCCGACGGAACCGATTTGTCATAAATGTCCCCTGCAATAACAACTGCGTCGGGATGAAGCTTTTCCGCATAGGAAATAACCTCCCCGAGGGTATATTGCTGATCCTCACGGAGGTTATAATGATGCAGTTGTTTTCCAATATGCAAGTCTGATAAGTGAAAAAATCTCATACCGCATCCTCCTACAGGCGGACCATCGTCGGCTCATGCCCCATAGCCGGGATCACTTTTTCCATAAGATCGGACGTCCTGAACCTCAGGCTGGATGTATTGATGCATGGATGACATGCAAAATATTCATCCTGCAGGACATCTTCGTCGATCAGGAGCCGTACCTTTTTCTCTTTATCGTTCATCAATCCCATTACACTCACAGAGCCCGGCGTGATGTCCAGATACTGCTCCATGTATTCCGGCTTTGCAAAGGACAGTCTTGATGAGCCGATCTGCGCGGACAGATCTTTCGTCTTAAAGGGCTTGTCTCCCGGGATGAGCAGCAGATAAAAATCCGTTGCCTGCCGGTTGCACAGAAACAGGTTCTTGCAGATGGCAACTCCTTTCTCCACACCTTCGCTCAGAGTCCGGTCGATCTCCACACAGGCTTCCATGGTCATCGCAGCCTCATGGTCCACTCTTTTGTATTTAATTCCGAGAGAATCGAGAAGATCATATACTCTTACTTCCTTGTCAAGCCTGCCTTCTGTATTCTCGGGTCTGCCGTCAACTAACTGCATTTCATGTCTCTCCTTCTATCATTCTCTTATACCGCCCACTCCGAACAAGGGCGTATGCTTCTCCCTTCCTGCTAGTCACATCTTCAGGCTCCGGTAACGGTCAAAGCACGCGAAGATTTCCTGCCGTCTCGGCATTGCCATACAGGAAACACTTGAACTGCTCTCACACAGCGCTGCCAGCGTCCCTTTCTCTATCACACGCTCCAGCTCGTCCACGATCTGCCTGAGATCTTTCCTGCCGTCCATAATGTGTTTCTGGGCATATCTCATGCAGTACCCGAGCGCCGTCACCTGTTCGCTGTCCGTGATCTGCTCCACATAGCGCAGGTCAATGGTTTCCTTGTTGATCATGACAGCCTCACGCCCCATGGTCTTCATCTTGATCCTGTCATTCTCCCGAAACCCTTTGCCTGCCCGCGGGCACCGGTGGAAATCCGGTTTCTCCGCCGGTGTCTCCGGACCGCTGACTGCCGGATAGCTCTCCGCCTCTTTCTTCGCATAAGAGGTGATATCCTTCGGAACGTAGCGGTCCATCTGAATGATCGTATCCGCCACATGGAAATAAGCTCCTGAACTTCCTGCCACGATCACCGTGGAAATGCCGTAGCCGTCATACAGCTCCCGGATCCGTTCGATAAACGGCGTGATAGGCTCCATGTCGCGGTGGATGACTCTCTGCATCAGTTCGTCCCGGATCATAAAGTTAGTCGCACTCGTATCCTCATCGATCAAAAGGAGGGACGTCCCCGCCTCAATACTCTCGATTACATTTGCCGCCTGCGAGGTACTGCCGCTGGCATCCTCGGTGCAGAATCCCACCGTATCCTTCCCATTCGGGAGATCATTGATAAACATGGAAATATCCGTCTTCTGGATGCTCCTGCCGTCCTCGGCGCGCAGCTTCACGGCAGTATTGTCCGTAATGACATACTCTCTGCCGTCGCCCGCGATATGGTCGTACACTCCCAGCTCCAGCGCTTTTAACAGCGTGGACTTGCCGTGGTAGCCTCCGCCCACGATCAGGGTGATCCCCCTGCGGATGCCCATACCGGCGATCTTTCCTCTGTGCGGAAGTTCCATGGTCACTTCCAGTTCTTTCGGAGACTGGAACTTCACCCCGCCTTTCATAGGTCTGGGCGAGATGCCCGATTCTCTTGGCAGCACACTCCCGTTCGCAACGAAAGCACAGAGCCCCATCTTCGGCAGCATCTCGCGGATGTAGTGCTGATCTTCTGCAAGATCAACAATAGCTCTTAAACGTTTTGCATCCATATTTTTATAGAAGAGCGCGTGTTTCACGCACTCCGGCACGAAGTCAAAGAGGATCTTCTCCAGCTCTCTTGCATTGATCGTCCGCCCGTTTGCCGGGAATCCGATCTCCATGCGCAGCACGATATCTCCGCTCTTCGGGTCGATGCGGCACGCCGTGCGCTCCAGCACTTCCTGACAGCAGCGGCTCACAGAGATCAGGCCGCTCTTTCCCGAACCTTTCGCCTTAAATGCAAACTGCTCCGCCCGACTGCCGAACTGCCTCGTCAGCTCGTCCTGAAGAGCGGTCCTCTGATGATCTCCCGCATAAAGCTCCTGCGGGAATCCCGCCGTACGTCCAGTCACACGGACGCTCACCTTTGACGGCGAGGCGAACGGATCGCCCTGCACATGGTCGATAGACAATATATAACCGGGGAACTGGTAGGCGCCCCTTGTATCTTTGTAAGCCGGATAGCCACGGTGGTCGATCCGGTTTAACAGGCTTCTAAGTTCTGTTGATGACTGCATAGTGATGTTTCCTTTCTATCGTAAAAACTTTGCTCATGATCTGTGCGTCTTCAGAACATATCTTAGTATCCGCCGGCAATTAAGTCAATATAAAAGCCAACCATCTTCTGATGATCGGCTTTTATCTCATTCTATTATCATATTCTTCACTCTGTCAGTCGGCCTGTCTCTCAAGCACCGCGCACTGAAACGCTCCCAGTTCCAGTTTCCCCTCATAAACCGCACCGCTTTCTGCATCTGTCCACCTTCCGATGCCGTCCACGCAGACTGGCTCATTCCTGAAGTTCATCACGAACACAACACCCTTGTGTTTTTCTGTCTCCGCGTCTCCATCTGCCAAAGCCGGATAAGTGCCGGTCCGCTCCGTCACCGTCACGCCGTAAGGCAGTTCCGTATCCAGCGCATTCTTCAGTCCGATGCTCTGAAATACATCTCCGTAAAATGCCCGCAGGAATGCAAGATCCGACTCTGCCGCCAGATAGTACGCCTCCCCTTTTCCGAACGCATTGCACGTTACCGCCGGGCAGCCTTCGTAGAAATCCCGCTCGTAGGAAGAAATCACCTCTGCGCCTTCTTTCGCATGATTAATCTCGCACATCCGCCGCGCCGGATACTCTGTACCGTTATATGCAAACTGATTTTCAAACTCTTCGGACGGAGCGTCGACCTCCTCCTGCATAACGCCCAGCACATCCTCCAGAGGATGATGTCCGGTAAAGCAAAGGTCTGTCTCATCTGCCATACCGCTGAAATATGTAGTAACGAAAGTCCCGCCGTTCTCGACGAACACCTTTACTTTTTCTGCCCATCCGGATTTATACATATAATTAAGGGGCGCAGAAACGAGCTGATACCCGCTGATATCCGCATCCATATCTATGATATCCGCCTCGATGCCTTTCTCCCAGAACGCACGGTAATGGGCGATCACGCAGGCCGGATAGTCAAAGTCCAGCCTCGGTCCTGTGATATCTTCAACAGCCCACCAGTTTGCCCAGTCAAAGAGGACAGCAGCCTTCGGACGGTTTACTGTTCCGTCAAGGATCTGGTCCAGCCCGGGCAGCCGCTTCCCAACCTCTGCAACATCCCGGAATGTACGTGTATTACTCCCGTTCTTGTGATCCAGTACCGCGCCGTGGAATTTCTCAAAAGACCCGCGGCCTTTCCTCCACTGGAAATACTGCACGGAATCCGACCCGTGGGCAACCGCCTGCATGGAGGAGAGCATATGCATCCCCGGGCGTTTCAGCGGATTATTGTTCCGCCAGTTGACAGCAGACGGAACACTCTCCATGAGGAGGAACGGCTTCTTCTTCATCGTGCGCATCATGCTGTGGTTAAAAGCCGCCCGGACCGCCGTAGGCACTTCATCCTTCCTCTCATGCCAGAACGGATAGCTGTCCCATGAGATGATATCCAGTTCTTTCTGCAGTTTGTTGTAATCGATATTCTTGAATGTGTCCATAAAATTCGTTGTAGCAGGAAGATCTGAATATTTTGCCACCGCGCGCCGCTCCATGCCGCAGAAACCGCTGATCTGGTCTGTGACAAATCTGCGCCAGTCAAGCTCCAGCCCGGTCACTGTCGTCTCCCCGTGGGGCGCCGGGCTGTGGATCTGCTCCCAGTCCGTATATACATGGCTCCAGAAACGCCCCCACCACGCGTGGTTCAGCGCATCCAGCGTGCCGTATTTCTCTTTCAGCCACTCTCTGAAAGCACTCTGGCACAAGTCGCAGTGACAGGCTCCGTCGCCGAAATTCCCCGCCAGCTCGTTGGACAGATGCCAGAGGATCACATTTTCCTTTTTCCCGAATCTCTCCGAAAGCGCTTCGTCAAGAGCGGTGATCTTCGCGCGCATTACCGGCGATGTATAACAGAAATTATGCCGTTTCCCCGGCAGGTTCCTCTGCCCGTCGGCGCGCACCTGCATCACCTCCGGATATTTCTGTGTCAGCCAGTGCGGCATGGCGCCTGACGGCGTTGCAAGGATTACCTGAATCCCCGCTTTTCCCAGATTATCAATGATCTCTTCCAGCCAGTCAAAATCATATACACCTTCTTCCGGTTCCAGTACCGCCCACGAGAACACGCCCAGCGTCACACAGTTGACGCCCGCTTCTTTCATAAGTCTGATGTCTTCCTCTAAAATCTCCGGGCAGTCCAGCCACTGTTCCGGATTGTAATCTCCGCCATGGAGTAAATGTCCTCCTAACATGATCGTTCTCCTTTCCATCGTCCGCATTTTTATGTATGATATGATGTCCGCGTATTTTTAGAAATCATAGTTTGTGGAAAGCACGCATCAGATTCCCCGGAAGCTGAATGTAAATGTCATCTTCTCACCTGCATCCAGCAGATACTCCGGATGTGTGGGCGCTCCCCAGCTGTCGTCCCCGGCAATCCCCATCTGGCCCAGTGCCGCACGGACGACCGTATAATGTACCTGCGGCAGTTCGTACGGGTGTTTCGCATTTTCCAGTTCGTGGGGCGTATACAGCAGAGCAGAGAACATCATAGGCCCGCTCTTCTCATCCATCTCAAAAAGCATCCCTCTTCCTCTCCTGTCCGTCACGGACGCATACCGCACTTCTTCTTTGGCTCCGCACTCCTGAGGCACGATATATTTTGCCATATTGTCTTTCACAAGATTCTCGTAAATACCGAGTTTCGCGCCCCGTTTTCTGTCAGCATATGTCTCCGCCGGTCCGAGGCCGTACCATTTCACATGGTCATGATCCGCGTCAAACTTAAAGATAACGCCGAACTCCGGCATATCCCCCAGCTCTTTCACCGGATCGTAAGACAGCGTCGTCTTTACCTTTCCGTCTCCTGTCACTTCATACGTAAGCGTACACTCGCTCACCGGAGCCGTCGGCATAAGATACGTATACGTCACTTTTACCGAGCTGACTCCCGCCTCTCCTTTCGTTTCCTCCACCTTCGGTTCCAGGATCGGGCTGTAGGTTCCTTTCCTGAAATCTTTATGAGAAGGATACATGCTTGCGATCTTCCACTGTGCATAACGCTTCGGCATCTGACTGCCCTGGTCGTTGTCCACAGGAGCTCTCCAGAAATTAGGCTTCGGGATCTCTTTGATCATCTCTTTTCCCGCATACCGGTAGGACACAAGACCTCCGTCCAGCACAGAGAACAGTACGTCAAAGTTCTCGCCTTTCACGCCGATATTGTGCTTGCTGCGGATCACCGTTACCGTTTTGCGGACCGGTTTCCGTTCTCCTCTTACTATATATACATACTGGCCGAACGCCACTTCATGTCCTGCAGCAGCCCAGATCGTTTCCTCTTTCAGATGGAACGATACTGTAACCGTGTATTCGCCCGGCGCTGTCTCCGGCCGCACAGGGAGATCATAGGTCTTCTCACACAGAGGCTCGACATCCGTTTCCAGATATTCTTTTCTGATCTGCAAGCCGTTTCGCGCAACTGTTACGATACAGGTGTACACATCTGTATTTACAAACAGATTCTTGTTGATGACTTTCACCTGTTTTTCAGATACTTCGGCAGTAATATTCTGATAGTTGAATTTTACCTCCTGCATCTTCGGGGAGGGTTCTCTGTTCCCGCCGTACACGATACCATTGGCGCTGAAATTATAGTCCGTCGGCCGCTCGTCAAAGTCGCCGCCGTACGCCTGGAATTCATTGCCGTACCGGTCTTTTTTCGTAATCGTCTGATCGATATAATCCCAGATAAATCCGCCCTGATAAAGCGGCTCTGTATCCGTCAGGTCGGTATATTTGTGCATTGCGCCGCAGGAATTGCCCATCGCATGCGCATATTCACAGCAGATAAACGGCTTACGCCGGTCTTCTGCCAGGAATGCCTTGATCGCTTCCACCGAAGGATACATCCGGCTCTCCATATCACTTGTATCATTATAGCTGCGGTCGTTGAAAACGCCCTCGTAATGCACCAGACGGGTAGGATCCTGCGCGCGGAAAAACTGAGACATTTCATAGATATCTTTGCCGCCGTAGGATTCATTTCCACAGGACCAGATCAGGATGGATGGGTGGTTCTTGTCTCTCTGATACATGGAGTTCGCACGGTCCAACACCATATCCAGCCATTCCGGTTTATTATTCGGTACGATATAATCATAATCGCCTGTTGCATAAGCCGTATCCCATGAACCATGTGATTCAAGGTTCGTCTCGTCGATCAGGTAAAGGCCGTATTCGTCGCACAGACGGTAGATCAGAGAAGAATTCGGATAGTGGCATGTCCGGATCGCATTGATGTTATTCTGCTTCATGACCGCAAGATCCTTGCGCAGCTCCTCCTCTGAGACGCATCTGCCGTTCACCGAGCTGAACTCATGGCGGTTCACGCCTTTAAAGACGATCCGCTTTCCGTTCAGCGTCATGATGCTGTCTTTCATCTCGAACCTGCGGAATCCGATCCTCTCAGGTATGATTTCGCAGAGCGCGCCGTCTGCATCATATACCTCGATCGTCAGGTCATACAGTTCCGGTTCTTCCGCGCTCCAGAGCTTTGGTCTGTCGATCTCCCACTGCCACGTGTCTTCTTCAGTCAGCTCTTTTTCATCCTCCAGACATACCATGTCCTTATAAGCAAGTCGGATGCGGGTCTTTCCTTTCTTGTTTTCCTCTTTCCCGTTCCAGGTAAGAGCACGGATCTCCAGCGTTCCCTTTACAAGCGTCTCATCCGGCACAGCTCGGATCCGCATATCCCTGATATGTACTTCGGGCACTGTATAGAGGTATACGCCCCTGTAGATTCCCGAGAAACGGTAGAAATCCTGATCCTCGCACCAGCTTCCCGCCGTCCACTTGAACACCTGCGCGGCGAGCTTGTTTTCTCCGTCTTTCACATAATCTGTCAGTTCAAACTCCGACGGAGTGAATGAATCCCCGCTATAGCCCACAAATACTCCGTTGAGCCAGACTGCAATGCCGCTCTCCGCTCCCTGGAAGGAGATAAAGAGGCGTTTTCCCAGCATCCTCTCCGGCACAGTAAAATATTTCACATAACTCGCCACGGGGTTAAAATGCTCCGGTATCTCTCCCGGACGGATATCCTCCCTTCCCTCCCACGGGTACTGGACATTTGCATACTGCGGCGCATCGTATCTTTCCATCTGGATATGCGCCGGCACACGAATATCGTCCCAGTCAGCACAGCAGTAATCCTCCTTCTCAAAGCCCGGGACTGCCGACTCATAATTCTTCGCATAGTGGAACTTCCATACCCCGTTCAGGCTTTCCCTGTACTCAGACTTCCCCAGGACCAGGTCAGACTCTGAAGCATAGTATATATGATCAGAGTGGGCGTCCAGTCTGCCGTCTCTAAAATACCGGGGATCTTTCACTTTCGTATGATCAAATGTTCTCATATTCTGCATCCTCCTTACACAATAACTGACGTTTCACTTCAGCCGATCATCCTGTTACATTTTCTTTTATTATAACGACTCTGGACGTCTCGGTGTATGATATGCTAAACTGAAAATATAATATTTTGAAACTGATCATACAGGAGGCGCTTTATGAATGTTGTTTTCCGCAGTTCCCCCGTGACCGCCCCTTATACATTTGAGTCTCTCGGGAACGGATGGGAGCAGGATCGGGTCTCGCGCCCGTCTGGTTATCCATTCTATCATTATCTGCAGACAGAGCAGGGAGCCGGAAAGATTGAAACTGCCGCCGGCACCTACATCCTGAAGAAGGACGAAGGGCTGCTGATCGCTCCGTTTATCCGCCATTCTTACGGCAGATCCGAGGCTGTCTGGCGCGTAAGATTTGCAACTTTTACCGGCACGGCCGAGCGGAGCATCCCCCAGATCATGGGGAACCGCCAGGTCATTCCCGTAAGTGCCATGCAGGGCATACAGATCGCCCGGCTGATCGATGACAGCCTGTTCCTGTACGATCACTGCCCCCTTGACAGCAAGCAGCTCTCCGTGAACTGTTATGCCGTTCTGTTAAATATCGCAGACACCGCACATGCGGGAAGCCCGGCCGTCGAACCTCTGTATCAGAATTATGTACTTCCCGTAATAAAAGAAATCGAAAGAGATTACTCCCTTCCGCTCACTATCACAGATTTAAGCCGTAAAGTATTCATCACCCCTCAGTATCTGACCCGTCTCTTTCGCCGATATCTCAACTGCTCTGCTTACGAATACCTGACCTCATACCGGCTTGGCAAAGCAAAAGAGCTGCTGATCACCAGCCCCCGCCTGGAGATACAGGATATCGCCAGACGAACCGGTTTTACTGATCCCAGCCATTTCATCGCTGTATTTAAAAAGGCGGTCGGGACCACGCCGCTGGACTTCCGGCGGATGAACTGAATTCTTTTGTTCAAAATGCGGTCACAAAAAGTGCGCCCCGGGTATTTTTTCCAAGATACCTGTGACGCACTTTTCTTTCATAAAATTACAGATTTAGAAATCTTCCATCTTATATCGTTTCATCATCGAACCGTATTTCATCCGGACGACTTCATTTCTCTTAAGCACATCCTCCTCATTGCCGACATACTGGCAGCGGATGCAGTAATATTCGTCTTTGTCCTTATCATAGAACATATCGATGTCAAGATCTCTCATAAAACACATCGGGCAGCGGTAATTTAATCTGCCTTTTCCAGCCTGAGCCATGTGGACACTACCTCCTTATCTGAAACTTCTGTCGTATATCCCAGCGTGAACATCGGAGAGAATGCATATCCCTCGCGGACATAGCCTTTCGCCTCTTTTTTATCCATGCTCATGGATACTTTTGTCTCGATCGCGGGGATCACCGCGCTGACGCTGTCCGCGCCATCCAGATCCGCTTCCCTGCACTTATATTCATAGTTGATGGTCTTCTCTTCTCCTGCTTTCGCACAGGCAAGTGTGATGCCCGTCATATCCTCCGGGTATTCCGTCGTGCCGTAGCATGCCACCATGTACTCGTTGAGCTCGACTTTTGCGGACGGATCGCTCATCTCGAGGATACTTCTCTCAATCTGTATATCTGACTCGCCCTCTGCGAAGATCACCCGTGTCTGCAGCTTCACAGTCAGATCTGCAAACTCAATGTCCACCGGATCAAGGGTGAGGGTTCTCTTTTTCTTACCGTCTTCCATCTCTTCTTCAGAGAAATGGGCTTTTGTCCGGCACAGGCACAGATCAACTTCTTCGCCTTTGTAGGTGAGTTTCGCGCTGCGCACGGTTCCCTCTCCTGCGTAATGTGTGAAGTATCCGGCTCTGTATTTCTCCTGGATCAGGAACGGATAGGACGCATCCTGCACATGTTTTGTCCCGATTCCCACTTCCCATTTAAGTTTCGCCGCATACGGACGCAGATCTACGATCGCGCCTCCCTGATCCATATTGACGCAGGCTCTCATATACGGGTCGCAGTACCAGAAGATCTGCTTGTCGGAGCCGTAAAGGATATCTCTCCACAATGCGCACTCCGGCTCAGTATAAGTCTTCTTCTCACGGTAATAGTCCGCGAACTCAGCCATTGTCATATCGTCGAGTTTTCCTTCTTTTTTGAGCTGCCCGTAGTATGCCATTCCATCCTCATAAGATTTCTTGAGCAGTTCGTAGGGAGCCTCCCAGCGTCCCATCTTGTTGAGCCAGCCCGGCCCTACAAACATCATATTGTAGGCATAGCCATTGTTGTATTTCTCAAGTGCACGGTACTGATCGATGAGGTTGTACAGATACGGGTATTCCCATGTCTTTGTGTCATAGATCATTCCGCGCAGCACATTCTGGGGATGGGTACCGAAGTTGGAGCCGTTTCCATCATAGCATGCAAGCAGGTCACGGGAGAGATGCGGGATCGCGACAATACCGCTGTCCTCCGCCTCATTTGCCGCCGGAGCATGAGTATTCTGCTTTGACGGGATCCACGGATTCCACGGGCCGCCGTCAAACAGCGTGTACCACGAATTGTTGCACGTATGGTATGCCTTCGGTCCCTCTTCCCAGCATGTGGCAATCGCACATTTTACGGACGGGTATTTCTCCTTAATATAGTTTGTCAGCTCTGCGTCCATATAGTAGGAGCCTGTTGACTCCGGATAGAAGCCGAATGTGTCATAAAATTTCCCGAACACGTCATCCACGATCGATTTCTTATCCTCCATAGAGAACATCCAGATACAGAAATCTTTCGTCTTATATTTCTCACGGAACTCCGTACACGGCAGTCCGAGGAGCGACAATGCGATCTCATCGCCGTATTTCTCGTGGTCTTCCTTCGCGATCTGGATCGCCTCTTCATTGAAGAGAGAAGCGTATGTCATCTGGATCGTCGTCTTGAGTCCGTTCTTATGCGCAGTCTCCTGCTGGAATTTAAAGATATCGAGAGACTCTGTGAGAAGAGACTTCCTTCCGATATCCTCCTCTTTCCCGTGGCCGGTCACCTTCTCAGCGTACTCCGGCACCATCTCGGGACGATGAATTATATTTACAACAAACTTGTCCATGTTATGTACCAAACCTTTCTGTTTCTGTAAAACTCTCGTAACAGTCCTGTCCGCGCTATCCGCAAACCGCACTGCAGCCTTAAGACTGAACTGTCACAAAATCCCGGACCGTATCAAGCGCTTTCAGGGCATTTCCCCTGTAGTTAAAGAGCGCCTGATTGGCCCACTCGTTTCCGCCCGGGCCTTTCTCCTCAATGTAGGCGAGCGCCGCTTCATTCGCCCAGCCGCTGCCGGGCACCGGAAGCCAGCCCGGCTCCCAGTAATAAAATCCACGGGTTCCTTTCACTCTCGAGATCCTTGTGAGGAAATCCTGCATGAAGTCACTCTGGCCTTCCGGCGTCATCGGATACTCCACCTTCGCGGCAAGTTCCGGCTTCGTCGCCATGCCTTTGCGCTCGTTCTCTCCGAGCTGTTCGTAAGATGCATATTCTTCCATCGTATGCCCCATGGACACTTCCGCCACGATCAGTTCTTTTCTGTACCTGTCGGAAATGTCATGCATATTGTCCTCAAGATCCTGCAGAGTTCCGTGCCAGAACGGATAATAGGACAGTCCGATCACCTCGAACTCCTCTCCCCGCTTCATAAACTCGTCAAACCACTCTCTGTAGAGGGCATTATTGCCGCCGTTATCCAGGTGCAGCATGACCGGAAGATCCGGATCCACGCTTCTGACCGCCCGGATCCCGGCGTTTATAAACCGCGCGATATTATCGTACTGCGGCACTTTCCCGTAAGGCCAGAGCAGACCGTTTGAGAGCTCATTTCCGACCTGTATCATCGTCGGGAACGCATCCTGCTCCTTCAGCGAGACAAGCACCTGCCTGGTGTAATCATATACAGTCTGCTCAAGCTGCGGCACATCCATGCCGCGCCATGCTTTCGGGATACGCTGCTTGCCCGGATCCGCCCAGAAATCACTGTAATGCAGATCGAGCAGAAATCCCATTCCTTTAGCAAGAACCCGCTTCGCAAGCTCTGTCGTCGTCTTAAGGTCATTGGTGCCCGCACCGTACGGAACCCCCGACCCGCTGTACGGATCATTCCATAATCTTAAACGGATCGAGTTCACACCATATTCTTTCAATATTTCCAGAAGCTCCTTCTCCTGTCCGCCTTTGTAGTATTTTGCTCCCAGCTCTTCCAGTTCTTTCAGCGAGGAGACATCCATGCCCTTGATAAACGATTCCATATAATGTCCTTTCTGTCAAAAAGCTGCCGGAGCGGTTTCACACCGGCAGCTTTATACTGTTTCTTTAACCTTTGACGGCTCCGCCTGTAACTCCTTCTACATAGAACTTCTGCATAATGATGAACAGGATCGAGATCGGGATCGATACGATCACGCCGCCGGCGCAGAACTGTGTGAAGTATGTATTAATCAGGCTCTTCTCAAGCATATTGTAAAGTCCGATCGCCACGGTCCACTGGGACGCGACACCCGAGTTGAGCATCATCTTCGCATATACGAAATCCATCCACGGCACGAGGAAAGAGCTGATGACCGTGTACACGATGATCGGCTTACTCATCGGCATGACCACTCTCCAGAACACCCTCGCCTCACTTGCACCGTCAAGATAGGCAGCTTCGCGCAGAGAGACCGGAACCGTGTCCAGGAATCCCTTTGCGATCAGATAGCCGAGTCCGGAAGACGCCGAGTAGACAAAGATCAACCCCAGATGGCTGTTCGTAAGTCCGATGCTTTTTAAGATAAAATACACGGCGATCATCGCCAGCACGCCCGGGAACAGATTCATGATAACCGCAATGTTCATCAGCGTCTTCCTTCCACGGAAACGCATACAGGACGTTGCATACGCCACCATCAACACGAAAGCCGTGGAAATGATGCAGGTAAAGCAGGCGATGATGAATGTATTCCAGAACCACTGCGGGAACTGTGCCACTGAATCCGCCCCGAAGAGCAGGTTCTTATAACTGTCGACCGCCCATTCCTCCGGGAAGAACGTAGAGGAGTTCATACCTGTATATTTACTGAATGACGTAGCAAGCAGCCATACGATCGGGATCAGCCACACCACCGCGAGAAACGCCAGAAGTACATGTCTTACAATATCTGAAACTTTGATCTTCATTATTGATATACCTCCTCCCGGTCTCCTCTGGTCATACGGCCGAAGGCGATCAGTGTAAACGCCGCGCAGATCACGAATACCACGATACCGATGACGGCAGCCATCTTATAGTTGTAGTACTCCTGCGTCAGGCGGAACAGCCATGTGACAAGCAGGTCTACTTCCTTCGCCTGCGAGTTGGCCAGCGCCTGATTCGTCGTTGTATACACATCCTGCGTCAGCAGGTAGATTACATTAAAGTTATTGATATTCTTTACAAAATCCGTTACCAGCGCCGGCCCTGTGATAAAGAGCACGTACGGCATGGTAATATGACGGAAGATCTGTACCGGAGTCGCCCCGTCGATGCGCGCACTTTCGACCTGGTCTGTCGGAAGGCTCATAAGAACGCCGGTTGCGATCAGCATCTGATATGGCACACCGACCCATATATTAATGATAATGATCATCACATGAGCCCATCCCGGCGATGTAAGGAACGGGATGTAAGATGTACTGATCAGGCCGATGTCTCTCAGAAAATCAGTCAGGCCGATGCCCGCGCAGATCGTGTTGACGATACCTCCGTCCGCGAAGAAGTTCCTTACCAGAAGCAGCGACACGAACTGCGGCACTTCGATCGTCACCATGAACAGTGTACGCCACATTTTTTTCAGTTTCACGCGCTTATGGTTGATCAGCAGCGATAAAAGGATACCGCCGATATAAGTCGTAAACGTGGAGAACAGCGCCCATACGAGCGTCCAGATCAGGACGCGAACGAACGAGTAACCGAACGTGATCGTAAGCCCTCCGCCTCCGAACAGGCTGAAGAAGTTGTCAAGCCCTACCCAGGTAAAAAAGTTCTGACGGCGGCATATGCTGCTGGTCATAGTTCGTAAACGCCACCAGGATCAGGATCAGAAGCGGCACAACCGTAAATACTACGACTCCCGCAACAGGAAGCGCCAGCAACGTCTTATAAAAATTCTCGTTCCGGTACGTATTGAGATCCTCACGGAACGTATTAATATGTTCTCCTCTCTCCGCCATCTTCTGCAGTTCGTATGCATGTTTCACATTTGAGATCCACACAACAAGGAATACCGCCCAGATAACGATGCTCACTACAGAGAACAAGAGGATCATAAATGAATTGTCATAATCGTTGATCTCATTTTTCATGGTCACCGGATTGAACTCAGACGCCCTTTTTACCGTTCCCAGCGTCCCGAACTTCGGGATATACTGAGATGAACACACTACGCTGAATACGATGACCAGTGCTTCAAAAATAGTGATCAGGATGGATTTGACATACTGTTTCCTGCGGAAATATCCCGCGCCCATCCAGATCAGGGGGAGTTTAACAAACAGGTCGCCTTTTGCGACCGCCTCTCCGAAACCCCGAAAAAATCTTCCGATGCCGCCGAAAAATCCTGCGACTTTCCCCTTCGATTTTTCCATATTTCTCTCCTTCCCAAATCACTGTCGGAATTTTTATTTGCGCTCCTGCGCAGTTTATGTTGCGCAATCGCTTGCTCTACGATAGATTATAACACCAGTTATAGATTTATATAATATGCACGTTTACTATTCGTCTGGCGTATTTTTTAGAAAAAATGCATAAAAATAGCGGTTTTATTTGCGCAATTTGCGCATCTAAAACCGCTGTCCACTTGTTTTCACGCTCTCATCATATCCGCCCGGGGAAACGTTCAGCCCGCGCTGTCCGCCAGGCCGCGGATCCCTGTCATTTTGTCGATTCTTTCAGCACCACTTCATAATCAAGCAGCGTCTTCTTCTGCACCTCTTTTCCTTCAAGCATGTTGATCAACACGTCGCAGGCAACACGCCCGATCTCCGTATTGTCAAACTTCAGAGAAGTCACCGTGACAGGATAGCTGTCCAGCGTCTTACTGTTATGGCAGGACGCTACACGCATCTCCTCCGGGATCCTGATATTCTGACTGTAAAGCTCCTGCAGCACGATATTGCATATGGCATCATCCTGGCAGAGGATACAGTCTACTCTTCTGCGCACAAGCTCATCCGTATTTTTGCGCACGATCGTCTCTGTCATATTATCCCTGTATACCAGTTCCGGATCCACATCCGCCCCGATATCCCTGTGCGCCTGGACATACCCTCTGTACCGTTCTTCATTCACGATCAGATTCCCCGACTGCCCCATATATGCGATCCTCCGCAGTTTGCGCGACAGGAGTATCGCCGTCAGGTCCCGGCAGGCTCCCATGTTGTCATGATCCACCTGCACGACCGTGTCATCATTCAGGGATCCGATCGCCACAAAGGGGCATCCCCGGGATTTTAGAAATTTTGCAAACACATCATCCCGGTGGGTATTTCCCAGGATCACGCCGTCTACCTTGTCATTATCCAGAAGACGCTTCAGCCTTGTTGTATCCACTCCGTTTGTAGTAACAACGAACATATCATACCCCCGCGCCTGAGCGACCTCATTCACACCGCACATACACATATAGAAGAAAGGCTGCGCCACCAGAGTTTTTACCTCCGGAATAAGGAGCGCAATATTTTCTGTCTTCGCCTGCGCAAGACTCTTTGCGCTGCTGTTCGGGTGATAATCATGTTCCTCGATAAACTCCAGTACTTTTCTGCGCGTCTCGCTTCCGATACGG
The DNA here is from genome assembly GCA_019119995.1 of Candidatus Mediterraneibacter faecavium. Classification (GTDB taxonomy): domain Bacteria; phylum Bacillota; class Clostridia; order Lachnospirales; family Lachnospiraceae; genus Mediterraneibacter; species Mediterraneibacter faecavium. The sequence goes on along the minus strand of DWVY01000065.1, from coordinate 50,279 downwards.
CCTTTTCCGGAGATTGCGCGCGAAACCGTACTGATCGACACTCCCAGCTGTTCCGCCACATCGTTGATGGTCATTTTCTTACCTTTTTCGCTATTCTCTTTCACCACACCGCCCCCTCCTTCATTTCACGGTCACTTTTCTCTAGTATGCGCTCTTATGAGCAAACTGTCAATCATTTGCGCATTACGTAAAAAATTCCCGGCAGGGAAAGTAAAGAGAGAGGTAAAACTTTCCCTGCCGGGAGACAGGTATCTGTATGAAATTATAGGTCTGATCACCCTGTTTTGCTGTTCTGTTCAATCCGCCAGCAGCTTATACTTCAAAGATCAGATCTCCATAAGACGGCATCGGCCATGCCTCTTTGTCTACGATCATCTCCAGTTTGTCAACCGGTGCGCGCAGCGCTTCCATAGCTGGGAAGACATCTGAGTGATAGAAGTTCGCCTGCACGGCTCCCTCCTCTTTGGCAGCGGCCTCGTCTGTCACTTTGATCAGCGCGTCGAGCGCTTTCTTCGTCTCGCACATGAGCGCTGTCACTTCATCAAGAGATGCTTTCTGCACGGATGCGTCCGCCCCTGCTGCTGTCACTGCATTTACAGTATCGGCAAGCGTCTTGGTATATTTGATGAACGCCGGCATGAACTGTTTGCTCGCCATATCGATCATGGTACGCGCTTCGATGTTGATCGCTTTCGCATATGTCTCGTACTGGATTTCTGCGCGGGACTCAAGCTCTGCTTTCGTGAACACGCCGAATCTCTCGAACAGGTCCACAGCTTTATCCGTTACCATAGCCGGGATCGCCTCTACCATGGAGCGGATGTTCGGAAGACCTCTTCTTGCTGCCTCTTCTACCCATGCTTCTGAGTATCCGTCGCCGTTGAATACGATCCTCTGGTTCTCTGTCGCATATTTCTTGATCAGGTCATGCACTGCCAGGTCGAAATCGTCCGCCTTCTCAAGGACATCGCAGGCATCCGCAAACGCCTCCGCCACGATCGTGTTCAGGACGATGTTCGGGGAAGCGATGGAATCACGGGATCCGACCATACGGAACTCGAACTTGTTTCCTGTAAATGCGAACGGTGAAGTACGGTTCCTGTCTGTCGCGTCTTTGGACAGCTCCGGAAGTGTGCGGACTCCTGTCTCAAGCTTGCCGCCTTTGATACTATGTGTAGCCTCGCCTGTGCTGATCAGCTGTTCCAACACATCCTCAAGCTGCTCGCCCAGGAAGATGGAGATGATCGCCGGCGGCGCCTCGTTCGCCCCGAGTCTGTGGTCATTTCCCGGATCTGCCGCGGATTCTCTCAAGAGATCTGCATGCATATTAACCGCTTTTAAGATACAGGTCAGCACAAGCAGGAACTGTGTATTCTCATGAGGGGTCTTGCCCGGGTCAAGCATGTTGATGCCGTCGTCTGTTGTGATAGACCAGTTATTGTGCTTACCGGAACCGTTGACGCCTGCGAACGGTTTCTCATGGAGCAGGCACTTCATGCCGTGCTGGCAGGCAACTCTCTTCAAGGTCTGCATTACGATCTGGTTGTGGTCAACCGCGATATTAGCCTCTGCATAGATCGGAGCCAGCTCGTGCTGTGCCGGAGCCACCTCGTTGTGCTGTGTCTTCGCCGTAACGCCCACTTTCCACAGCTCTTCATTGACGTCTTTCATAAATGCCGCGATCCTCTGACGGATCGTTCCGAAGTAGTGGTCGTCAAGCTCCTGCCCTTTCGGCGGCATAGCTCCGAACAGAGTACGTCCCGTATAGATCAGGTCTTTTCTCTGCTCGAACTTCTCGGCGTCTACAAGGAAATATTCCTGCTCCGGTCCTACAGACGGGGTCACTTTCTTAGATGTTGTATTTCCAAAGAGCCTTAACAGACGCAGCGCCTGTTTGTTGATCGCTTCCATGGAACGAAGAAGCGGCGTCTTCTGATCCAACGCCTCTCCTGTGTAGGAGCAGAATGCTGTCGGGATGCACAGTGTCGCTCCCGCCGCATCCTCTCTTACGAATGCCGGAGACGTGCAGTCCCATGCCGTATATCCTCTCGCCTCGAATGTAGCTCTTAAGCCTCCTGACGGGAATGAGGAAGCATCCGGCTCGCCCTTGATCAGCTCTTTACCGGAGAAACTCATCAGCACCTTTCCGCTCGGCTGCGGTGCGGAGATAAAGGAGTCATGTTTCTCCGCCGTAACTCCTGTCAGCGGCAGGAACCAGTGAGTATAGTGGGTCGCGCCTTTCTCGATCGCCCACTCTTTCATCTCATGCGCGATGACATCGGCTGTCTCCAGGTCCAGCTCTTTTCCTTCCTCAATTGTTTTCTTCAGATTTTTATAAACCTTTTTCGGGAGACGCTCCTGCATTACAGTGTCGTTAAAAACATTTTCCCCGAAAATTTCGGCTACATTGATCTTTTCTGTGCTCATATTTGATCCCTTCCTTTTTGTTGTAACAGTTCTGCTTTGCGAATGGCGTGGACTGAACTGTCCTCTTATAGCGTTCCGCAGGCTCCGCAAAAAGGCTCCTACGAAAAAAGGGCACTCCAAGCTATCTTGGAACGCCCTTGTTCTTGTCTACGTGTGACAGTATACCTCAATCACTCCAAAAAGGCAAGTAAAATTTTCAAAAAAGTTATTCAGGTTTTCCTAAATATTTTTTAGGCCTGTCCTACAGAACCGAACAGCTCCATTTTCTCTTTTACTTTAGCCATGATCGCTTCTGCGCCCGGTTTCAGGAGTTTACGCGGATCGAAGCCTTTGCCCTGTTTGTCTTTTCCAGCCTCGATGTACTCGCGTGTCGCCTCTGCGAATACGATCTGGCACTCTGTATTCACGTTGATCTTGGCAACGCCGAGGTCGATCGCTTTCTTGATCATATCATCCGGGATACCTGTACCGCCGTGAAGCACGAGCGGCATATCGCCTGTCTTCTGCTGGATCGCATCCAGAGTCTCGAAGCTTAAGCCTTCCCAGTTGTCCGGATATACGCCGTGGATGTTTCCGATACCTGCTGCCAGGAAATCAATGCCGAGATCTGCGATCATCTTGCACTCGTTCGGATCAGCGCACTCGCCCTTGCCGACAACGCCGTCTTCCTCGCCGCCGATCGCTCCGACCTCTGCCTCGAGAGACATGCCGTGCTCATGTGCGATCTTAACAAGCTCTGTTGTCTTAGCTACGTTCTCATCGATCGGATAGTGTGATCCGTCGAACATGATAGAGGAGAATCCTGCCTCTACACATTTCAGGCATCCGTCATAGCTGCCGTGATCCAGGTGAAGCGCTACCGGAACCGTGATGTTCAGCTCTTCGAGCATCCCGTTTACCATACCTACAACTGTCTTGTAGCCTGCCATATATTTTCCTGCGCCCTCAGATACACCAAGGATAACCGGTGAATTGCACTCCTGTGCTGTTAAAAGGATCGCCTTTGTCCACTCAAGGTTGTTGATGTTGAACTGTCCTACTGCGTAGTGACCTGCTTTTGCTTTCTGAAGCATTTCTGTTGCTGATACTAACATTTTTCTTCTCCTCCAATTCTCCCTCCCCGCTGCGGCCGGTGAAATACGGCGCTGTCAGGGATTTGTCTGGTTTTATAAATCCTTTCTTATTATAGCGTAACAGAGGGGAAAATACAATCTAATTTTCTATATGGTCTGCTCTGCGGCCCTTTAATACTCAATCCCGATATCTCTGTATTCCAACAATCTGCACTTCCCCGCCGGATGCTCCATCTCCCGGCCCTCCATCATCCCGGAAAGGAGTCCCTCCGCGGCGGCGAGGAACTGCCTGATCACGTCCTTTCCCACCGGCTTTTCGTGATGTCCCGGCCAGGTGATGTCGTAATAATCCTGCAGATCCAGAAGTTTCCGGATCGAATCGAGGAAGATCTCAATAGGCGCGGCGTGATCAAGCTGCAGGAGCACATGCGCCTTACAGCAGGTGTCCCCTGTAAACATCTGCCGCCGCTCCCGGTCCAGGAAGCAGACCGAGCCCACTGAATGTCCGGGCGTCGCGATCACTTCCACTGTGCGCCCTCCCAGATCAAAAACTCTGCCTTCCTCAAAAAACTGAAGCTCCTCCGCGGCTTTCGCAGGAGCATATTCCGCCCCTGCGAATATCCTCCGGAGTTCATCGGTGCTGTGCAGCCTGTACAGAGGCTCATCTGCCCTGGCGATCCATACATTCTCAAAGTGCCCGGTACCGCCGATGTGGTCGGCATGCCCGTGGGTCAGCGCTACTGTCACCGGCAGGCCGGTCAGCTCCCGGCAGATCTCTTCCAGCGGGATCGTCCCGTTCCCGGTATCGATCAGAAGCGCCTCTCTTTCTCCCTCCAGAAGGTACATATAGACGCTGCTCGTCTCATTATATTCTTCGATCAGCCACGTATGCTGATCCAACTGTTCTGTCCTGTACTGCATTGCTTTTCCCGCTCCTTCTTCTTAAGATCCATATCAACGAAAACTAACCCGGATCCCGCGCCGAAACCCGCAGGATCCGGGCGTTGAACATAACCTCTCAGCCAGGGATCACCAGCTTATCCTTCGTTCCCTCTTCGATCCCCGCCAGGAAGGAGAACGCCGGATCCATCATCTGCTCCCAGTAGTACAGTTCATGGTCGCCGTGCCCCTCCCGGCATTCATGAGGGATACCCGCCTCCCGGAGCGCTTTTTCAAAGGGTTCCACTGCATTCCAGACCGCCCGGTCTTCCCTGCCGCAGCACAGGAAGAGTTCCGGACGGTTCTCGATCGTCCGGTCTGTCCAGACTGTAGTCATATCCCTGCTGCTCCCGTAGAATCTTTCCCTGTTCCCGAACAATCCCTGAAACTGCTCGTCCGAGAAACCGGGAGCGCCGTCCCTGAGCAGGAGCCCGGGATCCACAGCCGGCGAGAAAGCCGCCACCTTGGAAAACGTATCCCGGTACTTCATGCCGTTATAGAGCGCGCCGTAGCCGCCCATGGAGATTCCGGCGATATAGGTGTCTTCCCTCTTGTCCGAGAGCGGGAACAGCTTTCTTGTCACTTCCACCAGCTCTTCCCCCACGTAGGTGCTGTAAAGAGTCATGCGCTCCGGGAGATCCTGGTAAAACAGGTTCTCTCCGTCCGGCAGCACGATCGCCAGCCCTTTTAATTCCGCCTGATTCCGCATACTTAAGTATGTGATCAGCTCGGTCGCCGTGGTGCTGTACCCGGGGAGGAAATACACAGTCCGAAACGGCGGCTCGACGCCTCCGGCCATGCCGTCCGTCGGAAGGATCACCTTCACGGACGTCCCCCGCAAAAGTGCGTTTGATTTGTATTCCGTCTGTATAAATGCCATCTTTTCTTTCTCCTTCATTCTTCAATTACGAGAAAACAGCTGTCTGCCATAAATATTCACGTATAGTCCCGGTGTCACCGGAAGATCAGCTGCGCGAAGTCCCGGATGCACATCCTCCACACATTCCAGTCATGGGTTCCCGGATATACTTTCCGGATCTGGCGGATCCCTTTTTCCTCCAGGATCCGGTCGTCATGGACAAAGTCCTCCCAGAACGGATCCTCGTCTCCCATGGCACGGAAGAATACTTCGAAGCTCTCCGAGAACGTTTCCGCATCGTCCAGGATCTTCATATGCTCATTGCCGCTCTTTTCACGCTTTACCTGATCCAACGCGCCCCCCTGGATGATATCCGTCACGAAACCGCTGAATATGCCCAGCGCAGTGAAATACTCCGGATGTTGAAAACCTGTGATGCTCGTCTGCAGAGATCCCATGGATAGTCCCGCCATAGCCCGGAGTTCTTTCTTCCCGCCGATCCGGAATTTCTTCTCCACATAGGGGATGATATCCGTCAGAAGCTGCTCTTCAAACAGCCGGAAATCCACGATCCGCTTCCCGTCCTCATCCACAGTCTGCACCATCCCGTTGCTCATGACGACTGCCATCGGAGCCGCCTTTCCTTCAGCGATCAGATTGTCAAGTATGAAATTCACCTTACCGGAAGCGGTCCATCCTGTCTCGTTCTCTCCGTGTCCGTGCTGTAGGTAGAGCACCGGAAATATTTTCTCTGTCTCCTCTTCGTAGCAGTACGGCGTGTATACCATACAGCTCTCCCACTCTCCGGTCACTTCAGAATAAAAGTACTCCCTGCGCACGCTTCCGTGGGGAACGTCTTTGATCCTGTAAAATTCCTCGTCTTCCATCTGCATTGCCACATAATTATACGGACGGCTGTAGCCATATGTGACCGGAAGCAGGGGCGTGAGCACAGGAACACTGTCGATCAGCAGCTGCACGAGATGGATCCCCTTGCGCACCGGATATTCCGTCCGCCAGACGCCTGCTTCATCTTTTTCGCACGGGTGTTCCTTCTCTTCAATGAGAAACGATACGCTCTGCGCTCCCGGCGCGGCGATCTGCAGATAATAGTTTCCACCCTCCCTGACAAAGGCGGGAACCTGCCCCTCCCATGGAAGCACCCGGTCAAACGCCAGCAGCTGTTCATTCAGATTATAGTTTTCCATACCTTGCGTCTCCTTTTCTATTCCGGGAGGATCACTCCAGGAATCGCCTGTTCTTTCCCTTCGCCCAGGCCAAGTCCCCAGCGGATCGCCGGCTCCAGGTACTGGTTCCAGAATGTCCAGTCATGGATGCCCGGGCTCTCATAGTAGACCGGCTCGATCCCCTGGCTGATCAGGAAGTCCCGGAACTCGCGGTTATTTTTTACGATAAAGTCTTCTGTGCCGCATGCCATGAAGATGGGCTGGATCTCTTCGCCCTTCTCCTTCTTCATCCGGATCAGGTACTCCGGATTATTCTCACTCATGTCCAGGTGATCCAGATCGCCGAACACCTGATAATAATAGTCATAATCCGCGATATCGTTCTTCTCTCCCGGCTTCATGCCCGCGATGTCATTCTGGAGCATAGCGGAAGAAAGGCCGAACATCCGCCCGAACCGCTCCGGATATTTCAGAGCTGTGTGGATCGCTCCGAATCCTCCCATGGAGAGGCCGCCGATGAAGTTATCCTCTGCCCGGCCGGAAAGCCCGAATGTCTTCGAGATATACTCCGGGAGCTCCACTCCGGTAAATGTCTCATATGCACGGCCGACTCCTTTTCCGTTCAGGTAGAAGCTGTTCTCCCCGGAGGGCAGCACCACAGCCAGATTGTACTTTAGGGAAAGCGCCTGAATAGAGCTTCCGTAGAGCCAGTCTGTCGTATTTCCGGAAAATCCGTGGAGCAGATAGAGCGTCTTTGGCTTTCTCTCATAATTCTGATTGCCTTCCAGCATAGCCGGCGGCGCGTCGTCCGGCAGGATCACATGAAATGTAATAAAACGGCTGAGCGCCATGGAATATTTATTCACCTGTAAGATTGACATAATTTGTTATCCCCTTTCTTGTAATCAGACAGGCGGCGGACCGCGTTTCGTAACAATTCTGTTCACTGTTACCTGATTTCCGCGGTCCGCCGCCTGTGTTTTCCGCTATGCAAAGCGATAAATATCTCCCGACGGCACATAATGTACCGGAAGTTCATTTCCGATCAGATCCGAAATCCAGTCCGCCGCGTACTTCATTCCCAGTTCCTCCAAGTTGAAGTGGCCCACATTGAAAGCCGCCTTCACTTTGCCGAGCTGTACCGCGTCCCGGATATAGGACATCACCGTCCAGTCGATCACCTCGCCCGGAATGATGGCGTCCACGCCCTTTTCTTCCATATCCTTTATAATGCCGGTAGAATACTCCGGGCAATAGCCGTTCACCGTCACCGGCTCACTGCCGGACATCGGAAACAGATGTCCGACAAGGGCAACTTTCCGGATCGTGTCCTCCGGTCTTCCGATATAGCGGATGCCGTTCAGGGACAGTCTCTCTTTGAGCATCTCGTTCATCTTCCCCACGGTCATGTCTTCGAACTCGAAGAATCTCGATGCGAAAGTGTTCGGTATGAGTTCCTCTCCCGTCTGGTGTTCCTCCCAGCCCAGGTACTTGATCACACCTGTAAAGATACTGTCCGGGTTATGCGCGTGCGCGTGGTCGTGATCTCTCCAGATGGCGATCCCCGCCTCGTCAAGAAGCGCTTTTTTCTCCTCATACACCCTGTTTTCAAACCCGGCTCTCCAGTCCGGATAATCCGGCGAACAGTAGAATGTCGGCTCATGCACGTACAACAGGTTGCATCCGAGCTCTTTTGTCTTTCTGATCACTTCCACTGTCGGGACAAGCGCGCATACGACGCCCGTGCACTCTGCGTCAGGATCTCCGGATTTATATCCGTCGCATCCGGCGTAATCATCCGGAAATTTCGGATGATAGTCCAGGATCTTTCCGATTACATCACTTATCTTCATCTCAATCTCCTTTCAGCCTTTGACCGCCCCGACTACAACACCTTTTATCAGGTACTTCTGCACGAACGGATAGATGAACAGGATCGGCAGGATGCCGATCACAGCCATCGCCATTCGGATCGACGTGCCCGGCAGATCTACCGCTCCGGTGCCCAGAAGGGACGCTGTCGAGTTTGATCTCAGAGCCTGGATATTATCCATGATCTTCATCAGCAGCTGCTGGATGCTGTAGAGCTTTTCATTGTTGATATAGTACAGACCGTTGGTCCAGTCGTTCCAGTATGTAATTCCGGTGAACAGCCCGATGGTCGCCACGGTTGGCTTGGACAGCGGGAGCATCACCCGGAAGAAGATCTTGAGCTCGGAAGCTCCGTCCAGCTGAGCTGCCTCGATCAGTGAATCCGGCACGCTGTTCTGATAATAGTTCTTTACCAGGATCACGTTGAAAGCTGTCACCAGATAGTTCGGGATGATCAGCGCCCAAATCGTATCCTTGATGCCGAAGATCTGTGTCCACATGATATAGGAAGGTACGATACCTCCGTTAAACAGCATAGTGAAGAACACGAAGAACGCCAGCACGTTCCTTCCGCGGAAGGATTTCCTTGCCATCGGGTAAGCCAGCATCGTGGTCAGGAGCACACTGAGCGCGGTCCCGAAAAATGTCACAAAGAAAGAGACCCCATAGGCCCGCAGGATCATAACTCCCTGCTTCACCATGTAATAGTAGGAGTCCAGACTCCACTCCGCCGGGAAGTAGGTATACCCGTCCCGGATCAGCGCATCCTCTCCGGAGAAGGACGCGATCACGATCAGGATGATCGGCAGCATCGCCAGGATAACCAACAGCGTAAGGACGACTGTCGACACCCGGTTAAAACTTTTGCTCTCTGTCATTTCCTTCCCCTCCTAGAATAATGCATTGTCTGAATCTATCTTACGTACGATCCCATTCGCGATCAGCACGAGGATAAATCCAACCAGTGACTGATACAATCCTGCCGCAGCGGACATACCCACATCGTTCAGTTCCATCAGGCCGCGGTACACATAGGTATCGATGGTCTGCGTCACGCTGAACAGCGCTCCCGCATTCTGCGGCACCTGGTAGAACAGTCCGAAGTCGGAATAGAAGATCCTTCCGATGGACATCAGTGTCAGAGTGATCACCGTCGGTTTCAGCATCGGCAGGGTGACATAGAAGATCTGCTTCATCTTCGTCGCCCCGTCGATCGCCGCCGCCTCGTAGATCGACTTGTCGATCCCGGAGATGCTCGCCATATAGACGATGGACTGATACCCCATGTTTTTCCACAGATTTACGATCACCAGGATCACAGGCCATGCCCCCGTGTAGGAATACCATGACACAGGGTCAACTCCCATTCCCGCCAGGATGGTCTTGTTGATAAATCCGGTATCCGCGTTTAAGAACGCATATGCCACGAATCCGATAACGACCCAGGAGAGAAGGTTCGGCAGCAGCAGCGCCGCCTGGAAGAATTTCACGCGTTTCTTCTTTCCCAGTTCACACATCATGATCGCGATCGCGATCGCCACGATCGTTCCGATAATAATAAACGCCAGGTTATACAGAAGTGTATTTCTCGTCATGATCCAGGCGTCCTTTGTCTTAAACAAGAACTCAAAATTCTCAAATCCGCACCATTCGCTGCCGAAGATGCCCTTCATCAGACTGTAATCTTTGAAAGCCAGGAATATACCGAACATTGGCATATAGTTATTGATGATCAGGTAGACAATTCCCGGCAGCGCGATCAGCAGCAGGGGCAGGCTTTTAAATCTTGTTTTCTTTTTGACCATAGCCGCTTTTTTCATACTGCCTCCTCATATGAATCTATTTCTGTCCTTCTGCCCAGGCGTCGAGCTGCTCCTGTTTTGCGTCAAGGATATCCTGATAGCCCGCGTCATTTAACGCCTGCACGAAGTTGTCGATCTCAGTATCCGGATCCAGGCTTCCGCAGATCAGGCCCGGCAGATACTGGGAAACTACGTTCTTCACCGCCGTGTACTGTGTCTTCACACTGTCAGGATCAAAGGTGAATCCCATCGCCGGGGAGGTCTTTGCCGTCTTGTTCTGCTCCAACTCCCAGTCAAGAGAATCCGGATTCGTTCCGGCTGTCGGGTACATCAGGAAGAAGTTTCCTAATGTTCCGCAGCTTAACTGTGCTGTATACGGTACGGTAGAAGCGTCCTCGCCCTCCGGGTAGGAAACGGTCCCGTCATCGTTCATCACATAATCACGCCCCTCGATCCCATAGATCAGGAGATTGATCACATCTGCGTCTGTATATGTAAGCTCAAGGAATTTCATCGCTGCTTCCGGTACGTCTGTCGTAGAAGCGATCAGCCAGCTCACCGCGTTCAGGTCTGCTGTGGAAAGGTATGCGTCCCCGATGATCTTCGCGCCGATCGGATTCGTGCCGCACTGTGCCTGCAGAGAAGCCGCAGTGTCCGCCTCCGGATAGCTGTACGCCGCGATGTAGCAGAAGTAATTGCCTGAGCTCATAGCCTCTGCAGCCGCTGTTGTGGTCGTCGCCGCATCCTGCATTACCAGTCCTTCCTCATACCAGCTTCTCACCAGCTCGCATTTCTCGCGGAACATGTCAGTAGAATACAGATCCGTCACTTCCAGGCTGTCCCCTACCAGGACGCCTACCGGTGAATATCTGTCGTCTGTCAGGAAGTCCACTTCTCCATAGTTTACAGAAACACCGATCTCTCCTGTCTGCACCGGCGCTACCGGGATCATATCCGGATATGCTTCCTTCACCTGTTCCAGGATCGGAGTCACATCTTCCATGGAAGAAACAGTGGACATGTCGATCCCAAGCTCGTCCACGATATCCTGACGGTAGATCACCATCGGAGTCAGTGCAACCGGCTTCATGGTCGGAACACCATAGATGCTGCCGTCTTTGGAGCATGCGTTCAGCCACTCTTCGCCGACTGTGTCAACGATCCCCTGTCCGCACTCGTTGAGCAGCTCTGTAATATCATAAGCCATATCTGTGGATACATAGTTGTTGAAATCTCCGAGAGACTGATAGATGTCAACCTTCTCTCCTCCCTGGAGCGCAAGCGGGATCTTGCTCGGATAGTCCGCAATACTGTACGGCTGCAGGGTCACCTCTACGTTGATCTTCTCTCTTGTGATCTCGTTGATCGCTTCCTCCACGGTATCCAGGTCTTCCTCTGCGGGGATATTGTTGAAGGTGGCGTACGCATATGTCACCTGATCATATCCACCCTCTCCCTCTGAACTTCCGGACTCGGATTCTCCTCCTCCGCAGGCTGCAAGGCTTACTGTCATCGCAGAAGCCAGCAGAAGCGCCAGAATTCTCTTTTTCTTCATAATCTTTTACCTCCTCTTACGTTTTTCTGGTAGTTTCAATTTATCAAAACGCACGTTCAATTTCTTTTAAAAAAAGGACGGATATTTTCAAAAAGAAGAGAACTTTCTGTAAAAGCCCGGCGTTGCTATGATAATAAATCCTCATCCCTCCGCCTGTACTGGTTCGGCGATATCCCGGTATATTTTTTAAAGACCGTTGAGAAATAGGTGAAGTTGTCAAATCCGGCGGCTTCCGCCGCTTCGCTGACCCGCTCTCCCTGATCCATCCGCCGCTTCGCCTCCTCGATCCTGCACTCCATGATGAAATCTTTCAGCCGCTTTCCGGTTTCCTGTTTATAAACCTTGGAGAGATATTCCGGAGAAAGATGGAACTGCTGCGCCACCTCGCTGCGCCCGATATTCTCCCTGTAATGCTCCATGATATACCGGTTGACCTGCTCGCTCAACGTATACTGCTTCTTCTTTTCTTCTTCATAATTACGCGTACAGTCTAAAAGAAAACTGGCCCACCGGATCAGATCCGCCGCAGACTGGGACGCCTTTTGCTCCAGGGCGCGCAGATCCTCGTCCAGGAAGAGTCCGGACGCCGAGATCCCTTTTTTTCCGAGATACGTATATACCGCCTGAAGGATCTCTTCCCTCCCTCTTTTTAAAACTCCTGCCTGCAGCCGGCGCCCGCAGTCTCCGGGCATAAGCCGGCTTTTTAAGTAGCTCAGGAACTTTACTTTCTGCCCTTCCTCGAGAAGGCGCTCCATCTGCTCCAGTTCAAACAGGCTGGTTGTGATCTTCTGCTCCTGGCTTACTTCCTCCTCATGGAACAGCACCCCCCGGTATCCCACATTTTCCGCGAGGAGCCGCAGAACTCTCTGCCCCGCGTCATAGAGCTCTGTCAGAGAGCGCTTTCCGCTGATGCAGGTCGTGATCTCCGTTCCGAATATCTCCCGGATATCCCGCCGCAGCTCCCGGCACTTTCTGTCCACATTTTCCCCTTTCAGTTCCGGATATACCGTGATCAGGATATAACCGCCCTGCTCGACCCTGGAGAGCACCGATTCATTATCCGGTTTTCCGCATAAAACCTCTGAGTGGATATTTTCCATAATAAAGAGCATCAGCCCGGAGTTCATCTTATCCTCGTCCGGCCGGGCGATCCTGGAGACAACAAGACGGTATTCCGCATCCGGATCGATATGCAGCCGTTTTTCTTCGATCGAGTCCGCGGCCCCGCTCCCCACCAGGTGCCCCGAGAGCACCCGGTTCCAAAACCCCAGCTTCATCTGCCGCTGGTTCTGCATCGCCCATTTCCCGTATTCCCCCTCTGCCCGAAGCTGCCTTTTCTCCCGTATCTTCAGGATGATCTTTTTCAGCGCAGCCTCCATGATGTTGACGTCAAACGGTTTGAGCAGATACTCCGACGCCTGGTTCTTCAGCGCTTTTGCCGCATAGTCAAATCTTTCGTGACATGTAAGGAGGAGAAACTCCCCCGGTATGCCCTCCTCCCGCATCCATTCCAAAAGTTCAATTCCCGATCCCTGCGGCATCTCGATATCGCTGATAATAATATCGATTTTTTCTTCCAACAGGATCTTTTTCGCACAGTTGATATTATAGGCAGAAAACGTCTGCGTGATCCCAAGCCGCTCCCAGTCCACAGAATTCTGCACCACATCCACTGTGGCAATATCGTCATCCACGATCAATACATGCATTCCCCGTCATTCCTTTCATACTTTCTCTTCCCTCACAGCCGCCTGCCTTTTTCACGCGGCTGTCACCGGTCCGCTTCTTCCATCTCTTTTATCTCCTGCACCGGATGCTCCGGGATCCGGAACACATTCCGACAGCCATGAGGCATAATATTGCTGATCTCAAACAGATCCTTCCGCTCATACATCAGCTCCAGCATCCTCCGGATGCTCCTCAGCCCGATCCGCTCTCCGCTCCTGCGCGCGGCCCGCTTCTCCGGATCTCCACGGTTTTCCGCCTCTTCCCCGGCAAAGGAATCCAGCACTTCCCTGGGATATCCGCCGCCGTCATCCTCGATCTGCAGATAAAGCATCCTCTCCCCTTTCTCCGTGCGTTCCTCCGCCCGGATCAGGATCGTGAGCGTCTGGTCCATCGCCACCGCATACTTATATTCGTTCTCGATCACCGTGTGGATCAGCATCTGCGGGATCCTCCACTCTTCCAGTTCCTCCGGGATATCGATATAATAGAAGACGCAGTTCGGATAATTCAGCTCCTGCATCTCAAAATAGTTCTCTATGTGCCGGATCTCTTCCCCCAGTGCAACAGTATGAAGCCCTGACCGGAACATATACCGGATGTTTTTCGAGAGCGCCGCGATATATGCCTGGATTTCCCGGTTCTTCGCCCTCTGGCTCAGACTTGAGATCGTCGCCATGGCATTCAGGAAGAAATGCGGCCGGATCTGCAGCCTGACGCACCGCAGCTCCGTCTCCTGCAGATCGATCTGCTTCTCATAGCTCTGGATCCGCAGATTGACGATCTCATCCATCAGCTTATTGAACGTCTCTTTGAGCAGCGTGAATTCCGAGCCTTTAAATTCATCCCGGATGCGGAGCGTATAGTCCCCGTCTCTCATGGACGTCATCGTCTTCTGCATGGCGCTGACCGGGAAGAGCAGTTCCCGGCGCACGAACTTCAGCATCAGGACAGAGTAGATCACAAGGCTCGTGATCACGATCAGTATCAGTACCATATTCAGCCGGATCTGCCCGAACACAGCAGAAGTTCCTGCGCATGCGCGCACCTCAAAACGCCCCTCCCCCAGAGCATATCCCGCAGAGCGCTCCATACTCCCCGCCGTGCTGACGCTTCCTTCCTCCAGGAGCGCCCCTGTCTCCACGCCGGAAAGAGTTTCGCCGTAGGCGCCCCAGATCCGCCCGTCATGGTCCAGAAGCAGTATGCTCATCTGGTTCAGATCACTTTCCTGGACCGTCTTCATAAACTGCTCCACAGAGAGAAAGACTCCCACAGCCCTCCCCTGCCAGATATACATCTTATATACATAGCGGTCCGAGCCGATCATATCTACCGACCACTCCGCTTTCGCATGCCACTGTCTGGCGCCCTCGAATACAAAGTTTCTCAGAGCCGCTTTGTCCTCATATGTAATGAAGTTGTTCTCATAATCCAACCCGATCCCGTACATGCTGTCCGCGATCACGACCGCGTCCACATAATCGCCGTATGCCGTCTGCTCTTCCACAAGTTTTTTCAGCCTTACAGACGCGTAATATCTTGTGGATTCGTCTTCACTCTGCATCTGGTCATAATCCGCATTATTATAAATCAGACGTTCCAGGAGCATATCCGCGTTTTCAATCTTGTTTCCAAGCTCTCTTCCGTAGATCTGGATCAGATTCTCCATGCTGGTCGTCAGATCCTCCGCCGCCGTGCGGTAAGAAAATATCAGATAAGAGAAAAAGACGATCATCAAAAGAAGAAAATGCACCCCCATCAAGATGACCGCTTTTCTGACCGAAGATTTCTTTTCCATAAATTCCGCCCTTCCGTTCGATTCTTATCCCCCTATCATATAATACAGCACCCGGTGCATTTCTTACATTAAAAAAGAAGGGGAATACTTTTAAATTCGGGAGATTTTACACTTCTCCAGGTCATTTATTATTCATAATGTAAAAAAGCCTTCTGCCTGGATCTGGTTCATATCAAATCCATACAGAAGGCTTTTAACCATCTCTCTTAAACTTATTTTATATACCCCATTCTCTTAAAATATTCATAATATCTGACTCTTTTCGGAGGGATCATTTCATCTGAATCAGTTAAACGCCGCTTCAGCAGCCACAGATTTCCGCATATGCCCTCTCCGCCGTGATCACACGTTCTTTCGTAATACAGCTTCGCAGGACAACAAGCGCCGCCTCATGTTCTTCTACCCCCGACGTAGAGCCGCACAGGTCTTCTATCACCGCACAGTCAACGAGATCATTGTAGCAGTCAAATGCACTGTGAAGGACACAGCATCCCGTATTCACACCTGCAAAATATATCTTCTCAATATCATTATCCCGGACAAACGCCCTCATCTCTTCATTCCAGCAGCTGTACTTGTCTTTGTCAAATACCCGCTCCATGCAGCCGCGAAGTTCCGGCACGATCTCCGCCTCTTCCGATCCTGCCATACAGCTCTTCCAGCCCTCAAACACATAGCAAGCTGTGTGCTCGTGATTCACATAGCGGGTTCCTGCCGTGATCACACGCCCCGCAACACTTGTCTGGAAACCGCGTATCTTTTCCACCAGATCCTCTGTAAATTTATTGATAAATCCATTCTGCATGTCTATGATCAGAAAAAGTATATTCGCCATATTTCATCCTCCAGAACTGTCATTTGCAGCATTTTATAGTATGCCTCTTTTACAGGCACATTATGTCCCACTTTTATCAATTATCTTCCTGATACACAAACCTTGTCCCGTCTCTGAGAGTATTCTCATCAAGCTGAGGTATCTCCGCGGATTTCTCCGCTTCGAATATCAATTCTTGTCCATCGATCATAAAGGTATATTTTTTATCAAACACCTCATCCAGCAAGATAAGCGCTCCGTCTTCTATCGTAAACGTTCCCATTGGGAGATCGCTGGACAAAGATGAGTAAAACAATGTCGCCGTCTTATCCGCATACAGATCGATCGTCGGTTCCAAATACTCATCATACCCCTGTGCTATATAGCGCCCCGGCATCAACTCGGTTCCCTCGATCGGCTTCGCTTCCAGTCCGCACGGGTCTCCCGGCAGTCTGCTTTCATGCACATCCCTGGGTTCACATTCACACTCTTCCCAAAGGGCTGCTATATCCGCCGAAGTAGTATACTCCTTTTCGCCTGTCAGGAAACGAATCGTTCCTGTTCTTCCTTCTCCGCATGTATATAAAATCTCATAATCCGTGCCATCCGAAAGATTAAACCGAAAACTGGTTGTCGTCCCTCCCGCCGTGTCATCTTCCGTCTCTTTCGGGCTAATCACCCGTCCCGAAAACGAATCATAAAGCTTTTCAACATCTTCCATTTCTGTCACAACCTTCTCCTGCGCATCCGCAGGCACAGTGTAGCGATACATTTCTATGTAATCCACATCTGATACGGCAAACGGAAATTCGATTTCTTCCCGCCCTGCACATCCGGACAAAAGAAGCAAAGCCACAACTACAGCATACAGCAATTTCGTCTTTTTCATAAATTTCCCCTTTCCAAACACAGGTCTGTAATAAAATCTTTCCAGAATAAACATTGCTCCGATTTATACATTTTTATTTTATCACATCCTGCCTCGGCACCGCTATAAGATTTCCAACATCGGGATAAAAATACGTCCAAGATTTGATACACTTTTGTTTTCCAGACACGAAAAAAGCCCGTAAAAACGGGCTTTTCAAGTGACTCCGAGGGGAATCGAACCCCTGATTCCAGCGTGAGAGGCTAGCGTCTTGACCGCTTGACCACGGAGCCTTATTCATATCCGCTGTTCGGTTGTCCCTCACAGCGAATATTACTATATCATATAGATTGACGAGATGCAAGTACTTTTTTCATTTTTTTACATTTTTTTGATAACAGTTCAGCCTTCTGATGTCAGTGAACGGATTTATGCTCGCATAAGAAGCGGGCTGAACTGTTATATTCTCGCCCCGCATCACCCCTCGGCCGCTCCGTCGATTTCAGCCGCTTCCTCTGCCATCTTTTCCGCCGCGAGTCCTGCCGCCACTTCCTGGCGCACCATGATCTGGAGCGCCTGCCTGTTATTGCGGACAGTAACCTCCTCGTGGCTGCCTCCGTATTCGCCGTCAAGCGTCCACGGGATCGCCTCCATGGACTCAAACTGTATACAGCCCGACTTAAAGGAATACATCCGCTCCGGGTTGATCTGTCTGAGCATGATGGCCCCGAGCAGTTCGTTTAATTCAAGCGGATTCTTCGGGGTCTTGATAAGCGTCACTTCAAACTCACCGTCATCAAATACCACATCCGTTCCGATGATCCCGGTAAAGCCTCCCACTGATCTGGAATTTGTCACCATGCCATAAATGAATTCATCCTCGATCTCTTCGCCGTCATGGATCACCCTGATCTTGTAGGATGGTATATTAAATATCCTTTTCGCCCCCTCCAGCACATACGCCAGATGGCCGAGGATATTCTTCATGCTCTGCTTTGTCTCATAGGAAACATCTGTAAAAAGGCCGAATGCTGCGATATAGATAAAATAATCATTATTAAATGTTCCCACGTCGCATGGAAACGGCACGCCATTGACCGCTGTATCAGCAGCTGCAAGGATGTCTTTCGGTATCCCAAGACTGGAGGCGAAGTCATTTGTAGTGCCGGCCGGAATGTATCCAAGCGGAGCCTTATACGCCCGCATCCGCATCCCTGTCACGACCTCATCGAGCGTACCGTCGCCGCCGCTGCACACGATCAGGTCATATCCGTCAGAACAAGTTTCCATCTTCTCTGTACCGTCATGATATTTCTGCGTCGGATACGCCGTCACCTCATACCCGGCCTTTGTAAAAATATCGATTACATCTGAAAGTCTGGGCTTCAGTGTCCCTGTGCCTGCATTTGGATTATAAATGAACAACATCTTTTTCACGATCATACCCTCCCGTTCTGCAAGACCCGCCTGCCCTCTGTCAGCGCAGAAGGCTGCGTCTTTCTGATATGCCCCCCTTATAGTCAGCAAAAGGCTGTACCTACGCACAGCCCTCCCTTTCCAAAACAGATCAATGATCCGTTATTTTACTTTATCTGCAAAAAATGTCCTGATCCCTTCCGCCGCTTTCTTCTCATCCTCACCGTCAGTAACTACGGTAATTTTCTCACCATCTGCAAGACTCAGGCTCATCATTCCCATAATACTTTTTGCGTTGATATTCTTCTCTCCGATCTGAATGTACACTTTGCTCGCATACTGGCTTGCTTTCTGTACGAGCAGAGCGATCGGTCTGCCGTCGAATCCGTCTTCTGTCTTAACTACAACAGGTGTTTTAATCATAATAATCCTCCTTGTTCCTGCCTTACCTTGTCTGCCATCTCGCTGAGCCTGCGCAGCCTGTGGTTGATCCCGGACTTTCCCACCGGCGGATCAAGAGCTTCACCTAATTCTTTCAGAGTGGCGTCAGGATGATCAAGACGGGCGACAGCCGCCTCCACCAGATTATCCGGCAAATGGTCAAATCCCACGTTATCTCTGAGATATGTAATGTCCTCGATCTGTTTCACCGCTGCTGACACAGTTTTATTAATGTTGGCAGTCTCGCAGTTCACCTTCCGGTTTACAGAATTACGCATCTCTTTCAGGATCCTGACATTCTCAAGTTCCATCAGAGCCACATGCGCTTCCATCACATTAAGGATATCTACTATCTGAGACCCTTCTTTCAGGTATACGACGTATGAGTTCTTTCGCCTCACGATCTTGGCGTCCAGGCCGAAGCTGCAGATCACCTCCCGGATCTTCTCCGCTGCCTCGGGCAGGGAACAGACGATCTCAAAATGATACGCTTTCTTCGGATCGCTCATAGACCCCGCCGCCTGATATGCGCCCCGCAGAAATGCCCTTTTACAGCAGGTCTGTTGGATCACAAGAGGACTGAACGGCTGGATCTCATCGGCAGTCCCTTTATGCTCGCCGATCATCTTCGTTGCCTGAAGGATGCGAAACGCGTCTTCATGCCGCCGCACGGCAACCGCATATGACACACTTTGTTTCGCAATATTTCTCCTCACCGAGATATCAGTTCTAATATTAAATGTTTTTTTTATCAATGTAAAGACTTTTCTTGCAACTAGAAAGTTTTCCGAATGGATTTTTATACTACAGCGGTCGAACCGGTTAAACACGATCGTTCCGCACAATCCGATGAAAGCCGCCAGTTCTGCTATCTGGCAGTGTCTTGCCGGACTGATGTTGCCAGATAGTTCCTCTCTTACATTTCCAGAAAAAGACATACTCTCACTCTTTCCTTTTTGTGATCGCATCTTTTCCGATATCGCGGTGCTCGATGCGGACTCCGTAGTTTTCCTGTTTGTCCAGTTTCTGGTAGAGCGCATTGGCAAGTGTCACGGATCTGTGTTTGCCGCCGGTGCATCCGATCGCGATGATCAGCTGGTTTTTCCCTTCCAGGATATAGTTCGGGATCAGGAAATCGACCATATCCGTCAGTTTATCGAGAAATACCTGCGCCTTTTCATTCTCCATGACATAGTCCTGGACTTCCGGGTCATTTCCGGTCTTTTCTTTCAGTTCGTCGATATAATACGGATTCGGCAGGAAACGGACGTCAAATACAAGATCCGCGTCCTGCGGTATACCATATTTGAATCCGAAGGACATGACCGTTATATACAGGTTACAGAAGCTCTCCCCTTTTACAAAGATCTTCTCCAGTTCCAGCTTCAGTTCCCTGGTAAGCATCTTGCTCGTGTCCAGGATATACGTGGCACGCATCTTCAGGAACATGATCTTCTCACGTTCTTTCGCGATCCCTGTATCCACTCTGCCGGACCCGCTCAGAGGATGCTGCCTCCTCGTCTCCTTATATCTCTTAATGAGCACGTCGTCCTGCGCATCCAGGAACAGGATCTCATAGCTGACCTGCTTTACATCCATCTCGTCAAGCACTTCCTGCAGGCCGCTGAAGTCCTGTCCGCCGCGGACGTCGATCCCAAGGGCGATATTCTTTATCTCTTCTTCCGGCTCACTGAACAGCTCTACGAAGCGGGTGAGCAGCGGGATCGGTAGATTATCCACGCAAAAATACCCCATATCCTCCAACATCTTCAGTGCAGTCGTCTTGCCTGCTCCCGACATTCCTGTTACGATCACCAAACGCATCTGTCAAAACTCTCCTATCCGTTTTACTTCCGGCTCTAATCTTACCCCCGAGTTCTCCTCCACCCGGCGCACGATCGTCTCCATCAGTTCCATTACTTCCTGCGCGGTCGCTCCCCCGCGGTTGATCACGAAGCCGCAGTGCTTCTCCGACACCTGGGCATTTCCCACGCGGAACCCTCTCAACCCGGCATCCTCGATCAGCTTGCCCGCAAAATATCCTTCCGGTCTCTTGAATGTGCTTCCCGCGCTGCCGAATTCAAGCGGCTGCTTTGACACCCGTTTTTCTTTCAGCTCATCCATCTTCGCGCGGATCTTCTCTTTCTCTCCTTTTCTGAGGGCAAGTTCAGCTCCCAGCACGACATAATCCATCTTCGAGACAATACTGGTCCGATATCCCATTTTCATCTCTTCTACGGGCAGTGTCAGCACTTCGCCCTCAGGAGTAAGGACTTCCGCACTTTTGAGCACCTGCCGGATCTCGCCGCCGTATGCTCCTGCATTCATGCGGACTGCACCGCCCAGAGTCCCCGGGATACCGGAGGCGAACTCAAATCCCTCCAGGCCAGCCTCGTATGCCGCAGCAGCCACTTTTGACAGCAGCGCTCCCGCCTGTGCCCGGATGACCTCTCCGTCCGTCTCGATGTCTCTCATATTCTTAAAGACCTGTATGATGACGCCCCGGTACCCTTTGTCGCCTACGAGAAGATTGCTTCCATTTCCTATTATATAATATGGGATCTCCCGCTCCGCACACAGAGCCGTTATCTTTCTGATCTCTCCAGCAGATGACGGCATGACAAGATAATCCGCCGGTCCTCCGATGCGGAAAGTCGTATGGCCCGACATCGGCTCATCTCTCAGGACATTTTTCTCTCCGGTAATAGAACAAAGTTCATTATACAGGTTCATAAATATACTCCATTTCTCAATTTTATGCTTATTCGCCACATTATTATAATCCATGCTTAGAGGGATGTAAACCATCATTTCTTGCAAATCCGCCGGATCCAGTGTATAATGGAGCAGTATCTCTGAGTTTTTCAGCGTCAGTTCAGACGCACTGTAACAGATAAAAGGAGTGAAAATAATACAGTGGACTCTGGTGACACCTTTCAATTTATCATATTGATCATTCTACTTATGCTCTCAGCATTTTTCTCGTCGAACGAGACTGCGCTTACGACCGTTAATAAGATCCGGCTGCGCGCTCTGGCGGATGACGGGGACAAAAAGGCGGCGATGGTGCTCGATATCACCGAGAATCACACATCCAAGATGCTGAGTGCCATATTGATCGGCAACAATATCGTCAACATCTCTGCATCTTCCCTTTCAGCCACACTTGCATATGCATTCGGCGGATATATGGTCAGCATCGCTACGGCAGTACTTACAGTCGCGATCCTTGTTTTCGGAGAGATCACGCCGAAAAATTATGCCACTATAAATGCGGAAAAAATATCGCTGAGATATATCCGGATCATTAAATTCTTTATGACCGTGATGACGCCGGTGATCTTCATCATCAACCTGTTCTCCCGGGGGATCATGTTCCTGCTGCGGGTAGACCCTTCCGCTGCCAAGAAAGTCATGACAGAAGAGGAGCTCAGGACCATTGTAGACGTAAGCCATGAGAGAGGCGTGATCGAATCGGATGAAAAGGAAATGATCAACAATGTATTCGATCTCGGCGACGCCGATGCAAAAGACATCATGGTCCCGAGGGTGCATGTGACCTTTGCCGATGTCAACAGCACATATGATGAACTCATCGATATCTTCCGCGAGGACAAATTCACCCGTCTTCCTGTCTATGAAGATTCGCAGGATAATATCGTCGGCATCATCAACATGAAAGATCTTCTCCTGTGCAACCGGGATGAATCTTTTAGCATCCGCGATATCATGAGGAAACCGCATTTCACATATGAATATAAGAGCATCTCCGAACTGCTTGTGGAAATGAGGGAATCAACTTTCAATATCGCGATCGTGCTGGACGAATACGGGGAGATGGCCGGCCTGATCACGCTTGAGGACATCCTGGAAGAGATCGTGGGCGAGATCCACGACGAGTACGACGAACAGGAAGACCAGTTCTACCAGTTGTCTGACCGCGAGTATGTGGTCGAAGGCGCTATGAATCTTGATGATGTAAATGAACGGCTCCAGACCGGATTCGCTTCAGAGGATTATGATTCACTGGGCGGCTTCATTATCGAGCGCCTCGACAGGATGCCTGAATTAAATGATGAAGTCGTGACAGAAGACGGCACACGTCTGGTCGTAGAAACCCTGGACAAGAACCGGATCGAGAGTGTGCACGTATATCTTCCGGAAAAAGCCGGAGACGAAGAAAGCGAAAGCGTTCAGGCTGACGCCGCTGATCCGTCTTCAAAAGGCTCCGGTGATGACAGCAGGTCCGAAAACATCTCCGATGGAAACGTTGTTGATCCGGCGGGCGCATAGCCGGTACTCTATGACATGGACATTATTTATATCGTGTTCCAATCGTGTTTCAGATGGTGTCTGCCAAATGGCAGTCACCATTTTTCTTTTGCCGCATATTCTGTTATAGAGTAAATCGGAAAAGGAATTAGAACTATGCCTTATACTATCATGCTGGATGCCGGACACGGCGGACGCGATCCCGGTGCAGTATACAACGGACGGCAGGAAAAAGACGACTCCCTCGCCCTTACGCTCGCAGTCGGCGAACTCATTCAGGAGCGCGGGATCGACGTTCTCTATACACGTACTACCGACGTCTACGAATCCCCCTATCAGAAAGCAATGGAGGCAAACGCTGCTGACGCTGATTTCTTTATCTCCATCCACCGCAACTCCAGCCCGGAAGCCAACACCTATTCCGGTGTAGAATCTCTCGTCTACAACAGATCCGGGATCAAACTGGAAATGGCAGAGAACATAAATGATCAGCTCGAGGCCGTCGGATTTGTCAATCTGGGCGTAAAAGAACGCCCGGGACTGGTCGTCCTCAGGCGTACACGCATGCCGGCTGTCCTTGTCGAAGTCGGCTTCATCAATTCAGACACAGACAATATGCTCTTTGACAACAACTTCGACGATATCGCGCTCGGGATCGCGGAAGGCATCCTCGACACGCTCCAGATGACCGGTGAAGTGCCTGCCTCCCCCGGTTCTTACACCGTACAGGCCGGCGCGTTCCGCAACGGTACGTATGCTGACCGCCTCCAACAGGAACTCCTGGACCAGGACTTTCCCGCCGTGACCAGCCAGGATAACGGATTGTACCGCGTTACAGTCGGCACATATCCCACGCTGGATGAAGCGGCAGCTATGGAAAGACGGCTCAAACGCGCCGGATATCAGACAGTGGTCGTAAGCGGGTAGATCCGTGTTTGCCGGGGAGATACACCCGATTGGATGAATGCAGAAAATCAGACGGATGCAGCCCCTTTGATGAACCTTCCGGGACGGGCGGGGAGGGAATGCGGACGGTGACTGTGGAAGGGTGTTAGTCATAGTTAAAGCCTGTGATGCGGCGTTAATCAGTGGAAGGATGTTGTCTGAACGAAGTGAGTTCTTCCTTCCACTGATTGCTTTTAGCCGTATCGCAGGCTTGTTACTATGACTTATACCCTGTAACCGGAGCCGGAAGCATTCCCTCCCCGTCCGTTCCGGATACGTAATTCAATCCACTGTATCCGAGTGATTTTCGGATGATTTATTGCAGGATATCTCGCCGACAAACACGGATCACTCTGCCAATCCCTCCGCTTTGATGACATCTACGACACTGTCCACGTATTTCTCGCAGATCTCGTCGGATGCCGCCTCTACCATGACGCGGATCACCGGCTCTGTTCCGCTCTCGCGGACGAGGATACGTCCGTCTGTTCCCAGGGCGTCTGCCGCTTTCTGGACTGCTTCTACGACTGCCGGATTCTCTCTTGCAGTTTTCTTGTCTTTCACGCGGACATTTTTCAGTACCTGCGGGAAGATCTTGACTTCATCCGCCAGCTTGCCAAGGGTCTGTTTCTTCTCAAGCATGACTTCCATGATCATCAATGATGTAAGGATACCGTCGCCGGTCCTTGCATGCTTGCTGAATATGATATGTCCGGACTGCTCGCCTCCGAGCACGAATCCGTTCTTCATCATATTTTCATAGACGTACTTGTCGCCTACTGCTGTCTGCTCGTATTTCATGCCGATCTTGTCGCACGCTTTATAAAGTCCCAGATTGGACATGATCGTCGTTACGATCGTATTTCCTTCCAGGCGACCCTGCTCCATCAGGTACTTGCCGCACACATACATGATACGGTCTCCGTCCACTACATTGCCGTTCTCATCTACAGCGATGCATCTGTCGGCGTCTCCGTCATATGCAAATCCCACGTCCAGTTTCTTCTCTTTTACAAATTCCTGAAGCACATTGATGTGAGTGGAACCGCAGTTCGTATTGATATTTGTTCCGTCAGGCTCATTGTTGATCACATATGTCTTTGCCCCGAGTGCATCGAAGACGCTCTTTGCGATGGCAAAGGAGCTTCCGTTCGCACAGTCAAGTCCGATGCGCATATCTTTAAAGGAACGTGTCGCGATAGAAATAAGATGCCCGATATAGCGGTTCCTTCCTGCAGAATAATCGATCGTGCGGCCGATATTTTCTTTGGTTGCAAGCGGGAGTTCCCCGATCTCGCCGTCGATATATGCCTCGATCTTATCTTCCACTTCTGCTTCCATCTTATGCCCTGCACTGTTGATCACTTTGATCCCGTTGTCGTAGAACGGATTATGGCTTGCAGAGATCATGATACCGCAGTCAAAATCTTCTGTTCTCACCACATAGGATACGCTCGGAGTCGTCGTCACGTGAAGAAGATATGCATCCGCTCCTGACGCAGTGATCCCTGCTGCCAGAGCATATTCAAACATATAGCTGCTCCTTCTTGTATCCTTTCCGATCACGACTCTTGCCTTGTGATCCTGTCCGAAATACCAGCCGAGATAACGGCCGACCTTAAATGCATGTTCTACTGTCAGTACTACATTTGCCTCTCCGCGAAAGCCGTCGGTTCCAAAATATTTTCCCATAATCAAAGTCCTCTTGCTTTTCAATTATATTTATGCCGGAACAGAAAATTTCATCTCACATCCCGTCACGTTTCCATTATATTACTATTACAAAACAGTTACAAGTATTTCTTTTCTGTTACATCCGCTTGCCGGGCACCTGTACACGCCTGTCGGAGATCCATCCAGTTCTCTCTTGGTTCTCTCTTGCCAAAGCTCCATCCAGTTCTCTCTTTACGCCGGGATTTTTTTCAGTTATACTTGAATCTGGTGCGGAAGCTGTATGCGGAGTATGATCTTCTGCTTATATCTTTTTTTCCGCAGACATATTTTCCATGGAGGAATTCGCTATGATCAAACTTATCGCAAGCGATCTGGACGGCACCCTGCTCCACAACGGAGCGCAGGAATTGTCGTCTTACACGATAGATCTGATACACAGGATCACGGAAAAAGGGATCCATTTTGTTGCGGCGAGCGGACGGCAGTATGACAATGAGCGCCGGCTCTTTGCCGATATCAAAGATGAGATTTCCTATATTGCAGAGAACGGTTCCATCTGTATCCATCAGGGGAAGGTCATCTCCCGGGGTATTATCCCGGACGATCTGGCTTACCGGATCATGAATGAGATAAAGAAAGAACCCGGCTACGAGATCGTTGCATCCCGCGAGGATACCTGTCTGATTGAAGGCAATGATCCTGCATTTGTCAACCACATTGTAAATGTAATGCACAATACGACGCAGATCGTCGATGACATCACGAAAGTCGAGGGACCATTTCTCAAGCTTGCCATCGCAAACATGAGATCCCACGATCTCGGCCCATACCTGAAGCATCTTCAGGAAATGTTTTCCCCTGCTGTCAAAGTCGTCACATCGGGAAATATCTGGATCGATTTCATCGTGCCTGGGTACAATAAGGGCACCGGTCTTCAGAAAATGATGGAGCTTTTTGGCGTAAAGCCGGAAGAGTGTATGGCCTTTGGCGACCAGTACAATGACGTGGAGATGCTGGAGCTTGCCGGATACGGCTATGCCATGTCAAACGCTGCGCCCGGCATCGCAGGCCACGCCAAATATGTGACAGCCTCCGTCGAAGAAGTGCTGGAGGATGTGCTGGCGGGACTATAGTCCCGCATTCAGACGCGGAATTTTTTCTGTACTTCTCTGACAAAGTCTTTCCATTTAAAGGTCACCAGTCCGATCAGGAACAGCAGACTGACGCCGGAGCAGATCACAGACGGATACGGCACAGAAGCCGCTCCGGCAGCAAGCAGGATAAACGGGATCAGTCCGCACGCGCCTGCCTGTACCAGATAGAAAAGATATTCCGACACTTCCATCTTCCCCGCAGCCGAGATGATCACCATAGACAGCATATTTACAAGGATCGCCAGCGGGATGACATAATCCACAGACCACCCCTGCCATCCGGTAAACACATCCCACAAAAGAGAGCCCGCCGTCACGATGATCAGCTGCCACATCCCGTTTTTCAGAGGATTCTTCCGCTTGCGGTAACCGACCATGATGAGCAGCCAGGTACAGAATACTCCTGCGGTCACATAGCCTGCCCACCAGCGCCCGAACGTCAGGAGATAGTTCAGCATCCAACAGATCACCACTGCGACGGTACATGTAAAGGAGAAGATCTTAAGCCCCATAAGAGCTCTCCGGGACGGTTTTTCATGATATCCCGGGAAATCATTCTCCTGTACGCGGCACTCGATCCCGTCCCGTTTCAGGATACTGATAAAATTTCTGCATATGTTAGGGTCTATGATCTTTGAAGTGATTCCCAACACCATCGTATCCCCATATGAGCAGGAACACATCTGCATCTTGTCTGTACTCGCAAAGAAACCGAACCTTTCGATATGATCCTTGTATTCATCCGCCATCTGGATACGCCCCATATTAGAATATACAGCGGTTACGCTGCGGCCGCCGAGTGTAGTCCCCGCCAACAGGAACAGGTTCTTGATCTCCAGCGGGACAGCGCGCAGGAACGGATTCTTTTCCAACCGCACCAGATCATTCATCCGTCCGGAAATTTCCTTTTCCACAGAGTCTTTTCCGAACCTCTCTTTCATTTTTCCGATAACATCTTCCAACTTTGTATTTTCATTAAGGTCAAAGGCTGTCTCGATCCAGCTCCAGAAATTCGTCATAGAACCGGACGGGAAGAAGTTTCTCAGATTAACAGGGATCATCAGTGACACCGGGCGTTTCAGACCGCTTTTGGGCACTTCCTCATAGATCGCATAGAGAAATGCCGCCGCCAGATAAGCTGTCACCGAAACTCCGTACTCCTTCGCTTTTCTGTGGACCTCCGATGCTGAAAGTATGAGTTCCGTGATCTGCATCTCCGACTGTTCCAGACGTTCCCCTTTCAGCTGATATGCCTTTCTCGATTTCCCGCCTTTGCTCTTTCTTCCTGTATAATACTGGGAGAAGCTGTCCTCCTCATAATCGCTCTCTGTAAATACTTGTCCTTCGTCTATTTCCGGAAAAACTGTGTCCTTATATGTAAGTGTCAGGTAGTTTCTTACAAGCTCTTTCAGGAACTGCATCGCTCCGGTCCCGTCCGTCAGACCGTGAAATACCTCCAGATTGATCCTGTTCTTATAATAGGTAACTTCAAAGAGAAGCCTTTTCTGGTCGGGGACATAGAGCCGACTGCACGGCGGCCTGTCTTCCTCCCTGACCAGCGCAGGCAGTTCCCGCGGCTCCATATAAAACCAAAACAGACCTTTGCGTAGCACAGACCGGAAGAGAGGGTATTTCTCCATCGTCAGATCCAGAGCGCTCTGCAGAGTATCCCCGTCTACCGCTTCTTTCAGGACACAGTAGAATCGGAATACTCTGGAGTCTTTCTTTCCGGTGGCCGCCGGAAATGCCTGTGCCGCATTGTCAAGTTTTCTCCACCGGCTCTGCCGTTTCTTTTTCACCTTGCCTGTCCCCTTTCATCTATTGCCCGTTCCACACTCAGGAAACGGTTAATATGCCGGAAGCTCTCCTGCACATATAAGTGCTGGATCCCTAGCGCGAAATATCCGTGCAGCGCCCCTTTGATCCGCTCGATATGCACCCTGCATCCCGCCTGCCGCATCCGCCGCCCGTATTCTTCCCCCTCGTCTCTTAAAGGGTCAAACTCAGCCGTCAGGATCAGCGTGTCCGGAAGATCTGTATAATCCTCTGCGCACAGCGGAGCAAAATAAGGATTTTCCCGGTCTTCAGGCCTGCTCTCATATAAGTCAAGATAATCTACCATCTTTTCGCTTGTCAACAGATACCCTGTCCCGTTCGTCCGAACGGACTCATAGGGCGAATCCTCCGTGTAACAGTTGCTGAGAGCCGGATAGATCAGGATCTGGCGCTGTGGTCTGAAATCTCCCGTATCTCTTGCTTTCATGCATACAGCCGCGGCGAGATTGCCCCCCGCACTGTCGCCCATGACCGTGATCTGCTCCGGGCGTATTTCCGGCAGGATCCCGCCGGCAAACAGCGCTTTTGCCGCTGCATAGCAGTCCTCAAAGCCCACCGGGAACCTGTGTTCCGGCGCAAGCCTGTACTCCACGGATACCACCAGCTGCCCGATGGACTGCGCCATGCGCGAGCACACCCGGTCATAAGTCTCCACGCTCTCCGTCGTCCAGCCCCCTCCGTGGAAGAACAAGATCACGGGCACGTTTTCATTTCCGGATTCCATGGACGCCTCGTCAGCGAAATACAGACGCACCGGTACTTTATATTCCTTATTATATATCTCGATATCCAGTTTCTTCACAAAAATCCTCATGGGATCCAGTTTTTTCAGATCCGCGACCCGCCGGGCGGCCTCTACTTCAATACCGCCGTAGGAGAGCACCTGAAGGATCGCCTGCACTGTCTTATTCATTTTCTCTTCTGATATCCTTTTCTGCGGCTTTTACCATACATTCTTTTCGGTAAAATGCAACGCCGTATTTCATGATATTCTGATACCCCTCCTGCCGAAGCGTTTCTTCATACTTCTGATCTTCGATCTGCTCGAGCGCTTCATCACACTTCGCCTCCAGTCCCTGATAGCTCTTCGACACCTTGATCTCTATGATCACGGCTTTTCCCCGGACGCTCGGATATCTCACAAGGATATCCGGTCTGCCGTTCCCGGACTCGCGGTTCGACTGTACGATGTAATTCCCGATATTTTTCAGCATCCCGGCAAGGAACCCGTGATAATAGCTCTCCTGATAATCGTAGAAGCTGATCGTCTCCATCAGATTCTCCGAGAGGATCTCCGCCATTTTATCACAATCTCCGTTCAGCAGGCTTTCGTAGAGAGGCGTGAGTTCTTTCTTCTCCGTCTTCTTCTCAAACCACTGGAGAACCGCGTTCTTATAGACATAGCGCACCTCGCTGTTAGGGATCGCCATTTCCATCCGCACCGTCTCATCCTCCTGCTCCTCCCGTATCTTTTTCAGATACCCGGTAAAGAACAGAAAGTTCCAGAGATTATCCTGTGTGGAATTCATGTCGTCGTATGTGATGTCCTCATGGATCGGCTTTGTGATCGTGCCGCCTTCGATCAGGCCCTCGATTTCCTGCCGCACCGAGAGATCCGCGTGTTCGACCAGGTTTTTCACGATACTGTTAGAGCTTGTATTAGACCAGTAGGGCTTTGCAAATGCATTCTTATTCTTATAGCATGAATCCACATAATTGATCACGCTCCATGGATTATAGACTTCCGCTTCTCCGAACCTGTAACCGTCATACCACTTCTTTACTGTTTCCAGATTTTCTTCAAGTCCGTAATCCTGCAGCATCTGTTCAACTTCTTCCGGCGTAAAACCGAAATGCTCCGCATAAGTTTTTGATGTTATGGACATTATTTTCAAATTGTTTAGTCCGGTAAAAATTGATTCTTTGCTGATCCGCAGACACCCGGTCACAACGGCAAATTCCAGATTGTCATTGGTCTTCAATGCGGACTCGAACAGTGATCGGATCAGGTTCACCATCCTGTCATAAAATCCGCTGAAATAGGCGTTTTCCAGCGGGACGTCATATTCGTCGATCAAAATAACAGAGCGCTGTCCTGTACAGGCATACAGACATTCCGACAGAAATTTTAACGAGTCCGCGTAATCACTCTCCGTTCCGTTCAGGTCGCGGATCCTTTCATAACGCTGTACTTCAGCTTCTCCCAGTTTCCCGCTGTTCTTTACCTGTTCCCAGTGTCTTCGATATTCTTCTCGCACTGCCTTTTTCAGCATATCGTAAGCAAGATCATACGAATACTGCTTCATGGATTTCAGGGAAACGCTGATCACCGGATATTTCCCCATATGCGAGAGATATTTTTCTCCCGCATCCATGATCTTCAATCTCTGAAACAGACCGCTGTTATCCTTTTCCCCTTTTTCAAAAAAATACCGGAGAATACTCATATTCAATGTTTTTCCAAATCTCCGGGGACGGGTAAAGAGATTGACTTTCCCTTTCATATCCAACAGCTCTTTAATGAACAGGGTCTTATCTACAAAATAATAACCGTGCTCCCGCAGATCTTCAAAGTTTTCCACGCCGATCGGCAGAGGTATCCATTCCATGCAAAACGCCTCCTTCCCAGATGTAGTTCCATTTTACTACGTCCGAAAAGGAGGCGCAAGAAAAGCCTCTGCTTTTTACGATGTCTTTACTGCATCGCAAACACTTTCATCGCCTTTTTGCAGTTTTCTTTCATGGCTTTTGTACCCCACTGCACGATCTCATGGTACATGATCGGAGTATCTTTGTCGCTCTCCACCAGCGAATAGCAGTACTTATACTTTTTCCCGTTTTTCTCTACCGGGATGCACCCCATCTGGAACTGATCTGCAATCTCTTTTCCGCCTGCAAGCGCCATATATGTATAGTAGTTTACCTTGCGGACTCCGCTTCTTATCGCCTTACGGAAATCCTCATCGCTGACGCCGGAACCGCCGTGCATGACGACCGGGATATCTGCTTTCTGCCTTACTCTCTCCACTACCGAAAAATCAAGCTTCGGCGCGCTTAAATATACGCCGTGTGTTGTTCCGAAGGAACAAGCCAGCGCATCGATCCCTGTTGCATCGACAAAGATCTTCGCCTGATCCGGATCTGTATAGATCTTTTCCGGATCTTTGCCCATACCTGCCGACCCGCTTCCCGTCTCACGCTTCCCCATGCAGCTGATCTCGGCTTCCACGGAAGCGCCGGTCTGTTTTGCAAAAGAGACAACCATCTGCGTGTTTGCAAGATTCTCTTCAAACGGGAGCACGGAACCGTCATACATAACAGAAGTCACGCCCAGGTCAAGCGCCCTGCATACATATTCCAGCGTCTCGCCGTGATCCAGGTGCACGCACACCGGTACTTTGGCTTTCTTTGCCATCTCGAGCATGATCGGCACGATCACATCCATCGGCATGATCTCCTCGTGTGCCTGGGCATGCTGGATGATCACCGGTACATCCAGCTCTTCCGCCGCGCCGATGACCGCCATGACTGCTTCAAGATTCGGGGTGTTAAATGACCCCACTGCGCATTTTTTCGCCTCGCATAGATTCAAGATCTGTTTTAATGTTACAAGCATTTTTCTACCTCCTGGCATACTGATTTCTCTGGATTTCTTCTGACACCCCGCAGTGTCTCAAGGTTGTCAGAGCTGCGCATCCAACATCCTCACGCGGACCTGATATGTCTTCTTCTGGCCCGGCGCAACGGATTTGAGCATTCCTTTTTTGCGCATCACATCGCGTCCGTCCGGATAGCAGTTCCCGCACTCCAGTCCGAGCACGTAATCCCGCACGCCCATCATCTTCCATTCCACAAAGCCATCCAACTGCTCCGCGTCAAATGTGATCTCAAGGCCCTGGCCGAGTTTTGGCTGCCAGATGGACGCCCTGCCTTCTTTCCCTTCGAATCTGTGGTAATAGCACCGCTCTACGTATCCCGCCTGAGGCGTGATCATCTGTTTCCAGTTCGCAAGATCTTCTGCCGCATGTTCGTCCCGCGGCGTCACTTCCACGGACGGGATCTCGACCACGCTGTCCTCATCCAGCAGAGGATACCCCATATTCATGTGATACAGGATCTCTACGCCCTCTTCCTTATCTCCGGTATTCTCGATCGTATCATTGATAAGGAATTCATTCCTCTCTGTGCTGATCCGCAGTTCCCGGTACAGCCGGAGTTTCGGGCCGAAGATGTTCTCATCTTTGATCAGTGCCCGCACGACAAGGAATGTCCCGTCTTCCGTCTCCTCTTCATACCACCGGCACTGCTCCGCAGGTGTATTGGCGATCGTACCGTGGAGCGGATACCGCACCCCCTCGTCCGTACTGGGCGTCCCGACTGCCCGCAGGCCGCATGTCGTCAGATAACCTGCCGTAAATGATTTCAGCCAGCCGTCCTCTTTATCATCATAATAAGCCGGAGCCACATAGCCGCAGGGTGAAAAATACGACATATTGATCCCCCTGAAGCTCAGCCGCGATATATCCGCGCACCGGTCTGGGGACACGGTCAGCTCCATGCCTTTCCCGTTGCTGATCTCCAGAAGGCGCATCCCGTCTCCCTTTCCGCCGATCAGCCTGTGTTCTTCCATCCGGTATAATTGTGAATCGTGTCCTATGTATGGATTCATATCCTGCCTCCTTTGTCTCCCGGTCAATCCTTTTCCCGTAACTTTTCCGCCGAAAAACCCATTTTACATAAGCGGGCGGACCGCCTTGTACAGCTTGCGGTATCTTTTATAGATTTCCTCATACTTTTCATGCATCTGCTGCCGCGGACGATAGACTTCTTTTTTCTCTACCATATGCGCCGCCGCGTCTTCCAGATTACGGAAACATCCCACCGCAATACCGGTCAGCATCGCGCTCCCGACCGTTCCCGCATCTACAGTATTCAATGCCGTGATCGGAACATTGAGCATATCCGCTTTCATCTGCATCCACACCTTCGAATGAGCCCCGCCGCCGGTCGCATGGAGCATTTCAAAGTGCAGCCCGGAATCTTCCAGGCATTCCATATTGAGCATCATTTCATACACTACGCCTTCCATGCAGGCGCGGTAGATCTCACTTACGGTTGTATCCGTGGTCAATCCAACGATCACACCTTTCGAGCCGGTGTCCATATACGGCGTGGCCGCCCCGGCAAAATGCGGAAGGACAAGCAGGCCGGTGGGTTCGTCCGCATCTCCTTCAAGCAGAGAATTGACAGAAATGCCCTGCTCCTTCGCCAGTTCTTTTTCTTTCTTCGCCAGTGTATCCACACACCACTGGATCAGCGCGCCGCCGGTATAGGAAAATGCATAGCAGACATATTTCCCCGGGATCACATAGGGCACGACGGCATAGTTCCCGTCATACATGACTTCCAGTTCCGGGATCTGGTCGTAAATGGGCGTCAGACATTCCACCGTGCCTGCCCCGTCCACTGCCTTGTCAGAATCAAATACGCCTGCGCCTACGGCTGCCGCGATCTGGTCATGGCTGACCGACACAATCTGCGTGTCCGGCGCCAGACCTGTAGCGGAAGAGATCTCCAAACGGACCGGGCCTGCCGATGTCCCGGTCGGCACCGGCTCGGACATCAGATCCATATCTATGCCTGCCAGATCAAACATTTCCCTGCTCCACTTTAATGATGTGATATCAAACGCCATCGTCCGCGTGGCAAGGGAATAATCGATCTGTGCCCTGCCTGTAAGCGCAAATACCACATAATCCTGCATCAGGAAAATGTGCTTCGCTTTTCCGTAAATCTCCGGCCGGTTCTTCTTGATCCACATGATCTTGCAGAAGCTGTACATTTCATGAGGCTTCAGACCTGTGATGGATGCGATCGACTTTCCGTCCATCTTCTCCAACAGTCCGCTGCACTCTTCCTTTCCCCGCGGGTCGGTATAGAGCATCGCCCTGTGGAGCGGAGTCCCGTTCTCATCTGTCATTACAAATGTCTCGCCAAAGCTCGTCACGCCGATGCCGGCGATATCAGGATATTTCTCCGCCATATCCCGGATCACTTCCATAACACTGCCCATGATCGCTTGCGCATCGACCTCGTGCTCACTCTTTCCTCTCTTTACCGGATAATCCCTGTAAGAATGTCCCAGGTTCTTTCCATCCGGGTCAAACACCGTCAGTTTACATCCGGTTGTCCCGATATCTAATCCTGCAATCTTCATCTCAAATCCACCTCAACATACTGCATGTTGTTTTCCATCGTTTTCCCCTTGTTATTTCCTTATCTGTCAATGTCTACCCACTCGTATCCGAGATATGTAGTAAACGCTTCTTTCAGGATGTCTTTCATATGTCCGACCCCGATACAAGTGTGGTGTTTGAACCCGCCTCTTGCCAGCCGGATCATCTTGTCTTCCATATCCGGGATCTCGCATACGCCTGCGCATCCGAAGTATGCATCCTCGATCGGATCATCTGTAAATTCTGCCTCTGTTGCGTATACAACAACCTTTCCGTCTACCGTCAGGCAGTTGGACAGCGTGGTCTTCATCGGACGGATCCGGCCTTCATTTGTACCCCAGCCTGAGCCCGGATCACCTTTGGCAAACATCTTGTGCTCCGTCACGGTTCCTTTCTCTGTCATCAGGCTCTGCGCCGTTGATCCGCAGTGGAACAGGATCACCTTATTCTCTTCGTCTCCGTAATTGTTGTTCCAGTCAAGAACTGCTGTCGGCTGCTCGCTTGCAAGCGCCATCGCGCGCATGGAGATCGCAGATGTCAGATCGATCTCGCAGGATGTAACGATCCCACGGTCATTCAGCTCGGAGAGGAGTACGCACGGACATACTCTCATGATCGTCTCCATCTCATTCCAGCAGCGGATCGCAAGGGCGTCCAGATGATACTCTTCAATATATTCATCGATCACAACCGAGATCTTGGCAAGCGTCAGCTTGTTCGTATCCGGAACTTTCGTAAAATCTGAGTAATTCTCAAGAACTTTGATCTTCTCCGTAACTGCCGGATCATCATCCGCCTTCTGGCCGACTTTATATACAAGCTCAGAAAGGTCGAACGCCTCTACCGTAATGCCGTTTTTCTGGAGGCCGACTTCATCAAAACGGGTCGTCTTGAACGCTGTCGTCCTTGCTCCGATGCATCCGATCGTGAAACGCTTCATCCCGTTTACCACACGGCAGATCGCAGCGAAGTCACGCAGGTTCTCCTGGAATTTCTCAGAAAGCGGATGTACCACGTGAGGTTTTAAGACAGTAAACGGTACCTGATACTGAGTAAATACATCTGTGACAGAGAATTTACCGCAGAACGCATCGCGGCGGTGTGCGAAATCCATTTTCCCGATCTCATCAGGATAAGCCTGCATCAGGATCGGCACACCTGCATCCTGAAGGGCTGTGATCGCTCCGTTCTCGTCTGCAAAGATCGGCATGGAGAAGATCACGCCGTCATACTGTCCCTCGTGCTCTTTCAGCCACTTTGCGTACAGCAGTCCTTCATCCCTTGTTTCCACTCCGCCGTAGCGTGTCAGTTCCGCATCCATAGCAATATAATCATACCCCGCATCTGTCACGGCTTTGATCATATCTTCCCGTGCGCCGTAGATCAGCTCTCCCGGCATGAATCCTCTGTTGCAGAAGCAAAGTGCAAATGTCATTTTCTTCATTTTGTGTTTCCTCCTAATTCTTATATTTTTATGATTAAACGTAACCGTTCAGCACGCGCCATTCGTAAATCCGTACAGCTTAATTTACTTTTTTATCCATGTATGTTACTCTTTCTTACAATAGAGGCTTCCTGTCGGCATTTATTGCGGCAGTGGGCCGTTCAAGAGAGGTAAGATCCCATGAAACTTGAATTTGATAAAGACCAGCTGTTAAAATTAATGAAAGACTTCTATATACTGACCGGCATCCGCGTCGTCCTGTACGATGATGAATATCACCAGCTTCTGTCCTGGCCGGAAAAGGACTGCGCATTTTGCACAAGAGTCAAAAGTCATCCCGAGCTCCGCCGGAAATGCATGGAAAGTGATATCCATTCGTTTCAGCAGTGCGATGACCGGAAAGATATAACCATCTATCAATGCCATGCAGGACTGATCGAGGCTGCCGTTCCGCTGATCTCCAGCCATATCATCATCGGCTATCTGATGTTCGGACAGATCGGTGTGTCCGATTCGTACACCGGACTTCTTGCAAAGCTCCGGCAGTATCTGACAGGATATGAAGACGACCCGGTTGTCACAGTTGATGATATCCCGCTGAAATCGATCCGCCAGATCCGCGCAGCCGGCACGGTCATGCAGGCTTTCACATTTTATACCCTGTCTAACGAAACGGTCGCATTCCGGAGCCAGAACTTCACAAACAACTTACGCTCTTATCTTCTCTCTCACTTATCTGATTCTCTTGATGTCAATACAATTGCCGCCGATCTCGGGATCAGCCGCAGCCGACTCTATCTGGAATGCAGCAAATACCTCGGAATGGGGATCGCGGAATATATCCGTGAACTGCGCATCGACAAGGCCAAAGAACTGCTGCGTACTACCGATAAAAAGATCACGGAAATCGCTTCTGACGTCGGGTTTGACGACTATAACTATTTCTGCCGCTTTTTCAAAAAGACGGTTGGCTATCCGGCAAAAAAATACCGTGAGATATTTCAGGCAGAACGGGAATGATCGTTTGTCATCTGCGCCTGTCTTCATAGTACTTTTCTGAACACCAAAAAAATAGAGAAATGCATTTTTAAAACTGTAAATTTGTCCAGATTTTCTTCCACTTTTTTTATAAAAGGACACTTACAATAAGATTTTCGCTGAATTTTTGCGACGTTTTTCCATACTATTTTAATTTTTTTGCGACGTTTTTCTTGAATCATGCCGAAAGATTTCAGCTGTCAACAGAATATAAAGAAAAACAGCCTTTGGACTTAAGCCAAAAGCTGCTTCTGCATATCTTTTTCTGATTTAGAAATCTGATTTTTACATCTGCGCTGTAAGGTCCTTTAGATTTTTCCCGTATCCGACGTTTTCAGCCACTTTATATAGGACTGAAACCAGCGATCCGTTTTTCGGTTCATATCCTTCGATACGCCAAAACCATGGTCGGCATCCTCCAACTCCACGAGTGTTACATCCCCATGTATTTTCCGAAGTGTCTCAACGTACATCCGGGACTGCTCATAATTTACTACGTGATCTTTTTTCCCGTAGCATACGAACTGTCTCGTTCCCGCACTGTTCATATTCTCTATGCAGTCGTATTCTTTCAGCAGCCGGTTCTTTGTTTCTTCATTCTGAACCGCTTTCTCCGGAAAGAGGATATACAGGATAGGCAGGTTATACTTCAGGGTCAGGCAGGGATAGAGCAGACCTGCTGTATCCACAGAGTCATCCGCTTTATCGATCTCATCCATTTCATATCCGTCCGGAAATCTGTTTTTTCCCTGCAGAAGATTGAGAAAACCGCCCACCTGATATCCTCCGGCGCTGAATCCCAGCAGACTGATCTTATTCTCATCAATCCCAAATTCTTCACTGTGCGCACGTACATACCTTACTGCTCTCTGCATGTCCAGAAGCGGAATCGGCATCCGGTACGGATTTAACCGGTAGTCCAGCACAAAGGCCGCGATACCCTGTTTATTTAGCGCATTTGCCACATTGGTCCCTTCCATCTCAACACACTGATAAGCATAGGCGCCGCCCGGCACAACGATCACGGCCTGCTCTGCGCCCGGAGCCGGATAATAAGTCAGTGTCGGCACATCTTCATAAGTCTCTTTCGTTATGCCTTTTTTTATCCCGGCAAGATAGGTAAAAGTATCTAATTCTTTCTTACATTTTTTATATTTGCTCCCGTTAAGCGCTGCCAGCATCCGGAACATCTGAATCAGGTAAAAAGGATTTTTCCCGATATCCATATCCATGATTTTCTTTCTGGCGGAATTGCCCGGGATCGATGCTCCCCATATTTCTAACCTTTTCACCTTGATCCACTCCTTAATCTTTTATTTTCTTCCTCAATATTCATAAACAGGAAACATACGATCACTAAAATTCCAAGTATTACGGGAATAAAAAGATAGGATATCTGTATCATTGTTATCGCACCGTCCGTAATGTCTTTCCCGTTATAGCCTACAGCGGCCAGCAGCCAGCCGACAAGGGCTGTCCCGACGCCCGATCCGATCTTGATGCCGACGGAAGAACAACTGAATGTCATCCCTTCGATATTGACTTTCTTTTTCAGAATAATATTATCCGATACTGATGCTGAAAGCGTTACAATAATCGCACTGATCGGTCCCATTCCAAATGAACGGATCACGATACCGCTCAGCAGGATTGGAAGAGAGTTTCCTCCGATCACTCCTGCCAGTGAACCGATAATAAATAACATTCCTGCACCGATACCTGTTTTCTGCATTCCGAACTTCTTTGTCAGAGCAGGTGTAAATAACAATGACAGAAACATGGGGATCATCATGGCAATGCTCAATAATCCGTACATATTCTCATTGCCGAGGATATATTTTGCATAATATGTACCGGCCGTTCCGATAAGTCCTGTAAAAATATACATTACAAGGAAAATAATAAATACAAGTATGAAATACCGGTTTGTCAGCAGGATCTTAACGCTCTGCACCCAGCCCACTTCATTCTTGCGCTGTCCTTCAACAGACGAATTATTTACTTCCTTCACAGAAAATACAGTAATCATTGTACAGATAAGAAATATAACTGCATACAGCGCGGCAACAGCTGTCCAGCCTTTCTGTCCGGTCCCGAAAATCTGCACCAGGACAGTGGTCAGTGTACCGATGATGATCCCGGCTACCGCAGTCAGCATAAACCGGATACTTCCCATGGATACCCTGTCTTCCTCATTATTTGTTATCAGGGCTGTCAGTGCATTATACGAAATATTATTCGCGGTATAAAAGAATGCACACACAAGGACATAAAAGATAAAGATATATGCACTTTTTGCTTGCTGCCCGATGTCGCCCGGCACGCTGAAAAGCAGGATCATCGCAATCGCCAGGGGAAACGCGCTCCAGAACAGCCACGGTCTCGCCTTACCCATTTTTGAATGGGTCTTGTCGATCAGGTGGCCTGTGATCAGGTCCGTAATACCGTCCAACGCCTTTGCGATCAGCAGTAACGTTGATATTGCCAGGACGTTTGCTCCCGCAATATCTGTAAAATAGATCAGGGCAAATGATGAAATGAATGAGAAGCAGAAATTCCCGCCAAAATCCCCCAGACCAAATGCGAATTTTTTTCCGAACTTCATTTTTGATTCCATAGTCTCTCTCCGTTGTTTTAAACTGCGGACAGAATAATTGCATCCGCTTTTCTATCCCCCGCCTCAGCAGTGACCGTGATCGTCCCTTTCTCTCCTGCCCGGACCACCGCAGCTGCTGTACCATACCATGTTTTTGCCTTATTTCCTGTATACGGATACTCCGCCCATGGCGAACCGGAACCTGCCGCCAGCAATTCTCCATTACCGCACACCGTAAAGACAACGTCTGTGTCCTCATTTACTTTGCGTATTCCCTGCTCATCTGTAATCTCGGCAAAAACATATACGATCCCGCCTGACGGGATGTGCTGCTTCTCCGCCCTCAGGATCAGCCGCGACTGATCCCCGGCGCTTTTGAGGGAGCTACGTCCCAGCTCTTTCCCCTGCTCATCGTAAGAAACAGCCTCTAATTCCCCGGCCTTGTACATCACGTCAAACTCTGACCTGCACTCCTTAAGCAGCGACCGTCCCAGACTCTTTCCATTCTGGATAAGCTCAACCTCATATCCGGAACAGTAGATTTCAACTTTCGCCTGTTTGCCGTAATACTGTTCTCCCCATGCCCAGCTGTTTACCGCGTCTGTTCCGCGCCAGTTGCTCATCTTCCTTTTTTCTCCTGCATGGGGCAGCGGCCGGACGCCGATGTACGGCTGGTCCAGCATTCCGAAGACAGCCTTTGTATACCAGCCCTGCGCCTCGATCTCTCCTACAAGATTCACAGATCCCACGCCCCCGGCGATACATGGATAGGGTTTATTCAGACGCCGCGGCGTTTTCCCGTATTCCACAACGCCGACGCCGCATTCTCCCAGATGGTCCCAGCCGGTCCACATAAAGTCTCCTGCAACATATGCCGTTTTTTTTGTAACCGGCCATGTCTTTCCAATCTGGCTGGGAAAGGTTTCCGTGTTGACGATCAGCCTTTTCGGATTGATCTCATGGATGCCGTACAGATGGGTCCCGTAATTCAATCCCACGATATCCAGGCTGTCAAAGAGCGGCGCTGTGTTTTTTTCCAGCGTTTCCGGCTTCACCATCTGCATGATCTGCGGCAGATACATCACAACTGTATTCATCAGTTTGCTGCTCACAAGAGAAGCTTCTTTCCCTTTCCGTTTCGGGTCTACCACATCTTGTTCCGTCTCTTTTGCCAGCGGGATTTCCTTATCCTTCGGCGGGGACATTGCGCCCAGGATATTGAACCCCATGGTTACCGGTCTCGTATCATCAATGGAGCGGATTATCTGCGTCAGGTACTCACATGTGCGGATGCTGTTCGTCCATTTGGTGTCATACACTTCATTGCCAATGGAATACATCACAACGGAAGGATGTCTCTTGCACTTCTGTACCATGGCCGTGAGATCCTGCCCGGCATGTTCTCTGAAATACAGAGAATAATCATAAGGATTCTTCGCGGCTTTCCACACATCGGAAAACTCAGCCATCACATACATTCCCATCTGATCGCATGCATCCAGGAGTGCTTCTGAAGGCTCATTGTGCGCTGTTCTGACTGCATTATATCCGCATTCTTTCAGGATCCGGATTCTCCTGAGTTCCGCGTCTTCATACTCTTTCGCGCCCAGGATCCCGTTGTCATGATGGATACAGGCCCCACGCAGTTTTATTTCTTTCCCGTTGACCGCCATTCCTTTTTCCGGATCCCATGTCAGCTTTCTTAAGCCATACCGCACAGTCTGAACATCTGCTGTAATGCCTTTTATCATCTTCACCTCAAGTACATAGCAGACCGGATCTTCACAGCTCCATGCCTGCGCCGCGCTCTGTTTCATACGGACCGTATAATCACGTTCTGTCCACCTCTGGTCCGCAATCTCAAAATCCTGCGGTCTGTGACTCATATCTGATATTTTAAATTCAAAAGAAATCCCATTCCGGTCTTCTTCTGACATTCCCTCTACACAGATATGGATCTCAATTTCCGCCTCTTTTTCATCAATCGTGCGGACCTCGATCCCTTTCGGCCTGATATGCAGCCGGTTTCCCGTAAATAATGTGACGTCACGGTAGATGCCGCTTCCCGTATACCAGCGGGAATTTGGGATCTGAGTATTATCTGCTGTCACACGCAGCCGGTTTGTGCTGCCGTGGAGCATGTGTTCCGTCAGATCTACAAAGAATCCCGTGTATCCGTTTATCTGCTCCCCAATCTGTTCCCCGTTTAATTCAATTTTTGCTTTCTGATAAATCCCGTCGAAATAGATCTGCACACATTCTGTTTCCTCAGGTATATCAAAATTCTTCTCGTAGACGTACTTACCGCCTGGGAAATAAGCGGAATTTTCACCGGCGATCAGATCCGGTATACGATCTTCCTCAAGCATTGCGTCATGCGGAAGGGTAATATCGTCGAACTTACCTTCGTCCTTACAGAATCTCCAATTTGCGTTAAAATTTTGCTGGATCATCTCACCCTCCTGAAAACTGTAACTTGTTATGTGACACATTATAATATTTTTTCATTTTAATAATTGTATAATATTAATTTTAATTATATAATATTGATATCTTATGAAGCGGGAGAAGATAAAATGAAACAAGCCTATGGCCATGAAACATTTTTAGGAGGAGAATTAGCTAACTCCTTATATGAAAGCATCCAGGAAAAAAGCCGGGAAGAGACCTCGCTTTTTATTGAATCCCGGCTTACTGAATTTATAAAAAAGGGAGAACCGCGGAAAATTGCGAAATATGTTTTATTATTTGAAGATGAGGATACAGACCTGCTGCAGACAAAAAGCGGGACTTTACAGGAAGCCAGACTGACTTTCATATCCGCCGCGAGCATTACCCGGCACATTTCTGTCGAGGCAGGGCTGAACCTGCAGCTTGCCAGCGCGGTATACGAAGCCTATATAGAAAGACTTACATCCTGTAAAAATCCCGATGAAATCTATATTTTTATATTTCAGATGATGATGGACTATGCCTCCAGAATTGCAAAGCTGAAATCAGTAGTGAGCACCCACCCGCTTGTCATGGAGATTGTAAACATCGTTTCTACTTACCTGTACTCACCGCTGTCTTTATCCGATATCGCAGACCGCATGGGGTACAGTAAAGAATATTTATGCCGCCTTTTCAAGGCAGAAACAGGGAAGACTATACATCAGTATATTCTTGAGAGCAAGATCACAGAGGCTAAGGATATGCTGCACTTTACTAACTATTCCATTGCTGAGATCAGTGAAAATCTCTGTTTTTCCTCGGTTTCTCACTTTCACAGGATATTCCGGTCGCTGACTGGGTTTACACCTCATGCGTATCGTCTTCTTCCGCCTGAAAAGCAAAAAACATAGAGCATAAATAAGCGGATACCTTTCTCCAGCAGTCACCTCATCTCCACGACCGCATACGCTTTCCCGACCTCATCGCACAGTTCCACCACCGTCCTGTCCTGCTCTTCCGAGACCTTAGGGAAGATCATATCTCCCAGCACAGCCGACTTCTTGTAGTCTACACGGAGCTGGCGCACGCTGATATCACCGGCCAGCATTTCCAGCGCCATTTGCACATACTGACAGTTATTCACATGCTCGTTCGTATCAATGTGATATTTCCGCACCGGGAAGGGCTCTTCCTTCTCTGCGTGCTCCGGCAGTACGATCTTTCTCCCCTCATAAGGCATGTCCAGAGACTCGCATGTGCCATACGGTTCGATATGCTCCGCTGTCGGGCGTGCCGGTCTGCCTTTCTCCAGATCCATAAACACCCATATAGAATTGGCGCGGGCGATCATTTCACCCGATCCGTCTTTCATATAGAAGTTACGGTTTCCATAGAGCCCTTTAAACTCTGTAGCAAATGTCCCTGTCGTGATCTTCTCTCCCAGTTTGGGATAACGGTCTACGATAACCTGCCAGTAGGAGAGCACCCACGCTTTTCTGTCATGCTTCAGTCTTTCCATGCCGAGGCCGACCGCTTCTGAATGAAATGTACTGCAGTCCTGAAAATAATTGATCAGGGCAGGAAGTGTCATCGTCCCTCTGTGGTC
This sequence comes from Candidatus Mediterraneibacter faecavium, assembly GCA_019119995.1. Classification (GTDB taxonomy): domain Bacteria; phylum Bacillota; class Clostridia; order Lachnospirales; family Lachnospiraceae; genus Mediterraneibacter; species Mediterraneibacter faecavium. The sequence continues at coordinate 6,269 of DWVY01000065.1, read as the reverse complement.
TATCTCACTGTAGCGCACTCTCCCGTCAAATTCATATCCTGTATTACCGTTCTTTTGCTGAATCTTCGTGCTCTCTGTCATCTTCCGTCACTCCTTGTTATACTTTTCTGTCATTTATCCTCTGGACTGCTCTGCGCCACATAATCAGACTCCACTGTTATAACGCATTCATAACGGGGATCTACAGCTTTGATCCGCTCCATCAGCTGTAAGGGAAGTTCATTTTTCTTTTTCTCATCATAATCGATAGGAACGACCATATCAAAGATAAGATTCGTCTGGTTTTCTCCCGGCACCATACGGAAATCGTGGATCGTACATGCAGGATCCAGATCATACAGGAGCTGTACTATCTTATCACGGATCTTCAGTACACTCTTATCTTTCATCTCCACCGGATCCATATGGATCACAAGGAAAATCCCCAGCTCTTTCGCCGCATCCCTTTCGATACGGTCGATAATCTCATGGGACTGTTCGATGTCCACGTCATTGGGCACCTCTGCATGGATCGACGCCATACTGCGTCCCGGCCCGTAGTTATGTACGATCAGATCATGGGTTCCTTCAATACCGTCATATTTTTCCACAAAGTGTTTTATCTCCCCGTACACTTCCGGATCGATAGCCTGCCCGATCAGCGGCTCCAGCGTGTCTTTCGCAATTCCCACACCGGCCCACATGACCACAAGCGCCACGCCCACGCCTACGATTCCGTCGATATTGATGTCCGTAACCGCAAAGAAAATCAGCGACAGGATTGTAGCCGACGTGGTGATCACATCACCCATGGAATCCGTAAATACAGCCATCATCACTTTGGAGTCGATCTTCTCGCCCAGCCTCCGGTTAAACAGACCGAGCCACAGCTTTACAGCGATGGAAAAGATCAGGATAACAACTGAAACAATCTGGAAATTCATTGTCTCCGGATGCAGTATCTTCCCGAAAGAATCTTTCAGGAATGTAAACCCTACTTCAAGTACAAGGAATGATACGACCAGCGCCGCTATGTACTCGATCCTCCCGTGGCCGAAAGGATGATCCTTGTCCGCAGGCTTCTCCGCCATCTTCACACCGACAAAACTGATAATGGACGAACCTGCGTCTGATAAGTTGTTAAATGCGTCCGCCGTAACGGACACACTGTGGAGTACAAGTCCTACCACGAATTTTACCGCAAATAAAAAAACATTGCAGAAGATACCCACAATGCTGGCCAGCACTCCATATGCGGTCCGCACGGATATCTTCTCCACATCTTTATAATCTTTTATAAAATGTCTGATCAAAAATTCTGTCATTTTCTGTCTTTACCAGAAGAACCAGCTGATCTTAAAATCTGTATCAGCCGTAACTCTGGAATACTCCTCTTCCGTCAAAATATTTTTTAATTTTTCTTTGCCCTCGTCCGGCACGACTGCATTTACGGTGTCCATAAAGCACAGTCCCGGGTAGAGCACACACCACCAATTGTGTCCCTCTGCCGCACCGATCTCAATGCGCAGCGCCTCATAGTTTCCTGCCGGAAATGTAACGTCGCCGTAGCTTTTGTCCGGGAACCAGCAGGTCGTCACCGCCGCACTCACCGGATACTCTGCCCCGGCATCTGCAATGATCCCCCGGCTCACATCCTCTATCTCGCCGATATGCGCCCGCGCCCAGTCTTTTACTGCATCGGCGCTGTCTTCCTCAGGCATATTTTCTTCCATATACTTAAGGACTGCATCCCTCACCTGCAGCTTCAGCTCCTGATCTTCGTCACTGTCGCTGTTAGCCAGCACATGGAACCGCAGCACTTCCTGCGCCAGATGCTCCTGAAGCTTTTCCTGCGACGCTGCATCCACTCTGAAATATACTCCTGTTGTGATCAGCGCTGCCAGAATGACTGCGAGTACAAAACAAATCTTTACGGCGTGTTTCTCAATCCCTCTATAAATTCTCTCTGACATATCCATATGTAATTCCTCCATATCTTTTCACCTGATATGGAGAGTATGGACAAATCGTGGGAAAATATACGAAAAGGCCTGTAACTTTTTCTGTTATGCTGCCTGCAGATCCGCAGAAACCTTTAGCGGTGCCGCAGTGTATCCCCCACAGTATCCGCCTGATTGGCAATGTGCTGGATCGTGATCTGTGTCGCCTTTTCTTTATCATGTTCCTCGATTGCTTTCATGATCGCCGCATGTTCTTCCAGCAGCTGGGGATGGCACTCTTTTTTCTTCAGATACTCAATGCGGTAACGGTACATCTGCTCTCTTAAGTTGTTCAAAAGCTGGACCAGACGGGTATTGTCCGTGGCAGCGAAGATCACGTCATGAAATGCCTCGTCTGCTTCACCGATCGCTGTGATGTCATCGCTGTCCAGTATCTCGCGGAAATGATCCGCGGCAGCATGGAGCTCTTTCAGTTTCTCTTTGTCCATCCTCTCGCATGCGAGCTGGACTGCCAGCTCTTCCAGAGCCCCCCGGACCTCGAGCACATCCCGCAGATTTTTCTCCGTGATCTCAGCTACTTCCGCACCTTTCCTGGGGATCATGAGTACAAGCCCCTCCAGCTCCAGCTTGCGGATTGCCTCCCGGATCGGCGTGCGGCTCACTCCCAGTTTGTTGGCGAGCTGGATTTCCATCAGACGCTCGCCCGGCTTTAATTCTCCGCGCAGGATCGCCCTCCGCAGAGTATTGAATACTACATCCCGCAGCGGAAGATATTCATTCATCGTAACTTCAAAATCAATCGGCATTGTGATTCCTCCTCACACTGTGTATATTCGTCACATAGACCTGCCTGGTCAGTGCTTTTTCCCTGATGCGTCTCTGAGCTTCACGTGCTCCTGCCCGGCTCTCAAACAGCCCGAATACAGTCGGTCCGCTGCCGCTCATCATTGCGCCCAGCGCCCCGGCATCTTTCATTACCTGCTTGATCTCATCAATGACCGGATGCATCGGGATGGTGACATCCTCAAGGACATTTCCCATACAGCCCGCGATCTTCCTCAGATCCTGCTGCTCCAGCCCTTCTATGATCCCGTCGATATCCGGATGTTCTGTGATCTCTTTTGAATCCAGCGCCTCGTAAACCGTCTTTGTAGACACACTGATCGGCGGCTTCGCGATCAGGACCGTACATTTCGGCATAGCAGGAAGTACCTTCAGTTCCTCACCGATTCCCTCTGCCAGAACTGTCCCGCGCATGATGCAGTACGGGACGTCTGCGCCCAGCTTCACCCCGCGCTCCATCAGGTCCTTCTGTGAAAGACCAAGCCGGAACATCCGGTTCATCCCGAACAGCACCGCGGCTGCATTGGAGCTTCCCCCTGCGAGCCCTGCTGCCACGGGAATGTGCTTTTTCAACGTAATCTTTACTCCATCGCTGATATGAAATTCCTCTTTCAGCAGTTCTGCCGCCTTGTATGCAATGTTATCTTCATTAACGGGAAGATATTTCAGGTTTGTCGCCACCTCGATCCCCGGTGTATCTATCTTCTCTATCTTAACTTCATCATATAGATAGATCGACTGCATGATCATACGCACATCGTGGTAACCGTTCTCCCTTCTTCCAAGTACATCCAATCCCAGATTGATCTTGGCAAGTGCCTTCAATTCGATCTGATTCATCCTGTGTCCTCCATGAATAAAACTAACTAACTGTTCAGCCCGCGGTGTCCGCAGAGACATGCTCCTGCACTTACCGCAGAAGCGCCGCTCCTTACTCACATACTGTGTTCTGTATCTTGTATACAGTGTGCTTACAGTATACTCACATTTTCCTTAAAAATCAATAGCTTATCCCCTGATGAAACTTTTTCATCACTTAGCCCGTTTATTTCCCTGATCCCGTCGATTGTCGTCATATATTTTTTTGCCAGACTCCAGAGATCTTCGCCATTTTGCACGATATGTCCGACAATCCCCGGACGTTCTGACAGTTCTTCCATATCAAGAGGTTCCATCCGGACTTCCGTGATCATCCCGACAGGCATTAGTCTGCGCAGGAATACATCAAATGACAATATGGCTTTGACTTCGACTGCCTCGCTTCCCGCCAATGTTATGGCAAGCTGTTCTACATGATAGGAAAGACTGCTGCTTACTTTCTCCGGCATATCGGGATACTCGATCAGCCAGGAAAACGGGATCATCCCCTGCCAGCTTCCATAAGGCTGTGCATCATCGCCCCGCAGGTAAAGAAAAGACAGATGCAGGATACCCTCGATCTGTATCCCTTCCGCCGTATGTTGTTCGCTCTCCACCTGGATACTGCCCCTGCTGTGGAGGATCTGAAGGACGTCTTCTTTTAACTCTGGCAGTGACAGCCGTTCCGCTATTTTACATTTGGACTGATTCTGCATCAGAAGTTCCTCAAGGACAGTATCCTGCGTGTCGAATACACACTGCTGTTCCAGTGAATACATATCGCTCAGTATCTCCGCTTCTTCCTCTTCATAAATGTTCATCCTAAGCGCAAGTGTAGCCTCGATTCCCAGGACGCGCATTTCCCCGTCTTCATCCAGACGGATATCAGCCAGCGTGTCTTCCAGAGAATGCTGGATATGATAGTACATATCCTCGGATACTCCATCGCACAGGACCCGTCCCTCAAAAGGCACGCTCTGCTCGATCCAGTCTGCTTTCTCCTCGGCAGACAGATACATGCAGAATACGAGCATCTCGCCTCTGAGCAGGATCTCGTCCTGTCCTGTCCGGATATCCAGTTTCCTCACACTGATATCCGTGAGCAGAAGCTGCCCGATGCTCTCCTTTGTTCCCGGCAGTGTGACCTCTTCCTTGATCCGGTATGTATCTTTCTTCGAGACTGCCAGGCGGAGCAGGTTCATTTTCCGTGTCTTCCGGTAGACCGGGATATCACTGTCAATATTTTCGGTCAGCTCCTCGTCCCTGATCCACTCCCTGCCGATCTCGATCTCTGCCATGATCTTCAGCCCCAGCTTCCGCGAATGAACAACGGACGCCGTGAATTCTGTCCTTACATTTCTCAGATAAAACGACTCGTTCCCGTCGCTCTCCGCATACACCATCTCCTCAAACGGCAGCTTCCCTTCCAGAACGGCAGGTTTGGGATCTCCCGAGGCTGTCATATAGAGGATCGTAAAGTACACTTTTCCTGAGATCTTTACATAATTTTCCACCGGCCGGATATCCTCTGTCCGAAGTTCAGCCTTTCCCTGGATGATCCTCTGCACATCCTCTTTCTGGTCCGGCACATTATAATCCTCGTCCAGATAAAACTGGTCGTAGATGCTCTTCCCCTCCTGTGTATAATGGATCGGTTTTCTGATCAGCTCCATATCTCTCCTCCTCAATCAAACAATACATCTTTTTCAATATATCCAAGCTGCACGACCACATAGGGAAATGTAGTGATCTCCTTTATATCCTCCCCTTTCTCCGGCCCCAGAAGATCTGTGCGGATATGGATGGTATTTTCCGTCTCATACAGTTCCCGGACCGCTACACTGTATCCGGTGGTCGGCTGTTCTCCGTACCCCTCCGCAAGATATAGCTGCCCCTGATCCGCATAGAGTATCTGGAATGGATGTTCCTTTTCCTCTTCGATCATCGTGCTCAACTCTTCCGGTTCATCTTCCCTGTCCACCACAGTAAAGTCAAGATCCCTCAGCTTCTGCTCCTCGTCATATCTGCTGACACAACCGGCAGCCAGCCCGGCAATGAGGAGCGTCAGGATCCAGATGATGCAGGATGCACTCAGACGCTTCATTTCCCTGTCCCCGCAGCATTTTTCCCTATATCATATGAAACCCTCCCCTCAAATATGTCAATTCGTGTTTCTTGAACAATGCCGCTGTGATAGCAAAAATATATTAATCGAATAATGGACGCAGAAACAGACGACACTGCAACGCTGTGCCGACCCGCTTTACCTCATCCCCTCGAATCCATGTAACGCGATATTAAAATGCTCGTCCAGTGGGACTCGCATTTTAATATCGCTAACATGGAGAACGAGGTGTATTCGGAACGCTCCATGTCGATGCACAGCTTATGCAGTCTCCTCTGTTTCTGCTGGTGCATCCGGTCGGTAGGCTTTTCTTCCACCACAGCGTCATCTTTCAACAAACACTCATATAAACCAGAAGAAATCGGCACTTCGTTGACTACGTTTATCATCTCGACCGGTTTATGTAAACTTCGTGATTGTCGGGTGAGATACTTCTGATTGGATGAGTGCAGAAAATCAGTCGGATACAGCCCTTTTGATGCACCTTTCGGGACGGGCGGGGA
>DWVY01000064.1 GCA_019119995.1 Candidatus Mediterraneibacter faecavium | reverse complement strand
TTCCCGCGAGCAACGAGCCAAGCGGACATGCTGGCATGTCCATTTGGCGACTGCCGCGAGGGTCTAATACCCCGATGCTTGCATCGCTGCTAATTTGATGCCCCGTATGCTTGCATCGGGGTCTTTGACTTTCTTTTTCACCAATGTGAGAAGTGTGAGGACCAGGAGCAGCATCCATGCGAGCTTTCCGGTCATCATGGCAGGGGCGTTCCCGGCAAGGGCGCCGTGGATCAGTCCTGTGATGAGCAAGGCAATCCCATAAGCAGTGTGAAAGCCTGTGACATGCCTGATCCATGGGCGTTTCTGTGCCAGTCCTGTGCGCTTCAGCGGTGCGAGCGTACAGAGGATCAGCAGCAGTACAGATACAAGTGCGAGAAATTTTTCTAATATGTTCAAAACAATACCCTCCGGTTCAAATAGACTACCATGAGTTATACACGACTAACCAACATGATTATACCAGAAAAACCGGATTTGTAAAGCGGATATTATTTCCGATAGACAGAACCGATAGACAGAACTATGCCTGCCTGAAGAATTCTCTTATATGCTCTGCAACAATCTTCATCAGCCGCTGCCTTGCCTCTACCGCAGCCCACGCGACATGGGGCGTGATGAAGAGCCGGCTCTTATTCTCTACTCCGAAGAGAGGGTTATCTTTTGTCATTGGTTCCACAGAGAGAACGTCCAGTCCGGCTGCCTGGATTTCTCCGGAATTGAGTGCATCAGCGAGATCCACTTCATTTACGATGGGGCCTCTGCCGAGATTGAGAAGGATAGCGCTGGATTTCATTTTCCGGAAAGCGTCTGCGTTCATGATATTTTCCGTATACTCATTGAGCGGGGCATGGATGGAGAGGATATCGGACTGGGCGAGCAGAGTGTCAAAATCTACCTGCCGGTAGCCTTCCTGTGCAGGAGCACCTGATGCAGAGTAGTAGATGACTTTTGCGCCGAACATCCCGGCGATGTCCGCTACCCGCCTGCCGATAGCGCCAAGCCCCAGAATACCCCATGTGACGCTGCCCAGCTCATGGAACGGGGTGCCGAAGTGGGTAAAAAGCGAGGAAGCGGCGTAATCGCCGTTTTTGACATAATCGTCATAGTATCTTAAACCTTCCATCAGATAAAACAGCATGGCAAATGTGTGCTGCGCCACGGATTCGGTAGAATATCCGGCCGCATTGCGCCATTCGATCCCGCGCCGGTCAAGATAGTCCTTATCCAGATTGTTGGTTCCGGTCGCACTGACACATACGAGCTTTAAGTTCCGTGCTGAGGATATGGTGCTCTCATTGACCGGGACTTTGTTTACCACGACCACGTCGGCATCCTCAATGCGTTCCGGTACTTCCTCCGGAGAAGTGCGGGGATACTTTACGACTTCTCCGAGCTGCTCGAATTCAGAATAATCAACATCGCTGCCGAGTGATCCGGCGTCCAGAAATACGATCTTCATAATATAAATACATCCAGTATAAATTATTTATTATTTTTGCGGACCGATGAGGGAGTGCAGCCGTATATTTCTTTAAATGTACGGTTAAACAGTTTCTGATTGGAAAATCCGTTCTGCTCCGCAAGTTCTCCGACCGGCGTATCGGTCCGGATCAGATCCTGATAGATATGGGAGACGCGGACTTCATTTACATATTGGAGAAAGGACATTCCCATGTTCTTTTTGAAGAAACGGCAGAAATATTCTTTGCTCAGTCCGAGGCGGCCCGCAATGTCATGCAGGGAGATCGGCTCCCGGAAATGTTCTTCTACATAAGTAATAACATTTCTGATGCGTTCCAGAGTCAGCTTATCAGCGGCACTGTCTGCTGATACAGTCCTGGCAGAGAAGAAACGGATCAGATGCGCCAGTATCTGCATGATGATCCCTTCCGCTTCCATGAGATATGCAGGGACGTCTTCAATATACAGTCTGGTCAGTTCTTCCATCTGCTTGCATATAGAAAGATATTCGGGAAACTGTTCATCGGCGATATCATCCGGAATACAATGGATCTGATACATGTCAAGGTCAGGAAGATACTTTTCCATATATTTCCCCGAGATGTGGATACAGATAAACATGGATGTATCGCTGTACGTGTATGTGCTGTGTACCTGGCGGGAGTCGATCACAGTGAGATGTTTGTTTGCAATCTGGTATTTCTGCCCTTCGATCTGGATCGTGAATTCCCCGTTGAGCAGATACAGAAGCTCGATCTCCTCGTGCCAGTGAAGCGGGTGGTAACCGCCAGGCGTCGTGTGGTATGCCAGCTGGATGCCGAGCTCGTTTATCTCCTGAAATGTTTCATAATAAGGCTGTTCCATGACAGATAACCTCCTCGTCCGGTCTAAGGAAAGCATAGGTTATAATAAGGGAAAAGTCAATATCGACTTAGAATAAGTCAATATAGCGACTGTTATATATGCATATCACGCGCTATTATAATAGACGTAAACAGAAAACAGCAATAAGAAAAAAGGAGAGATAAATAATGAGTACGATCGCAGTAAGCAAAAACAATTATGCAGTGAAAGGAAATAATGCAAAACGAGGTTCACTGAGAGAAAGACTGAGAAAATATTTTGAGGAGAATGCAGCTATGATCGCATCAGGACTTCTCTTTGTGAGCGGAAGCGCAAATGCCTATACTCTGTACCGTTCAATGAAATAAGGAACAGAGGCACGGCATCAAATGGAAGAATTAAATACAAACAGTCAGGAGAGCTGACAGAGTGGTAAGGAAAAGAAAACCATTCTGCCGGCTCTTTTTTGCATTTTACATCCTTTATCATAAATTTAATTTTTATTTTACCTGATAATTCAGTCTCATTTAACACAACAATATTAAAATATTTATCCGAATCTAAGATAGAAGGACAGATAAATAGAGATGAAAAACAAACGATTAAATGTTGTGATGCGGGTGCTTCCCGTGGTGATCGTACTCGCGATACTTGCAGGAATTGCCGTATGGATCAACAGGCTAAATGAAAATGAAACAACACCGGACAGCGGAAGGCTGGTCTATGCGCCCGCAAAGGTGACGGCCGTCCTGTCGGATAATGCCCGGGAGGATTTTGAAAATGCAGAAGGCCGGCGCGTGGGCGACCAGGAGTTGGAACTCCGGATCCTTTCGGGAGAGCACAAAGACGAGATCATGACAGTGACCAATTATATGAGCGCGTTATTTAATGTAGATGTGCAGCAGGGCGACCGGATCATTGTGAGGATCATGACTGATGAAAACGGTTCCTACTATGCATCTGTATTTAATTATGACAGAGGGATTGTTCTGGGCGGTTTCCTGCTTGTCTTCTTTGTTCTGCTTGCAGCACTGGGCGGAAAGAAAGGACTGGGTGCTCTGGCAGGACTCCTGCTCACACTGGGGTGTATCTGGTTTATCCTGATCCCCTGTCTGCTCCGGGGCGTCCCTGCGATACCGGTGACTATAGCAGTGTCAGCAGTATCAGCGGCTGCGGGGCTGATCTTCTTAAACGGATATTCGAAGAAAACATTCTGTGCAGTCTGCGGCTGTGTGGGCGGCGTTCTTGTGTCCGGTATTGCCGCCGCAGTGGTTGGGATCCTTTCTCCTATGAACGGCTTCAATATGCAGGAAGCGGAAAATCTGATCCTGTATGGAGCGGATCAGGGGCTGAAAGTCAGCGGCCTTCTTGTAGGCGGTGTACTGATCTCTGCACTGGGAGCGGTGATGGATGTAGCTCTTGGTATTGCGTCATCGGTATGGGAGATGAGGGAACAGAATCCGGATGCTTCCGTGGGCAGCTTATTCCGCTCGGGTATGCAGATCGGAAAGGATGCTATGGGAACGATGGCAAATACGCTGATCCTGGCTTTTGCCGGTTCTTCTCTCAATATGCTGATCCTGGTGCAGACTTATAATATTCCGTTTCTTCAGCTCATCAATACGGATTCTATTGCTCTGGAAGTGGTACAGAGCGTGGCAGGCTCTATTGGAATCCTGCTGACCGTTCCTCTCGTGGCTTTAATCAGCGCAAGGCTTATGGCGTGCAGAAAAAAAGCGGGAGTTTAATATAGATGGCGCCGGGAATAAAACGGCGCCGCAGCAACACATTTATTTTTCAGAACAGGAGGATGAAGATGAAAAAGAAAGGAAAGACAGCTTTGAGCGCAAGGCTGACCGCGCTGTGCATGGCGGCTCTGATGGCGCTGTCGCTTGTGCCGGTTCAGACTGCGGAAGCAGCGGGTGAGACCTTCACGAAGGTGACAAGTGCAGACGAGCTGACGGACGGCAGGTACATCATGGTCACAGACACTGGATATGCGCCGGGAGTGTTGGATGGCACATGGATAAGTGCGGAACAGGTTATTGCAGATGAAGGAAACGGGATCCAACTGGGGAATACCATCCAGGAAAATGCAGACATGGTATGGGAAGTGAGCGTTACAAGTGCGGATGGCGCGGAAGACCTGACAGTTACGCTGAAAGACAAAAACGGAACATTTATCGCGCCGAAAGGCGGCAATAATAATGGAGTCAGTGAAGGTGAATATAACTGGAAAGTTGTCTTTGATCAGGAAAATCAGAAATTCACATTCAGTGGTCAGGGTGACGATACCGTCGTACTGGCAAGTAATAAGGGCAGCCAGAATAAATTCCGTGCATACAAAACAACTACGGTAAGCGGCAATCCAAATGCCTATCCGTCAGAGTTTACTCTTTATAAAGCGGACGACGGCGGTTCTTCTTCTGTTACAGTAGCGGCTCCTCAGGCGACGCCCCAGGCCGGTGAAGTGGAGTCGGGAACAGTAGTTGCGCTGACCACGTCCACGGCAGGCGCACAGATTTATTTTACGCTCGATGGGAGTGATCCGGCAGATGCAAACAATGAGACACGACAGCTGTACAGCGAGGATGATCAGCCGGTGATCACGGAAGACTGCACGCTGAGGGCTGCGGCAGTGTTGGAAGGCGTGTACAGCGCGGTGCAGGAGCTGAAATATACTGTTGCAGAGAGCGGACAGGATGAACCGGTACTTAAGGACGGCGACCAGGTTGTGATCTACGCGCCGGCATACAACAAGGCACTTTCTGCCGAGTATACCGGTTACTATAATAAAGGAACCGATGTGACCGTGTCGGAAGACGGAACACTTTCCGGGTATACAGATATGGATGTCTGGACTGTAAAAGATAACGGAGACGGAACTTACAGCTTCTCTTATGACGGTCAGAATATCGGCATGGGCGACAGCTTTTCCAGTATGCCGCTGGGCGAGAAAAATGACAAATGGGTTCTTGAAGATGCAGGAAATGGTCTTTATTATGTGAAGAATACCGTTCGCAATGCTTACATGGAGTGGTATGACAGCAACGGTAACTGGAGTGCATACAACAACATTGCAGAAGGCAGTGAAGGCATGTTCGCTCTGGCTTTCTATAAAGTGCCTGACGTTCCCGGCGGTTCTGATGAGCCGGACGAGCCGTCCACAGTGGAAGGGCTTGAAGTAGAGGCGACTCCGAAGAGCGGCGCCAGTGTGGTGGAAGGACAGAAGATCACTCTGGAAGCTGCTGACGGCGCGGAGATCTACTATACAATGAATACAGACGGAACAGAGCCGGCTGATCCAGAGGCAGGAAATGCAGAGCAGCTCTACACAGAGCCCCTAGAGATCGCAGCCACACCGGAGAAAGATAAGCCGATTATTGTAAAGGCACTGGCCTATATTCCACAGAACGGAGATACAGAGGCACAGACTGGGGAAGTCTATACCTTTACATATAAAGCTCCTATGATGATCGAGGATTACGGCCTGTATTTCGGACAGCTGCACGCGCATACAAACCTTTCTGACGGAACCGGTACGGTGGAGCAGGCGTTCGAGCACGCGGCCAATGTGGAAAATCTGGATTTCCTTGCGCTGACAGACCACTCCAACTCTTTTGAGGGCCAGAGCGGACTTCCCGGCGCAGGTACAACCCATCTGGGCGATGAGAATGCCGAAGAAGTAAATGCTTCCTGGAGAGAGGGACGTGAGGGTGCAAGAGCCATTACAGCACAGGAAGGCGATTTCGTAGGTATCTACGGATTTGAGATGACATGGTCCGGCGGAGCACCGGGACATATCAATACATTTAATTCTGAAGGATTTGAAAACAGAAACGCAGAGCCTTACAGAAAAGGCGATAACTATGAAGTACTGGAAGCTTACTACAATACCCTGAATGAAAATCCGGAGACGATCTCCCAGTTCAACCATCCGGGAGATACATTCGGTGATTTCATGGATTTCGCCCTCTATGATCCGGTCATCGATAATCAGATGACGCTGATCGAGGTAGGAAACGGCGAAGGAGCCATCGGAAGTTCGGGATATTTTCCGTCTTACAGCTATTATACAAGAGCTCTTGACAAAGGATGGCACGTGGCGCCGACCAACAATCAGGACAACCACAAAGGCAACTGGGGTGATTCCAACACGGCGAGAAGCGTGGTGCTTTCCGACGGACTTTCTGAGGAAGCAATCTATGATGCCATGAAGAATTATCGCGTGTACGCGACGGAGGATAATGATCTTCATATCCTGTATTCCCTGAATGGAAATGCCATGGGCTCGATCCTTGACGAGCAGGACGAGATCAATATCAAAGCGGAAATATCCGATCCGACAGACACCAGCGGAGAGACTAAAGTAGAGGTAATCGTAAACGGAGGACAGACGCTGGCGGAGAAGACATTTACCGGCGGCAGCGCGACGGTGGAATTTAATAATCTTTCCACAGGTTACGGATATTATTACCTGAGGATCACTCAGGCTGACAAGCAGATCGCAGTGACCGCGCCGGTGTGGACGGGAGAGAGCGTAAATGCGGGAATCTCCAATACATCCAGCGACGTGGCTATGCCGATCAGGGGAGACGAGATCAATATCTCCAGCCAGATCTTCAATAACCTGAGTGACGATATGACAGTGGAATCCCTGACATATACAATGGAAGGACAGACAGAGCCGTTCCACACAGCGGATGTATCACAGATCGGGGATAACGGTGTGATCGGTGCAAGAGGCTCCTTTATGTATTCTTTCCCGTACACTGCAGACCAGGCAGGCGGATTCAATATCAACGCCGAACTGAAAGCACTGATCGGGGGAGAAGAATATACCTTTACGGATGTGCTCAAGCTGAGCGTCTCCGATCCGTCCATTGCCACAAAAGTGCTGATAGACGGAACTCATTACAATGACTATGTAAACGGATACTATTCCGGAAATATGACCAACTTTATCAATATGGGAACTTCGGACAATATCCAGGTGAAGATCGTACAGCCGGGCGAGGAAGTAACTTCGGAGATGCTGCAGGATGTATCTCTCTTCGTGATCTCCGCACCGCTGAAATATACAAGCGATTATACCGGAGAGGCTCAGCCCAGCGTATTCGAGGATGAGTTTGTAAGAGTAGTCAACGATTATGTAGACGGCGGCGGAACCGTTGTAGTATGCGGTCTGGCAGATTATCAGGACGCCAACAGCGGAGCGCCTTACACATCCTACGTGCAGGCAAATAAACTGCTGAAAGGCCTGGGATCCACCATGCGGATCAATGACGACGAGCTGATCGATCAGGATGAAAACGGCGGACAGCCGTACAGACTGTATTTTGACGATTTCAATTACGACAGCACGGATCCGGCAGTCCAGAGTATTCTGGAAGGCGTAGCGGAATCCGGGCTTGCATACAGCTCCTACTCCGGATGCTCTGTCAGTGTAGGAGAGGGTGAGGCGATTGTATACGGACATGATACGACCTACTCCATCAACAGCAAGGCTCCGGCTCAGGGACATGACAAACCGGTATTAAGCTACAGCGCGGCCTATGATGAGTCCACTGCGGTTGTGCCGAAGGGTGAAGTTGTATCCATGGCTACAGAAGCTGTGGGAAGCGGACGTGTCTATGCGTGCGGCACTGTATTCTGCTCTAACTTTGAAGTGTCGGCGGAAGATCAGGTATCTTACGCAAACGGCATCATGGCACAGAATCTTCTGAGTGATGTAAAAGTCGAACCTGAGATCAGCACCATTCAGGAGGCGCGTGCAGGTCAGGACGGAGAAGTGTTCACCGTGATCGGAACCGTGGCAAACGGAACAGCCGAGAGCGGAAACGCATTCTTCAATACCATCTACATTCAGGATGACGAAGGCAACGGAATCAATGTATTCCCTATTGACGACAGCAATATCCGCCGGGGCGACCAGGTACAGGTGACCGGCTCCGTCAGCGAGTACATCGGGGACAAACAGCTGTCAGCCATATCCGTGACTGTGCTGGAAGGCAGTGAGGACGTAGTGATCACAGATGTGACGACAAAAGAAGCAAATGACTATGATACCAACTTCGGAAAACTTGTGCGGGTGAAAGGAAGGGTTGTTGACTTTACACTTGCAGGCGGCATTGTGGAGAGCATTACGGTCCAGGATGACAGCGGCGAGAGCTGCCGGGTATTCATTGACGGCTATATCGGATATTCCGACGAGACGTCACAGGCTCTGGAAGAGTTCGTACAGGATGGAGCTTATATCAGTGCTGTGGGATTTGTTTCCCATGACGCGGAGGGCAACCGTCTGAGAGTACGCGACCGCTCCGAGATCCTTCCTGCAGAAGAAGGAGAACAGCCGGTACCAGAGAATTACGAAGTTACAGTATCCATTCAGAACGGAAGCTTCGAGGGCCCGGAAAGTGCCACAACAGGTCAGGACTATACGGGAAAGATCGTGGCAGCGGACGGATATCAGCTTCCCGATCAGATTACAGTAAAAGCAGCAGGAAAGGAATTGTCTACAGGAGGCATCTTCAGAGCAGCTGATTATACTTACGATCCTGAAACCGGAGATTTGATAATTTCAGGTGAATCCGTGACAGGAAATATTGAGATCAGTGCAGTCTGCGAGGCGGCTCCCGGACAGGGAGGCAATCCGGGCGAAGGCGGACAGAATCCGACACCGGGCAGCGGCGGCCAGCAGAATGGCAGCCAGACAGACGGCAATGCCCAGCTGACAGGAAACGGACAGCAGAATACCGGAAGTTCCGGAAATAGCGCTGCAGATTCAAAAACAGTGCAGACAGGTGATGATACATCGGCTGTGCTCTGGATCACAGTTCTTGCCGCCGCAGTTCTTATTGGTGGAACAACGACTGTTATTATCATACGTAAGAGAAGAGGATAGCGGACAGCAGCATATGTAAAGAAACTGTGAAAATTCTGTTATTTTCTTAACTTCCCTTGTCAGGGACCGGTAGTTACGTTATATTAGCCGTAACCAACTACCAGACAGGAGGATATCAGTGTATGAGTGGATTCTTTTCAGGTTCAAGCAGCAGAAGACGCTATCCTGACCCCAATATGGGCGGCAGACATTACAAGAAGAAAGGCCTGTTCGGAATGATCCCGGGGCTGGGAAGCTTTTCCGGCTCCGGGAGCTCCAGAGGGTACGGTAGATACCCGAACCAGACGGGATATCAGCAGAATCCGGCAGCCGGACAGGGAACATTTCAGCCCAATATGCCGGCGGCGGGGCAGACTGTATGCCCGAACTGCGGCGCATCAGTTCCTGCGGGGGCTAAGTTCTGCCTGTCCTGCGGGGAAAAGCTGGCATCTAACGCGTCGTTCTGCCCGAACTGCGGAAGACCGCTGCCGGCAGGAGCAAAATTCTGCTCTGAGTGCGGAAGTAAAGTGCAGTAATGGGGCCGGCAAAGACGATCAAAAAGGTCGGAGATTACACCGTAGCGTCCTGCATAGGAAAAGGGCGCTACGGTGTATGCTTTCTTGCCTTTGATCCTGATGGGAATAAAGTGATACTCAAGAGATTCCGTCCGCGCATGTGGAGAAAGAATAAACATGCAAACCATTACGAGGCGGTGATCCTCTCAGGACTGGAACATCCGGCGGTCCCGGAGCTCCTGGGGGTGATAAATAACCAGAAAGGGTACTATTTCGTTCTTGAATATAAGGACGGATTTACACTGGAACAGTGGCTGTTTGAGAAGAAGAAAGTATTTACCGCTGAAGAGATATACAGGATCGGGTCCCAGATATTTGAAGTGTTGGAGTATCTCCACAGCCGCAGCGTGGTGCACGGAGACATCAGTGCGGCAAATGTGACTGACAACGGAGAGAAGATATCTCTGCTGGATTTCGGGCTCGCCCGGTATGCGGACGGCCGGAATATCAGGTTCAGCCTGGACTATGCCCGCGCGGCAAATGTGCTCCTGTATCTGTTGTATTCCGGATACGGGGGAAAAGGAGACCGGCCCTGGCATGAGGAGCTGCCACTTTCCGGAGAGCAGAAAGAGTTCCTGAGAAAGCTGATGGAACCGAAGGAACAGTTTGCGGATACCGGAGAAGTACGGAGACTGTTTGAGAAAAATTTCGGCAGAAATTGAAAAACAGCGCTTTACTCCAACATCCGCATATGAAGCCGGCTCAGGATATAGTAAGATGGCTTGAAAAGAACAAGGCAGAGGACCGCATTGCCGATACAGTGTGTGATATCATAGGGGATCCCTGCGATCCAGTAGCTGAAAGCTGCCGCCGGACCGCCGATAAAAAAGTACGGCAGCGCGCAGAGCGCGCCGAAAGCAAGCCCGAAGAAGCCAGCAACTGTACTCCAGAACAGGGGATTTCTCTGCTGGTCAAAGAACAGCACAACGATAGCGAGGATACTCCAGACATAGAGGTAATTGATCCACCAGAGCCCGAACCCGTAGAAAATTCCTTCCATCAATACGAAAACATAAATCATAAGGAAAACTTTTCTGCCGAATATCAGGGTGTACAGCAGAATGAGCAGAGTAACGATCTCTACATTTGGAAGAAATGCTAAAAGCACCTGCCCCATAAAAAGTATTCCGGTAAGCATGCCCATCAGTATCAGTTCATGAGTCTTTGTTTTCGACATTAGTATCCCTCTTTTAAAGTGAGTTCAAATTTATCATTGTCCTGAACAGGCGTCTGGTCTGCAGACGTATTCACTGTTTCCCCGCCTTTTGTGATACACCACCACTGCTGAAGCGAGGTATCCGCCGATTCGCCGTCCGCCTCTGTGATGAAAAGGCCGTAATCGCCCTCTTCTCCCTGTACCAGTCCGTTTTCCTTAAGAACTGTTCCGAGATACTCCGCATCCGTCTGGTATGTATATGTTTTTTCTGTTTTGTCACCGTGAATGACGGTGACAGAAATATCTTTTTCGCCGCTGTAAGTCTGGGGCGCAAATTTCTGATACAAAAGAAATGCCCCGATACAGAAGAAGATCAGTATTACCGCTGAGATAATGATCGTTCTTTTTTTCATATGTTCTCCTTTCCGCTGCCGGTTATGGCAGTATAAAGTAAATTTAAGATATCGTTCCCGGTCACATAGAGGATTTTATATCGACAGTCCGGAATCTGTCAACAAAATCAGTGCCCAGAGACAAAAGAGACGTAATAATTACAGAAAATCTAAAAATATTACAAAGTGAAGAAGCGGGAATTGCTATAATTCATATTAAATCAAATGAGGTAGGAGGAATCATCCATGAAATTTAATATGAAACAGTGGGCGGCAGACTGCATCAGTTCTCCGGTCAAAAAAGCAATGCCGATCCTGTCATTCCCGGGAGTACAGATCACAGGACATACAGTTGACGAGATGGTAAGGGACGGCCATTTGCAGGCGGTATGTATGAAAGCAATTGCAGATAAGTTCGATACAGGTGCGGCATTCAGCCTTATGGATCTCTCTGTTGAGGCGGAAGCATTTGGAAGCCCGGTACATTACAGTGAAGATGAGGTGCCGACAGTGACGGCAGCGCTTGTACATGACGAGGACGAGGCTGAGGCGCTGAAAGTCCCGGAAGTGGGAGCCGGCCGTACCGGCGAGTGCGTAAAGGGAATCAAAGAAGTATCTGAGATGATCACAGACCGTCCGGTCCTGGCAGGTATCATCGGACCGTTTTCTCTTGCGGGAAGACTTCTTGACATGACAGAGATCATGATCATGACATATGAGGATCCTGAAGTGGTAGAGACAGTTCTGGAGAAGGCGACAGAGTTCCTGATCAAATATGCGCAGGCATTCAAAGAGGCAGGCGCAAACGGCATCGCGATTGCTGAGCCGGCAGCAGGCCTTCTCTCTCCGAACCTGATCAAAGAATTCTCTACGCCGTATGTAAAGAGAATCCGCGAGAGTGTGGAAGATGACAACTTTGCGGTACTGTATCATAACTGCGGCAGCGTGGTTCCGCTTCTCGACAATATCCGCGAGATCAATGCGGGGGCATACAGCATCGGAAATGCTGTAGATATTGAAGAGGCTCTGAAAGCAATTCCGCAGGAGAGCATCGTGACAGGAAATATCGATCCGGCAGGAACATTCCGCAACGGAACACCGGAGCAGATGCGCAAAGAGACTCTTGAACTTCTGGAGAGATGCAGCAAATATCCGAACTTTGTCATTGGAAGCGGATGCGATATCCCGCCGATGACTCCGATGGAGAATATCCAGGCGTTCTTTGATGCGGTGAAAGAGTTCTACGAGGGAAAATAAGAAGAGTAAAATATAAGAGAGAAATATGAGAAAAAGGAACCCTGATGATGATATGTCAGGGTTCTTTTTTCGCTTTAATAAATTATCCCGGTATTTACGGCAGAAAATGCAGCGGTTTCGGATATCCGTACGATTTGAACAGTGCGGTCATGTCCTCCTGTCCTTTTTTTAACGCATCCGGCAGGGAGAGCGCACCGCTGATCACATTCTTTGCCACATCGCACAGAATGGCTTCGATACGGCTGCGCGGGATGATCAGTGATTTCTTGCTGTACGGACCATCCCTTTTCTGGCAGTAATCAAAGCTCTCTTCCGTGAGCTCGAGCCAGGGATAGAGCTTCAGGAGCTCATGGCTCTGATATGGAGTGACGGCAGGAGACTGGCCGTCGAGTATGGTCATATAGATGCTGATATCTTTTCGGCAGAGCCACTGGAAATACCAGTAGGCCTCCGCGGTTCTGGCGGTGTAAGGGTTGAGTCCCAGATTCCACCCGACGCTGGCGGGGGTGCGTCCGGGAAGCGCCTCGTACCCGACTCTTCCGATGATATTGTTGTGCACGCTTTCGGAGATCATGTTCGCGTATTCCGTATAGGTGATCAGCATGGATGTCCTGCCGGAGCAGAAGTCTTCCACGGTTTTGTCGATCGAGGTCTCCAGTGGGGAAGACTCCACATATTTCAGTGTTTCCAGGATGCTTCTGAGAGCCTGTGCATTTTCCGGGGAGTCCAGACATACCCGGTTGTATTTGTCCCACAGTTTTCCGCCGCATGACCAGAGACGGATCAGGATCTCAGGGGCAAATGCCTCGTCCTGATCGCCTGCCATGGATGTACCGTACAGGGTAGGGGAGGACGGGTTGCAGCTTCGGGTGAAAAAAGAAGCGATTCCGTTAAATTCCGTCCAGGTGCGCGGAGGAGACAGCTCGATCCCAAACTGTTCCTTGAATGATTTCCTTATCCCGTGGTTCTCGAAGAGGTCGCTGCGGTAGAACATGATCTGGGAACCGCCCACGATGGGGATACCCCAGTAGCGTCCTTCATACATACAGTTTCTCAGATTGTGCGGGAAGAATGCGTCTGTGTTGAAACTGCTGCTCTCAACATATTCCGTGATGTCCGCGACAAGCCCGTTCTGTACCATGTACTCGAGCCAGGGGATATCATACATATAGATATCGTAGCGCGGCTCGGGTTTTTCCATGTCGGCGAGGATGGTCTTGAGCATCTGGTTCTGCGGCAGATAGTCGATTTCGACAGGGACATCCGTAATTCGTGTGAAATTTCTGGATAGTATCTCCGCAGAATGAGAGGTGGCAAGATCTACCATGAGTATCCGCAGCGGCTCTTTCTTTACGAGCGGCGCGGAAGCCGTGTTCTGCCTCTCTCTTTTGACGGGCAGGTGCAGATTTTTGTGGATGACCTCATCGGAAAAGATCAGTGTCTTCTCCTCGAAAAGGACGGGGGACTCTATGTTCTTCATCAGGAGCTCCGCCGCAGCTGTGCCGAGAGTAAAAGCAGTACGTGAAGTCCGGGTGATCTCAGGGGCGGCGGAAGTACGCAGCCAGGACTCTTCTCCGAATGAGAGGATCTGTATATCACCGGGAATCCTGATCCCGCGGATCCGGCAGGCCTCGACAATCCCGAGAGCGATATTTTCGGACGTGGTTATTACTGCATCAATCTCCTCCAGAAGAGGAAGGGTGAGAAGCGCTTTGAACGCGTCTTCTTTCGTCATGTTTGTTGCCTGGATCAGATCAGGTCTCGATGCAATACCGTATCTCTGCATGGCGGCACTGTAACCGTCCACGGCATCACGCTCGGAGGAGTAGATGAGGGGGCCGGTTAGAAGAGCGATGTTGCGGTAATTTTTCCGCAGCAGGTTTTCCGTCAGGAAGAATGTCGTCTTATAGTTGTTGAATCCTACAAAACTAAAGTCGATATTCTCAGGCCGGTGTTCGATAAATACAGTCGGGATGTTGAAGTTCTTGATCCTGCCTGCGAAGAAATCCGTATTCCCCGGCTGCGAGGTGATCAGAAGCAGTCCGGAGACGTTGCTGCTGACAAAATCATTGATCTTTTTGCATTCGATATCCGGGGAGTTGTTGGAAAATGCAACATTGATGTCATATCCTTTGTCCTGAAGGTAAGTGGACGCTCCCTTGAATATTTCCGCATGGTAAGAATTGTCAATATCGGTCAGGACGAATCCGATCTTTTTAGAGTCCGCCTTTTTTAGATTGCGGGCGGAAGCGTTTGGAATATATTTCAGCTTTTCAATTGAATCCATGATCTTTGCCCGTGTCTCGGGTTTTACAGTCTTTTTCCCGCTCAGACAGCAGGAGACTGTAGCGATGGAAACGCCGGCATCTCTGGCGACATCTTTTAAAGTTGCCATAGTGAAATTCCCTTTCTTAAATAATCGGATGAGCCTGTTATCTATGAAGTTAATATATCACAGTGATAAAATCAAAGTCAATATCTAAACGTTTAGATAAAAAGTTAAAAAATCGTATTGAAAACATAAAATGGAAAGCTATAATAAATATCAACAAAAGGAACGCACGACAGAAACAGAAAGGAGATCCTATTATGAAGAGAATCGGACAAGTAATTAAGGTAAAGCCGGAATTCCTTGAAAAGTATAAAGAACTGCATGCGAATCCGTGGCCGGAAGTAAACGAGATGATCAAAAAGTGCAATATACAGAACTATTCTATTTATTACCGGAACGGATATCTGTTCAGTTATTTTGAGTATATCGGCGATGACTATGAGGCGGATATGAAAAAGATGGCAGACGATCCGATGACGCAGAAATGGTGGAAGGAGACAGATCCGTGCCAGGAGCCTGTGGAGGACGCAAAGGACGGCGAATGGTGGGCTGACTTGGAAGAGGTATACCATCTGGATTAACTTAAAAAGCCGGAACGATGAAAGATATGAAGCCGGAATCAGGAAAAAGGAGGAAAACATAAATGACACCAAGGGAAAGAGTACTTGCAGCGATCAACCATAAAGAACCCGATTACATACCGCTTGATCTGGGAGGAACACCGAGCTCGGGCATCTCGGCGATCGCATATAATAACCTGAAGAAAGAACTGGGAATGACGACAGGCCATACACGGATATTTGATGTAGTACAGCAGGTTGTTTATCCGGAAACAGAGATCATGGACCGGTTCGGCGTGGACGTGATCGATATCGGAAGAGTTTTCAACGAGAAGGATGATGACTGGTATGATGTAGAACTGGCTGACGGATCGATCGGACAGTATCCAAAATGGTTCAAACCGAAAAAACTGGAAAACGGCGACTATGTTGTCTATGACAATGAGGGAACAATGATCGCAAAGATGCCGGTGGGTGCAACATTCTTCGACCAGACATATTTCCCGTATGTGGACGATTATCCGGATGACTGGTCAGACCTTGACCATCAGATGGGCAAAGTCCTCTGGAGCGCTCTCGTGCACAGTCCGTGGGATCATGCGGGAGAAGAGAACTTCTACCAGAAACTCAGGGAGCGTACACTTGCGCTTCGGGAGAAGACAGACCGGGCACTGATGATCACATGCGGCTGTAACCTGTTCGAGTGGGGAACATTTTTAAGAAGAATGGATAACTTCCTCATGGATACATATGCAGATCCGGAGAATGTGGAAGCCCTGGTAGAGCAGCTCATGATCCGTCATCTGGAGACGCTGAAAAACGTGTGCGAATCCGTGGGTGATATCGTTGATATCCTCCGCTTTGGAGACGATCTTGGTATGGATACGGGTATGTTCATGTCGAGAGAGAAATATCAGGAACTGTTCAAACCGTATCATACCAAACTGAATGAGTATGTACATACACACAGCAAGATGAAGACCTTCCTTCATTCCTGCGGATCGATCTATCCGATCATGGGCGATCTGATCGAAGCAGGATATGATGTGATCAATCCGGTCCAGACGACAGCATATCAGATGGATCCGGCAACACTGAAACGGGAGTTCGGAAAAGACATTACATTCTGGGGCGGCGGTTGCAATACGAGGAGCATCCTCAACAGGGCGACACCGCAGGAAGTGTATGATTACACACGCAGGATGATCGATATCTTTGCACCGGGCGGCGGCTTCGTATTCAATCAGGAGCATAATATCATGCCGGATGTTCCGGCTGCGAATATCCTGGCGATGTATCAGGCGGTTGCAGATTCCCGGAAATAAAACTATAAACTGTTACACGAAATAAAGAAAGATAAGATAGATGACAGCCCGGCGGGCAATGGCGCGCAGGCCTGGTCAGAGGCTGTTACTATAGAATGATTTATTTAGAAATTCAGACCAGGAGGTAGAATATGAAAAAGAAATTAGTATCAGTATTACTTTGCGGATGTATGGCAGCATCTCTGCTGGCAGGATGCGGCGGCGGATCAGACAGCAACGAAGCTGAGCCGGCAGCATCTGAAGACACGGCGGAAGAAGAAACATCAGGCGGCGGATATCATTTTGAAGTGCTCGTAAAGAGCTTCCAGTCTACATACTGGCAGGCATGCAAACTCGGGATTGACGGAGCGGCAGAAGAACTCGGAGTTACTGTGAATACGACAGGTCCGAACGCGGAATCCGACATTGCAGACCAGGTGAATATGCTGAACAGTGCCATCAGTTCTAAACCGGACGGTATCGCTCTCGCAGCGTGTGATACAAGTGCAGTTCTTGACTCTCTTCAGGATGCAATGGATGCCGGTGTACCGGTAGTGTGCTTCGGCACGGCTGTTCCGGATGCACCGGAAGGATCAGTAAAAGCAACGGTAGCTACAGATAACCTTGCAGCCGGAGAAATTGCAGGCGAGCATCTGTATGAGGCTGTCAAAGACCAGATCGCAGAGGCCGGCGGCCCGGTAAGGATCGGAGAAGTCAATCAGGATGCGACAGCGGCAGATATCATTGACCGTGGTATGGGATTTATCAACAAATTCAAAGAACTCGCAGAGGCGGACGGATATACGGTAGCTGTTATCGGAAATGAGAAATTCGTCAGTGGAGTAGAGAACAACGGTGCAGAAGATTCAGCCGATATCATCATCGAGGTTGCCGTACCGGCACAGACTACAGTTGAACTCTCTGCTACAGAAGCTTCCAATATCATGAATAAAGAAGATACGATCGCAATGTTCGGTTCGAACCAGGTAACGGCAGAAGGTATCCTGACTGCAAACAATAACCTTGACGTACTGAATTCAAGGATCACAGCAGTCGGATTCGATGCAGGAACAACATTAAAAGCAGCCGTAAAAGACGGTACATTCCTCGGAGCTGTTACACAGGCACCGGTAGATCAGGGAAGAATCGCAGTAGAGACACTCTATGATGTATGTGAGGGCAAAGAAGTATCCGATACACAGACAGACTGCTACTGGTATGATGCAGAAAATATGGAAGAGGACGATATCGCTCCGAACCTTTATGATTAATTATTTATACTGCTAAGCTTTTATATTATGCCGCCAGGGGGATCCTCCGCCTGGCGGCAGTTGGCGTGATCGGGGAGGGTCAAAGATTAACATGGAAAGACTGCAGAAGATCCTGGAGACGGCGGGAGTTTACCAGTGGGGGATCGTTGATACCGGAGATATCCGCTTCCTGCAGGAAGTCAGAGGCATGTGTGAAGTCAATACATGCAGACAATACGGGAGGACATGGGCATGTCCGCCGGCGGTCGGTACAGTGGAAGAGTGCCGGGAACGGATCAGAAAGTATGAGAAAATGGCGGTGTTCAGCGTCAAATATGATCTGGAAGATTCCTTTGACTATGAAGGCATGAAAGCAGGGATGGCACATTTCAAAGAGGTATGTCGGAAGATTGATGCAGAGATCAGAAGTAAACTGGATAAATACATGATATTGTCCAATGAAGGATGCGATCTGTGTCGGGAATGTACATATCCGGATGCACCCTGCCGATTCCCGGAACAGGCTCACGGTTCCCTGGAAGGATACGGGATACTTGTGAGCGGGCTTGCCGGGCAGGCAGGGATCCGGTATATCAACGGGAAAAACACAGTCACATATTTTGGCGGACTTGCGTTTAACGGAACTGTTTCGGAGTGAGGCCGGTATATTTCTTAAATACTTTTGAGAAATAACTCTGGTCTTCAAAGCCGACAGCCACTGCGATATCGATGATCGAATAATCGGTATTTGAGAGAAGGCGTTTACTTTCCTCTATCCTTACCATGTTCAGATACTCTTTAAATGAAGAGCCGGTCGAGCTCTTGAAAAGAGTGGAGAAATAGGAAGGGTGCAGATGCACATAGGCGGCAACTTCCTCCAGTGTCAGCGGATTACTGAAATGTTCGGATATGTAGAGCATTGCTTTTTTTATGAGCTCGCTGTTCCGGGATGGTATATAATTAAACATACTCTCCGAGAACGTTTCTACGATTTCCTGAAGTTTATAGCACAGCGTATCCAGTGTGTTGATCTGCTGCAGATTCTGAAGGAAGTGATTGTTCAGTTTCAGGATGCTGTCTGTCGGGGCGCCGCCTTCGATGGCGGTCCGTGACAGCAGGGAACACAGCTCAATTGCCCGGGATTTGACTACATCCAGGCTGTTTCCCTGGGAAAAGAGCACATATCCGAGCAGATCGTTGAGCACGGCGTTTGCTTCTCTGACATCGCCGCGTTTGACCTGGGCGATCAATGCTTTTTCCTTTTCATATGGATAGGAATCCGTCCGGATGCTGCCTCCTTTGTAACGCTGGATCGATTCGCTGATCTGGGACTGCTGAAGGAGCTTCTGGTTATTCTGACGCAGTTCCTCCCGGCTTTCGGCGATCAGGCTGGAAAACAGGTAAAAAAGGAGATGGCTGATATGATTCACATGTCCGGGTTCAATGACCGGCAGCTCCCGTGTTTCATCATACAGATCAAGTGCATCGTCCATGGGAATCCGGTATCGTTTCGCTACATCGGAGATGAGGATGGAATCCGGCTCATCCATCAGGAAAGGACCGACAAGGATCGAACCAAGGAATGTCTGTTTGCTGATCAGCGGGAAGACGATATGATTCAGGTCCGCATGGCAGGCAAATATGTACGGTTCCCCCAGTGAGACAGCTTTCCTGCTGGCGGAAGCATGCAGTTTTTCACAGGTCTCGGTAGCGGGCAGGTGCCTCTGAAACAGGCGGCAGAAGGAGGGGGTATCGCCGATTGAAACAAGGATCTTTCCCTCTTCATTGATGATCTGGATCGGCAGATGGATGCATGCATAAAAAGTCTCTGCCATGGAGCGGATCGTTCGTTCCGGTACAATAGTATATAATGCAGGCTGCAAGATGATCTCTCCTTTATATAGAGTAAATATCAGTTCTGCCCGTTTATGATGGGTGAACTGATTACAAAAAATTTACATTACAATCATAGCATATTTTTGTATAAATTTGTAGATATACATGAAAACCAGAAAAAAATACTAATAATCTGAAATAATTTCAAAAAGAAATACCGGTGCTCATATATAATGAGTGCACAGAAAAAGAGAAAGGAAGGTAACATCAATCATGGGACTCATCGAGGAAATTTCTGAATATCTTCAGAAGGGAAGAGCAAAAAACGTTAAGACACTTGTACAGCAGGCACTGGATGAGAATCTGGATCCGAAAGAAATCCTGAACGAAGGACTTCTCTCCGGTATGATGATCATTGGTGCGAAATTCAAAAACAACGAAGTGTTCGTACCGGAAGTTCTTGTTGCAGCAAGGGCAATGAATGCAGGTCTTACAGTTCTTGAGCCGAAGCTTGTCGAGGTCGGAAATGAACCGGTAGGAAAAGCGGTTATCGGAACCGTACAGGGTGACCTTCATGACATCGGAAAGAATCTGGTCGTTATGATGTTAAAAGGTGCAGGATTTGAAATCTGTGACCTGGGTGTTGACGTGGAGCCGTCAGCGTACATTGACAAGGCAGAGGAGATCGGTGCAGATATTATCTGTATGTCCGCACTTCTTACAACGACAATGCCGAAGATGCAGGATTGTATCGACCTTCTCAATGAGAGAGGACTTCGTGATAAGTACATCGTAATGGTCGGCGGAGCTCCGGTAAACGACAGCTTCTGCGAGCAGATCGGTGCAGATTACTATACACCGGATGCAGCATCATGTGCTGAAGTTGCGAAGAAAGTAGTTCTGGAGAAGAAACAGGGCTGATCCGCTGACTGCGGAACAAGGAAACCGGTGGGAATCCGGTACAGGCTTGCCCCTACTGTCAGCAGGGACGAAGGACGAAAGAACCATTGCCTGAGAAGGTGAGAAGGATGTCCGGAGGATGAACTGCGAGTCAGGATACTTGATAATATAGCTTTATCTTGGGCAGGAGATGAGCTATCATATAATGAATAATGATCATGTCAGCGGAAACTCTTTTTGTATAAAAGGGTTTTTATTATTCTATGGAGAATCCTCCGGACTTTTAGCCCGGAGAGCTGACATAGAAAAGTGCGGGAGACGGACAGATGAAGATAACAGATTTTAATATTGAGATATCGGCAGAGAATGTCTGTGCATTCCTCGACGGGGACAAGACGGGCGACCTGTATGAGGAGATTATGGAAGAACTCGAAGAGATGCTTCCGCAGGCGTATGAGAAGATCAGACCTGTGGCTCTTCTGGAGTTCGGAGATCTGGAAGGATACAGCATAGAAGCGGACGGGAAAAAGGTGAAAGAAGCACTGTTCGGCGTCTGCTCCATCGGAAAAGAGATGGGTGAGTGGTCTACAAGGCTATTCGCGGAGGGAGATTACCTGGGCGGCATGCTGGCGGATGCTATCGCGGATGATTATCTCTTCCAAATGGATGATGTGATACAGGAAACGGTTGTGTCCATGTGCAAGGAACGCGGCCGGGGCATTGCGGGCAGAGCGGAGGCCCCCAAAGATCTTCCCATGAGCATCCAGAAAAGAGCGTGGGACGTGACTCGCGCAGAGGAAGAAGGCATCGGCATCAAAAAAAGTTATATGTACGATCCGGTAAAGACGGTCTGCCATGTCTATCTGCTTGATGACAATACGAAGCGGTATCACCCGGAACATGACTGCAGCAAGTGCAATAATCTTACCTGCAAGAGACGAAACCTTCCATCTGTAAATATAAGAGTGGTAACCGGGGAAAAAGAAACCGTCATAAAGGGCAGAAAGGCAGATTCACTCCTCAAGACGCTGCAGGAGCATGATATCTTCATCCCGGCTGTATGCGGCGGGCGCGGTACTTGCGGAAAATGCAGCGTACGCTTTACATACGGAGTAGTGGAACCATCGGAGGAAGACAGAAAGTTCTTTTCCAAAGAAAAACTGGAGGAAGGATACAGGCTGGCATGTAAAGCATATCCGGTCCAGTCTTGTACGGTCATTCTAGATGAGCGGGAGAGCAGCGGATTCTTCGTACTCACCGATGAGGGCACGGCAGATCCGGCATATGGTGCATCACAGGATGACAGCGCAGAACAAAAAGAAGATGTTCAGATTCAGGGGAATCCGGCAGATGTATCCTACGGCATTGCCGTGGATATCGGAACGACAACGATCGCAATGCAGCTCTTGGAGCTCCCGGAGGGCAGGCAGGCTGATGTGTTTACGGATATCAACCGGCAGAGAGCGTACGGAGCGGACGTGATCAGCAGGATTGAGGCATCCAATGCAGGGCAGAAAGAAGAACTTAGAAAGAGTATCTGCGAACAGCTCGCGGCGGGCTTTCATAAGCTCACAGACGGAAAAGAAAGAAAGGTCAGCCGCATGGTGATTGGCGGCAATTCTACGATGATCCATCTGCTGATGGGATATTCCTGTGAGACTCTCGGAGTCTATCCCTTCACACCGGTGGATATTTCACTGACGCATACGACGTGCAGAGAGCTTCTCGGATTACAGGATCAGGAGTTTGATGTTATGATCTGCCCGGGCGTATCTACCTACGTGGGCGGAGATATCACTGCCGGCATGTATGCGCTTGATTTCGATAAAAGAGAGAAACCTTGCGTGCTGGTGGATCTGGGCACGAACGGAGAGATGGCGATCGGATGTAAAGACCGCATCATGGTGACTTCCACAGCGGCGGGGCCGGCCTTTGAGGGCGGAAATATCGTGTGCGGCACCGGCAGTATCCCGGGTGCAATCTGTAAGGTGGAGCTGGATGGAGAGAAGGTAAAACTGGAGACGATCGGCAATGAAGAGCCCTGCGGAATCTGCGGCACGGGAGTGATCGATGCGGTATACGAACTGAAGAAGGAAGAGATCATGGATGAAACCGGACTGATGGAGGATCCGTATTTTGAAGACGGGCTTCTGCTATCAGAGAAAAACGGAGGAATCCGTTTCTATCAGAAAGATGTACGGGAACTGCAGCTGGCTAAATCTGCGGTGCGCGCGGGGCTGGAGACATTGATCTCGAAATACGGAATCACCTATGACGATATCGAACACATCTATATCGCCGGGGGATTCGGCTATCAGATGGATGTGCAAAAAGCGGCGCATATCGGTCTTCTGCCGGCGGAATGTCTGGACAAGATATCGGCAGCGGGGAACACCTGCCTGAAGGGTACGATAAAGGCATTGACGGACGAAAATGCCGAGGAACGTCTGAGGCATCTGTCAGGACTGGCGTCAGAAGTGCAGCTTTCCAATGACAAAGAATTTCAGGAATTTTACATGGAATACATGTATTTTGAATAAGGATAAAAACAGGGAAAGTCAGAATGCTTTCCCTGTTTTCGTTACTGTGATATTTTCTGAAAGAAAGAGTATGCTTCCATCAATAGGAGCTTCCTCCCGCTTCTGTGAGAAAACAGTAGAAAACGGCGGTTTCCCGCCCTTTTGGATAAGGAGCTCTTCCGCGGCTTTTTCAATTTGCTCCTTGGCATACGCGACGCTCTCGTCATAATCATTGAATACAGCGGAACTGTCCTGCGTGATTACCTGAAAGTTTTCGGCGGATATCGGGTCCGGCCGGATCTGTGCGGTGACACTGGCAGAGACATTTCC
Source organism: Candidatus Mediterraneibacter faecavium (assembly GCA_019119995.1). Taxonomy (GTDB): domain Bacteria; phylum Bacillota; class Clostridia; order Lachnospirales; family Lachnospiraceae; genus Mediterraneibacter; species Mediterraneibacter faecavium. Next base: position 28,683 of record DWVY01000064.1, on the reverse strand, counting down.
TACAACGGCTCCGATGGCATTTGCTACAGGGGCGTACTTCGGAATGACGGCCTTGGTGTGGAGCATGTGCGCCACGGGTTCTAGAAAGAGATGGACCGGAGCGCCGATGCCGATCAGTACGGCGTCTGAGAAGAAGCCGGCAGAGAAGGAATTCCTCTCCCCTTTCCGGGCACTCTCAAAGCTTTTCTCGATCAGCTGCCGGATCTGTTCGCTGGGAGTATTACCCTGGAACAGGCTGTATTCTGTATCCAGCAGGATACGCACCAGATTGCAGTAGAGACGTTTCTGTACAAGGGTATATACAGTCTCGCACAGCTCGTCGACGGTGAGGGTTAAACTGCGTGCCATGAATTCAGCGCCGAGCATCGAAGCACTGCGATCATACTCGGCAAAGTCTCCTCGTATGTGCATGATATCCGTAGGGGTGAGGCCGGAGCGGAGGATGTAACCCGCCTGTTCCAGACGCTCCGTCTTCATTGTATAAATATCCCGTGAGATGGCTGACGCAAGATTTTCGCGGCGGAGAGGCCCGTTTTTGAGCGCGCCGCAGATCCTGTACTCGATATCGCTCAGCCCGGCATCCGGATCGGGTTCTTTCAGGAGCAGAAAGAATTCGTGGACAGGCACGGGATAAGGACTGTCATATTTATCCAGCTCCATCAGCTGGTTCTTAACGGAAGGATATGCTGCGCTCAGCATTGCCAGCGGCAGGATACGCTGAGTCCCCAGAGAGACTTTGCCGGAGGAGTCGAACAGGACTTCCGTGTCTCCGCCCAGAGCGAAGGTGTCAACATAAAGTCCTTTTACAAATGTTTTCCACTCTGCGATCTGTATGCCGCCCTCGATCCGCAGCGGCTGTCCGTTTCTGATGATGGAAATGTCGGTGGTAGTGCCGCCCATATCGACTACGACCGCGCGCTTTGCTCCCGTCATGGAGAGGGCGCCCATCGTACTGGCGGCAGGGCCGCACAGGAGCGTCTCCACCGGATGCAGAGCGGTGTAATCAGAGGACATGAGGTGTCCGTCGCTGCGCATGATCAAAAGAGGCAGATCCAGGCGGAATTCTTCGAGGACACGCCGGACCGCTCTGAGAAATTCATATATGACCGGGATCAGCCGGGCGTTGAGAAGAGCCCCGGTGCCCCGGCGGAGGATATTCCGGTCAGGGAAGAGGTGGTGTCCCAGTATGACAGGAATATCGGTGATTTCACGGACGATATCGGCGGCGTGCTGCTCATGCTGCCCGTGGTATTCTCTTGCGAAAAGCTGAACGATGCTGACGCAGTCGCAGCCTCTTACAAATTCTTTCATGTCTTTTCGAAATGCATCCCAGTCCGGTTCCGCACAGTTGTCCGGAGAGGGCGTGAGTCTGCACTCCAGCAGGTAGATATCGTCTGATGCGGGAATGCCGTACTTGTGCCAGGAAGACTCGAACGTATTCCGGTCGAGTCCGATCAGGATCAGTTTCCCATTCCCCCATTTCCCTTCGACACATGCATTTGTGGCAAGGGTAGTGGAGAGCGCAAGCGTCTGGCAGGAGTTGAGCAGATCCTGCGGAAGCCGGTCGAGAACATTTCGTATACCGGTCTTTAAGTCTTCTTTTGTGGTAGGTGTCTTGGCGCTGGCAAGAACCGTGTTCTGGGCCAGGTCGTAAATGACGGCGTCCGTGCAGGTGCCGCCTGTATCGATGCCGAGTCCGATCATCGGAATCCGTCCTTTCTGTTGGAAATAAATATATCGTTATTGTGTCCTATATGAAAAGTATACAGACAGAAGAGAGGACAAGTATGGAATTTTTCAAGATGTTTCCGAAAGTATTTAAAATAATTACCAGATATCGTTAAAAACGTAGAATATTATATATTTAGAATGTTGAGTTCGGAGGGTGTTATGAGGAAGATAGTACGCAGGTTCAAAGATATGAGTATAAACAAAAAGCTGTATTTTACAATATTATGCTGCCTGATTTTTCCATTGATCATAGTATTTTGTTTCATGAACGGAGTGATAGGGAAGGAGTTTCGTGAGAGCCAGCAAGATAAAGAACTGGAAATCTTAAAACAATCGAAACCAGTAGTGGAAAATGTTTTAAATGATATAGAGATGATTTCCCGTGATATCCTGGGGAATGATTATACGCAGACATTACTGGAGTATTATGGTCAGACAGGTGAATACGAAGAAAATGCCAGAGTTCAACTGGATTTCTATTTGCGGAATCTAATGAGCTCACGAGAATATCTGTCTTCTGTATCGGTCTATAAAGATGAAAATATTCTGTTGCAGTGTGGAAACTATTTTGAAAAGGAATCTACAGCAGAAGTAAGCGGACTTAAAGAAAAAATTAATCTTGAAAATGGCGGTGCTGTATGGGAACCGGCAAGGATACTTCCGTATTATGTGGCAGGAAATGAAAATGAATATGTTGTGTCCCTGCAAAGAAATATTAATAATATGTACAAGCCGGAAACTATGGGAACTGAACGAATCAGTATAAAGGAAGAATATCTGTGTTCCTTGTATACGACAAATGAGATCTCGGAAAATACCAGAATGTATATATTTGATTTAGAAAGGAATATCGTTTCCGCGAACGATAAACGTATGCTTGGAACGCAAGCAGAAGAGCTGGTGACGGAAAAAACAACAAAAGAGGAAGGTGTTTTTCGAACTGATCACGGAGAACGGGTGATTCTGTATTACACAATTCCATTGAATGGGTGGGTGGTTGTGAAGGAGATGCCGGCGAAGGAAATGGATTCACAGATTTTATTGATTAATATTATTATCTGGATCTGTCTGGGATTGATTTTGTTCTTTGGCCTTGCATTTTCACTGATACAGAAAAGAGAAATTATGAATCCGATTATGAAATTGTCCCGCGCTGCCGGTAAAGTAGGAGAAAATAACTTCAAAATAGCTTTATATACCACAAACAATGATGAAGTCGGAATGCTGAACCAGAGTATGATCAGCATGATTGAAAAGATATCAGAGCTGATTGAGACTGTTTATAAAAGCAGAATACAGATGCAGGAAGCCGAGATATTGTCATTACAGTCACAGATTAATCCACATTTTCTGTATAATACGTTAGATACGTTAAGGTGGATATCTTTGGAACACGGGGAACGGGAAATAGCAGAACAGATAGAAGCCCTCTCAAATCTGTTCCGTCATGTCCTGAACAGCGGTAATGAAATGACAACAATACAGGCTGAACTGGACCATTTGCAGAACTACCTGGTTATACAGTACAGCAGATTCGGAAATAAAATCAGGACCTCTATCAGTGCAGACGAAAGGATCAAATCCTGCAGGGTAGTGAAGCTCGTATTACAGCCGTTGGTAGAAAATGCGTTTGTACACGGATTAGAGAAGAAAGTTGGAGGGGGAAAAATCAGGGTTACAGTAGATGAGTGGGAAGGGAAAATACGATATATTGTGGAAGATAATGGTATGGGCACGGACGAAACAGAAGTCAATACACTGCTTGAGACGGATGAAAATATATCAGATCAGAATTTTTCTGCTTTGAAAAATATAAAAAACAGGCTCAGATTAAAATACGGAGATAATTACAGCCTGTATTTTGAAAGCAAGATAGGAATAGGAACCCGGGTAACAGTAATAATTCCATGCGGCGAGGAGGAAAACGATGAAGATACTAATAGCAGATGACGAACAGCATATCAGGAACGGGCTCAAGATGAGCCTGGATTATAAAAAACTCAAAATAGACGAGATTCTTACTGCTGAAGATGGAGCAGAAGCAATGGAAATATGCAGAAACGAGCACCCGGAGATTATTCTGACAGATATCCGTATGCCAGGGGTTGATGGGCTGGAACTCGCTGAAAAAGCCACGCATATGTATGGAGCAAAAAAAGTTCTGATTATGAGCGGATATTCGGAATTTTCCTACGCACAGTCCGCAATTCGCCTTGGAGCGGTAGATTATCTTCTGAAACCGATCAGGTTGGGGGAACTTGAAAAAACGCTGGCGAATATTGTTGCTGAGATTTCCAGTGAAGATAAAAAAGAAGAGTTGGTGTACAGCAGCATATTAAAAAATATGATAGCAGGCCGGCCGGCAGATGAAGACATACGACGAAAAATAGCTGAAAAATATGAAATCACTGGAGAAGCATTTCTCATAATCGTGAAACCAGTAAAAGATTATGCAGTACTACAACCGAAAAACATAAAGACAGAGATGCTGAAAGCAGCGGAAAGTATGAAGGAGGCAGGTTTCTATTTGCTAATGCGTGATCAGGAAAGCCTGATATTACTTTGGAATGCGGGAGACTGCTTGAGGAGAAGTGAATATAAGACACTGATAAAGAGAGCACTGTGTTCAGCATTTTTGACAGACTGCAAGTGGTTTGCTGCCGTAAGTATGACAGGCGGGATGCATGAACTGCACAGAATGTATGAACAGGCGTTGAAAGCATTGGATTGGCATTTGCTCAGAGAAAAAGATCGTATTATTTTTTATGAAGATATTTCAGCTGCTGCAAAGAGTCGGACAAGCAGTTTTTCATGGACATATATAAAGGAACAGATCTCGCGGCTGAACATGGAAGATATTCGGCAGATGATTGCGGCATCTTTCGATGAACTTAGGAAGAATCAGTGTACCCGCAGAAAAGAAGTGCAGGAATTCTGTATTACATTTAAAAATCTGTTGTTGGATGTTCTGAAAGAAAAAGGTGTGGAAATTGAAGGGGTTATGCAAAAGAATGAAGAGCTTTTCAGAAGCCAGCTGGACTATGATGTACTGAGTGGATATGAGAACTGGTTGAAAGACTGCTGTTATCTGATCCTGAAAGATGTACTGGATACAAGTGGTAAACAGCATAGTGCAGTCAGGAAAGCAATCGTTTATATTAATAAATTTTACGGACAGAATATCACACTAGCCCAAATAGCAGCAGATGTACAGAAATCGCCTAATTATTTCTGTTATATCTTCAAAAAGGATACCGGCATGAGTTTTAATGAATATTTGAATTATATACGTATCAGCAAAGCAAAAGAGTTATTGAAAACCTCTGACTGTATGGTATATGAGATAGCGGAGCAGGTCGGATATCATGATTATACATACTTTACTAAAGTATTTAAAAAGAACTGCGGATGTTCACCGAGCGAATATAGAGATAATACAGACAAATCGTAATATAGTCCATATTTTCGTATTTTTGTTATCTGTAAGAAACACCAGAAAATTCCTATAATAAACACATCAAAAGAGAACAGTAAAAAGCAAAGGAGGAAAAAAGATGAAAAAAAGGATTGCAATGGCTTTGGCAGGCCTTCTTGTAGTCGGCACAGCCTTAGCCGGATGCGGAAACGGCAGTGGTTCTTCAGATAGTGGAGATACAGGTGAATCCGGAAAATCAGATATAAAGTTTTACGGCAAAGTAATCGAGTATACTTCCGGACCACTCATGTGCGATGCGCTTGAAGAGCAGTTGGGGGGCAAGTATAATTTTGAAATGCTGCAGGTTGACTGGGGAAATCTCGACAAGGTCATCAGAACAGGTATAGCGTCAAATGAACCGTGTGACGTATACAATGTTATATCAACCAGCCTTTCGAATTTTAAAGATCAGGTTGTAGATCTGACCCCTTATCTTGATGAGAACAACGGTGAATGGAGAAAGTGTTTTGAACCGGCAGCGCTGGAGATGTGTACTGTGGACGGAAAGGTGCTTGCAATTCCTTGGGAAGTAAATTTCCAGACCATTCTTGGAAACAAAGAAGCATTCGATAAAGCGGGCGTGGAGATACCGGAAAGCTGGAATTATGAAACGTTTATGGAAGCATGTAAGAAGCTTAAAGATGCAGGGTATTATCCATTTGCCACACCTATGGATTTGGCGCAGGGCGCCTGGCTGTTCGGAAACGGAATGCTTTCAGCGGCTGTAAATGCAGGAACCTATGAACAGTATATTACTGGAGAACTTCCGTTTACAGGTCAGGAGACAACGGATACGCTTACAGCTATCAAGGCGTTGTATGATTCGGATTATGTATATCCCGGCGAGGGAGCAGTCATTGCTAAGAAGGATGAGATTCAGGCGGCCTTTTCTCAGGGCAAAGTAGCTATGATAGCAAATGTTGCTGCCGGAGCGAAAGAGGTGCAGAGCTCAACATCTTTTGAAACTGTATCTGTTCCGTGGCCGTCTGTAGGAGATCAGCCGGCATATGAGGGTGTATCGAATGCTTTCCTAATACCGAAAAATGCGAAAAATATTGACGGAGCAATTGAGGCAATCAAAGCGTTTACTTCCGCTGATATTCAGGGAATCCATGCGGAAGCCGGATATCTTCCGGTAAATACAGAAGTTGAGATCACTGATCCGTTTGTACAGGGACTCGTAGAGCAATCGAAAGCAACTTACGGATTTTCCTTCCCGCAGACGGCGGAATATAGGGATTATATTGTAAATAATCTGATGCCGGACCTGATCCTCAACGGCGGCGTAGAAGTAGTACAGGAAAATCTTGAAACATTCAGGCAGGACTATCTTGCTTCCAAAGAATAGATGAGCGAGTGTGGAAGAGGCGGGGGATGAGATGTAATCCCCTGCTTTTCTTATGCTTGAAACTAGACAAAATGAAGAGAATGGTAAGAGGTGAAAAGTGAGATGAATGCCAGACATAGAAAGAAAACGAAGATTCTCGGAGTGATCTTCCTTATTCCAATTACGTTGTTTTTGATTTATTCAGTGGTCGTTCCTTTTATCTGGAATATTGTTCTGTCGTTTCAGGAATGGGACGGTATGGGCGAAGCCAAATTTGCAGGTATCGCAAATTATATTGAAACCTTGAAGGATCCGCTAGTATTAAAGAGTATTTTAAATTCAGTTATTCTTGCGCTGGGATCGACAATAGGGGCTGTGGCAGTGGGACTGCTCCTTGCTACTCTGCTCTTCAGAATTACCGATCGGTCAGCCCCTGCATTTCGGTTGATTTTGTTTTCTCCGTCCATGCTTCCCATCGCGGTTGTCGGACTGATGTTTACATTTATATATAATCCGGAGATGGGACTGATCAACAGCTTTCTGCGTGCAATAGGACTGGATTCATTGACCCATGTATGGCTGCAGGAAAAAGAAACAGCAATGGTGTGTATAATTATTGCAGCTGTGTGGAAAGCGTCCGGTACTGTTATGCTGTTATGCTTTGCGGCGATGCAGACAATACCGGCCTCTCTATATGAATCATGTAAGCTGGATGGAGGCGGTTATGTTAAGCAGATGACGCAGCTTGTATTTCCTCTGATTAAGCCGATGATACTGCTGTCAGTAATGAATACGCTGGGGGCTCAGTTTAAGACATATGATATTGTCTATGTTATGACACAGGGAGGGCCCGGTACTCTGACATACACGACACCGATCCACATGACAAAGACGGCATTTACGTTCGGGGAATTCGGATATTCAGCGGCAATGGGGGTAGAGTTCACAGTCGTTGTGATTTTCTTTATCCTGATAGCACGCTTTTTGTTGAGAGGAGAGAGCTATGAATTCTAAAAAGCTAAAAGGAGCAGAACGCAGGACAACATGGACATGTAAGGGCATATTGCTTATCTTTTGTCTGTTTACGCTGTTTCCCATTCTTTTTGTATTAAATACTTCGCTGAAAGAGACTTCTGAATTTTATGAAAATGTATGGGGGATCCCGAAAGAGTTCGCATGGGGAAATTATTATTATGCATGGGATACGGCCCAGATCGGCACATACTTTTTTAACAGTCTGCTTGTTGTAGGGATAACAGTTCTGGTAACAATTGTGATATCTGCTCTGGCAGGATATGCATTGGCAAAACTTGGAATCAAACGTGCAGGTCTGATTGTAATGCTCATTTTTTTGAGTACAATGCTCCCGTCAGAGTCTATACTTATGCCGACATATCTTATGACGGCAAGATTGGGAATGATAGGGACATATTTATCTCTGATAATACCATACATAGGATGGGGCAGTGCATTTGCAACATATATCTATTATAATTTTTTCCTGACCGTACCGACAGAGATTATCGAAGCTGCGAGAATTGATGGATGTGGTGAAGTAAAAATATTCGGAAAGATTGTATTTCCGATGATACTGCCGGCAACTGCAACTGTGGCAATCTTCACTTTCTTATCCTGGTGGGGGGAACTGCTCTGGTCATCGGTGGATCTTGCAGCCTCTGAGCTTAAGACTCTGCCGCTTGGTGTACTGGCATTTGTACAGAGTGCAGGGACTGATTGGGGACCATTGTGTGCCGCATCTTGTATCATTATTATACCGCTGATCATATTCTTCCTGTTTTTCCAGAAATATTTTATAGCAGGTCTGACCGGCGGATCAGTGAAAGGATAAGATTATGGAACGAATATTGAGATATGAAAAACCCGCGTCAAAATGGCTGGAGGCGCTTCCGATAGGGAATGGAAGCCTTGGAGGGATGGTCCATGGCGGTATCGGTGAGGAAATCATTTCATTAAATGAAGAGAGCTTTTGGGCCGGATATCCGCAGAATCTAAACCGTAGAGAAGCCTATCCCTATCTGGAGCAGGTGAGAGACTTTGCCAAAGCCGGCAAGTATAAAGAAGCACAGGATATAATCGAAAGTCATATGCTGAGTGAGTTTAATCAGCCGTATCAGCCGCTTGGAGCTTTAAAAATACAATTTCATAACCAGAAAACGGCTGAATGGTATGAACGGAACTTGCGGCTTGGATGCGGAGTGGCTGAAACTAGATATGAAACTGATGGAACACAATATAAAAGAGAATATTTCTGCAGTTATCCGGATCAGGTAATGGCTGTCAGGCTGTATGCAGGCAAAAGTGCTAAGATATCCTGTGAAGTTAGTCTGGAAAGTGTATGCAGAAACATCTGCCGGGCGGATGATCGTACCCTTTTAATGGATGTGACTGCACCTGCGAAAGTTGCGATTAAAGATGTATATCAGTTTCCGCAAGACAGCGAAGTGATTTATGACGATAGTAAACCTGTTATAAGGGGGCAGGTCGTTTTGAGAGTGTCAGTAAAAAGCGGGACAATAGATACTGCGGAGAAGTCTGTTTTAATAAAAGATGCAGATGAATGTGTTTTCCTGCTTGCTGCAACAACTACATATAAAGAAAAAGAAATGGAGAGTACAAATCTCCAACGCCTGCAGGAAGCAGAAGAGGCGGGGTATGACAAACTGAAAGAAAGACATATTGCTGATGTACAAAGAATCATGAGTCGCGTTATGCTGGAACTGGAACCAGCCGGAGAAAACAAAGAAACCGAAATCAGCTCTGAGATACCGCGAAAGTCTGCACAGATGACAGAGCTGCTTTTTGACTATGGGCGCTATCTGTTAGTTTCGAGCTCGAGAAAGGGAACACTTCCGGCAAACTTGCAGGGGATCTGGAATGCTAAAAGTATACCGCCCTGGTGGTCCAACTGGACGATGAATATTAATCTGGAAATGAATTACTGGATGGCCTGCCGGGGAAATATGGCAGAATGTATGGAACCGTTGCTGGAGTTTATCAGAAAACTATCGGAGAAAGGCAGAGAAACAGCCAAGCTGCATTATGGATGCCGGGGCTGGGCATCACATCACATGACAGATATCTGGATGAATACATCTCCGGTGGGATATGACGGTGAGCCCATGGAGGGCAGTGCGGCATGGGCAATGTGGCCGATGTCAGGCGTTTGGCTGTGCCTGCAGTTGTGGGAATATTATGAATATACTGGAAATCGGGAATATCTGGAAAAGACAGCGTATCCAGTCATTATGGGATGTCTGGAATTCTTAACAGATTGGCTGTTTTACCGTGAAGGTGCTTATCATACAGTACCGTCCACTTCTCCGGAGAATATGTATCTGTCAGAGGGCAGAGAGTGTGCGGTATGTACGTCATCAGCAATGGATATGGAATTAGTAAGAGAATTTCTGGAGTCAGCTTTGAAAGCCATGCAGATTGCAGGAGCTGATTCAGAACAAAGACCAAAAGTAGAAAAATACTTGGAGCAACTGGCACCTGTCAAATTAGGGAAAGACGGAGAAATCATGGAGTGGGGCATGCAGGTGCCAGAGACGGAGCCGGGACATCGCCATTTTTCTCATTTGTTTAGTCTATATCCAGGACATCAGTTTATGAAGCCGCAGAATAGTGTGCTTAAAAATGCCGCAGAAATTTCACTGAAGCGGCGAATGGAAAACGGAGGCGGAGCCACGGGATGGAGCAGAGTATGGGCAATCTGCCTGTGGGCAAGACTGGGGCGGGGAGATAAGGCACTGGACTCTATTGAAAAATTTCAACAGGATGGTGTCTTTACAAATCTTTTTGGATATCATCCGCCGGATTATTTTCAGATCGACTGCAATCTTGGATTCCCTGCGGCTATTATGGAAATGCTTCTTCAAGAGGAAAACGGTGTGTTGTATCCGCTTCCGGCCCTTCCGAAAAAATGGACGTCAGGAAATATAAGCGGGCTTGTCTGCAGGGGCGGATATACCATTGACCTTAAGTGGAAAAAGAACCGGATATCAGATATACGGATTTATGCAAAGCATACCGGAACAGTTAAAATAAAACTTCCAGGGAATGTGAAACCGGAAAAGTGTACAGGGTGTCGAGGAATAGTAAAAAGCGGAATACTGGAACTGGAGTGCGTGAAAGGTAAGACCTGTGATATACATTTTACACGCAAAGTGAGAAATATATAATTGATAAGATTCTATTGCATTCTAATATAATCACGAGACGTCCAGTTTAGAACAGTATAAAATATGAAGTGGAGAATATTAGGAATGAGGTACGATATAGTGGAGAAAACGCAGACTTGACATTTCTCCATTACGCGTGTACCATAGAGTCCGACAGTAAGAGGAACTGTTAGAGAAAATTACATAAGATTGATGACAAGGGGAGCTTGTAGTACAGGCTGAGAGGAAGTTGAGAACTTCGACCCATAACCTGATTTGGATAATGCCAACGTAGGGATATGTTATGAGTGCTTTTAGGCCCTTTTGTTTTCAATCTGAGAGCAGGAGGGTTTTATTATGTCTGAATTACTTGTAAATGCAGAAGGCGGCCTGACGGCGGCCGGATATGCGGTCACCATTATTGCCGGGATCATACTGTTTCTTGCAGCGGTATATTTTGCGGCGAAGACGTCTTCTAAAAAACGGATGAGCACGAAGCAGCTTGTATTTTGTGCTGTCGCTCTGGCGCTGGCGTATCTTACATCCTATATTAAACTCTTTGAGATGCCATGGGGCGGGAGCGTTACATTATTCAGTATGCTGTTTATCGTACTGATAGCGAACTGGTACGGTCCGAAAACAGGAGTACTTGTCGGTCTTGCCTACGGGATTATCCAGTTTATCCAGGAGCCGTATGTCCTGTCCTTTTTCCAAGTGTGCTGCGATTATATCCTTGCGTTTGCCGCTCTGGGCGTAGCGGGATTTTTTGCAAAGAGCAAATATGGATTGGTAAAGGGATACATAGTTGCAGTGCTGGCAAGAGGTGCATTCCATGCGTTGGGTGGCTATCTGTACTGGATGGATTATATGCCGGACAATTTTCCGAAAGCATTGGAAAGCCTGTATCCGATCCTCTATAATTACAGCTATCTGCTGGTTGAGGGTGTGATCACAGTGATCATTATTTCGATTCCTGCAGTGTCAAAAGCACTGGCGAGAGTAAAACAGATGGCGGAGGAGTAAGCAGACGAGGGTATCGCTCCATCATCTGATTCGATGATTTTGCGATACCTTTGTCATTTTTAACATGTTGTACGGGCTATTTTACTTTTATCTGTGTGTTCCTTTTTATATGGAAGTACGAGTTGAAGCACAACGGCAACTGTAGCGCCAACAGCTGTTCCTGATGATAAAAAGTAGTTCAGGAATGCGGGCATGGCATCGAGTACTTCCTGAGGAAGAATAATTGTAGCTACTGCTGTTACCACGGAGATGCCGATGATCAGAGAAGTCCTTTCATCGAGGAGTTCTTTCTGTATGATTTTGATACCGTTGGAAATCAGCAAAATACATACCATTGCAAAGACACCGTTTACTACAGGAGTAGGAATACATGATATGACTGTCATCAGTTTCGGACAAACACCTAATACAGCCAGAATAATACCGCCGGCAATGATTGCCATTCGGCTTCCTACCTTTGTAATAGCAAGAACTCCCGCATTTGACGAATAACCTGTCATTGGGGTTCCGCCAAAGAGAGAACCAATGAGACATCCAAGGCCTTCTCCGATAGTGGCACGGTCAATTCTTTCATCATTTAGGTCTTCACCTGTAATTGCGCTGATTGTAATCCATGTACCTGTTGTGTCCAACAACACGATCATATAAATAAATTCCATCAGAATGCAGGCCTGCAAATCAAACTGAGGTAAACCGAAATGGAACAGCTGAGGCAGCTGGAACCATGCTGCGTCCGATACAGCACTGAAATCTGCGGCGCCCATTGCGGTGGCTGCGATTGTTCCGGCTATAAGAGCAAGAATTACAGATGTCATATGCAGAATTCGGCTGTGTTTTAATTTATACTGAAGAATCATACAGATGATCAGTACGACTGCTGCTGTCAGGCCTGACACAACATTTGCCGTCAGATTCCCCTCTGTGCTGACAATTCCTGTGACTGCCGTAGGAGTTAATGAGATTCCTACAACAAGAATAATAATGCCGCCGATAAATGGAGGAATCGCTTTTCTGACAAATTTTGAAAATCCTTTACAAATTCCCATAATAACAATTAAAATGGCGCCGGGGATCAAGCTGCCGATCATAACGTTAACTCCCATTGTCGCGCCAATTGTACTTAAAGCGCCTAATGGAACATAGGAGGGACCCTGTATAATCGGATATTTCATAAACAAACCGGCTTGTAGAATTGTTGCAATTCCGCAGGCGAAAAAGCTCATCTGCAGGAAGAAAGACAAGTCGCCTCCTGAAAGGCCGACGGCACCGCCTAAAATGAGCGGCATAATGTAAAGATCCATTGACAGAACATGCTGGAGTCCAAGAAATAATGCTTTCCCTATACTGATTTTTTCATTTACACCGACAATAAGTTCACTTTTGTTTTCAGCCATAATTATCCCTCCTGACTTTTATAAGTTGATCTTGCTTTTCAGTTTTATGATTTCACGGTCAATTTTTTCAATTAGTTCTTCTTCCTGAATGCCACAGCTGAATTTTCCTTTGTGATATACAATTTTTCCGTTTATGATCGTTGTGTCTATATTTTCTTCGGAAGATGCATAAACTACTGTAGCATCTGCATGGTGCATAGGCGCTGATTTCAGATGCCGGGGATTAATGATTATCAGGTCTGCTTTCTTTCCGTTTTCCAGTGTGCCAAGCTTATTTTCCATACCGATTGCTTTTGCCCCGTTGACTGTTGCCATACGGATTACATTGTCCGCCGTGATGACAGCAGCATCGCGGTGAATGCCTTTCTGCATCAAAGCGGCCAGCTTCAGGCTTTCCAACATGTCTGTACTGTTATTGCTGGCAGCTCCATCAGTTCCCATGGCTATGTTAACTCCGGCTTTTAAACTTTCAGGAATCGGGGCGATGCCGGAACCCAGGTAAAGATTCGGAGCAGGATTGTGGCTGACTGATACGCCATATTCGGCAAATCTTTCAATATCATGCTGCGTAAGATTTACACAATGTACAGCTAAAAATTTATCGGTCAGGAATCCGATTTCCTCAAGTAGATCAACAATGTCCTTATCGTAATATTTCTTGCACATTTGATTATCCACTTCTGTTTCTTTGATATGCATTGAGTAACGTACGTTTTCGGAAAGACAGTACTCAAGCATTTTTTCATACCCCTCCTTTGTGGTAGACCATGTTACATCCGGGCCGGTCCAGATCGAGAACATGTCGTCTTCTTTGTATTTTTTCTTCAGAAGTTCAACTTCTCGCATTGCTTTATCAACAGGTTCGATAAAACATTCCGGCATGCCGTATTCTTCTCCAGCATCCTGAAATGTCCGTATAAATACACTACGGATTCCCGTTGATTTCATTCCATCAATACAGGAATAGGCAAGTTCAGGATCTTGATTTGTATAGAAAAATTCACAAATGGAAGTACATCCGCTCTTTATTGCTTCCATACAGGCCAGCTGTGCTGCGAGTTTATGCTGCTCAGGCGTCATATACTGTCCGTACGGGAGTGCAGACAGATTAAGCCATTCGATCAGCCGGTGATCAGCCCCGAGACCTTTTAAAAAGGATTGAAAAATGTGGATATGGGTATTGATAAAACCAGGGAAGATCACGCTGCCTTTCGCATCTATAACTTTTTCTGCGTCACATGGATCCAGAGTATCCATCTGGCTGATCAGTGAAATTGTATCTCCTTGAATTCCTATAACCCCGTTTTTGATAACGGTTCCATAGGCGTCCATTGTATAAATGTCAGCATTTTTAATTAGTAAGTCAAATTTTTCCATTTCAGCCTCCGTTTCTACCAACAAAAAAGGAGCCTGTTGATTCACAGACTCCTTTGTCAGATATATTTCGATTTATTTTCCCGCGGTATAATAAAAAAATAAAAGTTTTAGCTGTTTTGGTTTTTAAGGAAAACAGCTAAAACTTTTATTGGTGGTAATATTAGCACTTTGTTTTTGACATGTCAAGTATAAAAAGATGAATATTTGTTTCGGGTGTATTATTATATAGATATGTATTGCTGGAAATTAAGCTGGGAGGCATGAAGAGATGTGTGGAAGATATTATATGAGTGATGATACGATATGGGAGATCGAACGCAGGATAGGAGTGCGCATATCCCAATTGTGGAGAGAACTGCGTGATGGAACGAGAGATATATGCCCTTCCCAATATGCGATCATTCTCCGGGCGGAAAAGGATTATCTCAATGCAGAAAAGATGCGATGGGGATTCCCGGATTTTCAGGGAAAGGGGCTGTTGATCAACGCCAGGGCGGAGAGTGCCCTGCAGAAGAAGACTTACCGGGACAGCATGCTGAACAGGCGGTGTGTGATCCCGGCAAAAGGATTCTATGAATGGAACAGTGCAAAGGAAAAGTTCGTTTTCGAGAGCACGGAGAACCCGGTACTTTTTCTGGCAGGCTGTTATAACTGGTTTGAAAGCGAACGAGATTCTTCTGCGGTTCGGTCAACCGGCACAGCAGGTAACCAGAGAGAAGAGAGATTCGTCATCCTGACGACGGAAGCAAGAGGCAGAGCAGCACAGATCCATGAGCGTATGCCGCTGCTCCTTCGGGCGGAGGAGGTCAGGACCTGGCTTTTCGATAATGAGAAGACAGAACAGTTTCTGCGCAGAGAACCGGAAGAAATGCTGGAGTGCAAGACAGATTATGAACAGCTCAGCCTGTTCTGATCCGGAAATCTTTATAGAACCGGAAATTTACAGGACAGAAAATAAGATTTTCTTAAGATTTATGTCCGGGATTTTTTAAGCCCGCCACTTTATATTCAATGCAGAAACAAAAAAACAGGGGGAGCAGTTATGGAACAAGAAACAATACTGGTTGTGGATGACAATAAGGAAATTGTTTACTCAATCAGTGAATTACTGAAGTACGAAGGATATCAGGTAATGGGCGCCTATGACGGAATGCAGGCTCTTGATGTGCTGGAGCAGAATACGATCGACCTGATCCTGCTGGATGTTATGATGCCCCGGCTGAACGGGCTGTCCACGCTTATGAAGCTGCGGGAAAAGCATAAGATACCGGTCATCATCCTGTCAGCAAAGACGGAGGAGAGCGACAAGGTGTCCGGGCTCATCATGGGAGCAGACGATTATGTGGAAAAACCGTACAACCCCGCGGAACTGATGGCACGTGTAAAGGCACATCTCCGGAGATACCGGGCATGGGGCGGCGAGGCGCCGAAGGAAGATGCAGACAGGATTGTAAACGGCGGGCTTATCCTTGACAAGAAACAACGCATTATAGAAGTGGAAGGCGAGGAGATCCGGCTGACTGCTACGGAGTATAAGATACTGGAACTTCTCATGGAACATCCGGGCCAGGTCTTTTCAGCGGAACAGATATATGAGAATGTGTGGCAGGAGACAGCAGCGTATGCGGTGGAGAACACGGTCATGGTGCATATCCGCCATATCCGCGAGAAGATCGAGATTGATACGAAGAAACCGAGATATGTAAAGGTGGTGTGGGGAATTGGATACAAAATGGAAAAATATTGATAAGAAAGCGAAGAAATTTTTCGGGGAATATTATAAGCTGATGGCGGAAGTCCTGCTTACTGCTATGGGGATCACACTGCTTGTGATCACAGTTGTGTATCGGGGATACCATACTACAGGAGATGCATTGTTTTATGGTATGCTGGGGAATTTGCTGCTGGGAGCCGGCATATGGTCAGGACTGCATGATCTGTTGAACAGAAAATTCGGAAACTGGCTTCCGGATGATGACAACAGTTATGCCGAGTGGAAAGAACACGGGAGAACAGCGGAACGCTGGATACATATAGCCGGCATCGCAGCGTTTCTGATCGCGGCATGGTATTTTTCGTATCTTTTGAGCGGCGGAAATTACTGGTCTGCCGGATGGAATACTAACTTTGCATCGGGATATGTGATGATAATTTCTGCACTGCTCCAGTATATACTGGCAGAGACGGTATTACAGCGGTTCCAGAAAAGACAGCTTGATTATATGATGGAACAGATGGAGAATCTTAACCGGCGCAGGCTTGATGTTGCACTTGAGATCGAGAAGAAAAGTCTGGAGAAAGTCTCCCGAAGTGATCAGCTGCGAGTAGATCTCATTACAAATGTATCGCATGACCTGAAGACGCCGCTGACATCCATGGTGGGGTATCTTGAACTGATCCGGAAAGAAGAGTTGAGCGATACAGTCAGAGATTATGTGGACGTTATATCCGAGCGGGCTGAGAAGCTGAAAGAAATGGTCAACAGTCTCTTCAGTCTTGCAAAAGCAAGCAGTGGAAATATAGAGCTGCATCCGGAAAAATTCGAACTGAACCGTATGATCGAACAGATTTTTGCGGATATGGATGATCAGATCAAGAACAGCGGACTGGAGTTTGTGACCCGTCTGACAGAAGAAAACACAGAACTGGTTTCAGATAATTCTTATTTCTACCGTATCTGCCAGAACCTTCTGGAAAATGCCCTGAAATATTCTGCAAAAGGAACGCGGATTTTTGTGACAACTTATATCCGGAGGAAAGATTCAAACGGAGGCCGGATGCAGGAGCATCTCTGTGTGGAGATCACAAATACATCAGCGTATCCCATGGATTTCACAAAGGAAGATATCGTGGAGCGGTTCGCAAGAGGGGACAAAGCGCGTTCCAGCGAAGGAAACGGACTGGGACTGGCGATCGTCAGCACATACGCAAAAGCACTTGGAGGGGAGTTTGACATAAAGATTGACTGCGATCAGTTTAAAGCGTGTGTGATGATGCCGGTGGAAGTAAGATGAACATGATCTGTAGGCATCTTAGTTGGGGGCTTTTGCCCCCAACATCATTTTATACAGACAGGCTGCTATTTTGCAGTCTGTTTTAATAAGTGTTGTTCTGTTTCCATTTGTTTCATTTTCTTTATTTCTCCTGCTATCAGGCAGATCGTTACAATGAATGCAATACCGTCCGCTGCCGGTCCTGCAAACAGAATGCCGTCAAGACCGAAGAATAAGGGCAGGATGAGCACAAGCGGAATGAGGAAAATGACCTGTCGTGTCATGGAGAGCAGGAGTCCTTTTACCGGCTTTCCGATTGCAGCGAAGAAGTTGGAGGAGATAAGCTGTACTCCGTTAAATATGACCATAAAAAGGAAGATCCTCATAAATCTTACTGAAAACTCAAAGTACGCCGCATCACCCGTACCGAACAGCGAAATGATCTGATACGGGAAGAACTGGAAGAGGACAAATCCGATCGCGGAGATGCACAGGTTTGCTGTGATGGCAAGTTTATATGTCTTCCGGACTCTGTCGTACTGCCGGGCGCCGTAATTGAACCCGATGATCGGCTGGGAGCCCTGCGAGATTCCGATGATGAATGCGAGCAGGATGGCATTTGTCTTCATTACAATACCGCATGCGGCGAGAGGAATTTCTTTTCCGTATATTGACATTGCACCGTAGTAGGTAAGTGAGTTATTCAACACGATCTGCACAAATGTAATCGCAACCTGATTCAGACTGTTGCTCATTCCCAGGGACGCAGTCTGGATACATTCACTTACCGAAAGTCCGAGATCCTTTCTCGTCAACCGGATATTCTTAAATTTTCTTATGTACAGCACTGCAAATATAAATGAGCAGAACTGACCGATAATGGTCGCCCATGCCGCTCCGGCAACTCCCAGATGAAAAATAAAAATGAATACCGGATCTAGGATCGTATTGATAATGGCTCCGATCAACATGCATACCATGGAGTATTTCGGACTGCCGTCCGCACGCGCCAGATTGCTCATACCGTTGGTGACTATGAGGAAAGGCATGCCAAGAGCTACAATGCGTGAGTAAGTTTCTGCATAAGGCATGACGTCCGATGTGGCACCGAATGCATTCAGCAGAGGCAGCATGAAGATTTCAACGAGCAGTGCATAGATAACACCGAATACTATCATCATGCAGATCCCGTTTCCTACAACCCTCTGTGCTATATCCTTCTCGCCTGCTCCAAGGTGGAGAGAAAATCTAGAGGCGCTGCCGATCCCGATCAGGAGCGCGATGGCAAGACAGATCGTTGTAAGAGGATAGGATACATTTGTAGCGGCGTTTCCGAGATAGCCGACGCCCTGACCGATAAAAATCTGGTCTACGATATTATATAAGGAACTGACCAGCATGGCGATGATGCTGGGGATGGCAAAACTCCTCAGAAGAGATGGAATGCTTTTATATCCGAGCGGATTATCGGCTGTATTCTGTTTTACATCTGCATCCTGGTTTCTCAGTGCATTTGGATTCTTTGGTGTATTTGTCAAATCGTTCACTTCTTTCTTAATGAAATTTCGTTCATGTATTATAACGCAGATGTCAGATATGTACCAGTATTTTGCAGAGATTTTGAGCGGGAGTTTTTAACGTTTTTGAGACTTTGAGGCTTTGAGAATACAACTATGATTTCTGTTAAATATCCATAAATGGATATAAATGAAAAATAATGATAAAATACGGAAATATATTGTTGCGAATATCCATGAAATGGCATATAATACCCAAAAATGACTGAGCTGGTATGGAATTGGGAAGTATGAAACTGATATGAGTGCAGAATAGAAAGGAGAGCGGAAAATATGGATATATCTGATCTGAAAAAGCTGAAAAAAGAAGCGGGACTTACAAACGCGGAGATTGCAGAACTCTCCGGGATTCCGGTAAGTACGGTCAACAAGATCTTCTCAGGTGCAACGAAGAATCCCCGCTATGCGACCCTGCTCGCGATCGAGCAGGTGCTTACGACAAAGGAAAAGATTCCGTTTACTTATGACAAACTGAAAGAAGAACCGTCTATTGTCAGGGATGCGTCAGCGCCCTATATGTATTCAGCCAGAGAGTATGACGGAGAGGATATTGAAAAGCTGTCGGAATGGTCGCGGGCAGAACTGATCAACGGAAAATTGTATATGCTCTCTGCACCGAACAGGCTGCACCAGTATTTTGTAGCGGAGCTTCTCTTTGAAATTAAGAGTTATATCCGAAAGAATAATGGAAAATGTGATGTCTATGCGTCACCCTTTGATGTCCGCCTCTTCGGGGATGACTCGACCATTATGCAGCCTGACATTCTGGTCGTATGTAATAAAGATATCCTGACGGATAAGGGATGTTCAGGCGCCCCGGACTGGGTGATCGAGATCGTTTCAAAGAGCAATTCATCCCATGATTATGTCCGGAAGCTGATCCAGTATCAGAAAGCATGTGTGAGGGAGTACTGGATCGTAAATCCGTTCCAGGAGCTGATCTCCGTATTCAATTTTGAAGATGCAAAGAAAAGCGGGGAGTACAACTACGGGGAACCGGTGCCATCTGGCGTTTTGGAGGGACTTGAGATTCGGTTCGGGGAGGTGGTGGAAGGGTACTGAACACAGCCGGTTGAATCATTATGAGAACGGGAAAAACAGCAAAAGTGGTGTACCGGAACAGGTGTCAGGTTCAGAGAGCAGGAGGATAATACATGGAAAACAAAGACACGATGCAGCTTTTTGAGGACAAGAAAATACGGAGTGTGTGGGATGCGGAAAAAGAGGAGTGGTTCTTTTCCATAGTGGATGTAGTGGCTGTTTTGACGGAAAGCAGAGACCCGGCTGCATATTGGAGAAAATTAAAACAAAGATTGAAAGATGAAGGCAACCAAACCGTGACAAATTGTCACGCTTTGAAAATGACAGCAAAAGACGGAAAAAAACGCCAGACAGATGTTGCAGATACGGAGCAGCTCCTTAGGATTATCCAGTCCATCCCATCACCCAAAGCAGAACCCTTTAAACTCTGGCTTGCAGAAGTCGGAAAAGAAAGGATAGAGGAAACGATCGATCCGGAATTAACGATTGACAGAG
This sequence comes from Candidatus Mediterraneibacter faecavium, assembly GCA_019119995.1. GTDB lineage: Bacteria > Bacillota > Clostridia > Lachnospirales > Lachnospiraceae > Mediterraneibacter > Mediterraneibacter faecavium. The sequence continues at coordinate 8,069 of DWVY01000064.1, read as the reverse complement.
CGTTGGAAACGTATCTGAAAAAAGGATATTCGCGGGAGTGGATCAATCAGCGCCTGCAGGCGATTCAGGTACGAAAAGAACTGACAGATGAGTGGACGGACCGCGGAGTGAAGAAAGGAAGAGAGTTTGCCATACTGACGGATGAGATCACCCGTGCGTGGTCAGGATTAAGTACCCGTCAATATAAAGATTTTAAAGGGCTAAAGAAAGAAAATCTTCGCGATAATATGAGCACGACAGAATTGGTTCTGAATATGCTTGCCGAAACTTCGACCAAAGATATATCGAAGGCGGAGAAGCCGGAAACTTTTGAGGAAAATGTATCAGTAGCGAAAGCGGGCGGCGGAATTGCCGGAATCGCAAGAAAGGCGCTTGAAGAGCGGATAGGAAAATCTGTGATCACATCGAAAAATGCCGTGCAGCTTAATGCAGTCGTATCAGATATGATAGAAAGTTCTGCTATGGTTGTAGAGAAAAGAATTGAAGGTAAAAATGATTCGGATTGACAGGAAAGAGGCGCAGATAAGTGTTGACAAATCTTTTAAATAACATTATTGTATTAATAGAATAATACAAATGAAAGGTGGTATTCCTATGCTGTCTGTAGTGGCGAGTGTGATAGCGATATTCCTTTTCTTTCTGTTTATATGGCTGATCTCATATAACAATATGAAGCGGAAGAGAAAAGCCTATATTCATGAGAAATTCGGGAAGCTCCCGAAGACCAGGGAGTGGAACGATGCTGTTAAGAACTACTATGATGTGGTAAATGACGGCACCGGTCTGGATGATGTTACCTGGAATGATCTGTCCATGAATGACGTTTTTCAGAGAGTTGCCCAGTGTGATACATCTCCGGGGGAGGAGATCCTCTACTGGAGATTGCGCAGGAACAGGATGTCACCGGAAGAACAGCAGATTTTCGAGGAGAGAGTGCGTGCATGGGCGGATAATGAAAAGGAAAGGGAGAAGATAGAAGAACTGCTCTGTGATATCGGAAAGAGCGGCTCCTCATATTATCTCCCTGCCTACCTGGATGGAATAGAGTCTTATATATTCGGATATCAATGGCTATACCGGGGGCTGCAGATCCTGCTGGCGGCTTCTCTTGTCTTTATACCATTCTGTCCGGTCGACTGGTCATTGATGCCGTTTGTGGGAATGTGCGCTGTTAACCTTGGTCTGTATTTTCGGATGAATATGAAGCATGATCTTGAGCTGTCTCTGATCGGTACGGCGGTGAGCCTTCTCGGAAATGCAAAGCAGATGGCAGCGAGAAAAGAAATCAGAGAATTATTTCCGGAGCTTCAGGACGCGCTCGCCGGACTGAAAGGAGTCATACGTGGAGAAAAGATACTCCGGATCAAGAGGGAAGGCGCGAAGACAGGGGATGCGCTGGGTACCTGCCTCGATTATCTGCTGGGTATTACTTTAATGCAGATCACCACGTACAATAAAGTAATGAAGCGGCTGATGAATAATGTGGAAAATTATTTGACAGTGTACCGCTGTATCGGTGAACTTGACGCGGCGATCAGTACAGCGTCATTCCGGAAGTCTCTGCCGTGGTGCTGTATCCCGGAGTATACGGACGGAAAGAAACTTGAGATGACGGAAGTGTACCATCCGCTCATCAAGGATCCGGTGGCAAATGACTTTGTTGTCGAAAAAAGCTGCCTGATCACCGGTTCCAACGCTTCGGGCAAATCTACATTTATAAAGGCTGTTGCTGTCAATGCCGTACTCGCGCAGGCGATCAATACGTGTGCGGCAAAGCGTTTCGTGATGCCGCCGGCTGAAGTGATCACGTCTATGGCTGTGAGAGACGATCTGATGGCGGGCGAGAGCTACTTTATCCGTGAGATCAGGTATTTGAAGAGGATACTTGACGGTATCACAGAGGAACGTGTAACCATCTGTGCCATTGATGAGATCCTGCGGGGAACAAATACCGGTGAGCGTATCCGGGCGTCAAGGGCGATCCTGGAGTATCTCAGAGATAAAAATTGCATTGCGCTTGTGGCGACACATGACAAAGAACTGACGGAACTTCTCGGAAATGAATATCTGAATTACCACTTCAGCGAGGAGATAGGAGAAGATGATATCGCGTTCAGCTATAAGATCCTGGAAGGACCGGCGACCTCGCAGAATGCAGTGAAGCTGTTGGAGTTTGCCGGATTCCCGGACGAGATCATAGAAGCGGCGAAGGAATAGAGGATGCTGTAGCTGTCGTTCGCATATAAGAGTAAATATACGATAAAGAGGGAGCCGTACACCGGGCAAATGCATGACCGGATGTACGGCTCCCATTTTACAGTTACATATCTTTTAAAATATTCCTCACAACCTTATCTTGTATCCCGTCCACTTTCTCGTTCTCTACCCGGTAATCTGCATACCGTGCGCACATATAAAGATAGTCGGACAGGCGGTTGATATACTGGATCGCCCTGGCGTCCGCCCCATAGTTCTGCTCCACCTTGCGGAAGCGCCTCTCAGCGCGGCGTGTCACGGATCTTGCTACGTCAAGTCTTGCGGAAAGTTCACATCCGCCGTACAGGACAAAGTCCTTGATGCGCGGAAATGAGTTCTCGATCCGGTCGATCTCTTCTTCCAGTGCTTTCGTCTCATCAGCGGAGAAGCGGTAGTCCATATTTCTTGGATCAGCCACGCCTGCCATGATCTGCATCAGATTTCTCTGGATGTGGGACAGGTTCTCTTTCAGGGAAGAGTCTGCAAGCACTTTTGCCAGTCCGATGAAGCTGTTCAGTTCATCGATCGTTCCCACGAGTTCGATCCGGTCGTCAGACTTTGAAACACTGATGCCGTTCATCAGGGAAGTGGTGCCCCGGTCCCCGTTTCTGGTATAGATATTCATGATCTGTATTCCTCCTTAAACGGCAGTTTCTTGATCGCTCGTGCACTGTTTGCACCGATATTGCGGCACTGCGCACGGTTTGGCGTAAGATAGCTCTCGATATTGCGCCCTTTCTCCAACCCGCGCATTTTCAGGCACACTGCGGTGCCGAAGATACCGACTCCGGAGCCGAGCATAGAATCGCGCGCTGCCTTGTACGCCAGTTTTTCCATACATTCGTCCGGCATTTCGGTGGTGTCATAGAAGACGCCTTCCTCTTCGATCCCGGCGCAGACTTCTTTCAAAACATTGGGATCGGCTTCGTGTGTGTAAATAAATATAGAAGGTCTTTTAATGATCAAAGTCAGCCCTCCATTTCACCGATATATGAGAGCACCAGTCCGGTGGCAACGGCGTTTCGCGGGCCTTCAGTACCGCGGATATTTCCGCGCCCGCAGACGATGCGGTAGTCCGTAAACGCCTCCATCAGCATCTCCGGTATCTCGAAATCCTCTGCCGATCCGCCTACGAGGACGACAGTGGAAATGTTTCTCAGATTATGAGCAGGCGCAACTTTCTTCAGTGCCCGGAATGCATTTGTCACAAAGACCTTGCGCTTTGCCTCGCGGCGTACCTGGACGATCTTCTCCATCGGGATCTCTTCTTCAATACGGATAAGCCCATTCTCTGTGAGCAGGACGACACGCCCGAAGAATCTCGGATCGATGGACTCGTCCACAAAAGTCATCTGCCCGTTTTCCATACGCATATGGAAGAGGCTCTCCACCTTGGCAAGCGGATATTTCTTGATCTCCTCCGCAATGTGGCGGTCGCTTAAGCCCAGCTCGGTCTGGATCAGCATGGATACCAGTTCGCCGGCCCCTGCCTGATGGGTCAGATTGACGTGGCCGCTTTCGTCTATGATCGCGGCGTCCGTGGAACCGCCGCCCATGTCAAGGATGGCGAGAGGCAGTTTCGTGCCCGGAGTAGTCAGGGCGCCGAGACTTGCCATAACGGCCTCCACGCCGGCGACCTTTACATCGGTTCCCAGTTCTGTCGTAAGACGTGCGGCAATCTCCTGCATGGGAAGCTTCTGTGTCTTGACCATAGCTGCGATGCCGACTGCCTTTTCCAGACAGGTCTCGCCTGCAAGGGCGCCTGAGATCAGGACCGGTGCCAGCGTGTCAACGGCAAGGATATCGGTGATACGGATATCTGCTTCATCGCTTTTATCCAGTTCACTCATGCCGGTACGGATACGGGAAAGCATATTTCCTACGTTTGTGTCCGGCTGTCCGCTGATATCCCGGATGTCGCCTGCGTCTTCTGCGGCTGCCATGATCTTATCCGCACCTTCGTCGAGGCTGATCGTAACATTTTTATCACCGTAAAAGTAAATCTCTCCTGCTGGGAGTACATTTTCGTGGATATTTCCGCCCGGCGTCTTCAGGACAACAGCGCTGCGTTTGCCGATGAGGCTCTTGGCGATCGGAGTGATCGTCCGTGTCTCTTCTGCGGTGAGCCCCAGAAGAGTAGCGATTCCGTAAGGATTGGAGAGCATACGGATCGTCTGTCCCGGAAGCGCCACTTCGATCGCAGCGGGAACACCGTCCGGAAGCCGGTCGATCCGCCGTACTTCGTCAATGATCGGAATCTCCCTGCGGATACGGTTCTCTACAAGAACAGCCTCGTCCGCCTGCAGGATGATCCCGACGATATTGATCTCGTCATGCTGGTTTACAACAGCTGCGACTTCTTCGTAGCTGTGTTCCGCGGATGCGGCCAGAATGTAGGATGTGCCTCCGGAAGCGCGGGAGATATTTTCGATCAGGAGGATCTCGCCGACTGCCTGTCCTGCTCCTGCCGGAGTGGACGGATTATGCCCGATCATGGAGGAGTCCGTGATCACGGTCTCGGTCAGTGTCTCCATGGCAGTGTCCCCGATAACCGGTGCGGCCTCGTTGAGCCGTACGAGATCGATATCGGAAGTCTCGCGTCCGATCCGGCTCATTGCCAGCTTGAGCGCATTTTTCACGGAATAGACATTCTCGATCGTTCCTTTTGTGCCTGTGGTCGGACAGGAAGCGCTGGTGAGAAATGTGACATTTCCCCGGTCGGTGACTTCGCCTACACAGACTTCGGTTGTGGAATTTCCTATATCAACTCCTGCGATATAACTCAAAGCAATATTCCTCTCTTTTCATACACTTCTGCCGCTTCCATGACAAGGCGCGCACAGTTCTTTGCGTTGTATTTCTCAAGAAGCTCCTGCGCCATCATGACCAGTTCCAGCTTTGTGGAGCGGTTCGGGCGCAGTTTATCGTACATTTTCAGGATCACATCATCCGGTACGTCTACCAGTTCGGCGGCGCGCTCGAAGTTTTTCTCCATGGGGGCATTATCAGCCTCCAGAGCCACCTGCCCCTGCGCTTTCAGGATCTCCTTTGAAATCTTGATATCGTCCGGCGCTACATGGTCTTTCATTACCTCGTCCAGTGTGATATCGGTAAATTTCTTGCCGGTCTTGGATGTGATATTATCTTTTTCGTGTTCTGCTAAAGGATATCTCATTTATCTGCCCTCCCATTCAACTGCGCCGACTTCCGGATCAAGCTGCTCGGTCTCTGCGATGTGCATGATCGCCGCCTTCACCTGATAGCGCGGTCTGGACATCGGATCGTTTGTACAGGGGATCGGAACGACCTGCTCGCCTTTCACATATTTCGCCGCGTTCTGTCCGATCTGGCGGTATGTCTCGAGCGTCATGAGCGGCGCCTGCGGGAACAGCTCCAGATTGGAGAGCGGGTAGAGGTCTTTCTGGTGGATGACCGTCGTTCCTTTGGACTGGATGCCGATGCCGATCCCGGAACCGGACAGTTTCGCTGCCTCCAGTGCCATGAAACATACGTCTGATGTGTCGAGGATCTTTACGACTCTCGGGATCATTCCCTCCTCTTCAATGCCTGCCTTTACATTGCGCAGCACGTCATCCAGCGGGATGCCGCAGATGGTCTTTTTGATCTCCTTCTGGAAAGCTGCACCGACTCCGATAACGACCTCTTTCGGGTCTGTCCCTTTCTTTGCGCGGGGATAAGAAGCGTAAGAAGTCTTTTCCTCGTTGATGCGCTCTCTTCCTGCAAGGGAAGGCATCTTCCCGGCGGAAGGAACTGATATAGTGTCTCCTGCTGGAGAGGAGACGCCGGACTGTGACATCTGGCTTAAAACTGCATTGGTGATCTGTTTTACTAATTCTTCGCTGATCTGCATGATAGTGTCTCCTCCTTTCTTATATGTCATACGGATTGATGATATGCGGGATCTGCTTGATCTCTTCCCAGCGGTCGCCGTCTACGCGGTAGCCGGTTCCCGGTCCCATATAGTCGTTCGGGGTGTTGACCCCGGACATTACATGGAAGTCTTTATCAAGGATCGCTGCCGTCTGCATATAATCGCCTGCAACACGCTGTTTCAGCATATTCAGTACGCTTGCGGCTACATCTTCGAATCCGGTCTCTGCCAGTGCCTTTACCACATCGATGCCGGTGATGCCGCGTTTGAGCACGTCTTCGGCTGCTGCAAGATCGGCAGTCACATCGCGGGGCAGTGTGTCCTTACTGCCGTGGGCATAGGTTACGGCTTCTACCTGCTCGTCCGTCACCGGAGAAAGATTCAGGTTGCGGAATACAGCCTGCACTGCGCGCGCTGCTTTGTTTCTCACATGGATCACCTGTTCTTCTGTAACAGGTTTCAGTCCGCCGTCTACCTGCATATCTCTCTGAAGCACGTTGTAGTCGTCGAAATCCTCTGCATCAAAGTTGGATCCGGCAAACATGTTATCGTAGTTCGGCTCTGCTGCATATCCCGAGAAGATGAAGTCTGTTCCCGGAAGGAATTCAAGCATCGTCCTTGCGGTACGTCTCATATCCGAGTTGGAGAAGCTCTGGTCGTTGGAAGAAGCACATTCCAGGCCGAGGAGCGCTGCCACGAGGTTCTCCGAGAGGACTTCGCGGATACCTGCCGGCACGGATCCGGTCACGCCGATACAGCTTACGGAACCGTTCTGGATGCCCTGGCTTCCTGCGCCTTTTGTCACGAACAGGCAGCGGCATTCCAGATAGAGCATAGATTTCTTCTCGCTGCTTCCCATAAGGACTTCTGAGCCGGACCCTGAAGTGAAACGGACTTTCAGTCCGCGGGAGGCATATGCGGAGTTCAAAAATGCTTTGGAATACGGAGTATCATCTCCGTCGATAAATACTTTTTCTGTTCCATATACGGAAAGTGTCTCAGCATAGGTGGTCAGACCGCGGATACCAAGCTCCAGCTCTGTAGCCTCCTCTGCGGAACACTGCGTAAGTACGCCCGGACGTCCCACCTGGGAACCGATCAGAAGAGCCATGGCGCTTAAGGGAGCGTAACGGGCGACACCCATGGTCGTCTCTTCTTCAGCAAATCCTCTCAGCGCGCCTTCCGCCGCGTCTGCTGCGATCTGGACCGGATCGTCTTTCAGGTTTGTGATGTGAGCCTGATTGCCAGGGGTCCTTCTGGCGCGGATCTTCTGCATGCCCATCATGAGTTCCACTACATTCAGATGGTTCATGACCTCTGTCATCTTCGCAGGTGTGATCCCTGAGATGAGCTCGAGGATTTCCTTTCTGGACACGTTGATGTCCACGATCATCCTTGCGATCTCAAGAGAAGATACTGCCATTGATCTCTCGGTCCGTTCGATGTTGATGGCATAATCGGCGATGAACTGATCGATAAAGTCGAAGTCTTCACGGCTTTTGCCGTCCAGTTCTACGATCTTGCCGCCTTCAACTTTTACAGAGGGTCTCGGGTCGTAAGGACTGCTCATCGCAATAAAGCCCATCTCCGGCCACTCGTTGATGTAGCCGTCCAGATTGACCGGACGGGCATCCAGTGCTTCAATTCGTTTTGAACGTTTCATATTGCTTTCTCTCCTTGCGGTTTGATCTGCACATATATCTGAAAGATGTATGTGCATGATATCCCATATATTGGTGTTTTCGCAGACCCGTCTGCTAAATATGCGCAAACGGGCATTTCTAATACTGATGATGCTAGGGTCAAAAGCCCCCTATAGTACCTTGAAAAGTTCATATGTCTTGTAGTAAATACAAGCGCAAATACAGTACTTGCTGTATAATAGAGATATCTTAGGAAAGAAGGTAATCCCTATGTCATT
>DWVY01000008.1 GCA_019119995.1 Candidatus Mediterraneibacter faecavium | reverse complement strand
CTGATTGCGATCGGCGTATTGGCATTCTTGACGAGTATCATCACGCAGGTGATCAAAGAGATGCCGGGACTCAAGAACATCCAGACAAACGCTGTAGCACTTGTGATTGCGCTGATCCTGTGCCCGTTGGCGGTGGTGATCATGTGTATTTATTTGCAGATCGCGATCATGTGGTATTACATTGTCGGATCCGTGATCGCGGCGTTTATTGTTTACCTGGTCGCTACTGGTGGCTGGGAGAAGGTCGCTGAGATGTGGGCACGGACGAAATATAATAAGACAAAATAAACCAGGGGACGGGAAACCGTCCTCTTTTCAGTGTTGCGACGTCGCAACAGAAAGGAGTACATATGAATATTATTGAAACAAACCTTAGTTTTGGAAGTATGAGTGTAAGATCAAAAACGACAAGGATAATTCTGCATCATGCAGCGGCCAAGTCCTGCGGAGCAGCTACGATTCACCAGTGGCACCTCAATAATGGCTGGTCAGGTATTGGCTATCATTTCGTAGTACGTAAAAATGGAACGATTGAGCGCGGCCGGCCGGAGAATACAGTCGGTGCTCACGCATCTGGCTCGAACTCTGACAGCATCGGCATCTGTTTCGAGGGAGACTTCATGTCAGAGACTATGTCAGACACCCAGAAAAATGCAGGTAAGGAACTTGTCGCATATCTGAAGAATAAATACGGTATCAGCAAGGTCCAGAAACACAGTGATGTATGCTCTACGGACTGCCCTGGAACGAACTTCCCATTTGCAGAAATCGCTGGCGTGGCAGGAAGCGCGAATGCACCATCGACTTCATCTGGATCAGATAAGATTAAAGTAGACGGTTGGTGGGGAGTAAATACCACCCGTCTGTTGCAGCAGATCTTCGGCACTCCGCTTGATGGAATCGTATCCAATCAGGATCCAGCTCAGAAGAAATACCTGCTGCGGGCAGATTCTGGGTCATGGGATTTTGCCGGAAGTGGCAACGGTTCGAACCTGATCGGCGCTATGCAGAATCATGTCGGCGTAAAGGATGATGGATTTATGGGTCCGAATACAATCCGTGCTTGGCAGAAATTCCTTGGCGTTGCGGTTGATGGTTATATGGGAGCAGATACTGTCAGCGCACTTCAGAGATGGGCAAACAAGCAGGCTGCATAATAATACCCCGGGGCTATTGCTCCGGGGATATAATTTCAACAAATTGTTGACAAAATTAACAATATGAAATATACTGTATATTGAAAAGAGGAGATTGCACATCACAATATGGAGGGATTATCATGTTGACGAGGTTTGGAAAGCGATTGAGGACTTTGCGAATAGAAGAAAATCAAAGGCTGAAAGATATGGCTGACAAACTCGGTGTCACTGCTGCATATTTATCGGCCGTAGAAAATGGCAAAAGGAGAGTTCCGGACTCTTGGATTGGTATGTTGACAGATGAATATGGGTTAAGTCCTGAAGAGGAAATGGAATTACAAAAATTGGCATATGAAGATCAAATTAAAAAAGATATAAAAATAAATTTGGAAAATGCCAACAATTCAGAAATAGGATTAGCTATGTCGTTTGCAAGACGGTTCAGAAATCTGTCTGACGAACAGGTCAATGAACTTCAAAAAATACTTGACGAATAACGGAGGTTTGTAGATGGCAAAATGTATCGCAGAGCCACTTTCTAGAAAAGATATTCGAATAATGGCTGATAAAATAAGGATCATAGAAGGTAATAAAGGCAAATTTTACTTTGACATTGTTCATTTTTTGGATGTTACACTACCCAAATTAGATGAAGGTTTCACTCTTCAGATAATGCCAAAAAGCCAGATGGGAGAGTGCCACGGGTTAACTTATCCAGATCGAAATGAAATACAAATAAGAGAAGATGTTTATGATAGAGCTTGCAATGGTAGTGGAAGGGATCGGTTAACAATGGCACATGAACTTTTCCATTTGTTACATCATGAAAAGTCTAATATAAGCTTTGCGCGGAGTGAGAATGTTGAAACCTTTAGAGATCCAGAATGGCAAGCGGATGCATTTGGTGGAGAGCTGCTTATTCCGCATGATATGGTAAAGGGAATGTCTCCGGAAGAAGTTGCAACGAAATGTAAGGTTTCCATTTCAGCAGCTTGTTGTCAGTTGAGAAAAATATAAAAAAGGATGTATCAAGCAAAAATGCTTTTTACATAGAAAAAACCAAGCACACAAGATGCTTGGCTGTTTGCCGAAAGTGTTTCCACGATCGACTGGTGTAATTATTCCGCAAAATAATTATAGCATCGTGGGAATCCTTTTGCAAGCAGAGATTGCGAAAGGAGGAATGACTATGTGGATCTTCCGGGCTAGTATTAGAACGAAAGATGGGCAGGTCATATATGCGAGAGATCGTGGAAAACGAGCTTTCAAAATATGGATTGGTCCAGAACCAAGACCAGGTGTAGTGGTTCACTAATTTATAAGGAAGGCGCATTTTCCAGTCAGTGAGCCTTTCTATGAAACTAAATAATGTTTTTATAGAAAGGAAATGGTAAGATGGCTAAAACCAGAACGAGTGTACGTGGAGTACAGCATAAGAAAATTGTAGTAGTAAAAGGGTATACCAGAAAGGATGGAACAAGAGTTCCGGAACATCGTCGGTCTACTCCTAACTAAAATTCAGCCCGGGTTCAGAAGAACTCGGGCTATTGTGTTCCCCGGAGCTATCACTCCGGGGTGGAATATTGTATCATCTCCGCACATACTGTATAATGTGCTTATAAATAGGTAGATTTTCACTTGTACGTTGTTACTATAAGGTTGACACAGTGGGGGTCGAAGGAGCTGGGCGACCAGGGATATTCTCCCATAGAGATCCTGCGGTATTTCTATGGGGATGACATGTACATCAATTCCGCCGAAGAGATCTCGGGAATACCTGCATCCTGGCCGGGGTATACTCTGGAGGAGGGCTCCAGCGGGGCGAAAGTGCGTCAGATGCAGGAACAGCTCAACGTGATCGCCGGGGCCTATCCGGCTCTGCCAAAGATCACAGCAGACGGAATCTATGGTCCTGCCACAGCGAATGCAGTGAAAGAGTTTCAGTCGGTCTTCGGGCTGCCTGTGACAGGGAAAGTGGACTATCCTACATGGTATAAGATATCGGAAATCTATGTGGGAGTGTCCAGGATCGCGGAGCTGACATAAGGAGACGGTTGGAACGTCGGAGCTGCGGAGATAGAGACAGACTACGGAGAGTCAAGAAGAGTACGGATATCGGAAAACGAAAGATATGCAGAAATATCAGAGAGGAGTTCTATGGAACGGAGAAGAAAAAGACGGAGAGCGGGGCGAAAGCGCAGGACAGGGTGTGCAGCTGTGCTGATTTTACTTGTACTGCTCGGAGCCGGGGCGGCATACGGGATCCCCTGGGCCGTCGATCGGTTCGGGGGACAGGTGCAGGAGACTTTCACCGAGACGGTGGAAAAAGCTGTGAATACGCTTTCCCCGGAACAGGCGGATTTTCAGGAGCTTACGGTTCCGGCGGAAGAGGTGGAAGGCAGCTTTTATTATGAGCAGCTGAGCAGTGGAAATCAGCTTATATACCGTGAACTTCTGCAGGGAGTGCAGGACATGGAAGAGAGTATCACGATACATGCGGGAAGAGATGACCGGCCGGAAAAAGTATACGAGTATCTTCTGTATGACTGCCCGGAGCTTTTCTGGTGCGCCGGCAGCTCACAGATGACAGTGTACGAGGATCATACGGAGTTCCATCCTGCATATTCCTGTACTTCTGAAGAAAGGACGCGCAGACAGAGCGAGATCGATGCCGCTGTATCTGACTGTATAGCGGGAGTTGACTCCTCTGCCGGAGAATATGACAGGATCCGGTACGTATACGAGTATCTTGTCAATACCGTCGATTATGATGAAAATGCGCCTGACAATCAGAATATCTACAGTGCGCTCGTGGGAAAAAGCTCGGTGTGCGCAGGATATTCCAGGGCGGCACAGTATCTCCTGAACAACATGGGGATCGAGTGCATCTATGTAGTGGGAACTGCTCAGGGGCAGGAGGCCCATGCGTGGAACATCGTGAACTGCGGCGGGAATTATTATCAGATGGATGTGACATTCGGAGATCCGGTCTTCCTGTCTTCGGAGAGCGGAGAAAACCTGCCGGGAAATATCATCTATTATGATTATCTGTGCTGCACGGATGCAGAGATCCTTGTCGATCATACTCCCTCGGACGAGGCCGCATACCCTGCGTGTACATCGGATGATCTGAATTACTACAGGATGAACGGCATGTACTATGATTCGTATGACCCGCAGATCCTTCTTGGGGATATGAACGACAGTATTTATGAGGGCAGGGAGATGTTCGTGTGTAAATTTGATTCCCCGCAGCTCTATCAGAATGCCCGTGACGGCGTGGTCGAAGAGCTGTTCCCGAAAGCTGCGCAGACGCTCGGATCGGTGTATGGATTGGAGCAGGTAAAGTACACATACATTGAGGATAAAACACACAATAAGATCATCGTTTTCTGGAACTATCAGTAACAGTTCTGAATATTTAGAAGTATTTCTGAATATTTTTGCAGGATTTATCAGTTGAATTATAAGCTCAGTTGTAGTATAATCTTTACAATTTGAGAAAGAGGGCGCTCTGGGATCAAAAGACTCCAAGAGTGCCTTTGCTATGTAACGGCATATCAGTTCTCAGAGGAACAGCCGCCATATTAAGTGGAGGCAGTCAACTATTGATTATACAAAGGGAAAGGGTGAACAGATGAAGGCGTTTCTAATATTGGAAGACGGTACAGTATTTACAGGAACAAGCATTGGTTCCACTCGTGAATGTATCAGCGAGATCGTTTTTAATACTTCTATGACAGGTTATCTTGAGGTGCTGACGGATCCTTCTTACGCAGGACAGGCAGTCACCATGACATATCCCCTGATCGGAAATTACGGGATCACGCCGGACATGGAGTCGAAAAAGGCATGGCCGGACGGATATATCGTGAGAGAGTTATCCCGCATGCCCAGCAACTTCCGATGCGAGGGCACGATCCAGGATTTCTTAAAAGAGCAGGACATCCCGGGCATCGCAGGGATCGACACGAGAGCGCTTACGAAGATCCTGAGAGAGAAAGGCACTATGAACGGCATGATCACAACGGACGAAAATTACGATCTGGATGAGATCATCCCGAAGCTGAAAGCATATACAGTGGGAGATGTGGTATCCAAAGTGACCTGCACAGAAAAATATGTCCTGAAAGGCGACGGACTGAAAGTCGCGCTTCTGGATCTGGGCGCTAAGAACAACATCGCGAAGTCTTTAAACGACCGCGGATGCGAGGTGACCGTATATCCGGCGCACACGGCAGCAGAGGAGATCATCGCATCAAAGCCGGACGGCATCATGCTCTCCAACGGACCTGGAGATCCGGCGGACTGTACTTCCATTATAGAAGAGATCCGGAAACTGTACGATACAGATATCCCGATCTTCGCTATCTGCCTCGGACATCAGCTCATGGCTCTTGCCACAGGGGCGACCACCCATAAACTGAAATACGGACACCGCGGCGGCAATCATCCGGTGAAAGACCTTGAGACGGGACGGGTCTACATTTCTTCCCAGAACCACGGCTATGTGGTGGACGAAGAGTCTGTTGATCCGAATGTGGCGGTTCCGGCGTTCCGGAATGTAAACGACGGGACAAACGAAGGACTCGCCTATATCGGGAAGAATATCTTCACCGTCCAGTTCCATCCGGAGGCGTGCCCGGGCCCGCAGGATTCGGGTTACCTCTTTGACAGATTTATTGACATGATGAAAGGAGCGAAATAATGCCAAGAGATTTAAGCATAAAGAAAGTACTGGTTATCGGTTCCGGCCCGATCGTGATCGGACAGGCGGCGGAGTTTGATTATGCGGGAACTCAGGCATGCCGTTCCCTGAAAGAAGAAGGCATCGAGGTTGTCCTGTTAAACTCCAACCCGGCAACAATCATGACGGACAAAGATATCGCAGACCGCGTATACATCGAGCCGCTTACTGTAGAAGTAGTGGAGCAGCTGATCAAGAAAGAGAAACCGGACAGCGTGCTTCCGACACTTGGAGGACAGGCGGGGCTGAACCTCGCCATGGAGCTTGAGGAAGCAGGATTCTTAAAGGAAAACGGCGTGCGCCTGATCGGAACGACTTCCGAGACGATCAAGAAAGCGGAAGACCGTCTGGAATTCAAGGCGACCATGGAGAAGATCGGCGAACCTGTTGCCGCTTCCCTTGTAGTGGAAAATGTAGACGACGGTCTTGCATTTGCCAATAAGATCGGATACCCGGTGGTGCTCCGTCCGGCTTACACGCTGGGAGGAAGCGGCGGCGGTATCGCCCATGATTCCCACCAGCTCGTGGAGATCCTCGAGAACGGACTGCGTCTCTCCCGTGTGGGCCAGGTGCTCGTGGAGCGCTGCATCGCGGGATGGAAAGAGATCGAGTACGAGGTGATGCGCGACAGCAAAGGCAACTGCATTACCGTATGTAATATGGAGAATATCGACCCGGTAGGCGTGCACACAGGAGATTCCATTGTTGTGGCTCCGTCCCAGACGCTGGGAGACAAAGAGTACCAGATGCTCCGTACCTCCGCGCTGAACATTATCAGCGAGCTGAATATTACCGGAGGATGTAACGTACAGTACGCACTGAACCCGGATTCCTTTGAGTACTGTGTAATCGAAGTAAACCCCCGTGTAAGCCGTTCTTCCGCGCTCGCTTCCAAGGCGACAGGATACCCGATCGCGAAGGTGGCGGCGAAGATCGCGCTGGGCTATACACTGGACGAGATCAAGAACGCGATCACGCAGAAGACGTATGCAAGCTTTGAGCCGATGCTCGATTATGTGGTAGTCAAGCTTCCGCGTCTGCCCTTCGATAAGTTCATCAGCGCCAAGAGGACGCTGACGACACAGATGAAGGCGACCGGAGAGGTCATGAGTATCTGCAACAATTTTGAGGGCGCGCTGATGAAAGCCATCCGCTCCCTTGAGCAGCATGTGGACAGCCTCATGTCCTACGACTTCACGGGACTTTCCGAGGACGACCTCTTAGAGCAGCTTGCCATCGTAGACGACATGCGTATGTGGAAGATCGCAGAGGCGATCCGCAGAGGCATCGATTACGATACCATTTACAATATCACAAAGGTAGACCGCTGGTTTATCGATAAGTTCGCTATCATCGTGGAGATGGAGAACGCGCTGAAGACACAGGAACTGACTGTTGATCTCTTAAGAGAGGCAAAGCGCATCGAGTTCCCGGACAATGTAATTGCCCGCCTGACAGGAAAGACAGAGCGTGAGATCCACGATATGCGCCATGCAAACGGCATTGTGGCGTCCTACAAGATCGTGGATACATGTGCGGCGGAGTTCGCGGCAGAGACGCCGTATTACTATTCCGTATACGGAAGTGAGAACGAAGTGGAAGAGACGACAGGCAAGAAGAAAGTCCTCGTGCTCGGTTCCGGCCCCATCCGTATTGGACAGGGGATCGAGTTCGACTTCTGTTCTGTGCACTGTACATGGGCATTCGCCAAGGAAGGCTATGAGACGATCATCGTCAACAACAATCCGGAGACGGTAAGTACAGACTTCGACATCGCGGACAAGCTGTATTTCGAGCCTCTCACACCGGAAGATGTGGAGAGTATCGTAGATATCGAGAAACCGGACGGAGCTGTCGTACAGTTCGGCGGCCAGACGGCGATCAAGCTGACGGAATCCCTGATGAAGATGGGGGTGCCGATCCTCGGTACTTCCGCGGAAAATGTAGATAAGGCTGAGGACAGGGAGCTCTTTGACGAGATCCTTGAAGAGTGCGGGATCCCGCGTCCGACAGGCGGAACCGTATTTACCGCGGAAGAGGCAAAAGAAGTTGCAAACCGCCTCGGCTACCCGGTACTTGTGCGTCCGTCCTACGTGCTTGGCGGACAGGGCATGCAGATCGCTATCAATGACAATGACATCGACCAGTTCATCGGTATCATCAACCGGATCGCGCAGGATCACCCGATCCTCGTGGACAAATATCTACAGGGCAAGGAGATCGAGGTCGACGCCGTATGCGACGGAACCGATATCCTGATCCCGGGTATCATGGAGCATATCGAGCGCGCCGGTATCCACTCCGGAGACAGTATTTCCGTATATCCGGCCCAGAGCCTGACCGAGAGTGCGAAAGCAAAGATCGCCGAGTATACGAGAAGACTTGCGAAATCTCTCCATGTCATCGGTATGATCAACATTCAGTTCATCGTCTGCGGCGAGGACGATGTATACGTGATCGAGGTTAACCCGAGATCCAGCCGTACCGTACCGTACATCAGCAAGGTGACGGGAATCCCGATCGTGCCGCTGGCGACACAGGTGATCATCGGGAAGAAGATCAAAGACCTGGGTTACACGCCGGGACTGCAGCCGGAGGCAGATTACGTGGCAGTCAAGATGCCG
Source organism: Candidatus Mediterraneibacter faecavium (assembly GCA_019119995.1). Classification (GTDB taxonomy): domain Bacteria; phylum Bacillota; class Clostridia; order Lachnospirales; family Lachnospiraceae; genus Mediterraneibacter; species Mediterraneibacter faecavium. The sequence goes on along the minus strand of DWVY01000008.1, from coordinate 1,186 downwards.
GTATTCTCCTTTGAGAAGATCAGGGGCGCAGATATCAGCCTCGGACCTGAGATGAAGTCCACAGGAGAGTGTCTCGGCATCGCGAAGACATTCGACGAGGCTCTCTACAAGGCGTTCATCGGCGCAGGGATCAAGCTGCCGAAATTCAAGAACATGATCATGACGGTCCGCGATGAGGAGCATCCGGCCGCAGTGGAGATCGGACGCAGATTTGCAGATATCGGCTACCACATCTTCGCTACGAGCGGAACAGCGAGAGCGCTCAACGAGGCGGGCGTGAAGGCAACGCCTGTGCGTAAGATCGAGCAGGAGTCACCGAACCTCCTCGACCTGATCCTGGGACACAAGATCGACCTTGTCATCGATATCCCGGCACAGGGCGCAGAACACTCAAAAGACGGATTCGTCATCAGAAGAAATGCCATCGAGACAGGTGTGAACGTGCTGACAGCGATTGATACCGCAGAGGCGCTGATCACCAGTCTGGAGAATACAGATATCAAAAAACTGACACTGATCGATATCGCTACGGTGTAGAAATTCATGTTTGTTGAACAGATGCCGCTGCAAAAGTAAGAATAACTATCAGGATCGGATAAGGGACGCAGAGACAGAGGACACTGCAACGCTGTGCCGACCCGCTCTACCTCATCCCCTCGAATCCATGTAACGCGATATCAAAATGCTCGTCCAGTGGGACTTGCATTTTAACATCGCTAACATGGAGAACGAGGTGTATTCGGAACGCTCCATGTCGATGCACAGCTTATGCAGTATCCTCTTTTTCTGCTGTCTCATCCGGTCGGTAATCCTTTCTTCCGCCGCAGCGTCATCCTTCAACAAGCACTCATTAAAAGGTGGAAGAGGTCGGAACTTTACAAACTAAGATTTCAGATATTCGCCCCGATACAGTTCCCCTTTCGACCCGCTTTAAGTAAACTTCGTGATTGTCGGCGAGATACTTCCCAATTGGATGAATGCAGAAAATCAGTCGGATACAAACCTTTTGATGAACCTTTCGGGACGGGCGGGGATAGGATGCTGATGGCGACTGTGGAAGGGGATTAGAGATAGTTAAAGCCCGTGGTGCGGCGTTAATCCGGGAAAGGATGTTGTCTGAACGAAGTGAGTTCTTCCTTTCCCGGATTGCTTTTAGCCGTATCACGGGCTTGTTACTATCTCTTAT
>DWVY01000063.1 GCA_019119995.1 Candidatus Mediterraneibacter faecavium | reverse complement strand
GAGTCTTTGTACTTGTGTACTGCTCTCAGGATCGTCACTACCTCTTTCTTAGTCGGCAGCGGCACCGGTCCGCTCACCTGTGAACCGTTCTTTTTTACAGTTTCGATGATTTTCTTTGCGGATGCATCAACCAGCTGGTGATCATACGCTTTCAGTGTGATTCTCATTACTTGACTTGCCATAAAAAAAGTCGCCTCCTTTTCGTACTTGTAACTCAGTACGACAAGCGGTGACTGTACACTCTCCCGTGTGTGTCGTGAGAAACATACACGGCGCTCTCGTCTTTTCAACTCCTGCCGCAGTGCTGTTTCTGCGCGCAAAAAAACGAGATACTGTTGTGATTCGTACAGTGACTTGTCGCCAGTTTCTTAACTTGACATTCGCTCCACGGAAAACCCGCCGTTGTTTATTTCTTTGCCCCGGCGGCAACCTCACGCTTCATAGCTATCATGTCACAGCCCTCTTAGTATATAAGATGATGGGATTTATTTCAAGAGGTTTTTAAGAAATATTGTATTTTTTTCAGTACAATTTTAATTTCGTGTTTGTAGACGAGATACTCCTCGATAAAACATGAAACATCCGAAAATCAATCGGACACAATATGTTGATCCACGTTATCGGGACAGGCGGGGATAGGATGCTTCCGGTTCCGGTTACAGGGCATAAGAGCTAGTAATAAGCCCGTGATACGGCTAAAAGCAATCCGGGAAAGGAAGAACTCACTTCGTTCAGACAACATCCTTTCCCGGATTAACGCCGCACCACGGGCTTTAACTATCTCTAATTCCCTTCCACAGTCACCATCAGCATCCTATCCCCGCCCGTCCCGAAAAGTGCATCAAAAGGGCTGTATCCGACTGATTTTCTGCGTTCATCCAAGCGGAATGTATCTCCCCGACAATCACGAAGTTTACTATAAAGCTAGCCGAAGGGGTGTACTTTGTCGACTAAGATCCGACCTCTTCCGGTTTACTATGAGTGTTTGTTGTAGGGTGACGCTGTGGTGAGAAGAAAGACTACCGACCGATGAGACAGCGGAAAAAGAGGATCCTGCATAAGCTGTGCATCGACATGGAGCGTTCCGAATACACCTCGTTCTCCATGTTAGCGAGATCAAAATGCGAGTTCCAATGGACGAGCATTTTGATCCCGCGTTACATGGATTCGAGGGGATGAGGTGAAGCGGGTCGGTACACGTTGCAGGATCCTCTTTTTCTGCGTACTTTATTCGAGTCTGATATTTCTTCTTACTGTTGCAGCGTCATCCTTTCAAACAAACACGAATTTTTACTATGGCAGGAGGTATGCGTACATTACGATGAAGTGGCATGCGCTTCCGCCCATTACGAACAGGTGGAAGATCTCGTGGCTGCCGAAGTTCTTATGCCTGCTGTTGAACAGGGGGAGCTTCAGCGCGTAGATGACGCCGCCGACTGTATAAATGATACCGCCTGCCAGCAGCCACCCGAATGCTGCCGGGGACAGGTTATCCAAAAGCTGGGTGAATGCGAGTACGCAGGTCCAGCCCATCCCGATGTACAGTACGGAGGAGACCCATTTCGGACAGTAGACCCAGAATGCTTTGATCAGGATCCCGGCGATCGCGATCGCCCATACGATGGACAAAAGGATGATCCCAATCCTGCCCTTGAGGGCGAGTAGGCACACAGGTGTGTAACTGCCGGCTATGAGGACAGAGATCATCATGTGATCGATCTTCTTCAATATAGTATTTGTCTTCTCTGAAATGTCAAATGTATGGTATGTTGTGCTTGCCGCATATAATAAGATAAGGCTTGCCGCATAAATGGACATTGCTACGATGTATATTTTCTGCGGCTGTGCGGCTGCCCGGATCAGAAGCGGAACAGATGCGAAGACCGCCATTACCATTCCGATAAAATGTGTGATCGCGCTGCCGGGTTCCTTGATGTGCAGTTTCCTGTGCGGCTTCTTGCTGATGACCGGCCTTTCTATATTTATTGCATTTTTCATGATCCCTGTATTTTCCATGATATGCACCTCCCTGATGCTAAGTTTACAAGTGGTTTTAAAAACTACATCTAGTATATGCATATATTACATCAGGAATTCATAAAAATCAATTATAAAATCATACAAAATAAAAGCCGGTATATACCCAACATCATGACATTGTGTATATATCGGCTTCGTAATCTCTGTTTATCTTATAAGTGTGCCTGTCTTTCCTTTCAGGGCTTCTTTTACCTTGTCGAAAGAAGTGATGTAAGCGCAGCGGCCTTCTCTCTGCTCGATGAACTCGACAGCGGCGCGGAATTTCGGATACATATTATAGACACCGAAATGTCCCTCGTCCATATATGCCTTGGCCTGTTCTACGGAGATCTCTCCGAGTGGCTCTTCATTCTCCTGTCCCATGTTGATGCATACCTGTTCCACATTTGTAAGGATGATGAGCATGTCGGCGTTGATCCCCTCGGCAAGCTTTCCGGCTGCAAGATCCTTTTCGATGACAGCGCTGGCGCCTTTTAAGTGGTTGTCCTGTTCCATGACAGGGATCCCGCCGCCGCCGGCAGCGATGACGACCTGATCTGCATTGAGCAGTGCATTGACGGCGTCAAGCTCTACAATCTTGACCGGATTCGGGGCGGATACGACACGGCGGAACCCTTTTCCCGCTTCCTCGATAACATAGTTCCCTTTCTTACGCTCCTCATTGGCTTCCTGTGCATTCATATAGCGGCCGAGTACTTTCGTCGGAGTGTAGAACGCTTCGTCATAAGGATCTACGATGACCTGTGTCAGGATCGTGCTGACTGTACGGTAGATCCCGCGGTTTAAAAGCTCTTCGCGGATCCCGTTCTGCAGATCGTAGCCGATATATCCCTGGCTCATGGCAGAGCAGACAGACATCGGGCATGCGGTATATTCAGGATGCGCTTTTGCAAATTCATTCATGGCTGTGTGGATCATGCCGACCTGAGGCGCATTGCTGTGGGTAATGGCCACCTTGTAGCCCTCCTCGATCAGATCGGCGATGCATTTTGCCGTGTGTGCGATCGCTGCCTTCTGCTCCGGCAGCGTAGTTCCGAGGGCGCGGTGCCCTAATGCTAAAACAACTCGTTTTTTCATAATGTCTCCATTCCGCCGCGTCTTATGCGCGGCATATATTTCTGTTTATCTAAGAGATAGCTTATTAGAAAGTTTACTATCATTTCAAATAAAAATCAACTGCTGCCTACCGGAAGAATACAGTGAATATGACGTCGGCAGAAAACAGGAGATAAAGGACTGTGCAGAGGAGGATCCTTTTGGAGTGTCCCAGCTTCATGTATCTGTCTGACCATCTCGGAGCCAGATAGTAGAGAAAAGCACAGCCGATCAGCGCGAACGTGACAGAGCCGCCCAGATAGATCCTGCCGTTTAAGTTCAGGAAGAATTCACTGTAATCTCTTAAGGTCTGTCCGGTTATCAGTTCTGCAATAAAATTAGCCGAATACTCCAATACTGAGTAAAGCAGGAAGTTGAGCAAAAATACCAGGACGGGCCTCTTGGATATATTCTGTTTCCACAGCAGCAGGATGAGGATCCCGTAGATCCCATAGAGGGGCAGCCATGGGCCGTACAGTACGCCGGTCACGTCAAATACGCCGTCATTGATCAGGCGGATCAGTGTCTCCAGTATCCAGCCGAAGATCGAGAATACCAGAAAGAGAAACAGGCGGGTCAACAGGTCATACTTCCGTTCTGTCCTGAGCGGTGAGCGGACGGCTTTCAGCGGAGGCTGCACGGAAAAGAGAAATACAGGGTACTGCTCCGGGGCAAAGTAGGAGATCTTTGTATACGGTCCCTGGGAGTCATCGTACAATGCTTTGCTGATGAGCAGTTCATCATCGGAAGGGACATGCTCCAGGTACGAGTCATTCAGCGCTTCATATCCCGGTGAACGGGAGAGGACATAATTCCTCCTCAGGATAGCATAGAGTTCCGCCCTGCATGCTGTGATATACGGGTTGACGAATAAAAGGTCAAGCAGCCCCAGTGTGAACAGGGATAAGAACTTCCATCCGAGGAAAGAGAGGTCGAGCAGGAAGAATTTCCACTTATTGCGCCTCATAAGCTGGCGGGAGAGGAAAAATGCCTCTTTCCTGCTGATCTTCGGATTCTCTGCGAGAATGTACGGGATCAGTATGTATTCATAATGTTTGATGATCCCGCCGATCACTGTAATGTTCCAGAGAGACTGGAACAATGTCCTTACAAACATGATCCACGCCGGGCGGCGGATATAGCGCAGTCTGTAAAGAAAGAAGATCTTGGATATGGGGGTCTGGCGGTAGTTGCGGTTCTCAAGGAAAAAACGTTTCTCACCGACCAGAAGCAGGTTGCTGATAAAAATCTGGTAAAGAAAAGCAAATAATATGCCGGCTGCCGAGAAGACCAGGACGGAAGTGATATCTTCATGCAAAACATAATTGAACGTGCGCAGCGAGGTGAAAAAGACGGATATATTCGTCGAAAACAGATCGATCACCATAGAGCTGACATCATATAATGCGCCGTGAAATATCCCGTCCAGCGGGGTGCCTTCCAGAAAATGACCGGCTGTATCGAGGATCGCCTCGGAGTTTGGTATGCTGAATGTATAAGCGGCGTCGGTCCTGGACGGCTCGGACGGGATCTGGAAGTTGAGGAATGTCGTGGAAACAGAGTAGGCTGTCGTGAGCATAGCGATAAGGAAGCAGACGGAGAGCATACGGGAGTAACTCCTTTTCATCTGCGCAATTGCCCGTGTTTTCATTGTTTTACGTTTCCACATGGAAGATCCCTCCGCATAATAAATGATAGTATATTATAAATGGAAAGCAGGGGATTTGCAAGACTGCCGGGGGCTGAAACGGTTGAACCCGGAAAGGGCGGAATGGTACGTAGGCTGTATGTCTTTCAGCGCCCGGCATTATTTTACTTATGAAGTGCCTCGTGTTCCTTTCGGATCTCGTCAAAGCAGCCGGGCGCCGTCCATGTGCTGTTGGTCGGAGTGAGGATCGCTTTGTAGGGGAACGGACCTGCGCCGCATCTGCGGAGAGCGGCAAGTGCCTGGTTCAGCCGGCTGTCGCTCAGAAAGCAAAAGACGAACATTGTGCCCGGCAGTTCAGGACCGTCATACTGCTCTTCGCAGGGGGCGATGTCTTTCATTCCCGCCAGAACGCCCAGAGGCTGGCTGTAGTCTTCCTTTCCGATCTTTTTCAGGCGGATGCGGAGCGGAAAGAGAGCCATCTCGATCTTCAGCAGGTCCGCTTTCTCCGGAGGGTTAAAAAGTAAGATTGTTTCTTTCATATTATCAGTACTCCTGTTTATCAGATTTACACGAAGATAGTGCTTTCCTTATTGTAAGGCATTATGCCCGAAAATGGAACCATATATCAAGGTGTTCATATAATATATGGTAACAGCCGCAATAAGCACGAAGTGCGGTTTTCCGAATGACGCGGGCTGAACGATCATAACAGTACGGTCACAGAAGCCGCTGAGGGAGGGATGGGCATGAGACTTTGCGAACTCAGGGATAAAGAAGTCGTCAATATATGCAGCGGCAGACGTCTGGGCTGCATCGTAGATGTGGAGATCAACATCTGCAGCGGAGAGGTGGAGGCGGTCATCATCCCCGGTCCGGGGAAAATCTGCGGATTCCTGGGAACAGACTGTGAATATGTCATTCCTTTTGCCTGCATCCGGAAAATCGGACCGGATCTTGTGATCGTCGAAATACAGGAAGAAAAATTTTTGCAAAAGTTTTAGCGATTGTGTATAATGTACGCAGATTAACAGCAGTGGCGCGGGAAAAACAAGAAAATATCCTGCGTATAACTGTGCTGAGAAAGGCGGAATAAATTATGAGATGTCCATATTGCGGCAACCCGGATACAAGAGTGATAGATTCCCGTCCGGCTGAGGACAAAAGCTCGATCCGGAGACGGCGTTCCTGTGATGAGTGCGGAAGACGGTTCACTACTTATGAAAAAGTGGAGACGATCCCGATGATCGTCATCAAGAAAGACAATAACCGTGAGCAGTACCAGCGGTCAAAGATCGAAAAAGGGATCCTGAGCGCCTGCTATAAGCGCCCGGTCCCGGCGGATGCTATCCAGAAGACGATCGACGCCGTGGAGCTGGAGATATTTAACCGTGAGGAAAAGGAGATACCCAGCAGCGTGATCGGGGAAATTGTCATGGCGAAGCTAAAGGATCTTGATCCGGTCGCTTATGTGCGTTTTGCATCTGTCTACCGAGAGTTTAAGGATGCGAATACATTTATGGACGAACTGAAGAAGTTCCTGCAGTAAGCTATGCGTACGTATAAACTGACGATCGCCTATGACGGGACAGGCTATCAGGGGTGGCAGCGCCAGGCGAATACAGACCGCACGATACAGGGGATCCTCGAGAACGTGATCTCGGAGGCAGCAGGATACCCAGTCGAAGTGAATGGTTCCGGCAGGACGGACGCGGGGGTCCATGCATTAGGACAGACGGCCAGCGTGGTACTGCCGGGATCTGTGCCGGAGGGATTCTTTACAGATGCTGTCAACCGGATGCTTCCGCAGGATATCCGGATCCGCGAGGCTCAGCTTGTGAAGAACGGATTCCATGCGAGAAAGAGCGCTGTCGGGAAAATGTACGAATATCACATTGACACCGGACAGAAGCCGGATGTATTCAGAAGGCGTTACTGCTATCATTTCCCGCGCGGGCTCGATCTGGACAGGATGAGGAGAACGGCGGAGTATCTGCGGGGAACACACGACTTTGCCGGGTATACGGACAAAAAAGGGGAAACGTCTACAAAACGGACAATCTATGATATAATAGTCAGCGGGCAGGGCAGCAGTGTGACGATCCGGTATGAAGGGACAGGATTTCTCTATCATATGGTGAGGATCCTGACGGGGACACTGCTTGAGGCCGGGACGTATCAGCGCACCGCCGAAAGCGCCGCTGAAGTCCTTGAGACAAAAGACAGAGGACAGGCAGGATTTCTTGCCCCGGCAAGGGGCCTGTTCTTAAGAGAGGTATATTATGATCAGGAGGGCAGGAATGCATGAAACTGATATCGTGGAATGTAAACGGGATCCGGGCATGTGTCCAGAAAGGATTCCTTGATTTTTTTAAAGAGGCGGACGCCGATATCTTCTGCATCCAGGAGACAAAGATGCAGGAAGGACAGCTTACCCTTGATCTGCCGGGATACCATCAGTACTGGAACTATGCAGTGAGAAAAGGCTATTCAGGCACAGCGGTATTTACCAAAAAGGAACCGCTGGATGTTACCTATGGTATCGGGATCGAGGAACATGATCAGGAAGGGCGTGTCATCACATGCGAGTTTGAAGACTTTTACTTTGTCACAGTATATACTCCGAACTCGCAGAATGAGCTGGCGCGGTTGGATTACCGCATGAAGTGGGAAGATGATTTCCGCGCTTATCTGAAAAAGCTTGAGGAGAATAAGCCGGTCATCGTGACAGGGGATATGAATGTGGCCCACGAGGAGATCGATCTGAAGAATCCGAAGACGAACCGGAAGAACGCGGGATTTACCGACGAGGAGAGACAGAAGTTCACAGAGCTTCTGGATGCGGGATTTATCGATACCTTCCGCTATTTTTATCCGGATCAGACCGGGATCTATTCCTGGTGGTCGTACCGATTCAGCGCCCGCGCTAAGAACGCGGGGTGGCGCATCGATTATTTCTGCGTGTCAGAGAGCTTAAAGGACAGGCTTGTAGATGCAAAGATTCTGACAGACGTAATGGGCTCGGATCACTGTCCGGTAGAGCTTGATATCAGGTAGCTGTCCGGAGATCAAGAGCATATGTGCAGAATGAGGACTTTATATTATAAGTCCTGAGACAGGAGGATGAATTGAAATGACAAAGATAGACATTATATCCGGTTTCCTCGGAGCCGGAAAGACGACACTGATCAAGAAACTGCTCTCAGAGGCATTTGCCGGAGAGCAGGTCGTACTGATCGAAAATGAATTTGGCGAGATCGGGATCGACGGGGGATTCTTAAAAGAGTCAGGCATCGAGATCCGTGAGATGAACTCAGGCTGCATTTGCTGCTCGCTTGTCGGAGACTTCGGAAAATCGCTCCGCGAAGTGGTGGATACTTACCATCCGGACCGTATCCTGATCGAGCCTTCAGGTGTGGGCAAGCTGTCTGACGTGATCAAGGCAGTGCAGGATGTACAGGAAGAGATCGACGCAGAGCTCAACAGCTTCACGACAGTAGTGGATGTGACAAAATGCAGGATCTACAGGAAGAACTTCGGAGAGTTCTTCAGCAACCAGATCGAGTACGCAGGTGCGGTCATCTTAAGCCGCACGGATAAGGCGAAGCCGGAGAAAATCGAGGAGAGCGTTGCGCTGCTCAGAGAGCTCAATGACAAGGCTCCGTTTATCACGACTCCGATCGCCCAGCTTCCGGGCAAAAAGATCCTTGAGACAATGGAGTCGAGTAAGTCTCTGGAGGAAGAACTCCTCGATGAGATCATCTGCCCGGAGTGCGGCCATCACCATGAAGAGGGTGAGTGCTGCGGCCACGATCATCACCACGACCATGATGGGCATGAGCATCACCACGACCACGATGGACATGAGCATCACCATCACCATGACCATGCGGGTCATCATCATGCGGACGATGTGTTCACGAGCTGGGGACGCGAGACGATCCATACCTACACAAATGATCAGATCGGCGATATCCTGAAAACGTTGGAATCAGACAGCAGCTGCGGAAATGTCCTGCGCGCTAAGGGAATGGTAGCCGGAGCTGACGGCGAGTGGATCTATTTTGATATGGTCCCGGGAGAGCATGAAGTCCGCACCGGAGCGCCGGAGTATACAGGACGTATCTGTGTGATCGGAGCAGAGCTGAAAGAGGACAGGCTGGCAGAACTTTTCGGTCTGGCGTAAGCTGGTTCCCCGGTGAAAAGTAATGAAAGATGGGAGAGAACGGATATGACTGAACCTGATATCATGGTTTATCTTATGACAGGTTTTCTGGACAGCGGCAAGACCCAGTTTCTTACATTTACGCTGAAACAGGATTATTTCCAGATCGACGGCAAGACTCTTCTGATCCTCTGTGAAGAGGGCGAGGAAGAGTATGACCCGATGGAAATGCTCAGATACGGTGTCGTTATAGAGAAAGTCGAGGATCAGGAAGACCTGACGGCGGAGTGGCTCGAAGAGATGAATAGAAAGCATGAGCCGGAGCGTGTCGTGGTGGAATATAACGGCATGTGGAAAGTAAGTGATTTCGAAAACCTGAAGCTTCCAGACGGATGGGGGATCGAGCAGAAGCTGACCACTGTAGACGCAAGTACATTCCAGATGTATCTGACGAATCTGAAACCGCTTTTCGTTGAGATGGTTCGGGGCGCTGATCTGGTGCTCTTTAACCGGTGCGAGGACATCAAGCCTCTGGCGGGATACCGCAGGAGTGTCAAGGTGGTAAGCCCGCAGGCAGAGGTGATCTTCGAGGATGAAGAGGGCGAGATTGAGAATATCTTTGAGGACGAAGTCCCCTATGATCTGAAAGCCCCGGTGATCGAGATCGCAAAAGAGGATTACGGCATCTGGTATGTGGATATGATGGAGAATCCGGACCGCTATAAGGGAAAAGTAGTCGAGTATGTTGCAAAAGTGTTAAAACCCAGGACATTTCCTGCGAAAGTATTTATGGCAGGGCGCATGGCGATGACATGCTGCGCGGACGACACCTCATTTCTCGGCTATGTGTGCAGGAGCGCTTATGCACCAAAGTTAAAACCCGGGCAGTGGGTGAAGATCCGCGCGAAGATCCGGTTCGCAAACCTGTCGGTATACAGAGGCGAAGGCCCGGTGCTGGAAGCGGAGAATATAGAGCTTGCAGACCCGATAGAAGAACTGGTATACTTCAATTAAAAGCTGCCGGGGGAAATACGTCTGCCCCGGTATTATGTAAATCAATATCTGTAGGAGGTACTCGGAAATGGAGAAAAAATATGATGTGATCGCCCTTGGCGAGCTTCTGATCGACTTTACAATGAACGGACAGAGCGAACAGGGAAATAATATGTTTGAGGCATGCCCCGGAGGAGCTCCGTGCAACGTACTGGCTCTTCTCAACAAAATGGGAAAGAAGACGGCATTCCTTGGAAAAGTCGGAAAGGACCAGTTCGGCACGCTGCTGAAAGATACGATCACAGATGCGGGGATCGATGCATCCCATCTCGTGATCGATGATAAGGTGAATACAACGCTGGCATTTGTACATACATTCCCGGACGGCGACCGCGAATTTTCTTTCTACCGTAATCCGGGAGCTGACATGATGCTCACGGAAGAAGACGTGGATCCTGGATTCATCGCTCAGACAAAGATCTTCCACTTCGGCACACTCTCAATGACTCATGACGGCGTGAGAGCTGCGACGAAAAAGGCGATCCAGGCGGCAAAAGATGCAGGCTGTCTTGTATCATTCGACCCGAATCTGCGCCCGCCGCTCTGGTCATCCCTTGATCTTGCAAAAGAGCAGATGGAATACGGCTTCGGCGTGTGCGACATCTTAAAGATCTCCGACAATGAGATCCAGTTTGTGTCCGGCAAAGAGGATTATGACGAGGGTATCGCTTATCTTCAGGAAAAATATCATATCCCGATGATCCTCCTTACCATGGGGAAAGACGGAAGCCGCGCATATTACAAGGGAATGCGCGTAGAGCGCCCGGGATTCACAGTTAAGGCGATCGAGACGACAGGCGCAGGCGATACATTTTGCGGAAGCTCCCTGAACTATATCGTCGAGCACGGATTTGACAGCCTGACAGAAGACCAGATGGGCGAACTCCTTACATTCGCAAACGCGGCGGCAGCGATCGTCACGACCAAAAAAGGCGCGATCCGGTCCATGCCGGAGCGTGCAGAAGTAGAAGCGCTGATCCGTGGATAAATAACTTCGTGTTTGCCTGTGAGATACTTCACGATAAAACATGAAACATCCGAAAATCAAAACGATACAGTGGATTTGTCATGTATCCGGAACGGGCGGGGAGGGAATGCTTCCGGCTCCGGTTACAGGGCATAAGTCATAGTAACAAGCCTGCGATACGGCTAAAAGCAATCAGGGGAAGGAAGAACTCACTTCGTTCAGACAACACCTTCCCCTGATTAACGCCGCATCACAGGCTTTAACTATGACTAACACCCTTCCACAGTCACCGTCCGCATTCCCTCCCCGCCTGTTCCGAAAGGTGCATCAAAGGGGCTGTATCAGTTTGATTTTCTGCGTTCATCCAACCGGAAGTATCTCCCCAACAATCACGAAGTTTACTTAAAACGGGGCGAAATAGTGAACTTTGTCGACCAGTTTCCAATCTCTTATGGATTGCATGAAAGTAAGTCGTGGGTTTGAGTCCAAACCGCGATGATTTCTGGTCCGCTTGATCAAACTCTATCTGCCGGATGGTTCCATGTCAAGCCTGCGAAGCACCTGTTTACAGGCAAGGGCTTGACATGGAACCATCCGGCAGATATAAAACAAACAAGCGGAACCAGAAATCTCCATAACCGGAAACGGTTCACCAATCAGTAAAAATATCAGTGTTCAAGGCAGCATCTTCGTCGATACAGTTCCCCTTTCGACCCGTTTTATCTGATTTGTGATTATCGGAGAGACACTTCTGTTTGGATGAGTGTAGAAAATCAGTTGGATACAGCCGGTATGATGCACCTTTCGGATCAGTCGGGAGTGTAATGCTGCCGGTGACTGTGGAAAAAGGTTAGATAAACTTTAACCCTGAGATATAGCGTTAATCAGCCGGACGGAATTGTCTGAGCAACGCGAGTTGTCCGTTCGGCTGATTGCTTTTAGCTATATTTCAGGGTTATTAGTTTATCTTCCTTTTGTAACC
>DWVY01000062.1 GCA_019119995.1 Candidatus Mediterraneibacter faecavium | reverse complement strand
ATGGCAAATACTCTCTGGAGCGTATCATGCGAAGGGATTCCATAAGGAAGCTCCAGATAATTGCGCAGAAAATCCTCATGTTCTTTCCCAAACACTTCGATCTCTACCCAGTCATCCGCATTAGCAAGTGTGGCAAAGAACACAAGCATGATGATATCCATCATTTTATGCCGGACCTTTTTTTCCTGTCTGCAGTCTGTTACTGTGCTTACATAATCTAAAAGTGCTTTCATAGAAGAACCCCATCCTTTTTTCTTTGAGTATACCAGAAAATCAGGATGGATGTTCACAATTTATTCATTCATGCGTTTGTCGTGTTCCTACAACCGGATATCCAGATATCTCACTTCATCTCCTGACAGTTCACAGCTTCTTTTATCCGGCTGATGCAGACCCGCATAGAGCCGATATCTGTTCCCGTCAATAAATCGTTTTCCCTGATCATCTGTTACGTAAAACGCTTCCTTCTCAATAAAAACAGAGACCTGCCCGCTTTGGCCCGCCATTATGTGCACTCTTTCGAAGCCGCACAAATGATAATTTTCTTCCGCATATTCGGAATCAAGATTTTTCAGATATATTTGTACAACTTCATGTGTGCTTATCTTTCCTGTATTTTTTAAACCAACACTAACCCGAATGCCCTCGCCTTCCCGAACAGCGTCAATATCATCAACCAGTATTTTGCCGTATGTAAGACCATATCCAAACGGGTACAACGGCTCTTCCGTAATATATCTGTATGTCCGCCCCTTCATGGAATAATCTTCAAACGGGGGAAGCTGATCCGCGCTTTTATAAAATGTAACTGGCAGTTTCCCCGACGGGGAGTATCTTCCAAATAATATATCTGAAATACTTTTGCCGCCTCTTGCTCCGGGATACCAGACCTGCAGTATCGCCTCACAATGTGTTTCCGCATAATTTAAGTTTAACGCACTGCCTGACGAAACACATAACACTACAGGTTTTCCGGTCTTTACTACCTCCCGCAGCAGTTCTTCCTGAACCTGCGGCAGATTTAAATCCGCTTTATCCCCGGATGCATAACTGTTGCTGTCATCTCCTTCCTCGCCTTCCAGTGATTCGTCCAGACCAAGATGCAGGATTATAATATCACTATTCTTTGCAACAGTCCTTGCTTCCGAAATCCTGTCCTGCCGCCAGGCAAGCGGTTCAATCCTGTCCCGGCTGATATGGCATCCCGCAGAATATAGAACTTTCACTTCGTCGCCAACTTCTCTTTTTATACCCTGGAGCAGCGTAATATACTCTGAAGATGTTCCGTAATAATTGCCAATGAGTGAAGCTTTGCTGTCCGCGTTCGGACCGATTACACCGATCCTCCTGATATTCTTTTTATTCAGCGGCAGAATTCCGGTATTTTTTAGGAGTACACACCCTTTTCCGGCCGCTTCCTCCGCCGTATCAAGATGCTCCCGGCACTCCACTGCGTCATACGGTATTTTATTGTACTCGTTTTCCTCGTCAAATTCTCCCAGCATGATCCGGATTGTCATTAAATGTTCTGCCGCCCGGGTAATCTGCTCTTCTTTTACCATTCCCTTCTTATATGCCTGAAAAATCCTCAGATACGTACATCCGCAATTAAGATCGCACCCTGCGCCAAGAGCCATGGCGGCCGACTGCTCCGGAGTGTCGGTAACTCCATGATGTGTATGGAAATCCCTGATTGCCCAGCAGTCCGACACAAAATACCCGCTGAATCCCCACTTTTTTCTCAGTAATCCCTGGATCAGTTCCCTGTTTCCGCAGCATGGTACTCCGTTCACCCGGTTATAGGCTCCCATTATTCCTGCGACATCTGCATCTTTAACTACAGCTTCAAAAGCCGGAAGATATGTCTCCGCCATATCCTTTCTTGTCACATGTGCATCAAATTCATGACGCAGTCTTTCGGGCCCGGAATGCACGGCAAAATGTTTTGCACATGCCGCTGTCTTAAGATATTTTCCGTTTCCCTGAAGGCCGCGTACAAAAGCCACGCCAAGCTCTTGGGTCAGATACGGATCTTCGCCGAAAGTTTCCTGGCCTCTGCCCCACCGGGGATCCCGGAATATATTGATATTGGGACACCAAAGTGTTAATCCCTTATATATATCCCTGTCTGCTTCTTCAGAGCAGGCATTATATTTAGCTCTGCACTCCTCTGCAATCTGATCCGCGATCTTTCGGACAAGTTCTCTGTCAAACATAGCCGCAAGCGCTATAGCCTGGGGATATATCGTTGCCGTTCCTGCCCTTGCAACTCCGTGAAGGCCTTCATTCCACCAATTATAAGCCGGTATATTTAATTTGGGGATCGACGGAGCATCGTATTTTAATTGTGATATTTTTTCCTCGATCGTCATTTTCCCGACGAGTTCTTTTGCCTGTGCGGCCGCTTCTTTTTTATCCATTAT
Organism: Candidatus Mediterraneibacter faecavium; assembly: GCA_019119995.1. GTDB lineage: Bacteria > Bacillota > Clostridia > Lachnospirales > Lachnospiraceae > Mediterraneibacter > Mediterraneibacter faecavium. The sequence continues at coordinate 52,099 of DWVY01000062.1, read as the reverse complement.
ATATTCCCATTACCAGACGTTCTTCTCGTAGTAATCCTGAAGTTCCTGAAAAGCTTCCTGGGGAGTCGCATTTTTCAAATAAATTTCTACAATTGCATCATCGAATATATCCCCTGCTTCCGCAGTAGCCAGTGATTCGTTATAAAATCCAAACGTCGCTGTTGTATTGTTCAGGACTTCTTCTACATACATATACTGCTTCGGCGCAGCAGCAGTGTCTACTTCTACATTAGTTGTCGGGATTTTCCCCGCCTTTTCTGCAACATATTTCTGGGCCGTATCATCTGTAAAATATTTCAGCAGCTCGATCGCCGCCTCTTTCTTATCGCCTTCCGCCTTAGAGCTAAGCATGATATTATCTGTTTTTACCATCATTCTGTCAGGATCTGCGCCTCCTTCAACAGCAGGGAACCGGAAAGCGCCGCATATTTCTTCTATCTCGGGTACACGTCCGTTAATTTCCCCTATGACCCAGGATCCCTGCACCAGCATAGCTGCCTCGCCAGATGTAAATTCTGCATTTGCCTGGTCATTTGAGTCTCCGGCGGCGGTAGGCTGAAAATATTGGGAAAGTTCAATAAGTTTATTGCCCGCATTAATATACGATTCGCTTGTCCAGTCTAACGTTCCTTCTGTGATTCCCTGCAGATTATCCGGTCCGCCCTCCCTGTCGCACAGGTAGCCTGCAAGCAGGGAGATGCACCACGGATCTTTTGCCGAGCACGCTATAGGCGTATAGCCTGCATTCTTTATCTTTTCGCAGACTTCGAGCCACTCGTCATACGTTTCCGGGGGCGTCACGCCAACTTCTTCAAAGATCCGGGTATTATAGAATACAAGAGCCGCGGAAAAGTTTGTCGGTATGGCCATAATTTTCCCATCATATGTTAATTTATCAAAGATACCGTCTTTAAACGACTGATACCAGTCCGGGTTGTCTTTCTGAAGTATCTTTGTCAGATCAGCGGCTACTCCCGCATCTACATATTGTTCCATAAGCGGTCCCGGGTGACAGGTAAACAGTTCGGGAATATCGCCGGAAGCGATCAGCGCATTAAGCTTTGTATCATACTCTTCTGTCGGTGTAGTTATAACATTTACATGATATTTACCCGCGTAATCTTCATTAAACCGCTCAATAACTTCTTTATACCCTTTGGTAACAAGATCTTCCGACACGTCCAGATCATCATAAAATATCCAGGATATTTCCGTCTCATTTTCCGTTGTTTTCTCCTGTCCTGACGCGTTGTCTTCATCGAGGGAGTCTTCCCCTGTCTCCGTTGAAACACTGCAGCCCAACAGCATAGATACACACATTGCGCTGATCGCTAACACTGATATTATTTTTTTTCTCATCGTTTTCTCCCTTCTTAAATTAATTTTATCCTTTAACGGCTCCCGTAGTCATACCTTCTACTATCTGATTGCTGAAAATAAGATACACTATTATTGTCGGCGCCAGGGCAATAATAATCGCAGCAAACATCTGTACATAATTAACAGCATAAGGTCCTACAAAGTATGTCAGGGTCACCGGTAAAGTCTTTTTGTCGACATCTGATATAAATACAAGAGCCATTAAAAGCTCGTTCCAATTGGAAACAAAAGTCATCATACCTGCCACAGAAAATCCTGTTTTTGCAAGAGGCGCGGCAATTTTAAAAAAGCAGGAATATATACTGCATCCATCAATACATGCCGCTTCAAAGATCTCGTTTTGTAAACTTCTGAAGAACCCCGTCATCAGGAAAATTACCATCGGCAGCGCGAACACGGTATACGGAATGATCAGCCCGATCAACGAGTCTGTTAATCCTATTTTAGAGAACTGTACAAACAAAGGGATCAGTACGCAATGCACCGGTATCATCATCCCAAGCATAAAATAGCTCATAGCCCATTCCGAAAATCTCCATTTCATTCTTGCAATGGCGAAAGCTGCCATCGAGCCTAATGTCAGGCTGAGTATCAGCGACACTGTGCACACTATAAATGAATTAAGCATAGCTGTGCCCAGATTTCCTTTTACCCATGCATAAATATAATTGCCCAGCTGCAGGACTTCCGGTATGCTGAACGGATTTACCATTAATTCCTGATTTGTTTTCAGAGATACGTTTATCATCCAGAGCAGCGGAAGTATATATATTAAAGTCAGAACAATCAAAACAGTATAAATAATTATCTCTTTCAGCTTACATTTCATAATTTTCCACCTTTATGCCCTTTCGTATTATCAACGAAACAATTAAGCAAAGCACAAGCAGCACTACGGCAATGGCACTGGAATAGCCATATTTAAAGTAAATGAATCCCTGCTCATACAGATGGGTTGCAAGGACTTGCGTCCTGTTGTTAGGGCCTCCCTGGGTCATGTTGTAAACCAGATCAAAAAATTTAAGGGAGCCAATACAATTTAATGATAATGATGTTATAAACATCGGTTTTATCAGGGGCAATGTAATAAAGCGGAACGTTTTTAATGAAGACGCCCCGTCTATGCGCGCCGCTTCATACAGATCCTTTGAGATTCCCATAATCTGCGCCATATATAACATCATATTCTGTCCGACATACTGCCAAAGCGCAACAAACGCGATTACGATCATCGGAAGAACAATGAACCCGTCTGATTCCATCAGCCACAGCGGTCCTTCGATTCCCACTTTATCCAGCAGATAATTGAGTCCGAACTTCGGGTTGAAAATAAATGCCCACAGAAGTCCCAGCGCCGCCGAAGACAAAACCGTTGGAAGATAGATCACATTTCTGAAGAAATTTCTTCCCCGCCTTATATTTGTCAGCATAACGGCCAGGAGAACTCCTATCACCTGCTGTGTAGCCGCGGAAAAAATCATAAAAAACAGGGAATTCTTTAAAGCCGTCCGCATGGTTTTGTCTTCAAAAAGAAGAGTCTTGAAGTTATCCAGTCCGATAAATACAGGTTCTTTCAACGCATTATAATCACACAGGGAGTAATAAAGCATTTGAAGGATCGGGATAAGCAAAACAACCGTAAACAGAATAAACGCAGGCGCTACAAAAAATACTATTGCTTTCCTATTGTGCAGCATCTTGTCCATACTTTATCTCTCCTCTCTGACAACTACTGCCGATCTGGCCGGAATTTCCAATACCGTTTTTCCTTCGACAACCTCTGCCTGGTGTATTTTCCCGCATCCGTTCGTCTCGATGAAAACTCTTCGCGCATGCCTGATATATTGTCCCACCGGTATTTCTGCGGTTTTCGTTTCATCCGATACATTTGCTAATGCGCAGGCTGTTCTGCCTTCAGGATTTTTCCAAAACATACAGAGTACACAAGGTACAGATATGATTTTTCTCTCAAAGCCGAAATCAAGTCCCCTGATCCATATATTCATCCTGGGCACAGGCAGCTCATCTGTAGGAAGCATCTCTCCGTATATAAGATAGTCCGCTGCACTTTTCAGCGCTGCACAGGTATTGCAGGCCATCTCCAAAATTGCCGGATCGGCTTCTTCGGGTTCATGATTCTCCATTTCCTCCAGCATATTAAGCGGAGAGCCTGCGGGAAGATTGCCGCACACGAAATTCCAGCCGTGAAAATACACACCGGTGTCATTATCGGGAAGCAGCGAAGTCCAGTCTCCGGCATAGCACGGAATATATTCATGATACAGGTAGGAAAACAGAGGTACGCTTTCCAGTCCGCCCTGAGGTTTGTCATAATTCCGGCAATGATAAATGTCCAAATGCTGGATAAACGGCTCTGATATCCACTCTTGCGACAATGCAAAATCTTTGGAAATTTCTTTAGCGGTTCGCCGTGTCTCATCATATATTCTTTTGAGGCTTTCAACCTGCCAGATACCTCTTCCCGGTAAATGCCCGTGCTCACTATTGTAACATTCTGAAGTTCCTCCCCCCAGGATCTGATCTGCCTGCTGCATAATAACACCGTATTTTTTCAGCATCTGGACTGAAGCTCCGCAAATCTGTTCTTTTGCCTGTTCTGTGGCAGGACAGGCATATGCATGCACTCCGTCCCACTCGTCAATGTTCGAATCCACGATCGGAACTCCATTAATATCCAGCGCCGATGCTTCACGATACTTCTGCTCAAATAATTCCCGTCCGTCGTAATCCAGAGCCAGCTGAGGCTGATCTTTTGTTTTTGTCCTGTGTCTTCTGATCAGGAGCTTTAAGCCTGACAGCCCGAATGTAAACGGGATATTGCCATCGGCTTTCAGCTTCTGACACATATTTTGAAATCTTTTTTCTCCGCCAAAAGGCGGAAAATAATCAGGTCCTGCCCATTCTCCTATTTTCTCCCATCCGCACATCATCGCTACAATCGGAATATTTAATATCTTCTTCCATTTTTCTATATATTCAGGCACATATTCCAGGTAACCGGCCCCTTTTTTCTGATATCTCAGTCGAAAACTTAAAAAGAAAGCGCCTTTTTTTATCCAGTCGGGAATATCTTCCCGCTCCGGGATCGTTTTGCCGCACCATGGCGCAGTCCGCGCAAACTCTTTATAGATTTCTGCCGCGCTCTTCCAGTCGCCGTTAAAAAATCTTGTAATTACCATATACTCCAAATCAAAATTCATTCCGGCTGTTTCCGGCCGAAGATGCACAGGACTCAGATCAATAAATTCCGGCTTACAATAAACAGGCCCCATTTTTTTCGGATATCCGCATGTGTCTGCCGCATAAATCATGACCCCTTCCTGATCATCGTAATACGCTGTCATCTGTACAGCCAGATTATTCGGCTTCTGCTTTCCCTCGCCCGGATACCAGTATCTCTCCGAGATCATCCCCTGACCGTCCGCCCAGGGATACATTTCAGGGTTTCCTAACAAAATCCCGTCCATTTTAGGAACCAGTATCCTCTCGCTTTGTGCATTTGATCCCAGATATGGTTTAAAGAGAAGAAACGGATATTCGATTTCTTTTACGGCAAACCGGGTTCCATTTTCTATCGATATATTCCATCGCATCTCCCGTGAGAATAATTTGACAGTACATCTTACTGATATCGGCATGCCGTCCAGATTTTTGTAGCAGATCTCCAGCCCCTGGCCTGCCTCTGTAAACTCTGCTTTCTCCGCCATTTCACTGGTCAGCATCAAGGTTCCGGGAACAATACGGCCGGATATTACCTCTGTCATAGTCAGTCGAAACATACTGCAGCCGTTTTTTATGATATAATTTCTGCCTGAGCTTTTACTGATCAGGGATAGCAAGCTCCCTTTTTCATCAAATTGAAGCAGATTGTATGTGTTCTCTAATAGCATCTGTCATCCTCCTCATCTGCATCTCTGACTCTTAAATATAATTCTTTGAAATATCCCCGCCCTCTTTCTGCAAACATTGCCAGATAAGTTCCGGTAAACGTCATTGTTCTGGTACCTTCTGTAGCCAGACCTGCCGCCATTCCTGTGCCCAGTTCGCAAAGTCTGCCCTTATTGTCTGCATATAAGAATCTGTACCACTTCCTGCCGCTCTCTATTATCAGTCTTATCTCTTTATATCCTGTGACTTCTGCCGTATGTGTAACCGAAACTATATCGTGAACATGCTTTTCCAGATACAGGTTCAATTTCTTTCCTTTTTTCTGCAGATACATGTCATAATGATAAGACTCATTATAAAAGGCTGTTATTCCTATTCTGCCGCCGTTCTTTAACTCCTCTGCTCCTACTGTTACTGCGAAATCGATCTTAAATCCCGGCTGGCGTATTCCGATCCATGTAGGATTTCTGCTCTCATTTATCGTGACTTCCGTACCCTGCAGGATTAATCTTCCTGCTGCAGTGTCAACTTTATAATTTTCCATGATCGGATTACGCAGGAAATTATAATGTATGTCAAGCTGTTCTGTCCTGAAATTGTCAGTATAGTTTACCGCTGCGTCATTTTCCGGCAGCCCCGGCAGATCCCCGGCCATATTTAACGATAATTTCCCGCCTTCTCCCATCACGGGCCAGCGTTGTTCATCCCATTTCATAGGGCACAGATAAGTTTCTCTTCCCAGATGATGAAGCATCAAATGTTCATCCTTAAAACAGCTTGGTCTGAATCCAAGGCATACCGCCCACCAGTTTCCGTTTCCGTCTTCGACTATATCAGCATGTCCCACGCCGCATATCTCGCCCCTCATGTCATTTCTATGAGTTAAGACAGGATTAAACGGACATTTTTCATATGGTCCGTACGGTGAATCGGCTCTCTGGATTGTTTCCATATGTCCGTATTCCGTCCCGCCTTCTGCAAGCATCAGGTAGTATTTCCCAAATATTTTATACAGATGCGGGCCCTCCGGATAACGTCCTCCGCAGCCATTATTGATAATACAGGTATCGCTTAATTTTTCACCTGTAAACACATTGATCGTGCTCATTAAAATACTGCACTTCTCCCTGTCATTATCAGCTGTCAGAAAATAGACTGTGCCGTCTTCGTCGAACAAAAGCGACGGATCGATCCCCCTCTGATCGATCCAGACAGGATCTGACCACGGGCCGTATATATCTTCAGCGTATACGATAAAATTCCCTTTATTGATATCCGTTGTAGCCATGATAAAGACGTTATCGTGATGATAGAGCGTCGGGGCAAAAATTCCTCCGGATGAGCGCGTATTCTCTATATCCAGCTGGGATTTTCTTGTAAGGCAGTATCCTATCAATTCCCAGTTGACAAGATTTCTGCTATGATAGATCGGTACTCCCGGATAAAACTCAAAAGAAGACGTCACAATATAATAATCCTCTCCCACTCTGCATATCGACGGATCCGGATTAAATCCCGGCAATATCGGATTCCTGTACATCTCATTTTTATACACCATCACACAGACTCACTTTCCTGAATTAAAGTTTTTTTACACTTTCGCCTTCCAAAACAGAAACTTTAAACTTATATATGTACTTATATTTAGATCCGTTTAAAATATCGATCAGTATTTCCGCGCATTTAGCACCCTGACGCTCCGGATACATATTTACCGTAGTAAGTTTCGGGGTATATTTATCCCTCGTAAACAGCCCGTCTATCCCCATTACAGATACATCCTCCGGAACCCGGATCCCGAGTTTCTTCAAATGCTCTATAGTCCCAAATGCAATGTCATCGTTGAAGCACAGGATTGCTGTAGGTTTATATCTCATCGCAGCGTAAAATTCTGCCACTTCCTTTCCGATATAAAACCAGTCATAATAGAGAAAATCCCCCGATACCTGCGGGCATGGGATTTTTACTCCTCTCTTATCGCTTCTTCTTTTCACTCTGTCACGGACATCCAGGATATATTTCTTATATTCCTCTCCTATTTCCTGCTTCATCCGCTCCTCCCAATATCTGAACCGCAAATCTACATATCCGTAACTGAAAGGCAGGGTCATCCCTATTTTTTTATGTCCAAGTCCGGTCAGATAATCTATAGCCTTATTAATGACTTCTTCATTATCTATAGTCACCGACGGCATCGCTTTAGAGAAGGAAATCCCCGGATTGAAGCATGCAGTCACAGCCGGCAGATTATAATTTTTTCCTACTGAAGCGGCATAAGCTTCCGCCACCATTTCATTCGGGAACAATATACCATCCGTCATCATTTCTTTTACTATTTCAAAATTATTTTCATTCATTACGGTCAATACATGATATCCCTTTTCCCTGGCGGCTCTGACCATGCCGTGATACATCTGATTGTAGTATGTAGCTGTGAGATCTTCACAGAAGAAAAGCAGCTGCCTGGTCCTGTTTTGCTGGAGCGCCATCGCAATGGGATTCTGTACATACCCCATCTCTTTTGCCGCCTTTAGTACACGTTCCCGCTTTTCTTTGCTCACATATCCGCTGTTATTGATCACTCTTGACACAACTGATACCGATACGCCCAGTTTTTCCGCAATATCTTTTCTTGTAATATTTCTCATTCTGTAAAGCCCCGCACTGTTATATATCACTTGGATCCAGATCTTTATTTTTGTCTGTTTTAATTTATTCTCAGTTTACGGCAGTAAATAATAATATACAATACGGAAAAATATGGTCGCGCGACCATATGGGGTTTTAAATAAAAAAAGCCGGGACTTCTCACAGTCTCGACTTAAAATCCTCATATCCGAATGTCCTCACGGTCTCGCACTCTCCGTCTTCCCTCTCCAGCACGATATCCGGCAGGTTCATTCCGTTAAATGTATTTGTCTTCACCATCGTATAGATCGCCATATCCTGAAATACCAGCTTCTCGCCGCACTGCAGCGGATGATCGAACACATAATCCCCGATCACATCTCCGGCAAGGCAGGTCGGCCCGGCGAGCCGGTAAACATACTGTCGTCTTGCCCCATAATCGCCGCGCGCGCTTCCGTCTTTGGCAGTCTCACGTTCATCCCGGCACAGCGCGTTGCTCTCCGCTCCCGCATCCTCCATGCTCACCGCGCCTTTGAGCGGCGGCCGATAAGGCATCTCCAGCACATCCGGCATGTGGCACGCCGCGGATGCATCCAGTATCGCGATCTTCATGCCGTTGTCCACGATCTCGAGCACTTCCGTGATCAGTTCTCCGGCATTGAGCGCCACAGCCTCCCCCGGTTCCAGATAGACTTCCACATCATAAGTCTCTTTCACATGGCGGATGCATCTCTTCAGCAGCTCACAGTCATAATCTTTCCTCGTGATATGGTGCCCTCCCCCGAAGTTCACCCATTTCATCTGGTAGAGATATTTCCCGAATTTCTCCTCGACCACTCTCAACGTTGTCGCCAGATCATCCGAGTTCTGCTCGCATAATGTATGGAAATGCAGTCCGTCCAATTCACTGATTTCCTCTTCTGTCAGTTCCGTCTGCATCCGCTCCAGAGTCGTTCCCAGTCTTGAAAACGGGGCGCATGGATCGTAGATCGCGTGCCCCTCCTGTGTGGAACACTCCGGATTGATCCGAAGCCCCATGCTTCTCCTGCCGATGCGCTCTCCGCATGTACTCCCTGCATCCGCAGAAATGATCTGACCGTTATTCCCGCATCCATATGCCCTGACCTGATCTTTGTACTTCTGGAACTGGGCCGGAGAGTTGAACACAATATGGTCGCACATCCTCAGGATCTCCGGCATTTCTTCCTCTTTATAGGCAGGTGAGAAGATGTGGTTTTCCTTCCCCATCTCCTCGTATCCCAGTCTCGCCTCATGAAGGCCGCTGGCCGTAGTCCCGTCCAGATACTGCCCGATCAGGGGGTATACCCGGTACATGGAAAATGCTTTCTGCGCCAGCAGGATATGGCATCCCGTCTCCTCGCGGATCTCTCTTAATATTTCCAGATTTTCTCTTAATTTCCGCTCCTGCACCACATAGCAGGGCGTTCTGAGTTCACTTCTTTTCATATCCTGCCCCTGTCTTCCTGCTTGTCTACCTCTCTGCATGATCCTTTTCAAACTTTTAGTCCACCAGTTCCGGATCTTCACTGATCTTCCACGGCAGTCCCCATTTATTCAGGGCGTCCATGAACGGATCCGGATCAAACTCTTCCATATTGTAGACGCCCGGTTTCTTCCATGTGCCGGTCATCACCATCATGGCGCCGATCATCGCCGGCACGCCTGTCGTGTACGCAACCGCCTGAGAGCCCACCTCTTTATAGCACTCCTGATGGTCGCATGTATTGTAGATGTACAGTTTCTTCTCCTGTCCGTCTTTCTTTCCGATGAAAATGCACCCGATATTCGTCTTTCCTTTCGTCCTCGGGCCGAGCGATGACGGATCCGGCAGTACCGCCTTCAAAAACTGCAGCGGCACGATCTCTTTCCCCTCATACATGATCGGCTCGATCGATGTCATCCCCACATCTTCCAGACAGCGCAGATGTGTCAGGTAACTCTCCCCGAATGTCATAAAGAAACGGATCCTCTTAATTCCCGGAATATTGAGCGCCAGTGATTCGATTTCTTCGTGGTGGAGCAGATACATATCCTTCTCCCCGATCTCCGGGAAATTGTATACACGCTTGATCTCCATCGGCTCTGTCTCGACCCAGTGTCCGTCCTCCCAGTAGGAGCCTTTCGCAGACACCTCGCGGATGTTGATCTCCGGATTGAAATTCGTGGCAAACGGATAGCCGTGGTCGCCTGCATTGCAGTCTAAGATATCAATATAGTTTATTTCGTCAAAATAATGTTTCAACGCATAGGCAGAGAACACACTTGTAACTCCCGGGTCAAATCCGCTTCCGAGAAGAGCCGTAAGCCCTGCTTTCTCATATTTCTCCCGGTAAGCCCACTGCCATTTATACTCAAACTTCGCCGTGTCCTCCGGCTCGTAGTTCGCCGTGTCGATATAGTGTACGCCTGCTGCCAGACACGCGTCCATGATCCTCAGATCCTGATACGGGAGCGCCAGATTCAGCACCACCTCCGGCTGCTCCTTTTTGATCAGGGCGGTCAGTTCCTCCACATTGTCCGCGTCCACCTGAGCGGTTGTAATCTTTGTCTTCGTCGTCCCCTGCAGCTTCTCTTTGAGCGCGTCGCACTTTGACACTGTCCTGCTGGCGATGCACAACTCCGAGAACACCTCGCTGTTCTGACATATCTTATGAATCGCCACACTGGCCACGCCTCCGCAGCCGATCACCATTACTTTACCCATGATATTTCTCCTTTCTCATCAGTCATTATCTCGCGTGTATCTGCCGGTTCGTGACCGCGATGAGCATCTCCCGGATGATCTTACATGCCGCAGCTGTAGACGCTCCCGTCGGATCGCAGGGCGGACACAGTTCGTTTACGTCACATCCGATCAGATTCACTCTCTCGCACACCTTCGTCACGCCGCGCATGGCGGTGAGGAAATCAATGCCGCCCGGCTCCGGCGTCCCCGTCCCCGGAAATACAGACGGATCCATCACATCCAGATCCACCGTAAAATACACCGGCGCATCGCCGATCTGTTCCAGCGCCTCATCCAGTCCGTCCAGTGTAAACGGGTGGAAATCCGTATGCCCTGCTCTCGCCCATTCAAACTCTTCCCGCTCGCCCGAGCGGATGCCGAACTGATGGATCCGCCCGTCCGCTGTCTCTCCTGCGGCTTCTTCATTTGCTGCAAGCACCTCCCAGCATCTGCGGATCACGCAGGCGTGGGAGAGTTCCACACCCAGATAGTCCTGCCGCAGATCTGTGTGCGCGTCGAAATGGATGATATGCAGATCCGGATATCTCTCCGCCGCGGCACGCACGCTCCCAAGCGTCACAAGATGCTCTCCGCCGATCATAAACGGCAGTTTCCCGTCTCTTAAGATATCCCGCGCACATTCCTCGATCTGTCCCAGCACTTTGGATGAACTGCCGATCGCCAGCTCAAGGTCGCCGCAGTCATACACGACATTTTCCGGCAGTTCCCTGTCCTGATACGGGCTGTAGATCTCCAGTCCGTAGGAATCATTTCTCACCGCCTGTCCCGCGAAACGCGTCCCCGGGCGGAATGACGTCGTCGAGTCGAAGGGCGCCCCGAAGATCACGACGCGCGCCTCCTCATACTCTGCATCGCATCCGATAAAATTCACTATATTCTTCCGCATCATCTCTCCACATCCTCCAGCAGCGCTTCTACATAAGCCGGAAGCGCGAACACTCCGGCATGGAGCCTAGGCTCGTAATATCTCGTATGGATGCCTTTCAGTTTCCAGCCCACCTTGTCCAGATCATCCAGCGGATGATATTTCTTCGACGCAAATCCGAACAGCCAGTGCCCCGACGGATAAGACGGAATGTGCGCCTGATACACCCTGCAGATCGGGAATGTCTCCAGTATCCTCTTGTGCATCCGCTGGCACTGGAACGCTTCTTCCGTATAAAACGGGCTCTCATTCTGATTGATCATAACGCCGTCCTCATGGAGCGCATTATAGCAGTTGCCGTAGAACTCCTTCGTAAACAGCCCCTCTCCCGCTCCGAACGGGTTCGGGGAGTCAATGATGATCAGGTCGTAGGCATCGCTCTTCGACCGGATAAATCTGAGGCCGTCTTCATTAAATATCTCTACCCTCTCGTCAGTCAGGCTGTTGGCAATCTCCGGAATATATTTCCGGCACACTTCCACAAGCAGCGGGTCCGGCTCCACCACGTCGATTGTTTCTATCGTGTCATACTTGATCAGTTCTCTGACGACTCCGCCGTCGCCTCCTCCTACCACGAGCACACGCTTCACATCCGGATGCACCGCCATCGGCACATGGGTGATCATCTCATGGTAGATAAATTCATCCCGCTCGGTCAGCATCAGATCCCCGTCCACGACAAGGATCTTCCCGAAGTCCTTCGACTCAAGGACGTCGATCCTCTGGATATCGCTCTGGGCGCTGAAAAGCTGCTCTTCGATGCGGATGGACAGCTTCACGCCGTCCGTATGTATATCCGAAAACCACATTTCCATACAGTCACTCACTCCTTTCTCATATGGATCATGAACGATCCTGCACGTCTCTGTCTGTCTTTATCTCTGCGCCGGCACGTTCAGCCGTTCGCCCTTTTCATCTCTGCGCCGGCACGTTCAGCCGCTCGATCTTTTCATCTCTGCGTCAGCACGTTCAGCCGCTCGATCTTCTCATCTTCCGGTCCGGTCATGGAGCAGCCTTTTTCTTTCGCGTAGACAATGTAATCTATGATCTCGTCCGTGATCTCCTCCCCCGGCGCGAGCACCGGTATCCCCGGCGGATAGCACATGACGAACTCGGAACAGATCCTCCCCCTGGTCTCTCTAAGCGGCAGGGATTCCTTCTCCGCATAGAACGAATCCTGCGGCGTCATGACAACCTTCGGCGCGATATATTCCTGGGAGAGCATTCCGGTCTTGTCTTTCTTATATCTGCGCTTCAGATCCGCAAGAGCCGTAACCAGACGCTCTACCTCACGCTTCCGGTCGCCGATGGACAGGTAGGCGAGGATATTGCCCAGATCACCGAACTCGATCTGGATATCGTACTCATCTCTTAAGATGTCATAGACCTCGATCCCGGCAAGTCCGATATCCAGCGTATGGATGGACAGCTTCGTCGGGTCGAAGTCAAAGATACTGTCCCCGTTTACCATCTCCCTGCCGAACGCATAGTAGTCGCCGATCTGGTTGATCTCCCCTCTGGCATACTCCGCCAGCTCCGTCACCATCTTAAACGATTCCTCTCCCCGCAGGGCAAGATTTCTACGGGAGATATCCAGACTGGACAGCAGCAGATAGGAACCGCTGGTCGTCTGCGTCAGGTTGATGATCTGCCGGATGTATCCCGGATGCATTTCCTTTCCGATCAGCAGGAAAGAACTCTGCGTCAGACTTCCGCCCGATTTATGCATACTCACAGACGCGATATCCGCTCCCGCCTCCATTGCAGAAACAGGAAGATTTTCTCCGAAATAAAAATGTGTCCCGTGTGCCTCATCAGCCAGAACTTTCATCCCTTTTTCGTGCGCCATCTTCACAATCGCCTTCAGGTCGGAACAGACGCCGTAATATGTCGGGTTGTTGACAAACACCGCCACCGCATCCGGATTCTCCTCGATCGCCCGCTCCACATCCGCGCGCTTCATCCCCAGAGAGATTCCCAGTCTCTGATCCACGTCCGGATTGACATAGATCGGCTTCGCCCCGCAGAGCACCATTGCATTGATCGCGCTGCGGTGCACATTTCTCGGAAGAATGATCTTGTCCCCTTTCTTGCAGCAGGACAGGATCATGGTCTGGACGGCCGAAGTCGTTCCGCCCACCATCAGGAATGCGTGTTCCGCTCCGAATGCGTCCGCCGCCAGTTCTTCCGCCTCCTTGATGACAGATACCGGGTGGCACAGATTGTCAAGGGGCTTCATGGAATTCACGTCGATGCTGACGCACCGTTCCCCGAGAAGCTGCACCAGCTCTGGATTGCCCCTTCCGTGCTTATGCCCCGGCACATCAAAGGGCACGACCCTGTTGCGCCGGAAACGTTCAAGCGCCTCATAGATCGGCGCTCTCTTCTGTAATGATCTCTCCATCTTAAATCTAACCTCCGCCATGTATGATTGCGGCGTGTGCATCCAACTGCCATATTGCTGAAAAAGTAACGTTCAGCACGCGCCATTCGCAAAGCCGCACATCAGATAGCTGAACTATTGCAACAAAGAAGGCCGGATGCACGTTGCACCCAGCCTGTGTGATATCGCGTTATGATCCCGCCCTTCTTATGCAAGAGGGCTCGTCTGATTTACAGATATAACAGATATTGGACGTAGAGTCTATATAGCAAATATTTTTACTTTTACTACTCTTATTGACCGTTTCACAAGTTGTGTATGCGTTTCGTGCACACCGCGGTTATAAAGTAACCAACTTATAAAATTTGAGCTCCTAACTCAATCAATAATGCAGCGTAACGCCGCGTAAAATATTTGCATGGAGAACGTACCATATATCTGCTTTCCATACATGAGGTATCGTAGCATAAAACAATTACAAATTCAAGCAATTTCTTAAAGAGCAGTTTCTTTGAGCAGTTTCTTCGCAGATCGATCCGGCCGCTGCTGCTCAGATTGCCGAATTACTATCTCCTGTCAGAATCCGCTGCTGTACTCTTCGATCCTGCCCTTCACCCGCTCGGCTTCATCGCCCTCCAACGGGGTCGGCTGATAATTGTTATATGAAGGGTCCGACGAGACTGAACACGGAATAATGTTCGTCACGTTGTCTTCTACTAGCTCGCCGTTCTGCACGGTGAATGTCTGCTGGAAAATCATAGTGTCCTTATCCGACGGGTTGCTGTTGCCGCCGAAGCAGAAGTTGCCGAGGCTGTACACGATATTCTTACCGTTATATACCTCGATCCCTTCGAGTACATGCGGATGATGTCCGAGCACAAGATCCGCGCCGTTATCGATTGCAGAGTGCGCGAGGTTCACCTGGTTCTCTGTCGGGTAATTTTCTTTCTCAAGACCCCAGTGGAAGCTCACGATGACGATCTGAGCCCCCTGCTCTTCCACTGCCTTGATATTCGCGATCATCTCATCCTCGCAGCCCATGCCGTCCGCCAGTTCATACGTACCGACCAGGCCGACCTTCACGCCGTTCACATCCATGACCGCAGTCCTGTCATAGCCAAAGTTCGTGATGCCGGCCGCATCAAGAGCCGCGATCGTATCCGTATAACTCTGGTCGCCGTAATCATGACTGTGGTTGTTGGCAAGGTTTGCCGCTTCCACACCGCCCTCTGTCAGGATCTGAGTGTACTCAGCCGGTCCCTTGAACGCATAGGTCTTATCCTGACGGGACGTCTCTTCCGTCAGAGTTCCCTCCATATTGACGATCGTCAGATCGTCCGCCTCGAAAATCGATTTCACGTTCTGGAAGAAATATGCCGGGCCGTTGCTGTCATAGTAGGCATTCAGGCTTGTACTCGGGTCAAAATACTCGTCCGTTCCGAGCGTGCAGTCCCCGGCTGCGCTGATCGTGATGGAGACCGGCTCTGTCTCCTTCTCCTCCTGCTGCTCTGCGTCCGTCTGCCCTTCTCCTGTCTGCTCGATCGTCAGATCCGACGTCTGCCCCTGACCCTTGTCACTGCCGTCGCTGCCGCCTACAAAATGTCTCACCAGAGCAACGATTCCCGCAATGATCAATATCAGCAGCAGAACCATTCCACATAATATCGCTATGGCGATCCGCCTTCTCCTCTTCAGGCGCTCGCGTTTGCGGCGCATCCGCTCTTCACGGCTTACCGTCCTGCGCGGTGTTTCCGCTCCTCCGGAGCTCTGCCGTCTCTGATCCCGTGTCTGCCTCTCCCGTGCAGGATCAGGACGGCTGCCGGACTGACGGTTTCTTCCTCTTTGCTCTTCCCCCTTGTTCATCTCTGGCCACCTCTCAACTCTTCTCTTTTTCTTTTGGCATCTGTTTTCTTACAAGATCTGACCTTTTTCGGCAGGTCAGATAAACTGATTTCATCGTATCACCTGAAGATGACTTTTGCAACCGCCAAACATCAAGAAAAGTCCGCTCATCCCCCAACAATCAGGAAACGCCCGGTTTCCCGGACGTTTCTTCCTGCGATTTCTTGCAATTTCTTATATGTTCCTGCCCCGGACTCTGTCGAACTGTATATTTACCCGGAACAGGTCTCCGTCCAGATACAGATCGAACTGCCCGCCCTGCATCACAGTGAGGCTCTTTGCGATAGACAGGCCCAGGCCGCTGCCTTCCGTGCTCCTTGAAATATCGCCTCTGATAAAGCGTTCTGTCAGTTCATCGGCTGAAATATTAAGCTGCTGCTCAGATACATTTTTCAAAGAGAAGTTCACCTTATCCTCCGTCAATATAAGATCCGCGTAAACCCTTGTGCCAGGCATCGCGTATTTTGCCGCATTTCCGAAAATGTTCTCGAGCACACGCCACATCCTCCTGCCGTCTACATGGATGACCGCCGGTTCCTCCGGGAGATTGAGCACCATGGTCAGATTGCGCGCGGCAAATTTTTCAGCCATCTCTCCTTCTGTCTGCTGCACCAGTTCCCTCAGATCCATATCCATATATTCCAGTGTGATATTGCCGCTGCTTACCTTGGACGCCTCCACCACGTCTTCCGTCAGTGTCTTGAGCCGCTGGGCTTTTGATTCAAGGATATCAAGATAGCCCCGGATCTTTTCATCGGCAATATTAGAGCGCTTCAGGATATCCACATAATTGATGATCGAAGTCAGCGGCGTCTTGATATCATGGGATACATTTGTGATGAGATCTGTTTTCAGGCGTTCATTTCTCATCGCCTCGTCAACGGCCTTATTAAGCCCGCTTCCGATATTATTGATCTTCTCCGCGATGTCCCGCTCCTCTCCGCGCAGCCATTTCAGGTCGATACGATACTCCAGATTCCCGCCAGAGATCTCTTCGATCCCTTTTCTGATCCTGTTCTTTGCAACCGCGCCGCACATAACCGCCCATATGGCTGCCGCATCCGCCGCCAGCGCCAGCACCAGGAACGGAAGATCACGGAAGAGGATCGCCAGCCACTGGAGAAACATAAATCCCAGTACTGCCGCTGCACCTCTCAAGGTAACCGACCGTGATCTCCACACCTGTCCGACTGCCCTGATCAGTGCACAGAGCAGACTGCCTTTCCAGAGGATCTTCGCCTTGATCCTGCGGACAAGGCTCACGTATCCGGCAAAGAAGCAGAGGAACGTGAACAGCCCGTAGAAAAACAGTCCTGCCAGATCCACCATATCTATAGCCGTTGTAAAGAGGGCGGAGTAGACCACCGGGATTGTTTCAGCCCCATACGCTTCGGCATAATACCCGGCCGCTGACGACAGATCAGTGATACCGCCAAATGTAGTTCCTCCGGCAATGACGATGCATGTAACAAGCACCCACAGGCCGATCACGAGCACAGCTGAAATTTCCGTCTTCCAACGGTCGAATACAGTCAGATGAACTTCTTCATCTCCCGGCTTTTTCCCCGCTGTTATGGCAAGCCACACAGCCGATACGAGGAAGAGTATGCCTCCTGTTACAAACAGGAACAACGCCCCTCTCAAAAACGGGAGATTCCGGTTATAGTTCGCTCTTCCCTCATAAAACTGATCTTGTATCGGATATGAAGTATCCACCGAGACAGCCAGGATATTCTCCGAATCCCGGCTGGATTCGTAAGACCTTACCATATCCCATTCTCCGGATGCAGTCAGATTCATATTTGTCTCAAAATCCTTCAGTTTGGGATTGACGATCATATATTTCACGGAGCCGCCCGACTTCATCTCCCTGATATGCTTTTGGGCATCCGCATATTCTGCGAACTCCGCTCGATTCGTAAGCACCTGCTTTTTCTCACGGTCAACATAGAGATAAGTAAAATTCGTATTTCCCTCTTCCAGATACTCCCATCCTGACTGGTAAGTCATATAGTCATCATCTAAACCGCTCAGTACAAAGGCAAGATGGTCGTAGATCTCCGACAGATTTCCATTCAGCTCCGGTGTATTGTTCACGATCTCAAGAAGATCTTCCCCGCCCACGGGCGCATATTCCTCCCGCAGTGCCGCGCCGAAATTCCAACAGTCTGTATACAGTTCATTTCCATCCGGATCTAAGATCCTTACACCGCCATTATAGCCGGCTTCTGCATTTTTGTTGGAGAGATCGTTCAAAAATTGTGCCTGTGTCTGATATTCATCGTCGAACTTGGCCGTAAGCTGCCCGCTTTCAAAGAGCGCGAGGAAGTCGTCAAAATAATAGTAATAATAGCTTCCCTCTGCATTCCTGCATACAATGACATTTTCACTGTACAGGTCTTCACTGGATGAATTATAATCCTCGCTCCATTTGATCAGGTCTTCCAGCCTGTATATCAGCTTTGCGCTGTCCGTATTTCCGATCTGCCCGGGATCAGAGTAGGACATGACGTCGATTTCCTTGTTCGGATCATACGCTCCGTCCGTCTCCATTACATCCTTCACCCTGAACATTCCAAAGGTTTCATACATAGCGCCCTCTACCGCAGAGTTAAAATCCTGTGAATCCTCATAAGGCTCATTTACCAGGCTCGTGATCTGGGAGGGATCGATCGTCCCTGCGTATGTGGCGGCTACTCCCAGTGAAGTGACAAATGCCGCGCCGCTTATAATGCCGACCAGCAGGACGATCACTTTCGTCAGGGTCCTTCTATACCATTGCTTCATATATTTATCCTATATTCCTTTCTCAATCTTATAGCCTACGCCCCACACTACCTTCAGATACCGGGGATCCTTCGGATTGATCTCGATCTTCTCCCGGATGTGGCGTATGTGCACGGCAACCGTATTGTCCGCGCCGATCGCCTCCTCGTTCCAGATCGATTCATAGATCTGGCTGATGGAGAATACCCTGCCCTGATTCTTCATGAGCAGGAGCAATATATTGTATTCGATCGGGGTAAGCTTCACCGGTTCCCCATCCACCGTCACTTCCTTCAGATCATCATTGATCTTCAGACCGCCGACCTCGTAGATCTTCTCCTGCTCTCCTTTGCCGGAACCGCCGAGCTGATTGTACCGTCTGAGCTGGGATTTCACCCTCGCCACAAGCTCCAGCGGGCTGAACGGCTTCGTCACATAATCGTCCGCCCCCACATTCAGTCCCAGTATCTTGTCCGCATCCTCTGATTTCGCCGAGAGGATAATGATCGGGATGCTGTTCTTCTCCCGGATCTTAAGCGTCGCGCGGATCCCGTCCAGACGCGGCATCATCACATCAATGATCAGCAGATTGATCTTCTCCTTCTCAAGAATGCCAATCGCCTCGATCCCGTCGTACGCCTTCAGGATATGGTATCCCTCCTGGGAAAGATATATCTCAATTGCTTCCACGATCTCTCTGTCGTCGTCACAGACAAGTATGTTGTACATTATGATCACCCCTTCGTCTCACTTAAACACTCCGGATCTTCCTGCAGCGGAAACCGCAACGGAAAGAGTCCATCTATAGTATACATGATAAGATTGATTTTTTAAGAGGGGGGAATGAAAATCTTAGGATTTTATTAAATCGTTCTTTTAAGATTCAAATTGAATCTTTTCAAACTCACTATTTTGTGATATGCTAAAGAAAAAATATAGTTAATATATTTCCCCAGGGAGTCGATGGGGCGTACACTCCAGCCGCTGGAATACTCATGAAAGGGGCTGGGGCTTATGATTACTTTTTCGGATTTGATCCAATTTGTAATTATGCTTTGCGCAGTGATAACTCTTGTTACTTACATATCACGCAAAAAGTAGCGCCCTCGGTCTGGTAAACTAAGGCGCTACTCTTGTAAAACCATATTACCGACGGCTAGGTGTAGTCTAGTCATCGACTCCCTTGTTAAATATATTATAGGAAATATTTCATTATGTGTCAAACATTATCTCGTATGGAACCGAGCCTCACCACCTGAAGAAAGGAGTACCTTATGTCTATCTCAGAAAGCATCCGCTTCTTCCGAAAAGAAGCCGGACTCACCCAGAAAGATCTGGCGAGAAAATGTGGTCTTGCAGAGATCACGATCCGGCAGTACGAATCAGGAAAACGCGAACCCCGCAGCAGCCAGCTTGCAAAGATTGCCGGCGCGCTCAAACTGTCTGAGGCTGATCTGTACCTCGGACAACGTATTGAATATACGGATCTCCGCGCTTTAGACGAAGGATTCAGGAACCGTCTCCGAGCCTATGAAAATATCAGACACGTTCCGCTCCCGGAAGATCAGAAGATCCGGACAGACCTTCTGATCATGGGTGAGATCCTCGTGGAGATCATGCGCGACAGGGAAGATGTTCCCCTGGGGCAGACCGGAACATTTAAAGGCCCCTATCCCAGCGGAGCGCCTGCCATCTGCATTGATGCCGCGGCAAGGCTTGGCTGTAATACCGTGCTTGTCGGAAGCGTAGGCAGAGATGATTTCGGCAAGCTTGTGATCAACAGACTGGAAAGTGGCGGCGTAGACTGCCGCTGTATCACGCAGACTGACCGGCATTCCACAGGATGCGCTTTTGTCACATATTTCAAGGACGGCTCCCGCAGATTCATCTTCCACATGGGCGCGTCCGTTCATGCTGCAGCGCCCGCCCCGGCACAGTTCGGCAAAGTAAAATATATGCACATCATGGGGTGCTCGCTGATGGCGGATCCATATCTTGCACAGGGGATATTGGATACGATGCATACGCTTTCCGAAGCCGGCACGAAGATTTCTTTTGATCCGAATATCCGGAAAGAGCTGTACCAGACAGCGGAGATAAAAGAAATCTTTGCCGATGTCCTGATGCATACGAATATCCTTCTGCCCGGAAAGGAAGAGCTCCTGCTCATAACCGGAGAAAACGATGTTGGCAGCGCCGTTCGTAAATGTTTTGAGAACCCCGGCCTTGAGATGTTGGTATTAAAGGACGGCTCCAGGGGAAGCCGCCTGTACACACGCTGTGCTCCTGATCCTGACACGGCAGAAAGCACAGACGAACTGAAAGTCTGCCAGATTGATGCCTATAAGATAGAGCAGAAAGATCCCACCGGTGCCGGAGACTGCTTTGACGGGGCATTCCTGGCAGGACTCATCCGTGGGGAAACGCCGGAGACCGCCGCCCAGATGGGAGCCGCCGCAGGCGCGCTCAATGCTATGGCGTTCGGGCCGATGGAAGGGAAGATAGATCCGGAGACGATCTATAAGATTATAGAGACCGGAAACATCGCCAGCCCATGATCATCCTGCCCGTCAGATTTTTATCCCATCAGGAAGTCTCAGGATTTTCCCACAGAAGAAAGCAGAAGAAAACGGAGCGTTTTCCATTTTCTGAAAACGCCCCGTTCGATGCATGATAATCTATATATGTTGCTTTATATGCCGTATGCCTAAAACATCCCTTTCAGCGCCGGATAGAATTTTCTGAACTTCTGGTACTTCTCTTCATATTTCTGCACCAGCTCCGCATCCGGCTCTTCGGTTTTCACGACTTTTACCAGCTTCTTCGCAGCCTCTTCCACCGAAGGATACACGCCGCATCCGACCGCGGCAAGGATCGCCGCGCCGTATCCCGGCCCTTCTTCACTCTCGATGATATCCACTTTCATATTCATCACATTGGCGATGATCTTCCGCCACAGCGGGCTCTTCGCTCCGCCGCCGCAGATCTTCGTCCGCTGCGGATCCACGCCGATGCTGCGCGCCACTTCAAGGGAGTCCCTCAGACCGAATGCCACGCCCTCAAGAACTGCAAGCGTCATATCCTCGCGGCTTGTGTCCATGCTCATTCCGATAAATGCAGCTCTCGCATCCGGATCATTATGCGGGGAGCGCTCGCCCATCAGATACGGCAGATAGAACACATGGTTCTCGCCCAGTCCTGTGATGCCTGACTGCTCGCCAGTATAATCTGTCGTCTTCAGGATCTCATCCATCCACCACTTATTACAGGACGCCGCGCTGAGCATACATCCCATGAGATGATAATTTCCGTCTGCATGTGCAAATGAATGAAGCGCGTTATTCTCATCCACGCCGAACTTTTCATTGGAGATAAAAAGCGTCCCCGATGTTCCGAGTGAAATATTACATCCGCCGTCGCCTACTGTCGCAGTACCGACAGCAGCGGCCGCATTGTCTCCCGCTCCCGCGATCACCTTAACGTCCGCAGGCAGGCCGAGTTCTTCTGCAATCTCCGGTTTCAGGCATCCCACCGGCTCCCAGCTCTCATACAGTTTCGGGAGCTGCCCTTCCGTGATGCCGCAGATCTCCATCATTTCCTTTGACCAGCACTTGTGCTCCACATCGAGCAGCAGCATACCAGATGCATCCGAA
The DNA here is from genome assembly GCA_019119995.1 of Candidatus Mediterraneibacter faecavium. GTDB lineage: Bacteria > Bacillota > Clostridia > Lachnospirales > Lachnospiraceae > Mediterraneibacter > Mediterraneibacter faecavium. The sequence continues at coordinate 29,786 of DWVY01000062.1, read as the reverse complement.
TATTCCGTGCAGAAACTTCCGGAAAGTTTATATGCCAGATAATCTTTCGGAAGCATGATCTTCACGATCCTGGCGAAATTGTCCGGCTCATTTTCCTTCATCCAGAGGATCTTCGGAGCTGTAAATCCTGCGAACGCGATATTTGCAGTGTATTTAGAAAGATTTTCCTTTCCTATAGTATTATTCAGATACTCGACCTGTTTCCCTGTCCGGCCGTCATTCCAGAGGATCGCCGGGCGGATTACATTATCATCCTGATCCAGAGCGACCAGGCCGTGCATCTGACCGCCAAAGCTGATACCCTTCACCTGACTCTTGTCGCACTCTGCAGTGAGCTCCTTCAGCCCTGCCATACTCTGCTCAAACCAGTCCTCCGGCTTCTGCTCCGACCAGCCCGGATGCGGAAAATAGAGCGGATATTCCTTTGATACGATCTTATGGATCTTCCCGTTTTCATCCATCAGCAGAAGCTTGACTGCCGATGTTCCGAGATCCACTCCGATAAAAAACATGTCATTTCCTCCTTCCGGGACGTAGTCAATCTCAACTTTACTACGTCCCCAATTAGAAACTGTCCTGTCCCTTTTTTCATATTACGGTGTCCCTACTGTAATTTTGCACAAATCATATCTGAAAATATTTTGCATTGTCGATAAGAATTTGTGCACTTTTCTACAGGGGACAGGGATATTTCAGAAAAGGGACAGGGCAAATCGTAATCCGGGACGTAGTAAAATCCGGTTTTACTACGTCCCCGAAAATTATCCCCACGGATTTTCTGTCGGATATCTCACTCCTGCCGGCTGGTTATAGCCGATCTCTTCCACCGGCACCCCGATATACTTAAACACTTCAAACAACTCTTTTCCGTAGTGTCCAAATGCTACAGCGCCATGATGCGGATAGTTCTTCTCGATCAGTACGTGACGGTAGAATCTTCCCATCTCCGGAATCGCGAATACGCCGATAGAGCCGAAGGATTTTGATGCTACCGGAAGGATCTCTCCCTGTGCCACATACGCGCGCAGCTTATTGTCTGATGTGCTCTGCAGGCGGTAGAATGTGATGTCGCCCGGCTTGATATCTCCTTCAAGTGTTCCCTGTGTCACTTCTTCCGGCAGTGAACGTGCCATGATGAGCTGATACTTCATCTCGCAGGAAGTCAGTTTTCCTGAAGCTGTATTTCCGCAGTGGAATCCCATAAATGTATCTTTATGTGTATACGGGAATTTGCCCTCGATGCTCTCTTTATACATATCATCCGGAACTGTGTTGTTGATATCCAGCAGTGTAACCGCATCCTGGCTTACCACTGTTCCGATAAACTCGCTTAAGCATCCGTAGATGTCCACTTCACAGGATACCGGGATTCCCTGCGCTGTCAGACGGCTGTTCACATAGCACGGAACGAATCCGAACTGCGTCTGGAATGCCGGCCAGCATTTTCCTGCGATCGCAACGTATTTGCGGTATCCCCTGTGCTCCTCGATCCAGTCTTTGAGCGTCAGTTCATACTGCGCCAGTTTCGTGAGGATCTCCGGTTTCTTATTGCCTGCTCCCAGTTCTTCTTCCATCTCTTTTACAACATCCGGGATCCTCTCGTCGCCTTCATGCTTATTAAATGCCTCGAACAGATCCAGCTCGGAGTTCTCTTCGATCTCAACGCCGATATTGTAGAGCTGCTGGATCGGTGCGTTACATGCGAGGAAGTTGAGCGGTCTCGGACCGAAGCTGATGATCTTCAGGTTATTGAGACCTACGACAGCTCTTGCGATCGGCTCGAACTCATGGATCATATCAGCACATTCTTCAGCCGTGCCCACCGGATACTCCGGTATGTACGCTTTCACATTGCGCAGTTTCAGGTTATAGCTTGCATTGAGCATACCGCAGTATGCATCGCCGCGTCCCTGTACAAGATCATTCTGTGTCTCTTCTGCTGCCGCCACGAACATTTTCGGTCCATCAAAATGTTTCGCAAGCAATGTTTCAGATATCTCAGGTCCGAAGTTTCCGAGATATACGACAAGTGCGTTGCATCCTGCTTTCTTGATATCCTCAAGTGCCTGCACCATGTGGATCTCACTCTCAACGATGCAGACCGGGCACTCATAAACCGTACCTTTTCCGTATTTCTTCTCATAAGCATCGATCAGTGCTTTTCTCCTGTTTACAGACAGGCTCTCCGGGAAACAGTCGCGGCTTACTGCGACAACTCCGATCTTCAGTTCTGGCATGTTGTTCATAGTTGATTCCTCTCTTTCTTTTCACCGCCATTGCGGTATATAGCGCATCCTCTTTGTTACAGATTTTTTATATGTTACCATTTGATAAATAGATTACCGTATAGTAACAGTTTCTTTTGCATATTCGATCCTATACTTCTAGGTTCTCACCTTTCAGTCCGCAGAACGCTCCTTCAATCCCTGCTTCCTCATGGGCGATCAGCCATTTGTTCACTGCTGTCAGCAGACGGTTCTCGCCTTCTTTCGCAGGTTCAAATGTCAGCTCCTCATTGGTCCCTTTTGGAAGCACAATCACGCAGCGGAATCCGCCTTCCTGCGCGGAACAGGGCGCATAGTGAAGCGTCGTTGCATAGAGCTCGACCGCTGTTCCCGCCGGCACGAAAAATGCCTCTGCTTTTGATGTATCATACGTATCGTCCGCCTCAATATCCTGCTGACAGCCCAGCAGCAGGATCAGATCTGTCACTGCAATATCGATCTCCGAACTTCTGTGGTACTCCAGTGCGTTCAGCTTGTGATTATCCCCGTTGCAGTAGCCGATCTGGATCGGCAGTCCGCCGAATCCCTTCCGGCACACATCGACCGCTTCCGGCAGGATTTCCATCGCCTCTACAGACGGTACATAAACAACATCCTTCGGCAGCGGAGTGTGCTCCATCTCTTTTAAGATCTTCTCAAAAGAAAATTCTGTGACCACTTTTCCGTATTTGCCGAAGGATGCATCTGTCAGTTCCTGGATCTTCATGTTATGACCTCCTTACACTTTGAATTCTGCACATATCCCCTGCATATCCCGCCGAGTCATATGTCCATTCTCTGTCTTATGAGGTCATTTTATCACCTTTATTATCTGTTATCGACCAAATAATTAGCCTTTTAGTGCCCATTTCTTATCTTTTTCACTTCTAGTCTTTCATGTGTTCCCGTAAAATCCCCACCAAATCCGCCCTGATCTTCGCGCTGTATTCGCTCGGCAGCATCCCGTACTTCTTCTGAAACGCCCTTGCCAGCGCCTTGCTTCCGGAAAATCCGTTTCGCAGCGCCACCTCTGTGATGCTGTACCTGCCGTCCTCCAGATCCTTTACCGCGTAGCCCAGGCGGATACTCTGCACATAGCTCTTAAATGTGATCCCTGCATATTTCCGGAACATCCGTGAGAGATAGTTCGGCGAATAATCAAAGATCCGCGCCACCTCTTCAAGCGACAGATCTGACGTATAATTCTCTTTCATATAGGAAGTGATCGCAGACAATTTGTTAAGATTTTTATTCTTGCGGACAAAAGATCCGTCGACCTCCGTCAGCCTGTAATCCTTCACGAGCAGATACATGATCTGGTAGAAAATGCTCTTCATCTTCATGTCATAGCCACAGACCTTTTTGCAATAGGCTCCATATAATTCCCTGACGAGTTCCATAAAACGCTCGTCGCGCTTTCCCGGCTCGTGCGAAAACCATATAAACTGCTCCCCGGTAAAATAATCCTCAAATAATTTCAGCGGGATCTGCAGGACGATCGTCTCATTCGGCAAAGGCGAATCCACGGAATGCACCTCATTCGAATTCACAATCATAAAGTTTCCCGGAGCCAGATGCCATTTCCTGTTATCAATATGAAATTCCAGCTCTCCCGCACACACCGCGAAGATCTCGATCGATCTGTGCCAGTGTCTCTCCCGGTAATAATTTCCCCCGCTGCCTTCAAAAACAAATAATTTAAACGGAAATCCTGCTTCCGGAACGATCAGTTCATGTGAAAAATCCATAGCTGCCCCCAACACTCTCTTCGTCAACAGTTCTTAGCAGTAATTATAATTTTTTCATACATTTTTTTCAACATTCAGAACGACCGGTCTGCACTTTTCATTATCTCCGGGCATATATTGAATTAAATATTTCAGCTTTATGGAATCTCTCCGGCCGGCTGCAATATTGATGAAAGGAGTTTTCAATGAGTATAAGAGGTCTTGATGTCAGCGAATTTCAGGGAGAAGTGGACTGGGAACAGGTAAAAGCTGCAGGATATAAATTCGCAATGCTCAGAGCCGGATACGGCTACAATACGGTTGATAAACAATTCCGGAGAAATGCTTCCGAGTGCAACCGGATCGGTCTTCCGATCGGCGCCTACTGGTTCTGCTATGCATTTTCGCCGGAAAAGGCAGTACAGGAAGCCGACGGATGCATCAGCACCATTTCCGGATATCGGCTCGATTATCCGGTCTGTTATGATATCGAGCAGGCGTCCGCAGATTATATCGAGAAACAAGGAGTTTCATTTACCCCGGCACTTGCCAGAAACGTTGTGACCAGTTTCTGCAGCCGGATAGAAGCAAAAGGCTACTACGCTATGTTTTACACAAACCGTAACTTTCTTGACACATATCTCGGGATCGACTTAACCAAGCGCTATGCTTACTGGTACGCCCGCTATACAGACCAGTTTGACGGAACCAACTGCGGCATGTGGCAGTACACAAGCACCGGCAGTGTTCCCGGCATCAGCGGAAATGTAGATCTGGATCTGGGATACGTAGACTATCCGGCAGTTATAAAGTCCGCCGGCCTGAACCATCTCTCCGGCAGCGCCCCTGCCCCGGCGCCGTCTCCCCAGTATATCACCTATGTGATCCAGCCGGGCGATACGCTCAGCGGGATCGCGCAGCGCTACGGCACAACAGTAAGCGCCCTCGCACAGCTGAACGGCATCTCGGATCCGGATAAGATCTATGCCGGAAATACGTTGAAAGTACCTGAAAGCGGAAACAACAGCGGTTCTTCCCCACAATATTATACGATCCAGGCAGGAGACACGCTCAGCGGGATCGCTTTGAGATTCGGAACTACCGTCAGTACACTGGCACGCCTGAACGGCATCTCGGATCCGGATAAGATCTACACCGGAGACAGGATACGGATAAAATGAATTAAGATTTTCATAAGTTTTTTTCTTTTTCTTTTAGAGATTAAACATACTTTAGACACAATTTCTGGCTATACTATGAATCAGATAGTTGATAAAACAACTATCTCCCCCCTCATAAAGTATTGACATCCCGGGGGACCGGGATGTCGCACTTTACTCTCATTCCTTTAGATAACTATAACAACACGAAGCCCGTTAGCCCTTGTGGTTAGCGGGTTTTCGCCGTTCATGGAGCTGTCCCGTATGCCCGGTGGACAGTTTTGAGGCATTAATCGCAATTCATATATTTTTTATTTTTCGTTTAGAATTTTCCCCATTCTTTTATGATTCACTCATACTTTTGTCACAATTCTCGTCTATACTATGAAACAGATAGTTGATAAACAACTATCTTTCCCCCCTCATAAAGTTTAAGGCACTGACAAGTGCCGCACTTTACTCTCATTCCTTTTAGATAACTATAACAACAACGAAGACCCGTCAGCCGAAAGGTTGGCGGGTCTTCGTCGTTACACGTTTTAGACTATTTTTTATAATTCTCATCGTTATACCGGATAGCCGATGCATAATCCTGATGGATCTTTTCCATGTCTCTTGCAACAGTCTCTGCAAATTCACTGCGGATTTCTTCATTATATATTTCCGAATTAAGAGCAACCTGAAAAGCGCTGTTCTCAGGATTGACAAACCTTCCCATTCTTCCGCCTCCATTCCAGCCACTCCAGCAGATCCTCATACACCTGCTGCCGGTCAGTCTCATTCAAGATCTCATGCCGGTCGCCGAGATATAACCGGAGCGTTACATCCTGGATCCCTGCCGCCTGATACTTCTCATAGATCTTCCGGACTCCTTTTCCGAAGTCTCCCACCGGATCGTCCGCGCCGGAGACAAAGAATACCGGCAGCCCTTTCGGGATCATATACACGCTTTCTTTTCTCTGCATGTTCATCATACCAAGGAACATATTATAGTAAGCGTTCACCGTAAAACGGAATGTACAGAGCGGATCCGCTGCATACTTCTCAAGCCGTTCATGGTCGCTTGTGATCCAGTCCGCCTGCGTCCGGGCAGGTTTGAATTTCTTATTATAGCCGCCGATCGCAAGGTCATCCACCAACTTGCTTCGATAGTGCCATCCCCGGAATGCAGCCATGATGCGGCACAGCCTCTTGCCGAATGCAAGCGCCGCCTTTTTATGGTCTGCTACGGTTCCCATGAGCACGACGCCGGCCAGACCATTTCCATACATCTCAATATACTGTCTCAAAAGAGACGATCCCATGCTGTGCCCCAGCATGAAGTAGGGAACATCCGGGTATTTCTTCATCGTGCGCTGCCGGAGCGTATGGATATCTCCCAGTACACAGACATTTCCGTATTTCTCATTGAAAAATCCGTACTCGGACTTCGCCTGTACGGATTTTCCGTGTCCGAGATGATCATTTCCCACTACATAATATCCCCTGTCACAGAGGAACTGCGCAAACTCATCATATCTTCCGATGTACTCTACCATTCCGTGGCAGATCTGGAGGACTGCCCTGACTTCGCTCTCGGGCTTCCATTCGATCGTGTGGATCTCTGTGTTGCCATCTTTTGATGGGAAATAGAACTCATCTCTCATGTTACTCACTACCTGTCATCTAAATTTACATATTCGCGGTACGGCGCAAGCGGCTTATATGCCGGACGGATGATCTTGTCTACATTCTGGAGCTCTTCCATCCTGTGTGCGCTCCAGCCGACGATACGCGCTGCCGCGAAGATCGGGGTATACAGTGACGGCGGGATATCCAGCATGCTGTACACCAGACCGCTGTAGAAGTCTACGTTGGCATTAACGCCCTTGTAAATATGACGCTTCTCGCCGATGATCTGCGGTGCCATGTGCTCGACTTTTTCATACAGGGCGTACTCTGCATCGTGGCCTTTCTCGTGCGCCAGCTGCTTCACAAATTTCTTGAAGATATCCGCACGCGGGTCAGATATCGAATATACAGCGTGACCCATACCGTAGATCAGGCCTTTTTTGTCGAACGCTTTCTTATCCAGAAGCGCCTCAAGGTACGCGCGCACCTGGTCGTCGTCTGTCCAGTCGGTCAGATTCGCCTTCATATCCTCGAACATCCTCGTCACCTTGATGTTCGCGCCGCCGTGCTTCGGTCCTTTCAGGGACGCCATCGCCGCGGCGATCGTAGAATATGTATCCGTCCCCGATGAGGTGACGACGTGCGTCGTAAATGTAGAGTTGTTACCGCCGCCGTGGTCCATATGGAGCACCATCGCCATGTCGAGGATCTTCGCCTCGAGCTCTGTATACTGCCTGTCCTCGCGGAGCATCATCAGGATGTTCTCCGCCATAGAGAGCTCCGGCTTCGGTGCATAAATATACAGATCTTCGCCGCGTTTATAGTTGTATGCATGATAGCCGTATACCATGAGCATCGGGAACTGGCTGATCAGGTTCAGGCACTGACGCAGCACGTTCGGGATACTCGTGTCATCGGCTTTCTCGTCATAGGAATAGAGCTGCAGGATACTTCTCGTGATGCTGTTCATCATGTCGTGGCTGGGTGCCTTCATGATGACATCGCGCACGAAATTCGGCGGGAGCATGCGCCTGTCCGCCAACATCTCCTGAAAATCTTTCAGCTGCTTCTTTGTGGGAAGTTCACCGAAAAGAAGCAGATATGTCGTTTCTTCAAATCCCGGATGCTTCGCATCTAAGAATCCTTTGACCAGATCCTTGATATTGTAGCCGCGGTAGTAAAGGTTCCCTTCGCAGGGAACTGACTTGCCGTCGACGATCTTTGATGCGCAGACATCGGATATATTCGTCAGTCCGGCAAGAACGCCTTTACCATTCAGGTCACGGAGACCTTTCTTAACCTCGTACTTCGTGTACAGGTCTTTGTCGATCGCATTGTTCGTTTCACATTTGAGAGCTAATTCTTCAATTTCCGGAGTAATATCGAAAAAAATGCTGTCAATATCTTTTACCATGTGCGTTCCTCCTTCTCTCTTAAATACTCATTTTTACTGTATGACCTTTTTATTATACTAAAAAGCGGAAATTTATACAATTAACACTCTATTAAAAATTTATGAACTCAGGACATTTTCCCGGCTTTTTATTGTCATTTTTGCATAATTTTGCGAAATTTTCTGAAACAGCAGAGCGGCGGATCCCCCCTGCTAACCTTTCAAACCGCATAATATATTCGATAAATCTGCAAAATCTTCTAACGTAAGCGCCTCGCCCCTGACGCTCGCTCCCTTGCCGAGCCGTGCAATCGCCTCTTCTACTTCTTCTTTTGTAAAATCCAGTTCCGCCGAGTTCTTCAGACCATTTGCAAGCGTCTTTCTTCTCTGGTTAAAAGACGCCCGGATGATCCGGAACAGCAGCCGCTCATCCTCCACCCTGACCGGCGGTTCTGCATACCGTTCCAGACGGATCACGGCGGACCCCACTTTCGGGCGGGGCATAAAGCAGTTCGGCGGGACATTTGCCACGATATACGGCTTCGCGTAATACTGTACCGCCAGAGAGAGCGCGCCGTAATCCTTAGATCCCGGTCCTGTCTGCATCCGGTCCGCTACTTCCTTCTGGACCATGACCGTGATGCTCTGAAGCGGCACATGCCCCTCAAAAAGCCCCATAATGATAGGCGTGGTAATATAATACGGCAGGTTCGCCACTACTTTCAGCGGTTTCCCGTCGTTCTCCTCTTCCGCCAGTTTCCCGATATCTACTTTCAGCACATCTTCATTGATGATCTTTACATTATCATAGCCGTCCAGCGTATCCTGCAGGATTGGGATCAGAGCCCTGTCTATTTCGACTGCTATGACCTTCTTCGCCGCACAGGCAAGATACTGTGTCATCGTCCCGATGCCCGGCCCGATCTCAAGCACGCAGTCATCATTCCCGATTTCCGCCGCTCGGATGATCTTGTCGAGCACATGCGTATCGATAAGGAAATTCTGCCCAAACTTTTTCTGAAACACAAAGTTATATTTCTGGAGCACCGCGATCGTATTCTGCGGATTACCGAGAGTTGGTTCTTTCATACACATCTCCATTCCGCCGCCTCTGAACAGGCGGCACAAGTCTCCTCTAAATGTCGTTTACAGATCCATATATCGCTTACAGATCATACAGTTTCCTGCTGTTCTCTTCCGTCTGCCTGATGACCTCTTCTACGCTCACGCCTTTCAGCTCCGCGATCTTCTCAGCCACATAAGGCAGATAGAGGGAAGAATTTCTTTTCCCCCTGTAAGGCTCCGGCGCGAGATACGGGCAGTCTGTCTCCAACACGATAGATGTTAACGGGATTGCCTCTACGACACTTTTTAACTTCTTTGCATTCTTAAAAGTGACCACGCCACCGATACCGATATAGTACCCCATCTTCACATATTCTTTTGCCATCTCAGCAGAATATGAGTAACAGTGGATAACGGCACGCATCCCCGACGCATATCCACGCATGATCTCCATCGTATCCGCCGCCGCTTCCCGGCTGTGGATGATCACGGGCATCTCTTTCTTCCGCGCGATCTCAAGCTGACGTATAAACCATTTCTTCTGTATATCATGGCTCTCGTTATCCCAATAGTAGTCCAGCCCGATCTCGCCCACTGCCACAATCTTCTCCAACTCCAGAAGCCGCTCCATCTCATCCATATGCTCTTCCGTAAGCGCCCCTACTTCATCCGGATGGATCCCTATAGCTCCATATATAAAAGGATAGTCTTCTGTCAGCTTCCTTATCTTCGCCCATGACTCAAGGGTGGATCCGGCATCGACGATCAGGCCGATCCCCCCGTCATACATACTGTTCAAGAGTTTATCTCTGTCTGTATCAAACTGCTCGTCATCATAGTGAGCATGTGTATCGATTATCATTTCCTGCTCCCTCTGTTTCCGTCCGATCTTCTGCACTTCTCTTTCGTAGAGATATCTGCATATACATACCTGATTTTACACAAAATCTGAAAATCCGGCAACAGATTTCCGTTAACTTATAACTCATAATGAATAGATATAATGAATAAAACACTTGTATTTTTCCGGCTTTTTGTCTACTCTTATATATAGAAGTTTCTTTTCTATTTTACAGGGAACTGCTAAATCATAAATTTAATGAGGTGTATAACATGAAACCGATCAAAGAAGGAAAAGTACGCGAGATCTACGATAACGGCGACAGCCTGATCCTTGTAGCTACTGACAGGATCAGCTGCTTTGATGTGATCCTTAAAAATACGATCACAAAGAAAGGGACAGTTCTGACTCAGATGTCCAAATTCTGGTTCGACATGACACAGGATATCCTCCCGAACCATATGATCACTACAGATGTAAACGAGATGCCGGAGTTCTTCCGCCAACCGCAGTTTGACGGCAACAGCATGATGTGCAGAAAACTGCAGATGCTCCCGGTTGAGTGCATTGTCCGCGGATACATAACGGGAAGCGGCTGGGCAAGCTATCAGAAAGACGGTACTGTATGCGGCATTAAGCTGCCGGAAGGTCTGAAAGAATCCGACAAGCTGCCGGAACCGATCTATACACCTTCTACAAAGGCAGAGATCGGCGACCACGATGAAAACATCTCCTACGAGCAGAGCATCGAACACCTTGAGAAAGCATTCCCGGGCAAGGGCGAAGAATATGCATCTAAACTGCGTGACTATACGATTGCCCTCTACAAGAAATGTGCAGACTACGCACTGAGCCGCGGCATCATCATCGCAGATACCAAATTCGAGTTCGGTCTGGATGAAGAAGGCAACATCGTGCTCGGCGATGAGATGCTCACACCGGACAGCTCACGCTTCTGGCCAGCTGACGGCTACGAGCCGGGACACGGACAGCCGTCCTTTGACAAGCAGTTCGCACGCGACTGGCTGAAAGCTAATCCGGACAACGACTGGACGCTTCCGGACGATATCGTTGAAAAGACCATCGACAAGTATCTCCAAAGCTATGAAATGCTGACAGGGGAGAAATTGCAGTAAAAACTATAAACATAAAGGCTGTACATCGTCACATACCGGGGATGTACAGCCTTTATAATACTTAAAAAGCCTCTTTCCATCTGGTACTTTTTTTCGTTCTGTGTTATCATGGACAAAAGCATTATATTTCCAGCATGTTCTATTCTTAAGCGGCAGCGCTGTCCGCGTCAAAAGTTCTATTACATCCAGGAAAATCTCAATGCTTTTAATTCCCTATTAACAGCAGAGAGATAAGGATGTAAAAGTGCAGAACGAATACAAAGCGTTGCCTGCCACCTAAACAGCATCAGTCTCTTTGCACCACATTTTCATAAGGAGGCTGAAGCATGACAAAAGAAGCAAAAACGGCTATAACAGACAATTCAGGTGCAAAACAGGTACAAAACGTACCATCCGCATCGACCGCGATACCAGTCAACCGGACGTACAAATCTACCTTGTTCATTATGCTGTTCCAGGATAAGAACAACCTGTTGGAACTGTACAACGCAGTAAGCGGAAAACATTATACTGATCCGGGAATCCTGGAGATCAACACTCTGGAGAATGCAATCTACATGACAGTGAAGAACGATATTTCTTTCCTGATCGACGGACGGCTCTCCCTGTATGAGCACCAGTCCACTTACAACCCGAACCTGCCCTTAAGGTTTCTGATCTACATTGCAAAGCTGTATTCAAGGATGACGCGGAATGCAAACCTGTACGGAACAAAAGTGATCCATATCCCACCGCCGGAGTTCCTCATCTTTTACAATGGAAGGGAAGAACTGCCGGATCGGACCGTTCTGAATCTGTCAGACATGTACGAGAAAGAAGATCCCCATGCAGGACTGGAACTGTCAGCAGTGATGCTGAACATTTCAGGGAAGCATAACCAGAAACTGAAAGACGCCTGCAGGACGCTTAAAGAATATGCCCTCTACACGGATAAGGTTCGGAAGTATGTGGAAGAGATGGAGCTTGCGGACGCGGTGGAGCAGGCAATCCAGGAGTGTATCGCAGAGGGCGTGCTGAAAGATTTCCTGGAGAAGCACAGAGCGGAGGCGAAGGAAATGAGTATATTCGAATATGACCAGGAAAAGCATATGAGACAGGAGCGCGAAGAAGCCTGGGCGGACGGGCGCTTGTCTATAATCATACAAATGCTAAACAAGGGAATGAGTGAGGAAGAGATTGCCCATGTGGCAGGAGCATCAGAGGAAGAGATCAAGAAAGCGAAAGATTTATCTTCGTAAAAGCGCAACTTCGATTCCACGGGCTGGCGCCCTATGCCCCGGTCATCCGCCGTGCCCAACTTCGATTCCGCAGCTTCTCTGCTCCATCTCAGTCGCGGGCTGGCGCCCTATGATAAGACAAAAAAGAGCTCCCGGAAGAATGCAAGCACTCTTCCGGGAGCTCTTTCCTGTCTTATCGCACGGCTTATAGCCATCACGTACATTATGACAACTCCAGTTTTCCTGTATACAACTGATAATATGTCCCTTTCAGTTTGAGGAGTTCTTCGTGTGTTCCTCTCTCGATGATGCGTCCGTGCTCGAGCACCATGATCGCATCGCTGTTGCGGATGGTGGAGAGTCTGTGGGCGATCACGAATACGGTACGGCCTTTCATCAGGTTATCCATACCTTTCTGGACGATCTGCTCGGTTCTTGTATCGATGGAGGATGTCGCCTCGTCGAGGATCAGTACCGGCGGGTCTGCGATCGCAGCCCTCGCGATCGCGAGCAGCTGCCTCTGGCCCTGCGAAAGTTCTTCGCCGTCGCCGCTCAGGTGTGTATCATAGCCGTTCGGCAGCATACGGATAAATCCATCCGCATGAGCAAGTTTTGCTGCATTTATCACTTCTTCATCCGTTGCATCCAGTTTGCCGTAACGGATGTTTTCTTTGATCGTTCCGGTAAACAGGTGGGTATCCTGGAGCACGATGCCGAGTGAATGCCTCAGATCGTCTTTTTTGATCTTATTGATATTGATATCATCGTAACGGATCTTGCCGTCTGCAACATCATAGAAACGGTTGATCAGGTTGGTGATCGTCGTCTTTCCTGCTCCGGTAGATCCGACAAACGCGATCTTCTGTCCCGGCTCTGCATACAGTGTCAGGTCATGGAGCACCATGTGATCCGGCGTATAGCCGAATGTCATGTCGTAGAACCGAACGTCTCCTCTGAGTTCCTGATAAGTAACTGTACCGTCCGCCTTATGTGGATGTTTCCATGCCCACAGGCCGGTACGCTCTTTGCACTCGGTAAGGCTGCCGTCTGCATTTCTCTTTGCATTGACAAGTGTGACATAACCGTCGTCCACTTCGGACGGCTCATCCATCATATTGAAGATACGTTCTGCTCCGGCAAGCGCCATGATGATGGAGTTGAACTGCTGCGCCACCTGCATGAACGGCTGTGTGAAGCTCTTTGTAAACTGCAGGTAGGAAGCCATAACTCCCAGTGTGATATTTCCGATACCTGCTACTGAGAGGAATCCCCCGAACACTGCCGTGAGTACGAACTGAAGGTTTCCGAGGTTTCCGATGATCGGTCCCATCATGCTGGCAAATGTATGTGCATTGGATGCGCTTGTAAAGAGTCTTTCATTCAGCTCGTCGAACTCCTGCTCGGAGATCTTTTCATGGTTGAATACCTTGATGACTCTCTGTCCGTTCATACGCTCCTCGACGAAACCGGTGATATCGGCAAGGTCGATCTGCTGGCGGATGAAGTATTTTCCACTGTTGCCTGTCACGACCTTTGACACAAAGATCATCACAATGATCATGAGCACTGCGAGCACTGTCAGGATCGGGCTTAAGACCAGCATGGAGATAAATGTAACGATAATAGTGAACGCTGACATCAGTACCTGCGGGATCGACTGGTTGATCATCTGACGCAGGGTATCTGTATCATTTGTGTAAAGACTCATGATCGAGCCGTTCGTATTCTGGTCAAAATAGCGGATCGGAAGAGTCTGCATATGAGCGAACATCTCATCGCGGACACGTTTTAACACGCCCTGGCCGATCACTACCATCATACGGCTGTAGACAAATGTAGCGATAACTCCTAATAAGAAGATACTTCCCAGCACTACCAGCGCCATATACAGTTCCGTATAATCCGGATCCTGCTGTCCGATCAGCGGGATGATAAAGTCATCCAGAAGGAATTTCAGTGACAGGGATACCGAGATCGACGCCACCGAACTCATAAGGATGCAGATCAGAACAATGATAAACTGCACCTTATATGCACTGAACACATAGTTCAGAAGTCTTTTGGCGGTCTTGAGCGTGCCCTTTGTAACTGCCGGGCCCCCGCCTGCCCTCTGCTGGACCGGCTGTGCATTGCTGTTATTCTGATCACTCATCCTGCGCACCTCCTTTCACCTGGGATTCATATACTTCTCTGTAAATGTCATTCGTCTTGAGAAGTTCTTCTGATGTACCGATCCCGTTGATCTCGCCGTTATCCATCACGATGATCATATCTGCATCTTCCACCGAAGAAATCCTCTGTGCGATGATGATCTTCGTCGTATCCGGAATCTCCTCACGGAACGCCTGACGGATCAGTGCGTCCGTTCTTGTATCCACCGCACTGGTAGAATCGTCGAGGATCAGGATCTTCGGTTTCTTAAGCAGCGCCCTTGCGATACAGAGCCTCTGCTTCTGACCGCCGGACACGTTATTACCGCCTTCCACGATCATCGTATCATAACCCGCCGGGAACTCCTGGATAAATCCGTCGGCCTGAGCCAGCTTACAGACTCTCTGTACTTCTTCATCGCTGGCGTTCTCATCACCCCAGCGGATATTCTCATAAATCGAGCCGGTAAAGAGCACGTTCTTCTGGAGCACCATGGATACCTGGTCACGGAGCGCTTCCAGGCTGTATTTACGGACATCTACTCCGCCGACTTTCACACAGCCGCCCGTTACGTCATAAAGCCTCGGGATCAACTGTACGAGAGTAGACTTGGCGCTTCCAGTGCCGCCGATCACACCGATGATCTGACCGCTTTTAATATGAAGGTTTACATCTTTCAGAGAAAGGTTGCCGCCCTCACCCGCGTAACTGAAGTTTACATGTTCAAAATCAATATCGCCGTTCTTCACCTCTGTAACAGCATCCGCTGCGTCTTCCATCTCCGGCACTTCCTCCAGCACTTCGGTGATACGGTCCGTGGATGCTTCGGCTATCATGATCATCGTAAATACGAAAGTAACCATCATAAGCGACATCAGGATCTGCAGCGCATATACGATAACACTGGTGAGCTCGCCGGTCTGCATGGAGCCTGTGATGATGCTCTCGCCGCCAATCAGCACCATGATAATAACCACAGCGTATACCGTGAACTGCATGATCGGCGAGTTCCACGCAACGATCTTCTCCGCTTTGGTGAAGAGCTTAAACACAAGTGTGGATACCTTTCCGAACTTCTCCACCTCATGTTCACCGCGGACATAAGCCTTGACAACTCTCGCCGCATTTACATTTTCCTGTACCGTGTTATTGAGTACATCGTACTCGTCAAACACCTGTACGAAATGAGGATGCGCCATCTTCGCGATCGCGATCAGCGCGCCCCCGAGGATAGGCACTGTGATCAGCATGATCACCGCGATCTTCACGCTGATCGTCATCGTCATGATCAGCGACAGGACGATCATGATCGGCGCTCTCGCCAGCAGACGTATCGTAAACATATACGCCATCTGCACATTCGTGATATCTGTCGTCATCCTCGTCACAAGGCTTGATGTTGAAAAATGGTCAATGTTTCCAAATGAAAAATCCTGTATCTTATAAAAAATATCGTGGCGCAGATTCTTCGCATATCCTGAAGATGCGATCGCGCCCATCTGTCCTGCTTTCGCGCCGAATGCGAGTGCAAGCATTGCCATGACGACCAGCAGTACGCCTGTCCGGATGATATAACCCATATCACCGTTCGCGATCCCGACGTCAATGATATTCGCCATCAGCAGCGGGATCAGCACTTCCATCAGCACTTCAAGACAGACCAGCACAGGAGTCAGAAAAGATTCGCGCTTGTATTCCCTGACGGAACGAAGTAATATTCTATTCATGGTCTGTTATCTCCTCTCTTCTTTTTTCATCACCAGACAAATTCTCGGACATCTGCATAAGTACTTCCCTGCATACAGTCAGTTTTTCTTCCGGTATGTCTTTCGCGAGCAGCTCCTCGACATAACGGATATTATCCAGGATATGCTGGCGCACCGCCTTGGCTTTTTCCGTGGGCATCAGCTTCTTCAGGCGCGCATCCTGCTTCACCGGTTCCCGGGTGATAAATCCGTTCTTCTCAAGGATCTGGAGTGTTCCCGTGGCCGTTGATCTGCGGATCTGGAATTCTTTTTCCACATCTTTCTGGTAAATATCCCGCTGCAGTGACTGAAACAGAATATAATGCAGGACGAGCCGCTGCATATTCGTCGTCAGACTGTCTTCCTCCTCCTGCACGCACATCTGCCGCTTCAGCTGATGGGAAAGCGTATTGATCAGCCGTCCGACATCATGCCCGCAGTCTGGAGTCCCTTTGTTATCGCTGCTGCACATTACTGTCTCACATCCCTTTCATATCCAGAAAATATTTGTTCGGTAACTAACAATATAGTATAAAGATTTAAAATTATTGTCAATCATCAAAATGCACAAAAAGAAAAACTTCCTGATCGCGAAAAATAGGAAGTTTTCCATCTGCTTTATTCAGCTCGTCCTGACTGTCAGGCTGCCGTTTATTTTCTCTACTTCATAGACCAGAGGGTGACTCTGTGCCCACCCGGGATCATCATCTGCTTTTTCTTTCCAGCTCTGATATTCTCTGAGAAATCCGGAAAATACTGTTTCTTCCGCTGCAAGCCTTGCCCGGACCGCCTCATCATAATCTTTATAAGTCCCTACATAATATCTCTTCCCTTTGAATCCGATCGATACGCGGTATTTCTGATTCTTCATCTGATATACGCCTCGGAACCCGCTTTTATTGTCCCTGCGGTACTTTCTGCTCTCCAACATCTCAATGCATGTACCATCCACCATAGTAAGCTGCTTCGGCAGCTCTTTCTGGAGCGCTTTCCTAAGGCAGCCGCAGCTCTGGTAATTTCCGTGTCTTAAGTCATTTTCACTAAGGTCTGTCTCCCGTCCACATTCACAAATGCAGTGCCAGTATACACAACCTCTCTTATCCCGGCGCTTTATCGGGTATTGCACAGTCAGACGCCCGAACTTTTTTCCGGTAAGATCTATCATGTTTGTAGATATCCTGTGGCTACGGCCGCCGCAGGTTTTACATTTTCCTGCTTTCAGATCATGTGCTGACACCACCTTCTCATTTCCGCAGTCGCAGCGGCACAGCCAGCAGACACGCCCGTTGCGGTTCTTTGCCCGTTCCAACACTTTGAGGTTCCCGAATCTGCGCCCGGTAAGGTCTTCTGCTTTAGCCATTCCTTCTTCCCTTTCTGCGCTCACGTTTCGCATGCATTTTCCTCTTCCGGCGTTTCCGTCCTCCTACAGCCCGCACACAGACAGCCTTCAAGATGAACAGGCAGAGAGCAGCGCATCCGGCCATCACAGCTGTATTGACAAGCTGTTCTCGCCGTATGTCGTCAGCAGACGACACATAGACCACTCCGTCAAATGCTGCCAGCGGATCATTTTCACCATCCGGCTGCGCAGCACCTTCTCCATGGTCTGTCCGCCTGCAGTAGACGACATATCTCTGATAATTCTGCGTGTACGGATGACAGGTGATCAGAGTCAGCATATCCTGTCCGGGCACGATCTTCACCGCATCAATGTCATCCGGCCGGATCACAATACATTTCGCGACTTCATACTCGATTGTGTCCCACAGATTCGTAATCTCAATCTTGTCACCCGGCTGCAGCACTTCAATATACTGAAACATGGGAATCCCCCTGTACCCGCGGTGAGCCGCGATCACGCAGTTCGTGTTCTCTCCGCCGATGGGCATGCTCGTCTGCCCCATGACCACAGCGCCCTTGCTCATATTTTCCTCATTTGCTCCGATATACAGGGGCATTTCCTCGTCCATGGCGTCGATCGTGATATACCCGATCATGTCATCCGCGAGGCCGGCCGTATCAAAATCAAACGGGTTCTGTTCGTAACTCCATACATCTTTCAGATCTTCCTGCCCGTTTTCATAGATTTCCTTATTGTAGTCCTGCATCTGAGTAAGAAGGTCCGCATAAGGGGCGTCCTCTCCGTCTGTTTCCTTCTGCTCCTCCCGGAAATGTACGATCTTCTCCTGATCTGTAAATCCTGCGGCAAGCCGGTTCAGGTTCGGATAGAGAAGAATCCCGAGTCCTGTCAGGAGCAGGAGCCCTGCCAGGATAAAAAGCCATATTCTCTTCATCGCCGTCTCCTGCGCCTCCTTCGTCTCCCTCGTTTCCTGCGTCTCAGGGTGATCACGGCAGTCACAAGGATAAAGAGCAGGAGAATGCCTGCAAGTATCGCATACAGATACTCTCTCAGCCAGGTACTCACCTGATCCGCCGTCTGCACAGTATCTTCCTCAGTCTCAGGCTCATACGGCACCCGCGTCCCCCGCACGAGGAGACGATGCGTATTCACTGCATACGGAGTACAGGTCAGCAGCGTCACCAGATCCTTGTCTTCCTCCGGCTGCAGAAGAGAAAGCTCTTCCGGCAGGATCACCTCGATCTGATCCACCTCATAAGCCAGAGTATGATCAAGTACATGGATATAAAACTGATCTCCGGCCTCCATCTCATCCAGCCGGGTAAACAGCTCCGCACTAGGCAGGCCGCGATGGGCACTGATGACCGGATGCCGATTGTTCCCGCCAATGGGAAGCGCTGTCATCTCCAGATGTCCGGCGCCCTCTGCCAATACCTCTTCACTGGTTCCATGGTAAATCGGAAGATAGACGTCAATCTTCGGGATATCGATATATCCCATCACCCCATCGCCGTTGACATTTAATACTTCTTCATAATTATCCGGAAGGACATAGCCGCTCCCCATGACAAAAGGGTCATGTACCGGATCTCCGGCAAGGTTCTCATTGTACTCCACAGCCTCCTGCCATGCAGCATCTATTTCCGCCTGGTCCATCTCATTCACAGCCGCCCGGTAAGTATGGATCACTTCCGACTGCTGCCGCTCCGCCAGATAATTACTTACCGCCGGATAAAGGAAAATCCCGGCGCCTGCCGCAAAAAGCAGCAGGGGCGCCAGGAGTAATAACAGATTACTTTTCTTCTTTTTCTGTTCTCTCTTCATTAATTCTGAATCCAATCGAAATGCTTAAGGACAGATTATCCTCTCTTCTTTCTTGCAGCTACTACGATCAGAGCAACCGCGCCGCCCATGAGGAGGATACCTGCGATCGTAAAGATCATAGTACCCATGCCGCCGGTGGTCGGGAGCTGGAAGCCGGCATCTGCGGAGCTGGTGTTCTCAATATTAAAAGATACGGTATTTCCATCAATCACTACATTACCATACAATTTTGCTGTTCCATCTGCGTTAACAATAGCAGATTCGCCTTCATCAATTATTCCATCTGCTGATCCATTGTCCTGATCATAAATTTCAATCGTAATCTCACCGTTCGGAAGTACGTAATCATTTGGGGCTTTTATTTCCCGTAAAACATAGGTGCCCTCATCCAAACCTCTAATTGAAAGCACTCCCTCTCCATTAACCGCAAGCTTGGTATCTGTTACTTGACCCTTAGAATCATATGTATAAACTCCATTTGAGCCATTAAACTTCATTGCATTCTGCTCATTGCTTTTTGTCAGTGTAAATTCAGCTCCAGAAAGAGCGCTACCATTTTTATCTACTTTTTTCAGATTAATAATATAGGAATATACCTTTTCTTCAGTTTCCTTATCTGGTGTATAGGAAGTGTCATTATATGGATCATTGTTATATCCGAGGAATGCCCTATTTCCCAGAGCATCTGCTGCTGAAAACGCATCATTATTTACAGTACCTGTGTATCCTACATATATTGTCTGTCCACCATGAGTTAATATGTAATCCTGAGTAAACTGTAATAGGAAGTCTTTATTGGCAAGAGTTTCCCCATCTGTTACATTCGTATACACTCCAGCCGCTGGAATTTCAATAGTCATATCAGCATCAGAATAAACCCTTACATCATTGTTATATGTCAATCCTGATAAAAAAGTATCTCCTACCTCAAGCTTTGCATCAGTAGAATCTGTCGGATAGTCCGGTATTACTACTGTCAGTTTATACTTAACAGTATCTCCAACCGCTACTGTATCATCCCCGTCTGCGACTTCTTTCCCAATGGATGGCTCCTGAGATTTCATAACGCCTTTATCGCCAATCACGGCTTCTGAGACTTCCCAGGATTGAGATTCTTCATCATATACCGGAACTACTTTTACTGTTGTAGGCTGATAAATCTTTACCCCACCATTTGCTGTAATGAGATACTCTCCCATTGCCATATCTGTAAATGATGCTGTACCATTTGAGGCAGTAACCGTAGTAGGTGTAATCCCTGTAATAGTATTATCTTTGATTGCTGCCGTCATCTCTTCAAGAAACGTAGTCAGATCAGCGGCATCTGCTTCAGCAAAAGCATCTGCCACGGCATTTGTTCCCAAGGTCTGATCGATATAAGCAGGATGATTTGCTGTTACCCAATTTGCTACTTCATTGACCCATGTATACACTGGATACTCAGGTTGTGCTGATGTATCATCTACATTTACCGTAATAATCTGATAAGCGGATACAGACGGAGCGGGATCCGTGTCAAATCCTGTCACCTCGAAATCGGCTGTATCTGTACTCTTTACAGCAAATACCGTCATGCTCATCGACAGCATCATCACAACCGCCAGACATAATGCCATGAGCTTTGAAATCCACGTGTTTCTAAGTTTCGTTTTCATTGAATTTTCCTCCTCGTTTCATTTCATTTTGATTTGGTTTTAATTTTGAATATGGATGTATTTATCCTTAAGGGCGGTCACGCCGCCCATATTCAACAGTTAATAAAATTTATATTCTGTGCCTTCTGCGGCGTCTGTGCACTACCACAGATTTTCTGTGATACATATACCAGCCGGTTCCCCCGGCAGCTCCCAGAATCATCAACATGCCACCGATCAGCAGGAACATCCTGATTCCCGTATTTCCAGAGAACGGAAGTTCACCGGGTTGATAGTTGACAATACTGTATGTTACATTGCCACCTTCATTTTCTTCTTTTATAGCAGGAGGATTCCCAACACTGGCATCACCATTTCCCTTTGGCTGGAATCTACCATCACTATATACAATTTTCCACTGACCACCTGGAGCTGCATATCCGTCAGGCGTCTTTATTTCTACAAGTCTGTATTCACCTTCAGTCGGTATATCGGTGAACTGTACTTGTCCAGTTATATCATCTGATTCTGCCGCATGTACTAATGTCCAACAGGCCTTATACCCATAATCCTCAAGGAATTCCCCGTTTTCCTTTACAGAAATTTCATCTTCTGAGTGATTGTGGTCTGCACTGCAAGACAGGCGATACAGTGCAAATTTTGCTCCGGGAAGCGCTTTGCCGTCCTTGTCCGTCTTTATAAACGAAAAATCATCTGTCGGCACGTATGTATTCGTAAATGATACGTTCACGCTGCCACTGTCTGTGATTTCAAGTTCTCCAGTCTCTTTTCCGCTTACAGGTGCCTCATCCCCAACCGCATATGTTGTTGTATAAGACTGCCCTTCTATATCACTTTCTGTAACATTCACATGCGCTCCCGCCGGAAGATTTCTTATTGTGATACTTTCACCATGACTGAGTGTTAATTCTGCCCTTCCATCGCTAAACTGAACTGTTCTGGATTCTGGAAGGCCAGTCCCTTCCACGTTATATGAAGCATTCATTTGATCATTAGATGCATCTGTCATGGTAAGGGTAAATGTAAACTCCTGATCTTCCGGAGCTTCTCCTGACTCATCTACTACTGTTTTGCTTATAGTCAGGCTGTTAATCCGCTGGTTCTTTACGCATACGGTGACTGTGCCAGAAAAGAGATTCGTTAAATCCTGATTTTCATCAAGATGCTGCTTTTTAGAAGAAATACTCCCATCTTCCTGATGCGCCAAACACTGACGCACCAACAGCTTGGACCATCCTGACTCTACTTCAAAATATGGATTACCACTTCCCTCATACGTTCCATACTCCAGAACCGCATGTGTATTCCGAAACTGTAAGTGAAGGTCATTCCCGACATTGGCATCCCAACTGTCCCAGCTAAATCCGTTGCCGCTGTGTTCGCCACTCACCAGCTCGGTTTTAATATCATGAAGGGTCGTATCCACATCGTCATCCGTTGCAAATTGAACCATACTTCTCACAACAGAACCGACTCCTCTGCGAACACTGACTGCATCCGTTTCTGTGCCTGCATCTGCATAGACGCCCGTATTGTCAACAATTACATGAACCGCCTGTCCTGATGCCACATATCCTGTAGGAGCAGATGTCTCGATCAGATAATACTCTCCAATCGGTATCCTGCTGAACATTGCACCGCCCGTCAGCTCAAGAGGCATGGTCATATCACTAGTTGTCTGAGTCTGTACACGGGTTGCTTCATCTCTGATGGTATATGTTCCATCATCAGCAATTGTTACATCCTCTGCTTTATAAAGCGCAAATGTTGCAGTACCAATTTCCGCTGAAACTGGTGTCCCACTCTCATCTAATTTTTGCACATACAAGTTGTTCTGTATATTCGGTACATATAGATTTACTGAGAATACTCTTTCAAACTCATCGCTGTCCACGCGCCGGGTATTTCCGATCGTAGCTCCTGCTACGGAAGCCTCTGTGGTATAATAATACGCGATTGTATATTTCGCATTATTTTTCTCTTGCTCGCTAAGCATGTAGTAATACTTTGTAATATCACCCGGCAAGTTCTCGACATTGGCTTCATATGCACCGCTGGCTGTTACTTCAAATTCATATGGATTGTTCTGTGCAGCATCAATAATAGCTAACATACCTGAGTCAGAAGCTACATGCCATCCACTTTCAGGATCTCCGTAAACTGCCCGCCAGTTGTTTGAATTCTCTAAATCACCGGATATATCCTGTCTTTGCAACACAACTGCAAAGAGTGTCCCACCATCAGTATCAAGATTTATTGACCTGGAATCACTCAAAGTAATTTCCGAACCGGTCTGTGCTGTCACCTTTGAGCTAGCGTAAGAACCAGTATCCCATTCATTATCTGAAAGTAAAACTACATCCTGCCCATTATTAGGCGTATAAAAATAAAGATGCATGTCCCCAGTCGTTCGATAGCCCTGTGGAGAAGCTGTCTCCTCCAGAACCAGATACTGAATATTGCGGCTGTACAAATCTGCCAGACTGACAATCATTCCCTGATCATCTACAAAAATCAATTCGCCCTTATCGTCGGTAACACCACTACAGATTCTATTCCCTTTTTCATACTGTTCAGTTGCTTCATACAGCGTAAACCTCGCTCCCGCTATATGGTTTCCTGACTGATCCATCTTGATGATTCCGCTCTCCGGGATTGTCACCAGATTAAAGCGCAGAGACATATTAGAATCTGTATTACCGCGTTCCAGATAAAAGAATCTTAAAGTATGATAAGTGTTGTCCGCAAATGTATTTTGATTCCATGTTGTACTATTAACTCTGCCGGCTGCCTGGTACATACTTTTCAGAGTCCCTGTTCCACTACCATTAATGCTAATTGCTCCTGTATTAAAATTAATTTCCAATGATGCTGCATCATGGATTCCTCCCAAATCAGCTACCAAAACATCATCGATGAATACCCATACATCATCGTCTCCGCTGAATTCATAAGTTACCACATCACTTTGTGGGGACTCATCGGTATGCCCCCCGTATTGCTGAACAAACCGTGTCGTCATTGTTAGACCGAAATAGTGATTGATGGATACACCAGGATAATTTATGTATTGATCCCGATTCTGCAAACTTTCATACTGACTCACAGAGTTTACATCTTTTTGTGTAATGCCATTTCTCCCTGCATCATCAAATACTTCTGCGCCTGTATCAAAAGGAAAAAACTGTCCGTTCGGCGAACTTCCGCCCGCATAAACTCCCCAGGTATTGTACAGTGTAAACGCGTTTCCCTCTGTACTGCTGTTAAGCTCCGCAAAATTATCCTGACTATTATAGTAAAAATAACCATCGCTTACCTGGAGCAGCCCCGTTGCATCAGGGTATGAGGCTTTACCTGTGTGTTCTTCCGATGTACTGAAGAGGTAGGCCAGTGAACCGCCGCCCAACGTGCTGCTTAGAGTCGGATATCCGTCAGTCAGAACCCGGCTGACAACTCCCGAACGCACTGCCTCACTTCCGGTCCAATAATTTACAGTATTTCTATTCAGATGATTTTCTCCAGTATCACGATCAGTCCCCATACCTGTCCCAAACTTCAGTACTTCTCCATTGTTAATACCCCTGTTCAGGTAATTTTCAGGATTTGACTGGTCACTGTCATTCTGACTACTCAACCAGTAATCAAACACATTGATTGTAGTGCCCTGTGGAGATTCTCCTTCTACCGTATTCGCATTCAAATTTTCCTGACTAGCATACGTCTCCCCTCCCCCAACTTCAACTTCCACGCTTAACGGCGCAACTTCCACGCCCAAGCTATACGTTACGTCTACGTCAGCGGTTACAGTATAATCTCCACTCCAGACTCCCTCTTCCGGTATCGCAGACAGATCCCACGTCAGATCTACGGCTACTTCACTGCCGTCCGCCAGAGCAGCATCGATCTGCTTTGGCAGCATCTCCAGCAATGCATCCTGAGTAAGCGGGTTATCTTCACTGGCTCCTGGTACTCCCAGTCCCCATACGTTTCCATTCTGTTGGAGGACTCCGTCTTCATCCACCCATGTCCATTCTACGATTTCTTTCGTATCAGCCACTTCTGCAGAATCATTTTGCTCTGCATCCTGGACAGAATCACTGTCATCATCCACCGGGGCTGCGTCATCCTGCATATTTTCATTTTCATCTCGGGCAGGACTATCTTCTTCCGAGCTTTCTTCAGAAACATTATCCCCGCATATATCACACTTATATGCACACGGCGTCTCTGATGCCGCATCATATCCGCAGTCATCTGTATGCTCCGGATGATGTTCGCAGAGTCCGGCCGTGTACCCCTGATCAGTCCCCTCATCTGCAAGGACAGACACGCCGCTCGACGTGCAGACCAGTATCAGTGCAAGCAGCCCTGCAAGGATACGTCCTTTTCTCCTGTACATTTTCCTATCACTCCCTACTTTTCACACCAGTATGAACTACATAATATTAATTATGTGGTTGGAGAACACAGTGTATTCATATGGAGAATGCATCTCTGTCTACTTATATGTTTTCATTCGGGACGATTTTGTAATATTTTTTGCCATGATTTATATATTTTTGACAATTCATGATCCGCGTACTGATTTTTTATTATTTTTTTAAACTTTCTATTGACTTGCTTATCAATCCGTTTTATTCTTTTTAAGAATAGATTCATTTCATTCTATGTATGTCTACCACATAATTAATATTATGTGGTTATGTCTCAAGAAGTTTTATCTTCTCCAGGCTTCTGCGCCACTCCTGTATTCCATCCGATGTATAGATCCTCGTCACTTCCACACTGCTGTGTCCCAATATATCCGCCAGATTGATCAGATCTTTTGTTGTCTTATAAAATGTACGCGCAAAGAGGTGTCGCAGATTATGGGGGAATACTTTTTCCAGATTTATTCCCGCTATTTTTGCGATTGCTTTCATTTCTTTCCAGATATTAGACCGATCCTTTGCCTTTCCGCTTTTCGTGCAGAAGATCATCCCTTTTCGTATCCCCTTTCTTCTTATATATATGCGAAGTTTTTTCTGCAGAATCTTTGGTATGAGAACGATTCTGCTTTTTCCTTTATTCCGCACTTTTACCACGCCGCTTTCTATATTTTCCACGCGGAAAAATTTCAGCTCGCTGATCCTGATCCCTGTTGCACACATCGTCTCCATGATCATAGCTGTCTGATCTTTTCCTCTTTCTTTTGCTGTGCGTACCAGACTGCGGAATTCTTCTCCGGATAACTCCCTGCCGGCACGGTTCATACTATGCCCCTGTTCCTTTACTCTTTTTAGTCTAAGACGTCCCATCTCTATATAGATCAAGAACTGATTCAATGCCGCTATCATAGAGTTTACGCTCGAAATGCAATAATTTTCTATCAGCCACTCCTTATATGCCAGAAGCCTCTGTTTTGTAATCTTCTTGTCATTTCCAAGATATTTTGTAAATGTTTTTATATCTCTTGCATATTTTTCAATTGTCGCCGGTGCGCACTCCTTTTCTTCAAGAAACTCTGTAAAATATACGATCATTTTTTCTTCAAATACTGTTTCATCGCTATTTTTTATCGTGTTCATCTCATTTCGCCTCTCTTTTTCATATGAATATACTACTATTATTCCCCTATGCGATTTTTCTTTATAAGTTTTTCCTATATTTTTCATGTGATTTTCTTCTTTTTTAAACAAAATTGTAGAAAATTTCTATAAAGAACGTTATAATAAAAAAACAGTAAGAATGAAAGTGAGGGCTCATTATGAAACAAAATAATATGTTAGCTATGATCTTAGCTGGCGGCCGCGGATCTCGTCTGCATGACCTGACCAAAAAAGTGGCAAAACCGGCTGTTTCATATGGCGGAAAATACCGCATCATCGATTTCCCGCTCAGCAACTGTGCAAACAGTGGTATTGATGTTGTCGGCGTATTAACGCAGTATGAATCAGTCCTTCTTAACAGTTATGTCGCAGCAGGACGCCGCTGGGGTCTTGATGCCAAGGACAGCGGTGTATACGTACTTCCGCCGCGTGAGAAATCCGATGCAGATCTGGACGTATACAGAGGAACTGCAGACGCGATCTCCCAGAATATCGATTTCATCGATACATACTCACCGGAGTATCTTCTGATCCTCTCCGGCGACCATATTTACAAAATGAACTATGCCAAGATGCTGGCTTACCACAAAGAGTGCCAGTCTGATGCGACGATCGCCGTTATCGAAGTTCCGATGAAAGAGGCAAGCCGTTTCGGTATCATGAATACAAATGACACCGGCCGCATCATCGAATTTGAAGAGAAACCGGAACATCCGAAGAGCAATCTCGCATCCATGGGTATCTACATCTTCAACTGGAAGACATTAAGGAAGATGCTTCTTGCAGATATGAAGTCTACGGAGTCTTCACATGACTTCGGTAAGGATATCATCCCGACGCTGTTAGCAGAAGGCAAAAATGTCTTTGCTTACAAATATAAAGGCTACTGGAAAGACGTTGGAACGATCGACTCTCTATGGGAAGCAAATATGGATCTGCTCAGCAAGAACAACGAACTCGATCTGAACGATTCGACATGGAAGATCTATACAGAAGACGTAACTGCATTACCGCAGTATATCGGCGCTGACGCCAAGATCGAAAAAGCATTTATCACACAGGGCTGTGTAGTAGACGGCGAAGTAAAGAATTCTGTACTTTTTACAAACGCAAAAGTTGCTCCGGGAGCAAAGGTTATCGACAGTGTGCTTATGCCGGGAGCTGAAGTTGCCGAAGGCGCTGTCGTTACACGCGCCCTTGTAGCCGACGGCATTAAGATCGGAAAGAATGCTGTAGTAGGAAGCGCTGACAGTGAAAACATTGAACTTGTTGCAAAACGTGTAAAGGGGGATGAATAATATGAATAAGGCTTTCGGAATCATCAATTTCGCCGGAAATCACATTAAGGTAGAAGGCCTCCAGGAATACCGCCCGGTAGGAGCATTCTCATTCCTCGGCAGATACCGCATCATCGATTTCCCGATCTCAAATATGAGCAACAGCGGCATCGATAATATCCAGGTTTACGTGCGCAGGAAACCGCGTTCCCTGACCGAGCACCTCGGCACCGGACGTCACTATAATATCAATTCCAAGCGCGGGAAACTCAGCATCATGTACACGGAAGAGATACAGCCCGGAAGTATCTACAGCACTGATATCGCAGCTTACATCGAGAACATGGACTGCATCGAGAGAATGCATCAGCCGTATGTTGTGATCGCGCCGAGCTATATGATCTACACTGCCGACTACAGCGAATTCATCCAGGCTCACATTGATTCCGGCGCAGACATCTCCATGATGTATCACGCAGTCGACAATGCAAAAGACGCTTTCCTCTCCTGCGATACCCTGAATATTAATAAGCAGAAAGGCGTCCTTTCCATCGAGCCGAACCGCGGAAACGCAAAGAACAGAAATATCTTCATGGATACTTACGTGCTGTCAAAAGAGCTCTTCCTTGAACTGGTAAACAAGGCTCACAAGACATCATCCATGTATACATTTGCAGATATCATTGACGAAGAATGTGAGAACCTCGATATCCGCGCCGTTCCGCATAAAGGATATTTTGCAGCGATCACAGATTTCAAGAGTTACTATGACGCCAACATGGATCTGATCGATCTGAAGAATGCAATGAACCTGTTCGATGACGAGTGGCCGGTATACACCCGCACGAACGACTCCTGCCCGACACAGTACTTTGAAGACAGCAAGGTTACTTCCTCCGTTGTCTCCAACGGCTGCCTGATTGACGGCGAGATCGAGAACTCCATCATCGGAAGAGGCTGTATCATCAAACCGGGCGCAGTAGTTAAGAACTGTGTGATCTCCGCTGATGTCATCATCGGAAAAGGCGTTCATGTAGAAAACATGATGGTGGACAAACACGCAAGACTGATCCGCGGCAAGAGGATCATCGCTGATCCGGCTAAGCCCGGATACGTAAAACGCGGAGATACTCTGTAAGATGAATTCGTGTTTGTCGAATTGAACGCCGCTATAGAAGCAAGGATATAATGACTGAATAAGGTACGCAGAAAAAGAGGATCCTGCAACGCTGTACCGACCCGCTCTTCCTCATCCCCTCGAATCCATGTAACGCGGGATGAAAATGCTCGTTCATTGGAACTCGCATTTTGATCTCGCTAACATGGAGAACGAGGTGTATTCGGAACGCTCCATGTCGATGCACAGCTTATGCAGTATCCTCTTTTTCCGCTGTCTCATCCAGTCGGTATTTTTTTCTTTCGCCGCGGCGATATCTTTCAACAAACACTCCTACAAACAGGTCGAAATGGTAAACTTAGTCGACCAGGTTCACCATTTCGACCTGTTTTCTGTAAACTTCATGATTGTCGGGGAGATACTTCCGATTGGATGAACGTAGAAAATCAGATGGATACAGCCGATATGATGCACTTTCCGAATCAGTCAGGAGTGTAATGCTTCCGGCGACTGTGGAAAAAGGATAGATAAACTTTAACCCTGAGATATAGCGTTAATCAGCCGGACGGAATTGTCTGAGCAACGCGAGTTGTCCGTTCGGCTGATTGCTTTTAGCTATATTTCAGGGTTATTAGTTTATCTTCCTTTTGTAACC
>DWVY01000061.1 GCA_019119995.1 Candidatus Mediterraneibacter faecavium | reverse complement strand
GCTCCCTCTGCTGCTGCGAAGGACTCGTGTCCTGCCAGGAAGCAGAAGCAGTCTGTTGTCTCCTCAAGGAGCATCTTGCCAAGGTTGCCGTGTCCAAGACCTACTTTACGCTGGTCAGCAACAGATCCCGGGATACAGAATGCCTGAAGTCCTTCTCCGATCGCTGCCGCCGCATCAGCAGCGTTTCTGCAGTCTTTCTTGATCGCGATCGCCGCGCCTGTGATGTAAGCCCAGCATGCATTTTCAAAGCAGATCGGCTGGATGCCTTTGATCTGATTGTAAACGTCCAGTCCGGCATCCTTTGTGATCTTCTCTGCCTCTTCCAGGGAAGCGATACCGTAGCTGTTTAAAACTTCATTGATTTTATCAATTCTTCTTTCATATGATTCAAATAAAGCCATTTATATATCCTCCTGATTTATTTACCATTGTTGAGATTTTCACTGCAAGATCTGCGATTACTCTTTACGCGGATCGATGATCTTCACTGCATCGTCAACACGGCCGTACTGTCCTTTAGCTTTCTCCCATGCATCGTTCGGAGTATCGCCGTTCTTTACGAAGTCTGTGAATTTTCCAAGGTTTACGAACTGGTATCCGATGATCTCGTCGTTGTCGTCAAGAGCAATACCTGTTACATAACCCTCTGCCATCTCAAGGTAACGGGGACCTTTTGCAAGTGTACCATACATAGTACCAACCTGGGAACGGAGTCCTTTTCCAAGGTCTTCCAGTCCTGCGCCGATCGCAAGTCCGTCTTCGGAGAATGCGCTCTGTGTTCTTCCGTATACGATCTGAAGGAACAGTTCTCTCATTGCTGTATTGATCGCATCACAGACAAGGTCTGTGTTCAGTGCCTCTAAGATTGTCTTGCCGGGAAGGATCTCAGATGCCATAGCAGCGGAATGTGTCATTCCTGAACATCCAAGTGTCTCTACCAGCGCTTCCTGAATGACGCCCTCTTTTACATTCAGTGTCAGTTTACATGCTCCCTGCTGAGGTGCACACCAGCCTACGCCGTGTGTAAAGCCGGAGATATCTTTGATCTCTTTTGCCTGTACCCATTTCGCCTCTTCCGGGATCGGAGCTGGTCCGTGATTCGCGCCCTGAGCCACCGGACACATCATTTCTACTTCATGTGAATAAATCATGTTAAAACTCCTTTCAATATGTATGATTTTCTTCGCATATGACGCGAGACTTTCCGCTGCCTGATGCGGTACCTTTCGTCTGCCCCATATATGGTTTATTTTCTCATAATTTACATCATTCGTCAATCTCAGGCTGACAAGTTTTTCACAAAATTGGTAACAGTTCAGCCATCTGATGCCAGTCGACGGATTTATGCTTGCATAAGAATCCGTTGACTGGTATTCAGATGAGCTGAGCGCCCGTCAATGAGTAAAACAGCGGCGGCAGCCGCAATAAGCACGAAGTGCGGTTTTACGAATGGCGCGGGCCGAACTGTTACAGTTATAGTTACAGCAACATTACATCCCGCCGTGTGTGAGCACCTGGCGGTTCTTCCATATATAATCGATCAGTGAGATCACCGTAAGCGCCAGTGCGATCCAGACCAGGATCTCACCGATGAGATCGAACACGCCGCCGAAATCCGCGATCAGCACGATGATCATCGCCATCTGGAATACGGTCTTGAACTTCCCCCAGTAGCTCGCCGCGATCACGATCCCGCTGTCGGAGGCCACGAGACGGAAGCCGCTGATGATAAACTCTCTGGCAATAATAACGATAACGATGGCTGTATTCAGCTTTCCGGAGGGGATCAGGCAGATCATGGCTGAGCAGACAAGCAGCTTGTCCGCCAGCGGATCCATGAACTTACCGAAATTTGTCACAAGGTTATATTTCCTTGCGATCTTTCCGTCCAGCATATCAGTCAGGCTGGCGATGACAAAGAGGGCAAGGGCGATCCACTTGTTTGCAGCCCCTCCCACGTCGGTCAGCATAAAAAATACAAAAAACGGCACCATGATAACTCTAAGAACAGTCAGTTTGTTTGGCAGATTCATAATAATTCTCCTATCAGATCATAATCTAAAGCTCCGGTCACTCTTACTCTTGCAAAGTCTCCGGACAGAAGTTCCTCGTCCGTATTGATGAAGATCAGCCCGTCCACATTGGGCGCATCCCGGTAGGTACGGCCCACATAAGCGTTCTCGTCAGCCACCTTGCCCTCGATCATCACGAGTACTTCGCGCCCTATCATATCTTCCGCATTATCGAAAGCGATCTCCTGTTGGAGTTCCATCAGATCCGCCTGTCGGTCAAGCTTTACTTCCTCGTCGATCTGACCGGGCATCTCTGCTGCCGGTGTATCTTCTTCCGGTGAGTACGTGAACACCCCGAGGCGGTCGAACTCCATTTCATCCACAAATTCCATCAGTTCCTCATGCTGTTCTTCTGTCTCTCCCGGAAATCCTGTGATCAATGTTGTCCTCAGACAGATATCCGGGATCTCGCTTCTCAATTTCCCTATGATATCCACAAGCTCCTGCTTTGAAGTCCTTCGCCCCATCCTGCCAAGTATCGTATCATTGGCGTGCTGGATGGGCAGATCGAGATAGTGGCAGATCTTCGGCTCTTCTTTCATCACCTGGATCAATTCATCCGTGATCTCTTCCGGATAGCAGTAAAGAATGCGGATCCAGCGGATACCGACAATTTTACAGAGATTTTTCAGCAGTACATGAAGGAACTTCTCACCGTAGAGGTCTTTCCCGTACAGCGTCGTCTCCTGCGCCACGAGGATCAGCTCTTTTACCCCCTGATCCGCAAGCTCCTGCGCTTCTTTCAGAAGATGCTCCATGGGAACGCTGCGGAAGTTTCCACGGATCTTCGGGATAATGCAGTAAGTGCAGTGCTTGTCACACCCTTCCGCGATCTTCAGATACGCGAAATGCCCTCCTGTAGTCACAAGCCGTTTCGTATCCGGCAGGGGCAGCGCCTCCAGGTCCGAGAGCATGACACAATGCTCTCCTGCAAGCGCAGCGTCAACAGCATCCAGTATCTTGTCATATGCTGTCGTTCCAAGCACTTCGTCCACCTCTGGTATCTCATCTATGATCTCCTGACGGTAGCGTTGTGCAAGGCATCCTGTCACGATAAGTGCTTTGATCTTCCCCTGTTTTTTATACTCCGCCATCTCCAGGATATTCTGGATGCTCTCTTCTTTCGCGTCATGGATGAAACAGCAGGTGTTGATCACGATAACGTCCGCCTGTGTCTCGTCGTCCGTCATCTCATATCCTCTCGAGGCAAGGAGTCCAAGCATCACCTCTGTGTCTACCAGATTCTTATCGCATCCAAGAGATATAAACAATATCTTCATAATATCAACCTCCGGTCATAATTTCACTCGCGACCACCGGAAGTGCCAAAAGGCACATCCGGGATTGCAAGCGGTCGCCAAGGTCTCGGGCAAGCCCGGACTTTGGCTCGTCGCACTCGCAAAAAAGGCAGATACCCCATGTGCATCTGCCCTGTCTGAACCTATTCCTCTTCTTCTGCATTCTCGGCCAGGATCTTCAGTTTTCCCTGATTAAGCTCATCGATCGCAATGGAGAGTGGTTTTTCTCCATTTTTTACAGCTACCAGAGGCAGATCCCCTGCAATGAGCTGTCTTGCTCTTTTGGATGTCGCCATAACGATGGAATACCGACTGTTGACAACCTTTGTTTCGCCCTCCTCGACATCTTTATTTACCACTTTCATCAAATCTGTGTAAGACGGGTGCAGCATAATCCAACATTCTCCTTTCCTTGATCCAACTGTGCTTTTCACAGCATAATAGAATTCTTCAGTGTTTCATTCTTTCAAGATCTTCTTTTATCTCTTTCATGAATCCGCAGTTGCGTGAACTTCTACGGTGTTCGCCCTGGATAATGGAATGCATCTCTTTAACACATCTATCCAGATCATCATTGATGATCAGATAGTCATAGTTCTCCATTCCATCCGCTTCTTCGCAGGCGCGTTCCATACGGGACCTGATCACATCCATCGTCTCGGTTCCTCTGCCTACGAGCCGCTTCTTCAGTTCATCCGCACTCGGAGGTGTGACGAACAAAAGCAGTGTGTCCGGGAACATCTTCTTTACATTAAGCGCTCCCTGGATCTCGATCTCAAGGATCACATCCCTGCCCTCATCCAGCTTCTTCTCCACATAATCACGCGGTGTACCGTAATAATTTTCCACGTACTTAGCATACTCTATCAGTTCGCCTTTGGCAATCATTTTTTCAAATTCATCTTTCGACACGAAAAAATATTCTCTGCCGTCGACTTCTCCCTCTCTCGGCGAACGTGTCGTCGCTGAGATCGAGAGCGCGTATGTATCCGGATACCGGCTCAGAAGCTCTTTCATGATCGTTCCTTTGCCCGAACCGGAAAATCCGGATACTACGATCAATATTCCTTTTTTATCCATTCCCATCCCTCTTACTCTATATTCTGAATC
>DWVY01000060.1 GCA_019119995.1 Candidatus Mediterraneibacter faecavium | reverse complement strand
AAATTGTACGGAACGGCGCTGGAGTACGCGGGACTTGACGGAAATGAAACGGTCTGGGATCTGTACTGCGGAATCGGGACGATTTCTCTGTTTCTGGCGCAGAAGGCGAAGAAGGTATACGGTGTGGAGATCGTTCCTGCGGCGATTGAGGACGCAAGGAGAAATGCGGAACTGAATGGCATCACGAATGCGGAATTCTTTGTCGGCAAGGCGGAAGAAGTGCTGCCGGAGATGTATGCGAAAGGCGAGGCACGGGCGGATGTGATCGTGGTGGATCCGCCGCGGAAAGGCTGTGACGCGGCGCTGCTGGAAACGGTTGTGAAGATGCAGCCGGAACGGATCGTGTATGTTTCCTGTGATTCGGCGACGCTGGCGCGGGATCTGAAGTGGCTTTGCGCGGAAGGGTATGAGTTGAAGAGAGTCAGAGGGGTGGATATGTTTCCGATGACGGGGCATGTGGAGACTGTGTGCCTCTTGAGCAACCGAAAATCAAAGCCTGACACTCATGTGGATCTGACCCTGGATATGGAAGACTATTACAGGATCAAGGATCAGGAGAAACAGTCAAATAAATAATATACGAAACTTAAATCGGCAGCTGCTTATAAAAAGGATTAAGAATGTGCATATAATAAATTTATATGAATATCCATCATAAAAAATTCATAATTTGCAGACTGGTCATGAACTCTAATGGGTGTTATATTATAGATGGAAGGAGGATGAAAAAATGGCAAATGTTTTTGATACAGCAAAATATATTTTGGAACAATCTGGAGCTATGTCAACTATGAAACTCCAAAAGTTATGCTATTATTCTCAGGCATGGTCGCTTGTTTGGGATGATTCTCCTTTATTTAAAGAAGACTTTCAGGCTTGGGCTAATGGGCCGGTATGTCCTGATTTGTTTTTCAAAACCCAGGGCAAGTATTCAGTAAGTGCGAGCGATGAAACTGGTGGGGAAGGAGATTTATCTGCAGATCAAA
Source organism: Candidatus Mediterraneibacter faecavium (assembly GCA_019119995.1). GTDB lineage: Bacteria > Bacillota > Clostridia > Lachnospirales > Lachnospiraceae > Mediterraneibacter > Mediterraneibacter faecavium. Next base: position 8,440 of record DWVY01000060.1, on the reverse strand, counting down.
AAGATACTATTGATAAAGTATTGGAGTATTATGGAAACCACGATGCCCAGTGGCTTAGCCAGCTGACACATATGGAAGATCCTTGGATCAAAGCGAGAAAAGGTGTTCCGTTAGGTGCTGGGTGCAATAATGTGATTACGAAAGAAAGTATGGCATTATACTATGGCGGGCTCTAAACGGAAAAAAGAGATAAAGCAAAAAGAAATTCCTAGAGGAAAATTTATCGCTCAGGGTGGAAATCCTGAGCGATATTATTCAGAAAATCCTGCATGGTCTTTTGCAAATTCTGATCAAGAGATGTGGGCATTCACAGAGGATCATATAGGAAAATTATTTTGGACAGAGATCTTTCCCAGATTAAAATCATTAGAGAGTCAAACATGGAGCGAAATATTAGTTCGTGATAAAAAGCAAAATCACTCCTTGGATTTGAGTGAATTGAATAAGGTTGCACAAGATAGATTAGCTTCAAAATATATAGAAGCAGAATCTTTAATATCATTGCGGATAACTGGCAGTCATAGATTATATGGGTATATGACAGGCAGAGTTTTTAATGTGCTTTGGTATGACGATGATCATGGGGATAATAGTACGTGTGTATGCAGATCCCGTTTAAAACATACGTAATTCGATTGATTAAAACATATAAAATCCGTTTGGCAGTTAGTTAAACGGATTTTTTTGATAAATGCATAAAATACTCCCAACTTTATTCCCAATGTGTTAATGTTGGGAATATAAGTTGGGAAAAGTATTAGAAGAATATGAAAAAGGCGAGACCGGGACATAGCCGGAGGTGTTGATATTATGAATACTGATTCAGTAAAAGCCCCATCAATTAATGTAACAGAGACGGGAAAACGTTTGAAAAAATTAGCTCAAAGAAATGGTTATAGCGTAAAAGATATTCAACGATATCTGTGTTTATCGTGCCCTCAGCCGGTGTATCGATGGTATAAGGGCATTATTCTGCCTTCTGTTGATAATTTGTTGAGGCTAAGTGAGCTTTTTCAAGTCCATATGGAGGAACTGCTGGTTAAGACGGAGTACAGTGTGAGTTATGATATAGAAAGGCTGGGGAAGAAAAATCCAGAGAAGCGGCTTAGAGCGTATTACATTAAAATGGCAGCATAAGGATTTTGGACTATCCGTCCAATGAAAAATACTGATAAGTGTACTACTATATAAAGAAAAACACAGGAGACACTTATTATGACAAGAGGAAAAATAATTTATATCAATGATGATTCTCTGGTATATTCCAGCTGCGAATTTAATGGTGACATGCATCCTGACAGGTATGGAGAAGATATTTTGGAGCGTTTCCAAAATGGATTGCTTCAGGAATATAAGGACTATGAAAGATTTGTTGAAAAATTTAACAGGAAGTATTTTGGATATGATGCTGAGTTGATTCGAGAGTGCTTTGGATATAGTAACCGAACAATTGATATTTCGAATAACTGGACAGATTATCTGTATATTATAAACAATTCTTCTGTGGAGTGGAAGATTGAGACAAAAGAGGGGAAAGAATGTCTGCCCTCACATGCAATGGGGATTGTGCGCTATCAGGGAGTAATCCGCGTAGAACTTCAAAAAAGGAAAGATGCGGAGAAGATAAATATCTTAACCAAGAGAGAGTTTTCAGATATCCTTGACCGTCTTCGAGAGGCTTCTGATCTGAAGGAGCAAGTAGACCGGTTATTTCGTAATAGCAGAGAAAATATTGAAAATGATTTTTATAATTCCGCTGCTCTACAGATCTCTCATGAGCATCTGGTTGTGTTTCTATTAAAGCAGATCATGCGTGATAAATATGACTATATTGATTACTTTATTTACGAACTTGATTATGGACGGAAGTATGAAGAAGGAATGATAACTGAAGCAGACGGACGAAATATAGATATTCACACTCCGGAGCTGCTATATGATTTTATTTTGGAGGTCGGCAATGTATAAATCAGACGGGACGGTAATTTTGGAATAATTTTTATGGTGATTTTCGCGCTTTAAAGTATTGGAGTATTGCCCTGAGTGTGCTATACTTGACGGGAACAAGTCTTGAATTGGAGGATGAACAGACATGGAAAGCAGAATCAGCGGACATACACAACTTTATGCATTGATCGGATCTCCGGTGGGACATTCCGGGTCCCCGGCGATGTATAATTACAGCTTTGATAAACTCGGCATTGACGCGGCATATCTTGCCTTTGACGTTCCGGTTGAAAAGACGGAGAAAGCAGTCGAGGCGCTGCGCACACTCCATGCAGGAGGATTTAATGTAACGATGCCCTGCAAGACTGCGGTGGCACAGCTTGTAGACAAGCTGTCACCGGCGGCAGAGCTGGTGGGCGCATGCAATACGGTTGTCTTTGAAGAGGATGGGACAATGACGGGACATATGACAGATGGTGTCGGATTCGTGCGCAACCTCAAGGAACACGGAGTTGATATAAAAGGTGAGAAGATCGTTCTTCTCGGTACAGGCGGCGCTGCTACGGCGATCGCAGTACAGGCTGCATTGGACGGTGTGGCGGAGATCGCTATTTTTAACCGGAAAGATGAATTCTATGCAAACGGGGAGAAGACAGTAGAGAAGATCAAAAAGGCAGTACCGTCCATACAGAAAGTGTATATCGAAGATCTGGACAATACAGAACTTCTGGGGCAGGTGATCGCAGAAAGTGATATCCTGATCAATGCGACCCGCGCGGGAATGAGCCCGATGCAGGATGTGATCCCGGTCCCGGCAGAGTTCCTGCGCCCGGAGCTTGCGGTTGCAGACGTGGTGTATAATCCGAAAGAGACACTTCTGATCAAAAAGGCAAAAGAAGCCGGCTGCCGTGCGGCTGTAGGCGGAAGCGGCATGCTCCTCTGGCAGGGCGTGGCTGCATTTGAACTGTTCACAGGACAGGAGATGCCGGTGGAAGAAGTAAGGGAGAAATTCTTCGATTAAAAAACGGAAGAAAATACCCGGTAACTTTGGAGGCATATCAACCGCCTCAAAATTACCGGGCTTTTTTGTTCTATTATTTCTGCGTTATTATTTCTGTCCCATTATTCTTTTCTGCTGAGGCGCTCCACAATCTCAGGAAATTCCATGCCGTGGGATGCTTTCACGAGGATGGTATCGCCTTCTTTGAGCACGTTTTCAGCATCTGCAAAGAATTCGGCTTTTGTCTTATAATGGTGTATTTCCATGCTGCCTGTCTGAGAGTTATTTGCGGACTCTGTGCTGTCTGTCGTTTCCTGAGCTTCAGTCTCCTGGGCTCCGCGGGCAATTTCCGCGCTTAAATCTCCGATGCAGATCAGGACGTTGATCCCCTTTTCTGCTGCGTGGACACCGACGTTATAGTGCATTTTCTTTTCGTCAGCACCCAGTTCAAACATATCTCCCAACACTGCGACGGTCCTTGTATCTGCATATGCCAGTACATCTAAAGATGATTTCATGGACGCCGGATTTGCATTGTAGCAGTCGTCAATGACGGTATAGTATTTGCCTTCGATAAGGTTGTTGCGTCCTGCGATCGGTACGTTTGAGGCAATACCCTGTGCGATTTCTTCATCTGTCAGCCCGAGGGCATAACCTACGGCTGTTGCTGCAAGCGCATTGTACACCATGTGTCTGCCCGGAATCGAGATATGGGCGTCAAATGACGATGCGGGAGTGACAATATGTACATCCGTTCCTTTCAGCCCTCTGCTTGTGACCTGTTCTGCGTGGAACGGGCAGGAGCGGTCAAGTCCGAAACAGACCGGAGTGAGACCGTTCTGCGGAGCAAAGCCGCGCAGCTTGTCGTCATCTCCGTTTACAATGATCGTGCCCTCCGGGTTCATATAGTCGATCATCTCGGTCTTAGCCTTGAGGATCCCGTCCCTGGAGCCGAGGGTTTCGATGTGCGCCACGCCGATATTTGTAAAAACGCAGATGTCAGGGCGGGCGATCTTTGCAAGCCGGGTCATCTCACCGAAATTGCTGATTCCCATTTCCAGTACCGCTATCTCATGTTCCTCGCGGATATTGAATACAGTAAGCGGAAGCCCAATCTCGTTGTTGAAGTTCCCTTCTGTCTTGAGAACAGAGTATTTCTGGGACAAGACGGATGCGATCATTTCTTTCGTGCTTGTTTTCCCCACGCTGCCGGAAATACCGACCACTTTGATATCAAGAGAACGGCGGTAATGTTCAGCGATGTCTTTCAGCGCCTGCTCGCAGGACTCTACACGGATGTACGGATAATCTACGTCTCCGAGATCCTGCTCAGATATGGAGCAGAGAGCCCCTTTTCCCATTACCTGGGGAATAAACGTGTGGCCGTCCACCCGGGCGCCTTTGATCGCCACGAAGAGGCTGTCCTTCTCAACTTTCCGGCTGTCGATGACGACGCTTGACACCTCACGGACCGCTGCAGACGGATCACCGTAGTAGACTCCGCCGCATGCGGCTGCGATTTCCTGTAATGACATATGTTTCATAAAAGTCAGTTCCTTTCCTGTGTGATCTGTATTTAATGATCAGTCTGAATATCTTGCTTCGATGGACTTCTGTATGATCAGTTCGCACAGATCGCCGTATTCGATGCCGGCCACTTTTGCTTCTTTCGGCAGCAGGCTGGCAGCGGTCATGCCCGGAAGTGTATTCATTTCCAGACAGTACAGGCTCCCCTGATCATCCAGAAGGAAGTCCGCACGGCTGTAGACATTTAATTTAAGTGCGTGGAACGCCCTTACGGTAAGCTCCATCATGCGCTCTTCAATATCTTTCGGAATGTCGGCGGGGCAGACTTCGTCGGTCGCGCCGTCCTGATATTTGTTCGCATAGTCGAAGAAACCGGTCTTCGGGATGATCTCGATGGGCGGCAGTGCCTCTCCGTCAATGATGCCGCAGGCAAATTCACGACCTTTGATAAATGTCTCGATCACGATTTCATCTTCATACCGGAAGGATTTTTCCAGTGCATCTTTGTATTCGTCTTCCGTATTCACAATATAAACGCCGATGCTGGAACCGCCGGAACATGGTTTGACAACGACCGGAAGAGAGAGCCCCAGAGATGCAAGAGAACGGTCTGCATCGTTTTTGTGGAGACATACGCCGTCCGGGGTATCGATCCCTGCCTGGAGGAATACCTGCTTTGTAAATCCTTTGTCCATTGCGACCGCACATCCGAGGGAATCAGGCCCCGTATAGCGGATGCCCAGCAGGTCAAATGTCGCCTGGAGTTTTCCATTTTCCCCTTCTCCGCCGTGCAGCCCGAGGAAGGTGATATCTGCCAACCGGCAGAGCTCGATCACATTCGGTCCGAGGAAACAGTCAGACTGGTCCGGGCGGGAGGCTTTGACGGCTGCGAGATCCGGCTCTTCCTCGCTGATGTTCTTCGCGATCTCCAGTCCGTGCCCGGGCATCGTGAATACATCCTCCAGATCCTCGGGTGCATTTTCAAGTCCCAGAAATACATCCAGAAGAAATGCATCGTGTCCTCTTTCCAACAGTGTCCGGCAGATCCCGGCAGCAGATGCGAGGGATACATCGCGCTCTGTGCTCAACCCTCCGGCCAGTACGATAATCTTCATGATACTTATACTCCTTTATTATGATACTTAAATATTTTGGTTTGCTTCGTTGAGCAGTGCTGTCTTTGTATCGTAGAGCTTTTGAGAAAGGTCTACATATACTTTGTGCGGGTTGAAGAGACGCTTTGTTTCATCCCACAAGGTTGCTTTTTCCTGTTTGCAGTATTCCGCAATTTCCGAGACAGACGGAGAGGGATATTTGCATTCTCCCCTGATAAAGACGGGCTTCAGGATTTCTTTCATTGTGTAAGTGCCGCCTTCAAGGCGTGTCTTCTTCCATGTGGCGTTGGGATCGAAGAGCAGAAGATCTTTGGAAGTATCATACTCTTCCCCGACAAAACAGATGAGATCAGCCCGCATTTTACCGGTCTCTTTGTCGTAGATACGGTAAATGGTCTTGTTTCCGGGATTTGTGATCTTCTCTACATTTTCCGAGATCTTGATCTTCGGTACGAATTCCCCTTCTTCATTCTGGATCGCCGCAAGTTTATATACGCCCCCGAATGACGGACAGTCTTTGGAGGTGATGAGGTTTGTCCCCACACCCCAGGATGTAATAGCAGCGCCTTGAAGCTTGAGATCGTTGATCAGGAATTCGTCCAGATCATTTGACGCGGCAATGACTGCGTCGGTGAATCCGGCTTCGTCCAGCATCTTTCTCGCTTTCTTGGACAGATAAGCCAGGTCGCCGGAATCCAGACGGATGCCGTAGCTCTTCGGATGGATGCCTGCATCGCGCATCTCCTTGAAGACGCGGATCGCATTCGGGACGCCGGATTTCAGAGTATCATATGTGTCAACGAGCAGAGTGCAGGCATCCGGGTACAGCCTCGCATATTCTTTGAAAGCAGTGTACTCGTCTTTAAAGCTCATGATCCAGCTGTGCGCATGGGTTCCCAGGACCGGTACGTCGAACATTTCTCCTGCCAGTACATTGGATGTACCTACACAGCCCCCTATGATGGCAGCTCTGGCGCCATACAGACCTGCATCCGGACCCTGCGCGCGGCGCAGTCCGAATTCCATGACTCCATCGCCCTGCGCGGCATGTACTACGCGGGAAGCTTTCGTGGCGATCAGACACTGATGATTGATGATCGTCAGTATAGCGGTCTCTACAAGCTGTGCCTCCATGATCGGCGCAACAACTTTGATCAGAGGTTCTCTCGGGAAGATCACGCTGCCCTCGGGAATGGCATAGATGTCTCCGCTGAAGTGGAAGCCGCTTAGATAATGAAGAAAATCTTCGCTGAAGATGCCCAGCCCTCTCAGATAATCCACATCTTCATAGGAGAAATTCAGATTCTTGATGTAATCGATGACCTGCTCCAGTCCGGCCATGATAGAATAGCCGCCCTTGTTCGGGTTGTCACGGAAGAACATGTCAAAGATGACAGTCTCGTTTTCCTGTGTCTCAAAATAGCCCTGCATCATGGTCAGCTCATATAAGTCCGTGAGCAGGGTGAGATTCTGTGCGCTCATATATTTTCCCTCTTTTCGTTTATGCGGGGCGCCGGATGGCGGCGCTGTTACAAATTTTCTTTTCGATTATAGCACAAGACCGTCTAATCTTCTACAAATTTTAAAATTCGGTAAAAAATGCAGAACTCAAACGAGCTCCGCATTTTTGTGGATCGTCTCCCGGATTATATTTTCTACATGATCCCCGATATGCCTTTTCGTATCTTTGTCCAGCTGATCGGGATAAATGGGTTTTCCGTACTCGATCACCACATGGGTTTTCCTGATCTTCGGAAGATGGTTTTCAAAGATCTCGGCTGTATTGTTCATAGAGACAGGGATCACTGCACAGCCGGTCTTTGTGGCAATCTTCAGGGCGCCGTCGCGGAACGGCAGCATGGACAGCTCCTCGCCCCGGTTGCGGGTCCCTTCGGGGAAGACGCAGATGGAGATGCCGTTTTTGATATCATCGATTGCCTGAAGGATCGTTTTTAAACCTTCTTTCGGATTCTTCCGGTCAAGGAAGAGGCAGTGAAGTCTCTTCATCCATGAAGTCAGAGTCAGATAACGTTCCATTTCCTTTTTGGCGATATAGCCGGTCACTCTTCTGCATCGGCTGTAAGTCAGCAGGATGTCAAAATAGCTGCGGTGATTGCCGATGAACAGTACCGGTTCGTCAGGCACATTTTCCTCGCCGATCACGGTCGTCTTTACTCCGGTTATCTTCAGGATCACTTTAAAAGCCCACTGTACGATACGCAGGGAACTGATATCGCTTGCATGAGGGTTAAATCTGTGGAGGATCCGTTCCACGATCAGCACCGGGATCGTCACGATCAAAAACAGGATTACAAAAATTACAATACATATAAAACGAATCATGTGTCAGTCCTCAAATTCTCTTTCTGTAAAATAAAGAGGCGGATGCCGCCCTGCGTTCAATTATACAGCCGGCATATGGAAAATACAAGAAAAATGCTTGTGAAATTCGTGTTCGTCTGGGAGATATCCTGTGACTGAGCGTCCGAAAATCAATCGGATACAGTGGATTGTCACACGTATTCGGGACGGGCGGGGATAGGATGCTTCCGGTTCCGGTTACAGGGCATAAGAGATAGTAACAAGCCCGTGATACGGCTAAAAGCAATCCGGGAAAGGAAGAACTCACTTCGTTCAGACAACATCCTTTCCCGGATTAACGCCGCACCACAGGCTTTAACTATCTCTAATCCCCTTCCACAGTCACCGTGAGCATCCTATCCCCGCCCGTCCCGAAAGGTGCATCAAAAGGGCTGTATCCGACTGATTTTCTGCACTCATCCAATCAGAAGTATCTCACCCGACAATCACGAAGTTTACATAAACCGGTCGAGATGATAAACGTAGTCAA
>DWVY01000059.1 GCA_019119995.1 Candidatus Mediterraneibacter faecavium | reverse complement strand
TGGATTTGAATCAATTAGGGTCAGTGGAAACAGTAGGTATTACAGCAGGGGCATCCACGCCCAACAATATAATTGAGGAGGTTCAAAATAATGTCAGAATTATCTTTTGAACAGATGTTAGACGAGTCATTCAAAACAATTCGCAACGGAGAGGTGGTTGAAGGTACTGTAATCGATGTGAAACCGGACGAGATCATCCTGAACATCGGCTACAAGGCTGACGGTATCATTACAAAGAATGAATATTCTAATGATCAGTCACTCGATCTTACTACCGTTGTTTCTGTCGGCGACAAAATGACAGTCAAAGTTCTGAAAGTAAATGACGGAGAAGGTCAGGTTCTTCTTACATATAAGAGACTTGCAGCTGAGAAAGGAAATGAGAGACTCCGCGAGGCATATGAGAACAAAGAAGTTCTCAAGGCTACAGTTACTCAGATCCTCGGCGGCGGTATCTGCGCAACAGTTGATGAAGTCAGAGTATTTATTCCTGCAAGCCTTGTATCTGATTCCTATGAGAAGGATCTCAGCAAATATGAGGGACAGGAGATCGAGTTCGTGATCAGCGAGTTCAATCCGAGAAGAAACCGCGTGATCGGTGACAGAAGACAGCTTCTTGTTGCAGAGCGCGCAGAGAAGCAGAAAGAATTGTTCGCTAAGCTCAAAGTTGGCGACAGGATCGACGGTACTGTCAAGAATGTGACGGATTTCGGCGCATTTGTTGATCTTGGCGGAGTTGACGGACTTCTTCATATTTCAGAGATGTCATGGGGCAGAGTGGATAATCCGAAGAAGCTCTTCCATGTGGGAGATCCGCTGACAGTCCTGGTAAAAGATATCCATGATACAAAGATCGCACTCAGCCTGAAGTTCCCGGAGACAAATCCGTGGGCAAATGCGGCAGAAGATTTCGCTGTAGGAAAGATCATCACAGGAAAGGTAGCCCGCATGACAGATTTCGGCGCATTTGTTGAACTTGCACCGGGAGTTGACGCGCTTCTCCATGTTTCCCAGATCTCAAGGACGCATGTTGACAAACCGTCTGATGTACTTTCCATCGGACAGGAGATCACAGCGAAGATCGTTGATCTCAACGAAGCAGAGAAGAAGATCAGCCTCAGCATGAAAGTACTGGAGCCGGAACACACAGAAGAAGCTCCTGTAGAATATTCCACAGAGGATGCTGAAGAATAAGATCATATATCCATGCAAAGGAGCGGCAGTTAATGCCGCTCCTTTTTGTGCAATATTGTTAAATATTCGACAAGATGTTTATTTAAATATGCAATTTTTATCGCGAAATTACTGGATTTTAATGCTTTAATCTAGTAGAATAGTATACATAAATCAAAGGCAAAACAGCGGTTCGTCAGACTGCTGTTTATTTGCTGTTAGAAAGGAAGAATAAAATGGGACTTCTGACATTTAAAGGCGGTATCCATCCGGATGATGGAAAACGCTTCTCTAAAGATCAGGCAATCCGCCCGGTCATCCCAAAAGGTGATATGGTATATCCGCTTTCACAACATATCGGCGCACCTGCCAATCCGGTCGTGAAAAAGGGTGACCATGTCCTGAAAGGGCAGATGATCGCTGAAGCAGGCGGCTTCGTGTCTGCGCCTGTATATTCATCTGTATCAGGCACTGTAAAAGGACTGGAACAGCGTTTTAATCCGACGGGAACCAAAACGGAATGCGTTGTGATCGAAAATGACGGCGAGTACCAGGAAACTGAGTATGCGCCTGTGAAACCACTGAATGAAATGACAAGAGAGGAGATACTCGACAGGATCGGCAGTGCCGGCATCGTAGGCATGGGCGGCGCCGGATTCCCTACAAGGGTGAAACTTTCTCCGAAAGAGCCGGACAAGATCGAGTATATCATCGCAAACTGTGCAGAGTGTGAACCGTATATCACGGCTGATTACAGAAGAATGCTCGAGGATACGGACAAGCTCGTAAGCGGTATGAAAGTAGTCCTTTCCCTGTTCCCGAACGCGAAAGGATATTTTGCCGTAGAGGATAACAAAAAAGACTGCGCTGAAAAAATAAGGGCTGCGATCGCCGATGAACCGCGCATGGATGTGAAGCTTCTGATGACGAAGTATCCGCAGGGCGCAGAACGCCAACTGATCTACGCCGTGACCAAACGGGCGATCAACTCTTCGATGCTGCCGGCAGATGCGGGATGCATCGTTGACAACGTGGAGACACTGATCGGGATACATACTGCGGTAGTAGAAGGGAAGCCGCTGACGGAGAGAGTTGTTACCGTGAGCGGAGATGCGATCGCGTCCCCTGGCAACTTTAAAGTGCTTTTGGGAACGAACCATCAGGAGTTGATCGAAGCAGCCGGCGGATTTTCGACAGAACCCGAAAAACTGATCTCCGGCGGGCCGATGATGGGCTTTGCCATGGTTACAGCAGACGCGCCTGTCACAAAGACTTCATCTTCGATCCTTGCTTTCAAAGAGGATATCGTTGCAAAGAGTCCGGAGACGGCATGCATCAACTGCGGCCGGTGTGTGGAAGTCTGTCCGAGCAGGATCATACCGTCCAGACTGGCGGATCTTGCAAAGCGTCATGACGAAGAGGGATTCGTTGCCATGAACGGACTGGAGTGCGTTGAGTGCGGTTCCTGCAGTTATGTCTGCCCGGCGAAACGGCAGCTCAAGCAGGCGATCGGTTCCATGCGCAAGACAGCGCTTGCGAACAAGAGGAAAAAGTAAGAGAGGTGAGAAGGAATTGAACGAGAAATTAAATGTATCATCATCGCCGCATATCCGTGACAAGGTCAAGAGCAGCAGCATCATGCTCATGGTCATCATCGGACTTCTCCCTGCTACTCTGTTTGGAATCTGGAATTTCCGTCATGAGAACGCATGGATCCTTGTTGTCGTTACAACTGCTGCGGCTGTTTTATCTGAATATATCTGGGAAAAGTTAATGCACAAGCCGATCACGATCAAAGACTGCAGTGCAGCCGTGACCGGACTTCTGCTTGCTCTGAACCTTCCGCCCACACTTCCCTGGTGGATGGGCGTGGTAGGAGCCGTATTTGCGATCATTGTGGTTAAACAGCTCTTCGGAGGACTGGGACAGAACTTCATGAACCCGGCGCTTGCAGCACGCTGTTTCCTGCTGATCTGCTTTACCGGAAGAATGACTTATTTCGTCTATGACGGAGTGACAGGAGCGACACCGCTTGCCAATCTGAAGGCGGGAGAGGCAGTCAACACACTGGATATGCTGCTTGGCTTCACACGGGGCACGATCGGCGAGACATCTGTCATCGCCATCATGATCGGAGCGATGTTCCTGATCCTGATGGGAGTGATCGATCTGCGCATCCCGGGATCGTATATCGTATCTTTTGTCGTATTTATCGTACTCTTCGGAGGACACGGGCTTGACGCACAGTATATCACCGCACATCTGTGCGGCGGCGGCCTGATGCTCGGCGCATGGTTTATGGCGACGGATTATGTAACTTCTCCGATCACGAGCAGCGGGAAGATCATATATGGAATATGCATGGGACTTCTGACCGGACTGTTCCGGCTTTTTGGCGGTTCGGCGGAAGGCGTGTCCTATGCGATCATTATCAGTAACCTTTTGGTTCCGCTGATCGAAAAGGTTACTCTTCCAAAACCATTCGGTAAAGGAGGAGAGAAGTAATGAATAAGATAGTTAAAAATACTTTGATCCTGACGGCGATCACAGTCGTATCCGGACTTCTTCTCGGCGTCGTATACGACATCACAAAGGATCCGATCGCTCAGGCGCAGGAAAATACGAAACAGAAAGCATACAGGTCGGTTCTCTCGGATGCTTCCTCATTCGAAGCTGTTGATCTTGATGTGGACAGCGCGGCTTCCCTGCTCTCGGAAAACGGATACACTTCTGATGAGATCACCGAGGTTGTTGAAGGAACAGACGACAGCGGAGAAACGGTCGGATATGTGATCAGTGTCCAGTCCGGTGAAGCGTACGACGGCACTCTGGAGTTATCTGTAGGTATCGCCACAGACGGCACTGTAAAAGGTGTGGAAATGCTGGATATCAGTGAAACAGCTGGTCTCGGTATGAAAGCGGATGAGGCAGAATTCAAAGATCAGTTTAAAGATAAAAACGTAGAGAAATTTACCTATACTAAGACCGGTGAAGATGGCGACGATATGATCGACGCTATCAGCGGCGCTACGATCACAACAAACGCCGTTACCAATGCCGTGGATTCCGCGCTTGTTTATTATCAGAATGAATTAGGCGGCAGCCAGTTAGGAGGCGAAGTCAATGAATAAATGTACAGAACGTATTTTTAACGGACTTGTAAAAGAAAACCCGACATTCGTCCTCATGCTCGGAATGTGTCCGACTCTGGCGGTCACCACATCCGCCACCAACGGTATCGGGATGGGACTTTCTACAACAGCTGTGCTGATCATGTCCAACATGCTGATCTCCATGCTCAGAAAGATCATACCGGACTCTGTGAGAATGCCGGCGTTTATCGTAGTAGTTGCTTCATTCGTAACGATCGTGGACTTCCTTCTGGAAGGATTTGTACCGAGCCTGTATGACTCTCTCGGTCTTTACATACCGCTGATCGTGGTAAACTGTATCATCCTCGGACGTGCGGAGAGCTACGCGTCAAAGAATCCGGTGCTTCCGTCCATCTTTGACGGTATCGGCATGGGGCTTGGATTCACAGTAGGTCTGACATGTATCGGTATCGTAAGAGAACTTCTCGGTGCAGGCCAGATCTTCGGCATGCAGGTTATGCCGGACTCCTATGTACCATTTACAATTTTCATCCTTGCTCCGGGCGCATTCTTCGTACTTGCATGTCTGGTCGCTCTTCAGAACAAGGTAAAGAAGAATCTGGCAAAGAAAGGCAAAGAAGTGCCGAAATCTGCCGGATGCGGCGAGGGATGCGCTTCATGTGGTAGCCGTGGCATCTGCGGCGGACATCTCGCAGTAGCAGAAACTGTTTCCGCAGCAGCTTCCGGTACAGAGAAAGATACAGATAAAAAGACAGAAGAGGAGGAGGCTTAAATGCAGGAATTACTTTTGATCGCAGTCGGTTCTGCGTTCGTTAATAACGTTGTACTCAGCCAGTTCCTCGGGATCTGTCCGTTCCTGGGAGTTTCTAAAAATGTTAAGACAGCTGCCGGAATGGGCGGCGCCGTGGTATTTGTCATCACGATCGCATCTTTTGTGACCGGGCTGATCTATAAATTCATTCTCGGCAATCCGAACATTATGGGCGGGGAGCTTGAATATCTGAACACGATCGTATTCATCCTTGTCATCGCGGCACTGGTACAGTTTGTCGAAATGTTTTTAAAGAAATCCATACCGTCTCTCTACAATGCACTCGGTGTCTATCTGCCGCTCATCACAACAAACTGTGCTGTTCTCGGTGTTGCATTGACAAATGTAGAGAGTGGCTACGGACTTCTGACTGGTGTTGTAAACGGATTTGCAACCGCAGCCGGATTCCTTGTTTCCATCGTACTTATGGCAGGTATCCGTGAAAAGACAGAGCACAATGATGTACCGGAATCCTTTAAAGGAACTCCGATCGTACTCGTGACAGCAGGTCTGATGGCGATTGCATTCTTCGGATTCTCAGGATTGATATAGGAGGGAAGATGATATGAGTATAATAGGAATTATTCTGGCCGTCGTCGTAGTCGGCGCTACAGGACTGTTCATCGGCATCTTCCTCGGAGTATCCGACAAAGCGTTTGCTGTAGAGACAGATGAGAGAGAAGATGCTATCCTGGAAGTACTGCCGGGAAATAACTGCGGCGGATGCGGTTATGCCGGATGTTCCGGCCTTGCCGCGGCAATCGTGGCCGGTGAAGCCGAAGTCGGCGGATGCCCGGTAGGCGGTGCCCCTGTAGCTGAGAAAATCGGCGCGATCATGGGCGTAGATGCAGGAGAGCAGGAAAGGGAAGTCGCATTTGTAAAATGCGGCGGTACCTGTGAAAAGGCAAAGACAGAATATGAATATTGCGGAATCAAGGACTGTGTCATGGCAAGCCAGATGCAGGACGGTGGCGCGAAAGGCTGTGCATACGGGTGCCTCGGTTATGGCTCCTGCGTGGCTGCCTGCCCCTTTGATGCAATCCACATTGTGGACGGTATTGCCGTCGTAGACAAAGAAGCATGCAAAGCCTGCGGCAAATGCGTCGCTGCCTGTCCGAAGCATCTGATCGAACTGATTCCATACAAACAGCAGACATTCGTTCAGTGTAATTCCAACGAAAAAGGAAAAGCACTGATGGACGTATGCCAGGTGGGATGTATCGGCTGCCGCCTCTGTGAAAGAAACTGTGAGGCAGGAGCAATCACGGTAAACAACTTCCTTGCACACATCGATGCGGAAAAATGTACGAACTGCGGCGTGTGCGCAGAGAAGTGCCCGAGAAAGATCATTAAGATATAATTTCGTGTTTGTCTGTGAGAGTTTTCCATTGCAGGACATCCGAAAATCAGACAGATACAGTGGATCGACTCACGTATCCGGAACAGGCGGGGAGAGGATGCTTCCGGCTCCGGTTACAGGGCATAAGAAATAGTAACAAGCCTGTGATACGGCTAAAAACAATCGGGGAAAGGAAGAACTCGTTTCACTCAGACAACATCCTTTCCCCGATTAACGCCGCACCACAGGCTTGAACTATCTCTAATCCCCTTCCACAGTCACCGTCAGCATCCTATCCCCGCCCGTTCCGAAAGGTGCATCAAAGGAACTGTATCTGACTGAGTTTCTGCATTCATCCAACAGGAAGCATCTCCCCGACAATCACGGATTACGGAATTAGACAGAAAATTTGAAGATCTGTTTTATTTTTAAGGCGCATCTGTACTGATTTTGGCGATTCGCTATTTGTGGGGTGTTCAATTTACGGTGTAAGCAATAAGACAATATCCCGATGGGAGAGCGGAAATTATATGCCCGATCTTTCTTTGCTTGTACCGCTCAGCAAAGAACTGGGAATCTCATTAAACGAACTTTTGGCAGGGGAAGAAATCGAGAAAGAAAAGGTTATTGAGTATTCTGAACAAAATCTGCTCAGTACCATTGATTACACGGAGAAAAAGATCAAGGATGTACATAAAAAAATATCTGCGTTTATTATGGGTATGGGTATCCTGATATGTATTTGCTCTTTTACCATTTTCCCCTCAGAAAGCAGTTGGGGAGAAGTATATTCCTTTATAGGACTTCTGCTGACGGTTGCAGGTATTTTTAGAGAACTTCTGTTTTCATCTAACTGGAAAAAGGGATTGGTTTCCGCCGGTATATTGATTTTACTTTTGGGTGTTTTCTTTGCCGCGGATTATATCGGGGTAACACAATTTAAACGGCCGCCGATTTACAAATATAAGACAACCACCGTTTTTGATGATACGGATAATAAACTGATCGAATATCGGAATCTGTTTTACTATGTGTACCGGATCAATGCAGACACGCCAAACGAGTATTATCTCATAGACAGTAATCGGAGACAACAGCAATACGGGGCGTCTGATAGGAGCATTGCCGCTTTCGGAATATGGGTTTGTATTTGAAATCGACTCCCAGAACTGTGGTGTAACCATAGACTATCATTTTACAGACTGGTATGGAAACGAGAATTTATATACGGAAAGGGCTTTAGTGTATAATTCTGTTTCCATTTTCGCCTTGATCGAAAATCTCAAATACATTACATTTAATTTCAGCGGAAGCAGCTATTCTGTCACCCGTGATGCGATTGAAAATAATTATCCGAATTACAACGATATTTTTACAGATAATTCGATTGATATCGGGAATTTCAGGCAGTATGTGGAGCAGAAAATGAATGACCGGTTATTTGTCTCAAATATTTTCCGGATATTCGAGAAGGAATAAAATAACATTTACTCCAGTACTTGCAGTCCAATCTCATCACTGCTTGTGTGGATCTCCCCGTCTTTTGTGACGAATATAGCTTCCACTCCGTCGAGGCTGCGGATCAGTTCCATTCCGTCTTCAAGCCCCATTGCAAAGCAGGTCGTGCTCAGGGCGTCTCCATCTACGGATCGTTCGGAGATGATCGTCACCTGATCTAGATCGTTCTGCACGGGATACCCTGTAGAAGGGGCAAGGATGTGATGGTAGATCACTCCGTCTTTTTCAAAATACCGTTCATAATCACCGGATGTTACGACGGACTGATCGTTTATGGATAATGCGGCCATAGCGGTGCCGGTCTCTGCGAACGGCTTCTGAAGTCCGATACGGAAGTCGGTTCCGTCATAACGTCCGCCGAGAGCGAGCATATTTCCGCCCAGATCGATAAGCGCGTGTTCGATGCCCTCGCCCTCAAGATATTCTTTCAGCCTGTCTGCAATGTATCCCTTGGCAATGCCTCCCAGATCGATCTGCGCTTCCGGGTCTGTAAGAACAACTGTATTTCCATCTACATGGACGCAGCGGTAATCGATGTGCGATACTGCTTCCGCCAGTTCGTCCGGATCCGGAATCCTCTTGTCTTCATTATCTGTAAAATCCCAGAGACTTGACGCAGGCGCGATCGTGATATCGAAAAGGCCGCCTGACAGTTCTCCATATTCGATCCCTTTTTCAATAAGCTCCGCCGTATCATCCGAAACGGATACCGGTTCTCCGCCGGCATTGTTTATCCTAGAAATCTCGCTTGTCTTTATCGTTGCGCTGAGCATCTGCTCATAGGTCTCGCACATCTTACGGCAATGTTCGATCATATCCTGATCCGCACCCCATACTTCGATCTGCACGACCGTATCAAAATAGGTTCCTGTCATAGTGAGTGACTCGCTCTTCGGCAAAGTTGTGCACCCGGAGAGGAGAACCGCGGATAAAAGCCCGGCTGATATAAGAAGAACTCCTGTTTTTATCGTTCCAGTTTTATTTACTCCAGTTTTAAGCGCTCCTGTCTTTTTTCGATTCAAAGCTCCTGTTTCCTTTCCATTTTTTAATCTTGTTTATTATATATGATTTTGCCTCTGACTACAATGATCGGTCAGTGTATAGTGTAGGGGCCACAACAATCGAACATGTGATTGCATAATAAAAATCAGTGTGCTATGATATCAAAGGTGAAAAGATAACGATAGTCCATCAGAGGTATTGACTATGAAGAAAAATGATCTGATCCTGGCAGGAACGGTTCTCGTTTTTGCGGCGGTGATCCTGATATTCCAGCTTTTCCGGAATGACGGCGGGGAGCATCTTGTGGAAATATCCGTTGGCGGAGAACGGTTCGGCACGTATGATCTTACAGACAACCGGACGATAGAAGTCGGCGGTACAAACCGTGTGGTAATAGAAGATGGAGCCGCACACATGGAGTGGGCGGACTGCCCGGACCAAATCTGCGTAAACCACAGGGCGGTTTCAAAAAACGGGGAGAGCATTATCTGTCTTCCCAATCAGGTCGTTGTCACTGTCGTAAGTCCTGAGGAAAGTGAGCTGGATGCAGTCGCACAATAAGAGAGGAATAAGAGATTGAAAAGCAAAGCAGCATATTTCGGAGTATTTACAGCTCTTGCGCTGATCTTCAGCTACGTAGAGACGCTGATCCCGATCCAGTTCGGAGTTCCGGGCATCAAACTCGGCCTGGCCAATCTGATCATTGTGATCGTGCTGTATAAGACTGACTGGAGGGAAGCGCTCCTGTTGTCCGTGGTGCGGATCATACTTGCCGGATTTATCTT
Organism: Candidatus Mediterraneibacter faecavium; assembly: GCA_019119995.1. GTDB lineage: Bacteria > Bacillota > Clostridia > Lachnospirales > Lachnospiraceae > Mediterraneibacter > Mediterraneibacter faecavium. Next base: position 36,019 of record DWVY01000059.1, on the reverse strand, counting down.
TGGGAGCCTGTTTAGTATCATATACAGCCTTGCCGGCGGCATTTTGAGCCTGGCAGTCATGGCGCTGCTGAAAAGGACAGACCGGTTCAGCGTGGCAGGGATCAGTATTGCCGGAGGCGTGTGCCACAATATCGGGCAGCTGATCGTAGCAATGGTCGTTGTAGAGACTTATCAGGTAGGATATTATCTGCCTGTGCTCCTGATCGCGGGACTGATCACCGGCGCCGTGATCGGAGCGATAGCCGGCGAAGTCCTGAAAAGGATCCGGGATCTGTCATTCCAATAATTCAGTAGTAAAGGAAAGAAAACTATGATTTCATATGTAAGAGGAGAGCTTGCGGCGGTAGAGCCGCAGAAAGCTGTCATAGACGTGGGCGGTGTCGGATACGGCGTATACATGCCGCAGCAGGCATTATCGCTGCTCCCGCAGCCGGGAAATGAAGTAAAATTGTATACCTATCTCAATGTCAAGGAAGACGCAATGCAGCTGTTTGGTTTTCTCACGAAGGATGATCTGGAGATCTTCAAACTGGTGATCGGGGTAAGCGGCATCGGCCCGAAAGGAGGACTCAATATCCTTTCATGCATGTCTCCCGACGAATTGCGGTTTGCCATTATGTCAGGCGATGCAAAAGCGATCTCCGCAGCTCCGGGCATCGGAAAGAAGACTGCGGAGAAGCTGATCCTGGAGCTTCGGGATAAAGTAGATATTGAGGATGTGCTGAACAATGCGGCGCACGGCGGCGATGCAGAGCGTCTCCAGGCAGAAGGGGCGGAGAGCGGCATGCAGGCGGAAGCAGTACAGGCGCTTGTCGCACTTGGCTACGGGAATGCGGAGAGTCTGCGGGCTGTAAAGAAGACATCTCCGGACTGTCAGACTGTGGAAGATATCCTGAAAGAGGCATTAAAATACCTTTTCTGATCCGGCGCGTTCCTGCCGCAGAAAACATACTGTCAATGTAAGAGAAGAGGATTACTTAGATAATTATGGGAAAACGAATCATCACAACGGAAAATCTGGAGGAAGATCTTAAGATCGAGGGGGAGCTGCGTCCCCAGCGTCTGACCGATTACATCGGACAGGAAAAGGCAAAGCAGACATTGTCCGTCTACATCGAGGCTGCAAAAGCGAGAGGAGAGGCATTGGACCACGTTCTGTTCTACGGACCTCCCGGGCTTGGAAAGACGACGCTTGCCGGCATCATTGCCAATGAAATGGGAGTGCATATGAAAGTCACTTCAGGCCCCGCGATCGAGAAGCCGGGAGAGATGGCTGCGATCCTGAACAGCCTGCAGGAACACGATGTGCTCTTCGTAGATGAGATCCACCGGCTCAACCGCCAGGTGGAGGAAGTGCTTTATCCTGCCATGGAAGATTATGCCATCGACATTATGATCGGCAAAGGAGCCGGAGCCCGTTCCATAAGGCTGAATCTTCCGAAATTCACTCTGGTCGGAGCCACCACAAGGGCGGGCATGCTCACGGCTCCCCTGCGCGACCGGTTCGGAGTGGTAAACCGGCTGGAATTCTATACCGACGAAGAACTGAAAACGATCATTCTCCGCTCCGCTGCCGTGCTGGATGTAGAGATCGAGGAGGAGGGCGCGCTCGAACTTGCCAGACGCTCCAGAGGCACCCCGCGGCTTGCCAACCGCCTCCTGAAGCGGGTACGTGATTTCGCACAGGTAAAATATGACGGCAGGATCACCAAAAAAGTGGCGGATTATGCGCTTGACCTTCTGGATGTCGATAAGTACGGTCTGGATCATATCGACCGGAGTATCCTGCTGACGATGATCGAGAAGTTTCAGGGAGGCCCGGTCGGGCTGGACACTCTGGCGGCTTCCATTTCCGAGGACGCCGGCACACTGGAAGATGTATACGAGCCGTATCTTCTGAAAAACGGCTTTATCCAGCGTACTCCAAGGGGCAGGGTCGTGACGGAACTGGCATACCGGCATCTCGGGATCCCTGTGATCTGTCAGGAAACATAAAGGCAGGCCCGCCCTTTACAGCGGCATCTGATACAGCGCAATGTATCAGAAAATATGTCACGTTTCAGCATTTCCCGAAAAAACAGTTGGTTTTTACTGGTAAATAGTTTATAATAAACTGTATGAAACGCGAGGAGGATGTTATGAGTTCAGCAAAACATTTTACAGAAGTATTGATCGGGGGAAAGGTATATACTCTCAGCGGATTTGAAGGCGAAGAATACCTGCAGAAAGTATCTTCCTATCTGAATCACAAGATAACGGAATGCGCCAACAGCGAGGGATACAGAAAACAGAGCGCTGACACCAGGAATGTACTTCTCGCCCTGAATATTGCGGATGACTATTTTAAGGCAAAAAAGCAGGGAGATTCCCTTGAGAATGATATTGAACTGAAAGACAAGGAAATGTATGATCTGAAACACGAGCTGATCTCCGCACAGATCAAGCTTGAGAATGCCGAGAAAGAGCTCGCAAAGATCAAAGATGAAAATAATGACCTGCAGATGCAGATCGTAAAGCTCGAAACCGAGATGAAAAACCGCAGAAGATAACTGATAAAGGCTGTCCTGACCGACAGCCTGTTTCATTAATAGAGAGAAAAGGACACGATTCGACAATATGACAGACAGAAAAATTGAAATCCTTTCACCGGCAGGCTCCTATGCTGCGTTTGAGGCCGCGCTGAAAGCCGGAGCTGATGCCGTCTATGTCGGCGGATCCAGATTCGGAGCCAGAGCCTATGCGGAAAACTTTGCAGAAGAGGAATTGATACAGGCGGTCCGCGAGGCTCATTTTTATGAAAAGAAACTTTATCTCACTGTAAATACACTGCTCAAAGAAGAGGAGATCGACAGTTTATATGACTATCTTGCGCCGTATTATGAGAACGGACTCGACGCTGTGATCGTGCAGGATGCGGGCGTCGCGGAATATATCCGCAGACATTTTCCCAGACTTGACATACACGCCAGCACACAGATGACGATCACGGGGGCTCTCGGAGCGAAATTCGTCGGATCCCGGGGCTTTACGCGTGTCGTACCTGCAAGAGAATTGTCGTTGGACGAGATCCGCCAGATCCGCCGCGAGACAGATCTTGAGATCGAGTGTTTCGTGCACGGCGCGCTCTGTTACTGTTATTCCGGGCAGTGTCTCTTAAGCAGCATGATCGGAGGGAGGAGCGGCAACAGGGGACAGTGCGCACAGCCCTGCAGACTGCCTTACACATTTCATGGAACAAAGAAATATTATTTGAGTCCGAAAGATATCTGTACGCTTGAGATCATACCGGATCTCATCGAAGCGGGAATTGATTCTTTCAAAATCGAGGGACGCATGAAACGACCGGAATATGTGGCGGGTGTAACTTCGCTTTACCGAAAATACACCGACCTGTATCTTGGCAGCGGAAGAAAGGATTTCCATATACTCCCGGAAGACCGCGAGATGCTTATGGATCTCTACAACCGCGGCGGTTCCTCGACCGGTTATTACCAGATGAGAAACGGCAGGGAAATGATGTCCCTCGACCGGCCGAATCATGCCGGGGTTCCCGCAGTAAGAGTGCAGTATCAGAAAGGACGGGAAGTACACGCTCTGGCAGTCACGGATCTGAATGCCGGCGATGTGATCGAGGTGACAGGAGGAAAGAGTAATTATACACTGGGAAAAGCGTTCAGGAAAGGAGAAGTTCTCACCTTTCTTGTCCAGAAGCAGGTCCGTCTTTCAAAGGGCATGCTTCTGAACCGCATCCGGAACGAATCCCTCTTGCAGCGCATAGACAGCGATATTGCCGGAAAGAAACTGCAGAGACCGGCAGACGGCAGTCTGACAGTAAAGATCGGACGCCCTGCCTGCCTGTCTGTATGTTCCGGAGGGGCGTCTTTCCAGGCGTTCACTGACGGACCGGTGCAGGCTGCGCAGAGCCGGCCCATGGACCGGGAGCGCATTTGTTCACAGATCAGGAAGACCGGGAACGCAGAATTTTATTTTAGAGAGCTTTCCGTTGAAATGGATGACAATATTTTTATTCCTGTCCAACAGCTTAATTCGTTGCGCCGCAGTGCGCTAGAAGGCTTGAAAGAACAGGTGCTGTCCCGATACCTGAGAAAGCCGGGGTGTGCTCTTTCTGACTCCGGCCACAGAAACGGTTCCGACACCGCCTGGCATCCGGATGGGGATAGAAGTTTTGGAACATGTATAGAACAGGCCGGCTCAGAGAACTGGATCCCCCGTTTTTCTATCTATGCGGAAACTGCTGAGCAGCTCCAGGCCGCAGCTTCCTATATCACTGGGAACCGGTTCGCCCCCGAACGGATCTATCTGGGGACAGATGTACAGGCAGCCCTGATGAAAGAAAATGGAGACGGCCAGGTTTCCAGAGCACTCTGCCTGATCAGGGAAAGCAAAGCCGGGATCGCGGCCGCTATGCCTCATATCCTGCGCAGCACGGAAGCCGCGGCAGTCGACAGACTTCTAAATGCAGCGGACAAGTTCTCTCCCGACGGTATCCTGATCCGCAGTTACGAGGAGTTCCAGCTGCTCAGAGAGCGGGGATTTGACAAACGGATCATTCTGGACCATAATTTATATGTGTTTAACCGATATGCGAAAAAATTCTGGAACGATCTCGGAGTTTCAGATTTTACCGCGCCTTTGGAACTGAATGCCGATGAACTTTTCCGGCTGTGTTTAAATGACTGCGAGCTGGAGATCTACGGCAGGGCGCCGGTTATGGTGTCTGCCCAGTGTCTTTTCAAAACATCCGGGAAGTGCCGGAAGCAGTCGGACCTCTCAAGCATTACGGACCGCTGTTCAAGCAGCTTTCCTGTACGGGCATACTGTGATTTCTGCTACAATGTGATCTATAATGACCGTCCGACCTGCATTGCGGATGATACAGATGCCATCCGCCGCCTTGCTCCCCGGCTTCTGCGGATCAGATTCAGTACGGAAACACCGGAGCAGGTAAAAGATGTGCTCGCTATGGTACAGGATTCCTTTACAGGACGTACTGGCAGTGCCGGATCCGCTTCACATGGACAGAAGCCCGGATCTACACAGGGGCATTTTAGAAAAGGTATTCTATAACGGAATGCCGGAGATAACAAATAAATGGTGATGATATGACAAACATTATAATCCAACTATCAAAATACCTGATCATTATCCTGATGGCAGCATATACATTTTCCTGCTTTTCCATTTTTACCAGGAATTACGAGGACGAGGAGAAGAGAGTACTGATCCGTCAGGACGTGCTGCTCTTTCTGATACAGTTTGTCGCATTTGGCACGATGTACCTTGCCACAGAGGACATGCGCATCCTGTTTCTGTACGCAGCGCTTGCCGTTGTGCTGCTTGCCGTCATACTGTTATATAATCTGATCTACCCGAATGTATCGCGGCTGGTCGTCAACAATATGTGTATGCTGATCACCGCAGGCATGGTCATGATCACGCGCCTGTCGGCGGATAATCCTTCCCCCTATGGAAGTGCGGTCCGGCAGTTGATCTTTGTAGCGCTCGGGATCACATTCGGACTTGTTGTTCCGGTATTGATCCGTAAGCTTACTTTTCTTGACAAATGGACCTATGTCTACGCGGCTGTCGGCGGCGCGGCTCTTCTTGCGGTTGCGCTGTTTGCGCCGAAGTCCGGCGGCGCGAATCTGGGGTTCGAGATCGCAGGGATCAATGTCCAGCCCTCTGAGTTTGTAAAGATCCTTTTCGTATTCTACGTTGCCGCCAGCCTGAATAAGTCAAGAGAATTTAAGAATGTCGTCGTGACAACGGCAGTCGCTGCCGCACATGTCCTTATTCTCGTCCTCTCGACAGATCTCGGAGCTGCGCTGATCTTTTTCGTAGTTTACCTGGTCATGCTCTATGTGGCCACAAGGCAGCCGCTTTACGCTGTCGCCGGTCTTGGCGCGGGAGCGCTGGCCGCAGTTGCAGGCTATCATTTGTTCAGCCATATCAAGGTCAGGGTTGAGGCATGGCAGGACCCGATCGGGACATACAGCGGCAGCGGATATCAGGTCGCGCAGTCTCTGTTTGCGATCGGGACAGGAAGCTGGTTCGGGGCAGGTCTTTTTCAGGGACAGCCTGACACGATCCCTGTCGCGGAAACAGATTTTATCTTCTCAGCGATCACAGAGGAGATGGGCGTGATCTTTTCTCTCTGCATCATCCTGATCTGTGTGAGCTGTTATGTTATGTTCCTTAATATTGCAATGGAGCTTCACAATCGCTTTTACAAATACGTCGCTCTCGGGCTCGGCACCTGCTATATCTTCCAGGTGTTCCTCCAGATCGGCGGCGTGACCAAATTCATCCCTTCCACCGGTATGACGCTTCCGTTCGTAAGTTACGGAGGAAGCTCGATGCTCAGCACCATGATCATGTTCGGCATCATCCAGGGACTGTATATCCTGCGGGAGGATGAAGAAGAAAAACTAGAAAAAGAAAGGGAGTCAAGAGATGGCTTGGGAAGAACAACGCCCCGAAAGACCGGAAAGACGCCGAAGAGCGGGCCGAAATTCGAAGAAGTCCCCAGACAGAGGACGCGCAAAAAGCAAAGAACGCACTCGAAATAGAGAATTCGCATGGATCACGTATTTCTTTGTGCTCCTGTTCATTGCGCTGATGGGCTATGTCGTTTATTTCACCATCGTGCGCGCCGGTACGTTTGTAAACAGCCCTTACAACCAGCGTCAGGATGCATTTGCGAAGAGTGTAGTGCGCGGCAGCATTACGGACAGAAATGGAAATGTGCTTGCCGAAACCGAGGTATCTGATGACGGGACGGAGTCAAGGTACTATCCGTATGGCTCGCTCTTTTCCCATGTGATCGGATACAGCGACGACGAACTGGGAAAAACAGGGCTGGAGTCTGTTGAGAATTTTGAACTGCTCACATCGAATGCCTTTTTTATAGAAAAGATCCAGAATGAATTTGACGGCTCCAAGAATCAGGGAGATACGGTGGTAACCACGCTCGATGCAGACCTTCAGCAGGCAGCCAGCGACGCGCTCGGGGATTACAAGGGTGCGGTGGTCGTCATGGAAGCGGACACAGGGAAAATACTCGCCATGGTATCAAAGCCTGACTTTGATCCGAATGAAATTTCCGCCAACTGGGAAGCTTTGAATACCGATGAACAGAACAGCCCCCTGCTGAACCGCGCCACCGGAGGCTCATATGCGCCGGGATCCGTATTTAAGATCGTCACAACACTGGCTTATATGAGGCAGAACAGCAATTACAGTGATTATACCTATGATTGTACCGGATCGATCACGGAAGGGGACACAACGATCCCCTGCGCGGGAGGCAATGTACACGGATACGAAGACCTCCGGAGCTCATTTGCGAACTCCTGTAATTCCTCGTTTGCAAACATCGGACTTCAGCTCAACATATCCGGATTCAGGGACACGGCGGAAGACCTGCTCTTTAATAAACCGCTCCCGAGTGTGCTGGATTATACGAAGAGCTCATTTGTACTGGATAAGGATTCCCCGACTTCAGAGATCATGATGACGGCGATGGGACAGGGGAAAACGACCGTAAGTCCGTATCATATGGCTCTTATCACCCAGGCGGTCGCCAACGGCGGTACTCTGATGGAACCATATCTGGTGGATTCCGTCACAAATTATACCGGCACCGAGGTGCGACGCAATGTGCCGAAAAGCTACGCAAGGCTCATGACTTCTGACGAAGCCTCGCAGCTTAAGGACTATATGTCCGCAGTTGTGGAAGAAGGCACAGGTTCCGTGCTCTCCGGCCGGTCTTACACAGTAGCCGGGAAAACCGGAACTGCCGAATACAGCTCTGAGAGCAGCGACAGAACCCATTCCTGGTTTACCGGTTTTACGAATGTGGATAATCCGGAGCTGGTCATCACTGTGATCACGGAAGCATCCGACGGAAGCGCCGGCGGAAAAGCTGTTTCCATAGCCGGAACGATACTTGACTCTTATTACGATTAATATGCTGTGAAAGAAGAACGCTTATGCAGATGAAATTTTACTGTGATCTGTATGTCAGTGAATGCTGGCAGGGAAAAAAGGAAAAGATAATAAAGAAGCTGAAAGCAAACCGGATCCAGCCGCAGGTCTATATCATAGCCCTGTCCCAGGGGGATCAGAACGAGCTCGAATTCTTCTCCAGCATTCTGTTAAAGCAGCATGTATTTGACAACAGCGAAGTTTTTGTTGTAGGGATCGCGAACGGATATGACGAAGCCCTTTATATGGTCAGAGATATCACGGAACAGATATACGCTGAAACCGGAACGGCTGATCTTAGAGAATATATCCTGGAGCGCCAGAAAGAAAAGGTAAAGGCAGGGCAGTAGTTCAGATGTTACATATTATCTTGCTCATTTTAAAAATAATCGGATTTCTGATCCTTGGAATACTGGCGCTGATCCTTCTTCTGACAGCGGTGATCCTGCTGGCGCCTTTTGCCTACAGGCTGGACTTCTCCATAGATAACAGCCTGGAAAGCGCGAAAGGCCGTATCCGTTTCCACTGGCTGATGCGCCTTATATCAGGCGAGGTACGTTACGAAGGCGGTTCCTTTGACTGGCATATGCGTGCCGCGTGGAAGAAATTCGGCGATGAAACTGACGGAGCTGACGGAAAGGATGCCGATGCCACTGTAGCCGCTGATAACGCACACATCAGCGAACAGGACGATCGGGCAGGGAAAGCGGCATCAGAAAAAGCAGCAGTTGGAGTAGCAGAAGAAGTATCGCAGGAAGAAGCGGCAAAGGAAGCGGAAAACACATTGGAAAAACCGGCACACAAAGCGGACAGCCCGCTAAAATCTGGTCCGGATCCCGATATACGAAGTATTACTGCTGGAAAAAACACATCAAAAAGCCGGACGGACCGGACGGAAAGGAAAAAAATATCCGGTATTTATGAAAAATTGAAGAAGATCCCGGAAAAGATAAAATATACTTTCCGCAGGATCTGTGATAAGATAAGGTCATTGAAGAAGAAAAAGGACCGGATCGAGGCTTTTCTCAGGAACAGTACGCATCAGAATGCATTTTCCCGCCTGATAAGAGAGCTAAAACGGCTGCTGCACTTTTTGAAACCTTCAGCTGCTTCGATGGATCTCGAGTTTGGTTTCAGCGATCCGGCTTATACAGGATACACGCTTGCCGGGATCAGCATGATCTATCCGATGATCGGTGAACATGCACAGATCAGACCGGATTTTGAACACAAAGTATTAAGGGGAAATGTATTTATAAAAGGAAAGATCCGTATTTTATATGGACTGATCTTTGCATGGAATATGTTCTGGGATAAAAATGTCCGGGCAACATATCGTCATATACGTAAATTCAGATTATAGATTTCATTTTTCAGCGCGCGAAACAGATTTAGAAAAGTCATATGAGGAGGACAAAAAATGGCTGGAGAAAACAATAGCTTCAAAACAACAATGGAATCACTGTTCAAAGGAATGGACGGCGTCGTGTCATCAAAGACCGTAGTCGGCGACGCGATCCATATCGGAGGAACGATCATTCTTCCCCTTGTCGATGTCTCATTCGGCATCGGGGCAGGCGCATTCTCCGGGGATAAGAAAGAAAAGGGCATGGGCGGGATCGGCGGAAAAATGTCGCCGAGCGCAGTGATCGTGATCCAGGATGGCAAGACAAGGCTTGTAAACATCAAGAATCAGGATACGATCACCAAGATCCTCGACATGGTGCCGGATGTGATCGACCGCTTCACGGCTGACAAAGAGGAGAGGATGACAGAGAAAGAGGTAATGGATATCCTCGACTCTGATGAGGAAGAGAAATAATTGCGCGGAATATTCTTTCAGGCACAGGCATAAGATATGGCAAGAGCTTTACTCGGAAGTGGCAGCATGAAAAAAGTATGCGGTTTTGCATTGTTCTGGACAGCGATCGGGATGTTTATCATGATGCTGCTTCCGAATCTGGTATGGGGCGTCATACTTTCGGTCATCTTTCTTGTGCTGGGATACAGGCTGTTCTGCTGTTGAGTGCGATACCGTACACGCGATACCGTACAGCTCACGCTGTTCGCTGTACCGGTCAGCTCGAAACTACGTTCCTCGCTGACCGTTGCCCGTCGAATGTCCGCATGTCTGTTCAGGCAAGCCTGCCCATCCATACGTCCGCTCTCCGGGCGTATCACAGAACAAAGAGTTCCGCTTGCGGAACTCTCGCGCCGAGCGCGGTCGCTTTAGCGACAAATATCCGCTTCGCGCGAGTGCGCATCCCGCAGAGCGTTTTGTTTAATAGGAAACGAAGTTTCCCATTAAACAAAATATAACCCCGGATCTGATCGAACAGTTCCGGGGTTATTCCGTGTCTTTCAAATAGATCTTTGTCTGATTACGCACGCTCTACACGTCCGGACTTCAGACAGGATGTACAAACATACATTTTTTTGGATCCGCCTTCTGTCTTAACTCTGACAGATTTTACATTTGATTTCCACATTTTCGGTGTTCTTCTATGAGAGTGGCTTACATTGTTTCCAAAATGAGCACCCTTTTCACAAATAGCACATTTAGCCATGACTGCACCTCCTAACAATCTGAACTGGTCATTTAGACTCATAACACTGATATTCTAGCAGAAACGTTTTATCAATGCAAGCATTTTTTAAAAAATCATGTCAAAAAAAAGAATCATTATTGTAAAATCAATGAAGTGATAGTATAATAATCATGTTATTTATGGCAAAAACCATTAGAAAACTGGAGGTATACATTGATGAAAGGAAGTATGAGCACTGATCTGGGAATCATCACGGTCAACCCTGAAGTGATCGCCAAATATGCAGGTTCCGTAGCAGTGGAATGTTTCGGGATCGTCGGTATGGCAGCGGTAAATATGAAAGACGGTCTGGTCCGTCTTTTGAAGAAAGACAGCCTGACACATGGGATCCAGGTAGAGATCTCAGATGATAACGCCCTCACCCTGAATTTTCATGTCATTGTCGCCTATGGCGTGAATATCCTTTCTGTTTCTGACAATCTTATGAGCAATGTAAAATATAAGGTTGAAGAATTCACCGGTATGACGGTAGAAAAGATCAACATCTTCGTAGAAGGTGTGAGAGTGATAGATTAAGGAGGATATTGTCGTGGCTGTTAAAACGATAAATACGGAGATGCTCCGGAAGATGTTCCTTGCAGGAGCGGCGAATCTGGAAGCAAAGAAAGAATTCATCAATGAATTGAACGTGTTCCCTGTGCCTGACGGGGATACCGGTACAAATATGACCCTGACGATCATGTCGGCGGCAAAAGAGGTGCAGACGCTGGAGGATCCTGATATGGTCTCCATGGCGAAAGCGATCTCATCCGGTTCACTGAGAGGAGCCAGAGGAAATTCAGGTGTCATCCTTTCACAGCTTCTCCGTGGATTTACAAAGGAGATAAGGGAACATAAGGAGATCGATGTAAATATTCTTGCAAAAGCATGCGACCGCGCTACAGCGACAGCTTACAAAGCTGTCATGAAGCCGAAAGAGGGTACCATCCTTACTGTCGCAAAGGGCATCTCGCAGAAGGCGGCGGAACTGGCTGAGACAACAGACGATCTGGAAGTATTTCTTCCGGAAGTGATCCGTCATGCCGAGCAGGTGTTGGAGAAAACTCCTGAGCTTCTCCCGGTGCTGAAAGAGGCTGGTGTCGTGGATTCGGGCGGCCAGGGGCTCCTGGAAGTCATCCGCGGCGCATATGACGCATTTTTAGGAAAAGAGATCGACTATACGGCGATCGAGGCAAGTTCTGGAACAAAGATGGTAAGACCGGGACAGCAGGCTGAAGCTGATATCAAATTCGGATATTGTACGGAATTTATCATCATGACGGACAAGCCGTTTACGGATAAAAATGAAACAGAGTTCAAGGCTTATCTGGAGTCCATCGGTGATTCCATTGTGTGCGTAGCGGACGATGACATCGTCAAAGTCCATGTCCATACCAATGATCCCGGACTTGCGATCCAGAAGGCCCTGACATACGGGCAGCTCTCACGCATGAAGATCGACAATATGCGCGAGGAGCATCAGGAGAAGTTGATCCGCGATGCAGAGAAAGTCGCTGCGCAGCAGGCTCAGGCTGCAGAGGCGAAAAAGAAGAAAGAGCCTAGAAAACCGGTAGGATTTATCGCCGTTTCCATCGGAGACGGGATGAACGAGATCTTCCGTGAACTGGGCGTGGATTATATCATCGAGGGCGGACAGACGATGAACCCGAGCACGGATGATATGCTCACGGCGATCGATGAAGTAAATGCAGACCATATCTTTATCCTGCCAAACAATAAAAACATCATCCTTGCCGCCAATCAGGCACGGTCGCTGACAAAAGATAAAGATATTATCGTGATCCCGACCAAGACCGTCCCTCAGGGCATCACGGCGGTGATCAGCTTTATGCCCGAAGCGGATGTGGATGCGAACATCGAGGCTATGGAGGAAGCTGTCAAAAATGTCAAGACAGGTCAGGTAACATACGCGGTACGTGACACAAAGATCGATGATAAGGTGATCCACGAAGGCGATATCATGGGGATCGGAGATCAGGGCATCCTCTCCGTCGGCCAGTCTGTTGAAGACACTGTGAAAGATATGCTCTCTCAGCTTGTAGATGACGATTCTGAACTGATCAGTCTCTACTACGGCCAGGATATCCAGGCGGAAGACGCTGAGAAATTTGCACAGACTATCGAGGAGCTCTATCCTGACGTCGATATTGACGTCCACATGGGCGGACAGCCGATTTACTACTATGTGCTTTCGGTAGAATAGGACAAATTAAGATCATAGTAAGAACCGGGGCGTTCTTCCGACAGGGAGAGCGCCCTGTTTATCGAGTCAAGTCCTGAATATGGAGTGAAATCATGAAAAGCAGATCCGGCATCGGATCCCTGAAAGGGATCGGAGAAAAAACTGAAAACTTATTCCACCGGCTCGGAGTATACAAGATCGAAGACCTGATCCGTTATTATCCACGGGGATTTGAGATCTATGAGGATCCAGTCCCGGTCAGCGAGGTGGAAGAGGGAAAGATCAATACAGTCGCAGGCAGTGTGTTCGGACGTATTTCCGTGTCCGGAAACCGCTCGCTGCAGATTACAACATTGAATTTAAAAGATCTGACCGGCACGATCAAAGTGCTGTGGTTCCGCATGCCATTTCTGAGGAATACGCTGGGGAAAGGCGGCATGCTCATCCTCAGGGGCCGCGTGGTAAAGCGGCGGGAAGGTCTTGTTATGGAACATCCGGAAATTTTTTATCCGGCGTCCAAATATGAGGAAAAGCGTCATTCCATGCAGCCGGTCTATCCGCTGACTGCCGGTCTGACGAACAACGCGGTGGTCAAAGCCATCCGCCAGGCCCTGGAAACTGCTGACGCATCCCAGGATATCCTTCCGCCAAAACTGTCGGCGGCACATGGATTTCTTCCTTACCCTGATGCTGTCCGGAAGATGCATTTTCCGGAAAATAAGGAGGAGTTCATTCAGGCAAGAGAGCGTTTTGTCTATGAAGAATTCCTTATTTTTATCTTGTCCCTGCGCCGGATGAAAGAGAGCGAAAACAGGGCGGAAAACCGTTTTGTCCTGGAAGACCGGCAGGAAATTGAACGGTTTTTGAGAGAGCTTCCTTACGATCTGACCGACGCCCAGAAAAAAGTCTGGAAAGAGATACAAAATGATATGCAGGGAAGCAGCGTCATGTCCCGTCTCGTTCAGGGAGATGTAGGATCCGGAAAGACGATCGTAGCTTTCCTCGGGCTGCTTCTTGCCGGATTAAACGGATATCAGGGAGCATTGATGGCGCCTACCGAAGTACTGGCAAGACAGCATTATGAAAATATATCAGGAATGTTGGAACATTATCATATTCCTTTAAGAGCAGAACTTCTCACAGGATCAATGACAGCAAAGCAGAAGCGGGAAGCATATGAGCGGATTTCATCCGGTGAGGTTTCGATCATCATAGGTACCCATGCCCTGATCCAGGAGAAAGTAACCTACCATGATCTGGCTCTTGTCATAACAGACGAGCAGCACCGTTTCGGCGTAAAGCAGCGGGAAGCCCTTGCCGGTAAAGGCTGCATGCCTCATATCCTTGTGATGAGTGCGACTCCCATCCCGCGGACGCTTGCTATCATACTGTATGGAGACCTTGACATTTCCGTGATCGATGAGATGCCCAGAAACCGGCTCCCCATCAAAAACTGTGTCGTAGATACCGGCTACCGGGAGACCGCATACCGCTTTATGAAAAAACAGGTAGCGGAAGGCAGACAGTGTTATGTCATATGCCCTATGGTGGAAGAAAGCGAAAGCCTGGAGGCAGAAAATGTCCAGGACTATTCCCGCATGCTTGCTGACGAGATGGGAAATGATATCTGTGTTGCCTGTCTCCACGGCAAGATGAAGCAGCAGGAAAAGGACGGGATCATGGAGGCATTCGGACGAAATGAGATACAGATCCTTGTATCGACGACCGTGATCGAGGTCGGCATCGACGTGCCCAACGCCACGGTCATCATGATCGAAAATGCGGAGCGCTTCGGACTTGCACAGCTTCATCAGCTCAGAGGCCGCGTGGGCAGGGGAAAATACCAGTCCTACTGCATCTTTATGACCGCCTCAAGATCGGATGAGACAAAAGAACGGCTTGATATCCTGAACCACTCCAATGACGGCTTCTTTATCGCCGGCGAGGACCTGCGGCTCAGAGGTCCCGGCGATCTCTTCGGGATCCGGCAGAGCGGGATCCTGGATTTTAAAGTCGCCGATGTATTTCAGGATGCAAAGATCCTGCAGAATGCAAGTGAGGATGCCGGGAAGATCCTGGCAGAAGATCCGGAACTGAAAGCTCCGGAAAATACCGGTCTCCGGCGTTATATCGACCGGAAGATCAGCGAGATCATGCTGGAGACAACATTGTAAACACCTTGTGGAGATTCACCCTGCGGAGAGTAGAACGATGGAAGACGCATACGTACTGACACTTAAAAACCGAAAATTTTCCGAATTTTATCTATGTTACTGCGGCTATGCAAAATGTGAGCCGCTGCACAGCTTCGGTCCGGCTGTCCGCCCCAACTATCTGATCCATCTGATCCTCGAAGGGAAGGGACGCTATCAGATCGGCGATACGCAGTACGAGCTGACAGCCGGTCAGGGTTTCCTGATCGAGCCGGAAGTGCAGACCTTCTACCAGGCGGATAAGGATGATCCGTGGACCTACCTGTGGGTCGGCTTCAACGGCAGCCGTTCGCAGGAATATCTGGCGGATATAGGGCTTGGAAGCAATCACAAGATCTTCCAGTGTGAAGATACTTCGGGACTTAGGCAGCTTTTGGTCGAAATATTAAAGAAGAATACATACACCATAGAAAATGATTTTTACCGGGAAGGATTTCTGTATACATTTTTCGGGCTGCTCTCCGGAAATATAAAAGGAGAGAATATCTCACGCCATGAGACAGAAAATCTGTATGTAAGAAAAGCATTGGAGTATATCCAGAATAATTACCACTATGGGATCCGGGTGTCTGATATCGCAGATTATGTCGGAGTCACCCGCGGATATCTCCACACTCTTTTTACCAGGACCCTTGACCAGTCCCCGCAGGAATATCTCGTCAATTACCGTATCACCCGGGCGCAGCAGCTCCTTGAGATCACGGACCTGGCTGTGGAAGGCGTCGCCCAGTCCTGCGGGTATTCTGACCCGCTCGTGTTCTCAAAACTGTTCAAGAAGAAGACAGGGAAAACACCTTCCGCCTATCGGCGAGAACGTACATAATGACTGGTTTTTCTTACATTTCCCCCTGTTTATTGCCGGAAATATCCATATAATAAGATTCAGTAATAAACAGGAGGGATATCACATGAATATTTCAGTAAATCCAAAACAGGATACATTCCACCTTTATAATCATGAGGTCAGCTATATCATGACCGTACTTCCGAACGGACAGCTGGGCCAGTTATATTTTGGCAGAAGAGTCCACGAACGCGAAGACTATTCCTATCTGCTCGAATCAAAACCGCGCCCCATGTCTTCCTGTGTATTTGATACTGATAAATGTTTTTCCATGGAACATATCAGGCAGGAATATGCTGTATTCGGGACGACAGATTTCCGGATGCCTGCTGTGGAAATACTCCAGGACAACGGCAGCCGGATCTCGGAATTGCTTTTCCATGACTACCGGATCGAAAACGGGAAACCAAAGCTTCCGGGGCTGCCCGCTACATATACAGAAGATGAGAGCGAAGCACAGACACTCATTATCGGTCTGGAAGATCCGCTCACCCGGATCCGTCTGGAACTATTCTATACAATATTTGAAAAAGGCGGTATCATCGCGCGGAGCGCACGCTTTATCAACAACGGCAAAGAAGATGTTCATCTGAACACTGCCATGAGTCTGTGTATGGATCTTCCGGACAGCGATTATGACTGGATCCAGTTTTCCGGGGCATGGGCAAGGGAACGCTATCCGAAGACCCGGCATCTGGAACAGGGAATCCAGTCGGTCGGGAGCATGCGGGGGCATTCTTCCCACAACCATAATCCGTTTGTGATCCTCAAACGCCCGTCTGCCGATGAATTTCAGGGAGAGGCCATCGGTTTCAGCCTGATCTACAGCGGAAACTTTCTCGCACAGGCGGAAGTAGACGCCTATGATACGACAAGATTTCTCATGGGGATCCATCCGGCCGGTTTTGACTGGAAATTGTCAGCCGGCACATCATTCCAGACTCCGGAGGCCGTTATGGTATATACGGATCAGGGGCTGAACTGCTTAAGCCAGACATTCCACCGTCTGTATCAGAAGCGCCTCGCCAGAGGATACTGGAGAGACAGGGAGCGTCCGATCCTTATCAATAACTGGGAGGCGACTTATTTCGACTTCAATGAAGAAAAAATCCTTTCCATCGCGCGCAGGGCTAAGGAATGCGGCGTGGAACTCTTTGTCCTGGACGACGGCTGGTTCGGACAGAGGAACGGGGAACATGCAGGGCTCGGAGACTGGTTTGTCAACAGGGAAAAACTGCCGGACGGAATAGCCGGGCTTTCTGAGAAGATCGAGGAGATGGGGATGATGTTCGGTCTCTGGTTCGAGCCGGAGATGGTCAACATGGACTCGGATCTGTACCGGGAACACCCGGACTGGATCATACAGACGCCAGGACGCAGGTCTTCCCACGGCCGCTTCCAGTATGTGCTTGATTTTTCGAGAAAAGAGGTCGTAGACAGGATCTACAAGATGATGGAGAAGATCCTGTCAGATGCAAAGATCTCGTATGTCAAATGGGATATGAACCGGAGCATCACGGAATGTTATTCATCCGCACTTCCGGCGGACCGCCAGGGCGAGGTGTATCATCGGTATATCCTTGGCGTCTATGACTTATACGAGCGGCTCACAAGCCGGTTCCCGCATGTATTGTTTGAATCCTGTGCAAGCGGCGGCGGACGCTTTGATCCGGGGCTTCTCTACTACGCTCCTCAGGGATGGACGAGCGACGATACGGACGCCGTCGAGCGGCTGAAGATCCAGTACGGCACATCCTACTGTTATCCGGTAAGCAGCATGGGAAGCCACGTATCCGTGACGCCGAACCATCAGCTGAACAGGAATACTCCGCTCTATACAAGAGCCAACGTGGCTTATTTCGGCACATTCGGGTACGAACTTGACCTGAACCGGCTGACCGGCGAAGAACTGGAAGAAGTAAAAGAACAGGTGCGCTTTATGAAAAAATACCGCCGTCTCATCCAGTACGGGACTTTCTACCGTCTGCAAAGCCCGTTTGAGAACAATGTGGCAGGCTGGATGGTCGTAAGCAGCGACAGAAGAGAGGCACTTGTGGGAAGATACAAGATCCTAAACGGAACGAACCAGCCCTTTGAGCGGATGTACTTAAAAGGACTGGATGAAGGTACAAAGTATCTTGTAAATGGAAATGAAACACATTACGGCGATGAGCTGATGCACTGCGGCCTGGTCACCACGGATGCATCAGCGGGAGAGACTGCTCCCGGAGAGAAGATGAGCTGTGATTTCGATTCAGAACTGTATGTGATCGAGGCTGTTTAAGGCAGCGGGAAGGATAGGAAAATGGATTCCAGAGGATATTTTGTCAAACGGTGCGCTATGATGCTGGCGGGGATTCTTTTTATCAGTATATGTGTAGGCTGTTACCGCCTCAGCGGCTTCGGAGTGGACGCGTTCACATGCATGAATCTCGGGATCAGCGGTTATATCGGAATGAGCTTCGGCACATGGCAGCTCATTATGAACATCGCGATCCTGATCGTCGTTTTCTTTACCGTCCGCAGATGCATCGGCGCGGGGACGATCGTAAATATGGTATGTGTCGGGTACGGAGCGGATCTTATCTGCTGGCTTGTGCAGGATGTGCTCCATGTGCAGACGACGCTTCCTTTCAGGATCGTCATGCTGATCCTCGGCTGTCTCTTTGCAGGGTTGGGCGTCGCCTTTTATATGGTGGCAGAGATGGGGATCGCTCCATACGACAGCGTAGCGCTCATCCTTCAGAAATGGGCGAAAGGTAAGATCCCGTTTCATTTTGCACGGATTGCCACGGATGTCGTATGTGTGCTGACAGGTGTCATATTCTGCCTGGTCTCCGGGGATAGTGTATGGATGATCGTCGGGATCGGCACGATCATCAACGCCTTTTTTAACGGCCCGCTGATCCAGTTTTTCAGGGCGCATGTCACGGAACCGCTCCTGCACGGCAGACCACAGGAGCAGATCTCATTTGACATCATGCAGGAAAAGAAGAAAAAATAAAAATAGTTGCTACGATTTTCCAGTTTAAAAGAGAGAATCCTCCACATACTATGGATGTAACACAAAGGACCGAACGGCAGATGTATGATAATCGGCTGCACCAAAAGCGGCGGATTACATACAGATGCAGCCGGTTTCAAGTGTTACATGACAAACGAGAGTAACTTCAAAAAGTTACGAAAATGCAAAAGGAGGAAATTGATCATGGCAAGTCGTTCATCTAACAGAGCAGCAGTGCCTGAGGCTAAGGGCGCTCTGGACAAA
Source organism: Candidatus Mediterraneibacter faecavium (assembly GCA_019119995.1). Lineage (GTDB taxonomy): Bacteria > Bacillota > Clostridia > Lachnospirales > Lachnospiraceae > Mediterraneibacter > Mediterraneibacter faecavium. The sequence continues at coordinate 16,896 of DWVY01000059.1, read as the reverse complement.
TTCAAGTACGAAGTGGCCAACGAGCTGGGGGTACCGTTATCTGACGGTTACAACGGCGACCTTACTTCCAAGCAGAACGGATCAGTAGGCGGATATATGGTCAAGAAAATGATCGAGCAGCAGGAAAAACAGATGGCAGGCAAATAACATCTGGCATTCCTGCAGATTAAGAGAAAAGCGTCCGGGATTGACCTGGGCGCTTTTTTCTGCTAAAATTCAGCATATCAGGAAACGGGGTGGCATTTTATGAGAGTGATCGCCGGCAGTGCCAGGAGCCTGAAATTAAAGACTCTGGAAGGGCTGGATACAAGACCTACAACAGACCGGATCAAAGAGACATTATTCAATATCATTGGTCCGACCATATATGACAGCATCTTTCTGGATCTGTTCAGCGGCAGCGGCGGGATCGGGATCGAGGCACTGAGCCGCGGCGCAAGAGAGGCGGTATTTGTCGAAAATAACCCGAAAGCGATGCGATGCATCAAGGACAACCTTGCATTCACACGCCTCGGATCCAGGGCTGCGACTATGACCACAGATGTCATGAACGCACTGTACCGGCTGGAAGGGGAAAAGGTATTTGATATCATTTTTATGGATCCGCCATACGACCGGGGACTGGAAAAGAAGGTGCTCGAGTATCTGTCGGGTTCGGATCTTGTGTATGACGATACAACGATCATCGTCGAGGCGTCAAAGGAGACTGACTTTTCTTATGTAGAAGATCTCGGCTTCTCCATCATACGCGAAAAGATCTATAAAACGAATAAACATATGTTTATCGGGAGAGCGGGGATTGAGGAAATATGTTAAGAGCAATTTATCCGGGGAGTTTTGATCCGGTCACATACGGTCATATGGATATCATCAACCGGTCCTGCAAGATCGTGGACGAACTGATCGTCGGTGTATTGTGTAATAAAGCGAAAATGCCGTTGTTTTCTGTAGAAGAACGTGTTAAAATGTTAGAGGAAGTGACGAAAGATCTTAAAAATGTCCGGATCGTTCCATTTAACGGACTGCTCGTCGACTTTGCGGCAAAGATGGAGGCGGACCTGATCATAAGAGGGCTGCGTGCGATCACGGATTTTGAATACGAATTACAGATGTCACAGACCAATCATAAGCTGGAACCAAATGTCGAGACAATGTTCTTGACTACCAGTATCGAATATTCTTATTTGAGTTCTACCACAGTAAAGGAGATCGCTGCTTTTGGGGGAGATCTTTCACAGTTTGTGCCGGAAGCAGTCGCTGTGGAACTCAGGAAAAAGATGAGTACAAAAGGAGAGTGTAACAAATGAGCAGCCGTATTGAGCAGATTATCGAAGAGATCGAGGAGTACATCGACAGAGATTGTAAATTCCAGCCGCTGTCTACGACCAAGATCATCGTGAACAAGGAGCATCTTGATGAACTACTCAGAGAGCTCCGTATGAAGACGCCGGATGAGATCAAACGTTATCAGAAGATCATCGCCAACCGCGATGCGATCCTCGCCGATGCAAAAGCGAAAGCCGACGCCATGATCGAAGAAGCTCAGGTACAGACAACAGAGCTTGTCAGCGAGCACGAGATCATGCAGCAGGCATACGCACAGGCCAATGAGATCGTGACGCAGGCAACAGCGCAGGCTCAGGAGATCATTGATAATGCGACGTCAGATGCCAATGCGATACGTATCGGTGCGATCCAGTATACAGACGATCTGCTTGCCAATGCCGAGAGCATCATCGGACATACTCTTGACAGTTACACAACGAAATATGACGGACTGATCAATTCACTTCAGGAATGCTATGATACCGTCCGCTCGAACCGCGCCGAGCTTGAGATCCCGGAAGAGGACGATACGAATTACGATCCTCAGAATTAGAGGATGCCAAAACCGGCTGGCGAGGAATCCTTTCACAATATACGGATATACATGACGCCTAACAGACTGGCTGCCGCTGCGGCAGTCAGTTTTTGTGTGATATAAGGCAAAAGCGGAAGAGAAGTGCCTTTCAACATGCACTGCGTCTGCGCCGCAGAGCAAAAACCGCCGAATGAAGTAAGCCCCAGGATGAGAGGGTAGCTTACAGACAGATCTGAAACAGCATGGTCGATCATAAGGATGCCGTTTGTCATTTCCAGCGCAGGCAGGATGGCGGCAAGCACCGGATGAGCAGCTGACAATTTCCCCGGAAGAGCGATCAGTATGGAAAAAAATATAATGTAAAGACCGACTTTTACAATGGATTCAAAACTATCCGACAGGCAGGAATCAAGCATTTCAAAATCCAACAGCTTTGCGTTAGCTTCTTTTCTCACAGACAGATCAGGGAATTTTTTTCTTCCCTTCAGATAAAATCTGCGGAAGAACAGACTGAGGAACGCAGGAACACCGGTCAGGATCAGCAGCGTGGGGACCATAAGCTCCTCTCTGTCAAATGTTTTCCATACAATGAAATTCATGATAAAGACCGGGCTTGTATTATTGCAGAAGGAAAGCAGATAAGCACCTTCGTCCCGCGTGATCTTTCCCGAACGCACCAGATCGGCAGATATTTTCGCACCCATCGGATACCCGCACAGGGAACCTGCGATCACTGCAAAAGAGCCGTTCGGCGATGTGGCAAATAAAGCGGAAAACAGCCTGCCGGATATCCTTGCTATGACCGCAAGTCCGCCGCCGGAAAGCATCAGTCCGGATATAAGCATAAAGGGGAACAGCGTCGGAAATACCACCTGAAACCACAAGAGAAGCCCGCTTTCGGCGCCGTCGAAAACCGCTTTCGGTGAAAACAGCATCGCCAGAAAGAGAAAGACAACGGGCAGACCTGGTAATAACTGTCGCATCGGCGCCCTCCGTTCTTTCACTCAAATCGTTATTTCAGATATATGACGGTAGTATGTTCTTTATGAATCGCTCATATAGTAAAAGAAAAAAGGAGTCACTTGTGAAACGGATCCTGAAGAGCAGCTTTCTCCTTTTTCTTCTTGTTTTTACGTGTTCACTCTGGATCCCCAGGCTGCGCTATATGAGCGGGATCAGCAGGCTTGACGCTGACACTGTACAGAGCGGCGGTTTCCGGGAGCAGCCCATAGACACGCAGACTGCCCGGCAGATCAGCGGGATGGAAGCTCCCGGTGAATATCTGGCAGTATACTGGCTGGAGAGCGGTTTTGGAAAACAGGATATCTCACTTTCTCCGGAAGACGCCCTGACGGTGCGGAAACGCTGGGAAAGGGCAGACGGCTGGAGCGGTTACCTAAGTGCCTGCCAGGCAGTGTGGGATGATCTTGTCTACTTTCCTGTCGCTCTATCACAGAGCAGCAATATCCACGTATCCTTTGAAGATTCCTGGATGTTCGACCGGTCTTATAAAGGAGAACGCGGACATGAGGGGACGGATATCATGCCGGATAAAAATGAGCGCGGTGTACTACCTGTCGTGAGCATGACCGACGGAGTCGTGCAGAATAAGGGATGGCTGGAGCTGGGAGGCTACCGGATCGGCATCCGCGCGCCCCACGGCGCCTATTTCTACTATGCCCACCTGGATTCCTACGCGGACATCGAGGAGGGGGATGAGATCAAAGCCGGCGACCTGCTGGGGTATATGGGAGATACCGGATACAGTACAACAGAGGGCACGAAAGGGAAATTTCCAGTGCATCTCCACCTCGGCATTTACATCTATAAGGAAGGGCAGGAGATCAGCGTGAATCCCTATCCGGCACTCAAATATACGGAAGAGAAAATTATCGACTATCAGGAAAGATAATGATATACTATCGACTATGGAGGAAAAGAAATGAATCTGCCATCAGCATTTGAAGAAAAGATGAAACAGCTGCTAGGAGCGGAATATACCGATTATCTCGACTGTTTTGATGAGCCCCGGCACTACGGGCTCCGCGTCAATACTGCAAAGATCTCCGTGGAAGATTTCCTGAAGATCTCACCCTGGCGGCTGAAAAAAATACCGTGGATACACAATGGATTTTACTATGACGGCGAGAACTGCCAGCCGGCGAAACATCCTTATTACTTTGCCGGACTTTACTACCTGCAGGAACCGAGCGCCATGACACCCGCCGACCGGCTTCCCATTGAACCGGGAGACAAGGTCCTGGACGTCTGCGCCGCTCCCGGCGGAAAAGCGACGGAACTCGGGGCAAGATTAAACGGCACCGGCGTCCTTGCCGCCAACGACCTGAGCAATTCGCGTGCAAAGGGTCTTTTAAAAAACATCGAACTTATGGGGATCGGCAATGTCCTCGTCTTAAGCGAAGAGCCGGGGAAACTGATCCCGTATTTCACGGAATATTTTGACAAGATCCTGATCGACGCCCCGTGCTCCGGAGAGGGAATGTTCCGCAAGGACCGTAGGATGATCCGTGCATGGGAGGAACACGGCCCGGACTATTTCGCCAGGATCCAGAAAAGCATCATTACGCAGGCTGCTCAGATGTTAAGACCCGGCGGCATGATCCTGTATTCCACCTGTACATTCTCTCCGGAGGAAAACGAACAGACGATCGAGTATCTTCTGGAACAGTATCCTGAATTTGACGTCTGTGAGATCGACGGATATGAGGGCTTTGCCTGCGGGATGCCGGAAGTGACAGCTTCTAATGATAAACGCCTCAGCCGCACCGTCCGTATCTTCCCCCACCGCATGAAAGGGGAAGGGCATTTCCTGGCTCTGCTCAAAAAGCAGTGCCCTGACGCTCCGGATGCATTGACAGATCCTGATGCCACATCGTCCGATGCGAAATATGACAGGAGATCTGCTGCGAAAGATAATGGGAAAACCAGTACCAGACGGAGAAAACTGCCGGAAGAGCTTACAGATTTCCTGGCCGATGTCCGGAGGGGATTCGATCCCGGCAGATTCGATATCCGGGCAGATAAAGTCTATTATATGCCGGAAGATCTGCCTGCCTTAAACGGGATACGTTTTCTGCGCACGGGGCTTTTCCTTGGAGAACTCAAGAAAAACAGATTTGAACCGAGCCAGGCGTTCGCCATGAATCTGAAGAAAGAGGAGTATCCCCGGATCATCGATCTGCCCGTGTCTGACGAGCGGGTGCTCAAATATCTGAAAGGGGAGACTCTGGACGTGGAAGATCTCGTTTCTCCCAAAGAGAAAGGCTGGTATCTCGTCTGTGTGGACGGATATCCGCTGGGCTTCGGCAAGCTTGCCGGACAGGTCCTTAAGAATAAATATCTTCCGGGATGGCGGTGGCAGTCAGCATGATGATCCGCCTTGACAAATATCTGGCAGACATGGGGATCGGCACAAGGAGCCGGATAAAAAAGGAGATCCGGAGCGGTCAGGTTATTGTGAACGGCAAACCGATATGCCGGCCGGAACTAAAGATAAATACAGATCAGGATGAAGTCTTGTTTCAGGGCGAGCCTGTCACTTATGAAGAATATGAATATTATATGCTGAACAAACCGGCAGGAGTGATATCCGCTGCCAGCGACCGGCAGGAAACGACGGTGGTCGATCTGATCAAAGACAGAAAGAGAGACGATCTCTTTCCGGTAGGGCGGCTCGATAAAGACACAGAAGGTCTCCTGATCATCACCAACAACGGAGAGCTTGCCCACCGCCTGCTCTCGCCGAAGAAGCATGTGGATAAAGTCTATTTCGCGAAAGTAAAAGGAATCGTAACTGAAGACGACATAGAATGCTTCGCACAGGGACTGGATATCGGAGATGAGAAACCGACGCTGCCGGCGGAACTTGTTATCTGCTCCTCAGATGAAATATCCGGGATCCTGCTGACGATCCGGGAGGGGAGATTCCATCAGGTGAAACGCATGTTCCAGGCGGTCGGAAAGGAAGTCGTTTACCTGAAACGGCTCCGGATGGGCCCCGTCACGTTGGACGACAGCCTGAAGCCGGGAGAGTACCGCAGACTGACAGAAGAAGAGGTAGATAGATTATGCTCACAGGAAAGAAAGCCGTAATATTTGACATGGACGGGTCTCTCGTAGATTCCATGTGGATCTGGCCCGAAGTAGACCGGATCTTTATGGAGAAATATCATCTTACGGAACCTGCCACATTCCATAAGGACATCGAAGGAATGAGCTACACGGAGACGGCACAGTATTTCGTGGATACCTTTCAGACACTGGGAAGGACTGTAGAGCAGGTGATGCAGGAGTGGCGCGATATGACGGTCCGTCTTTACGCCACGAAAGTATTTCCCAAGCCCGGTGCGCTGGAATTTCTAAAAGATATGAAGCGGCGCGGCGTCCTTCTCGGGATCGCCACCAGCAATGACCGTACCATCGCCGATGCGGCTTTAAACGCGCGCCATCTTACGCCGTACTTCGATTCCGTGCGCACAGCCTGTGAAGTATCGGCAGGGAAGCCTGCGCCGGACGTGTATCTCAAAGTGGCGGAAGACCTTCAGGTTGAGCCGTCCTCCTGCCTCGTATTTGAAGACGTTCCCAACGGGATCCTGGCAGGAAAGAACGCAGGCATGGAAGTGTGCGCCGTGGACGATGAATTTTCCAGGCCGTTGGAGCAGGAAAAGAAACAGCTTGCCGATTATTTTATCCATGATTTTAATGATATTTTCAGACATACCTATGAAAGGTGCGGGAAAGAGCAGTGACACGCAGTGATTTTTTACCGGTAAACAGAAATGACATGACCGGACGCGGATGGGACAGTGTAGACTTCGCCTATGTGATCGGGGACGCCTACGTAGACCATCCGTCTTTCGGACATGCCATCATAAGCAGAGTGCTGGAGTCGCACGGATACCGGGTCGGGATCATCTCCCAGCCGGACTGGAAAGATCCGGAGAGTATCCGGGTCTTCGGGGAGCCCCGTCTTGGTTTTCTCGTATCGGCGGGCAATATGGACTCTATGGTCAACCACTACAGCGTATCAAAAAAGCGCAGGAAAACAGACGCCTACACGCCCGGCGGAGTAATGGGAAAGCGGCCGGACTATGCGTGCGTCGTGTACGGCAACCTGATCCGCCGGACATACAAGAAGACTCCCATCATCCTCGGAGGGATCGAGGCCAGCTTGAGAAGGCTGGCGCACTATGATTACTGGTCAGACCGTCTGAAGCGGTCTGTTCTTCTTGATTCCGGCGCGGATATCATCTCATACGGGATGGGGGAACGCTCGATCGTGGAGATCGCGGACGCGCTGGATGCGGGGATCCCTGTAAATGAGCTGACTTATATAGACGGAACGGTCGTGAAAGTAAAAGACCGGGACAGGATCTACGACGCGGAATTTCTTCCGTCCTATGAGGAAATGAAAGCAGACAGGAAAACCTATGCCAGAAGTTTCTATACCCAGTATCTCAATACCGACGCTTTCAACGGGAAACGGCTGGCAGAACCATATTCGGATCATCTCTATGTCGTTCAGAATCCGCCGTCAAAGCCTCTGAGCGTATCTGAGATGGATGACGTCTATGATCTTCCGTATACAAGGACATATCATCCGGACTATGAGACACAGGGTGGCATACCGGCGATTTCAGAGATCCGCTTCAGCCTCATCAGCAGCAGGGGATGCTTCGGCGGGTGCAGCTTCTGCGCTCTTACGTTCCATCAGGGCAGGATCGTTCAGGTGAGAAGCCATGGATCACTCCTGAAAGAAGCCGAACTGATCACAAAAGAGAAGGACTTTAAGGGCTATATCCACGACGTAGGCGGACCGACGGCAAATTTCCGCCATCCGTCCTGCCAAAAGCAGCTCGAACACGGCGTCTGCCCAAACCGGCAGTGCCTGTTCCCGAAGCCATGCAGGAATCTCGACGCCGATCACAGTGATTATGTGGCGCTTCTGAAAAAGCTGCGGCAGATCCCCGGAGTAAAAAAGGTATTCATCCGCTCCGGGATCCGGTTCGACTATCTGCTTGCAGATAAGAAGAAAGAATTCCTAAAAGAACTCTGCCAGTATCACGTAAGCGGCCAGCTTAAAGTCGCTCCGGAACATGTGGCGCAGCCTGTGCTCGCCCTGATGGGGAAACCGGAGCACAGCGTATATGAAAGATTTACAGCGGAGTTTAATAAAATGAACGACAGGATCGGGAAAAAGCAGTATCTTGTTCCCTACCTGATGTCTTCCCATCCCGGTTCCACTTTAAAAGAGGCTGTGGAACTCGCCGAATACTGCAGAGACCTGGGGTACATGCCGGAACAGGTGCAGGATTTCTATCCCACGCCGTCCACCTTGTCGACATGCATGTATTATACGGGGATCGATCCGCGGAACGGAAGAGAAGTCTATGTGCCGAAAAATCCGCATGAAAAAGCGATGCAGAGAGCGCTCATCCAGTACCGGAACCCGGAACTTTACGATCTCGTACTGGAAGCCCTCAGACGTGCAGGGCGCATGGATCTCGTCGGCTACGGGCCCAAATGCCTGATCCGGCCGAGGCGTAGGCGTGAAGATCATACCACTGTGCCTTCGCGTGCCGATAGCCGGGGTACAGCAAAGAACAGGAAAGGCGGGAAACCGGCGGCGGACCCCCGCACCCGCAAAAAGAAGAAAACAATACGTAATATCCACAAAAAGAAATGAGGCGGACCATATGAAAATAGCAGTTGTAACAGGGGCTTCTTCCGGGATGGGCAGGGAATTTGTCCGCCAGATCGGATATTTTTACCGAAGCCTTGACGAGATCTGGGTGTTTGCAAGGAGAAAAGAGCGGTTAGAGCGGCTTCGAAGCGAATGCCGTGTGCCTCTTCGCATCTTTGACGGAGACCTGCTGAAAAAACAGGTGTACCGGCAGTATCACAGCGAACTGAAAGAGAGAAAGCCTGAGATCCGCATGCTGGTCAACGCTGCCGGCTTCGGAAAGTCCGGCTCTTTTTCCGAGATCGCGTCTGGAGATAAAAAGCTGCAGCCGGATATGATCGACCTCAACTGCAGGGCATTGACGCGCATGATCCAGCTTTCTCTGCCGCGGATGGGCAAGGGGAGCAGGATCATCAATCTGGCTTCCGCGGCGGCATTCTGCCCGCAGAACGGATTCGCCGTATATGCGGCGACAAAAGCATATGTCTTAAGTCTTTCAAGAGCGCTGTCCTCAGAGCTTCGCTTACGCGGCATCATCATTACAGCGGTCTGTCCGGGACCGGTAGATACAGAATTTTTCCGGGTCAGCGGGGAGCTTACCGATCCGCTGAAGAAGCTGACAATGGCAAAAGCCCCTGCCGTTGTACACAAGGCGCTCAAAGACAGCCGGAAAAGGCGGGAAGTCTCTGTATACGGAACTTCGATGAAAGCTGCGCGCATTGGTGCAAGGCTGCTGCCGCACCGGCTGATATTACGGGCAGAGGAGCTGTTATGAGAGAAATCATCATCCGTACAAACGAGGCAGGACAGCGGCTGGATAAGTATCTGTCCAAGTACATGTCTCTTGCGCCGAAAAGCTTTTTCTACAAAATGCTGCGCAAAAAAAATATCACGCTCAACGGAAAGAAAGCCTCCGGGCAGGAAAAACTCTGTGAGGGAGATACCGTAAAGCTGTTCTTATCCGACGAGACGATCGATAAATTCACAGAGCAGGAGCGTCCGCCGCAGAAAAACATTGCAGGAGCGCCAAAACTAGACATATTATATGAAGATGAAAACGCGCTCTTTATAAACAAGCCTGCGGGCATGCTCTCACAGAAAGCGGCAAAAGACGACATTTCTCTCGTAGAATCTGTGATAGGATATCTTCTTGAGAGCCGGCAGATCACAGAAGAGGAGCTGCGCACGTTCCATCCGTCCGTGTGCAACCGGCTGGACCGCAACACGAGCGGCATTGTTGCCGCCGGAAAGACACTTGCCGCCCTGCAGGAATTGAGCGCTATGTTCCGGGAGCGCAGCCTGAAGAAATATTACCTCTGCCTTGTGGCGGGGGAAGTCGCAGAGGGCAGGCATATCACCGGATATCTGACCAAAGATACGAAAACGAACCGGGTATCCTTTTCGGAGAGAAGAACATCTGAAGAAGCATCGGCGATCGAGACAGAATACCGCCCCTTAAGTACCGGCGAGGGCGTCACTCTTCTCGAGGTTCACCTGATCACTGGAAAGACACACCAGATCCGGGCGCATATGGCATCCCAGGGGCATCCCATCATCGGGGACTACAAGTACGGCAGCCGGAAGATAAACGACAGTTACCGTGCCAGATACGGGCTGACTTCGCAGCTTCTGCATTCCGTCAGGCTGTGTATGCCCGAATGTTCCGGAACGCTTGCGAACCTGTCGGGGAAAGTGATCACGGCGCCCCTGCCCGGACTATTCCGGAAAATATGCGAGGATAAGAAGATACAAAGGAGCTGTCTGATATGGCCACATGGAGTTCAAGAGGACTCAGAGGATCCACATTAGAAGAATTCATCAACCATACAAATGAACGATATACAGAGATGGGGCTTGCGCTGATCCAGAAGATCCCTACCCCGATCACTCCGGTAAAGATCGATCAGGAGCACAGGCATATCACCCTGGCTTATTTCGACAAGATCAGTACGGTCGATTATATCGGGGCAGTCCAGGGGATCCCGGTCTGCTTCGACGCAAAGGAATGCAAGGCCGACACCTTTCCTCTCCAGAACGTCCACGAACATCAGGTGGACTTCATGGAGAAATTCGAGAAACAGGGCGGCATCTCTTTCCTGCTCATATATTACAGCACGAGAGACGAACTTTACTATATGAGATACGAACAGATACGCCGGTTCTGGGACCGGGGACAGAGAGGCGGACGAAAAAGCTTCCGCTATGAAGAGCTGGAACCCGGCTGGTTTATGGAATTCAGGCAGGGATACTTTATCCCGTATCTCGATATGATCCAGAAAGATTTGGACTGCCGGGAGGATCAGGCTCTGTGAGACCGGATATAAATGGATTTAAATATCTTTTCCGGGGATTGACAGAACCGCACAAAATCCGTATAATTACATAGGAATTTAGCGTATTAGCACATTAAAGTGAAAGAGGAGAGCATATGGAACAGAAACTTCATACTCCGGAAGGTGTCCGGGACATTTACAACAAAGAATGCGAAACCAAACTTGCACTTCAGAAAAAGTTAAATACCGTGCTCCATCTGTACGGCTATAAAGATATACAGACGCCCACATTTGAATATTATGATGTGTTCCGCGAGGAGATCGGCTCTACATCCACGCAGGAACTGTATAAGTTCTTTGACCGGGAGGGAAATATCCTGGCGCTCAGGCCGGATATCACACCGTCCATTGCACGCGCTGCAGCCACATTGTTTGAGAATGAAGATTTTCCGATCCGTCTGTGCTACGCAGGAAATACATTTATCAACCATTCCAGCTACCAGGGCAGGTTAAAGGAAAACACCCAGCTGGGAGCCGAGCTGATCGGGCTCGACTCGATCGAGGCGGACGCCGAAATGATCGCCATGGTCGTCGACGGGCTGAAAAAGACCGGCCTGAATGAATTCCAGGTGAGCATCGGCCATGTGGATTTTATCCAGGGGCTTATGAATGCGGCGGATCTGCTGGAAGACGAGAGCCGTGAAGTCCGCACGCTGATCACGAACCGGAATTTCTTCGGAGTGGAAGAACTTCTGGACAGCAAAAATGTAAAAGAGAGCGTAAAAGAGGCGTTTTCCGTTCTGCCCGAACTGGTGGGAGGCCCGGAAGTCCTGGAGACTGCGCTTCGGACCGCGCCGGATCTCAATGCCCGCCTCGGCGTCACAAGACTCCAGCAGATCTACCGTCTGTTAACGCTCTACGGAGCAGAAGACCACGTCACCTTTGACCTGAGCATGAGCGGAAGCTACGGCTATTATACCGGAGTGATCTTCCGTGCGTATACATACGGCACCGGAGACGCCGTAGTAAGGGGCGGTCGATACGACCACCTGCTCGCCAAATTCGGCAAGGATACACCGTCCATCGGATTTGCCATTATCCTGGATGAACTGATGAGCGCCCTGAACCGGCAGAAGATCATCGTTGATACCGTCCACCGGAATCTGATCGTATATACGGAAGAGACAGAGAAACGCGCAATCTCACTTGCCTGCAGCTTCCGGGAAAAAGGACGGAATATCGAGCTGATCAAACGTGAGATCACAGAGGAAAGAGAGAGCTTTGAAACATATGCGAAACGTTCCGGAGCCTCTGCTCTTCTGTATCTCCGGGATGACGATAAGATCGAAATGGTCAATCTTAAGACAGGGGAAGAAAAGGTTGCGGACCTATAGAAGCAGGATTAAAGGAGCATGACTTATGAGATATCTGACATTTGCCCTGACAAAAGGGCGCCTGGCGAGCAAAACACTGGAGATGCTGGAGAGACTCGGCATCACCTGTGAAGAGATGAAAGACAAAAACTCCAGGAAACTGATCTTTACAAATGAAGAGCTGAAGCTGAAGTTCTTCCTTGCGAAAGGCCCGGATGTGCCGACTTATGTGGAATACGGCGCCGCCGATATCGGAGTAGTCGGGAAGGACACGATCGTAGAAGAAGGGCGGAAGGTGCATGAAGTACTTGACCTCGGTTTCGGAAAATGCAGGATGTGCGTCTGCGGATACGAGAGTGCGGCGGAGCTTTTGCAGCACCATGAACTGATCCGTGTCGCCACAAAATATCCAAAGATCGCCAAAGACTATTTTTATAATAAGAAGCACCAGACCGTTGAGATCATCAAGATGAACGGATCCATCGAGCTGGCGCCCATCGTCGGGCTCTCGGAAGTGATCGTGGACATCGTGGAGACAGGATCCACCCTGAAGGAAAACGGGCTCGTCGTACTCGAGGAAGTCTGTCCTCTGTCAGCACGCATGATCGTAAATCCGGTCAGCATGCGGATGGAAAACGACAGGATCAAGAAACTGATCACTGATCTCAGGGCGCTGCTCCGAGAAGATCCGTGAACCGGAAGGACAAAAAGGACAGATCCCGGGCAATCCCGGCAGGCAGGAGGTTAATATATGCGAATCGAAAAACTAGATGAAACTACGAAAAAAGATCTGCTCGAGACACTTCTGAAACGAAGCCCGAACAGCTACGGAAAATACGAGGCGAGCGTGCGCGAGATCCTCGATACGGTAAAGGAGCAAAGAGACCAGGCTCTCTTTGCGTATACGGAGAAATTCGACGGCGCGAAGATCAATGCCGGCAATATTCTCGTGACAGAGGACGAGATCAAAGAGGCATACGACAAGGTAGACCCGGAACTGGTCGGGATCATACGGAAAGCGCTTAAGAATATCGAATCCTACCACGCGAAACAGATGCAGTACAGCTGGTTCGACAGCAGACCGGACGGCACGATCCTCGGCCAGAAGGTGACCGCCCTGGCAAGAGTCGGCGTCTATGTGCCTGGCGGCAAAGCGGCCTATCCATCATCCGTACTCATGAACATCATGCCCGCCAAGGTCGCAGGCGTGGATGAGATCATCATGGTGACTCCGCCGGGAAAAGACGGAAAAGTGACTCCCACGACACTTGTCGCCGCAAACGAGGCGGGAGCTGACCGCATTTACAAAGCAGGCGGCGCACAGGCGATCGCCGCGCTTGCCTACGGGACGGAGAGCATTCCGAAAGTCGACAAGATCGTAGGACCGGGAAATATCTACGTGGCTCTCGCGAAGAAAGCGGTGTACGGCCATGTGAGCATCGACTCCATCGCCGGCCCAAGCGAGATCCTCGTCCTTGCAGACGAGACGGCCAATCCCAGATATGTCGCCGCCGACCTGCTCTCACAGGCCGAGCACGACGAGCTGGCAAGCGCGATCCTTGTGACGACAAGCGAGAAGCTGGCACAGGAAGTGTCCGACTGGACAGACCGCTTTATCCGGGAGCTCTCACGGGGCGAGATCATCCGGAAGTCACTGGACAACTACGGACATATCCTCGTCGCGGATACCCTTGATGACGCCATTGACGCCGCAAACGAGATCGCGTCGGAGCATATGGAGATCGTGACGGCAAATCCTTTTGAAGTGATGACTAAGATCCGCAATGCAGGTGCCATCTTCATCGGAGAATACTCCAGCGAACCCCTGGGAGATTATTTTGCCGGGCCGAACCACGTATTGCCGACAAACGGAACCGCCAAATTCTTCTCCCCGCTGTCTGTAGACGACTTTATCAAAAAATCCAGCATCATCTCATACTCAAAGGATGCGCTTGAGAAGATCCATACAGATATCGAGAAGTTTGCCGAAGCTGAGCATCTCACCGCACATGCAAATTCCATCAAAGTGCGGTTCGACGGGAAAGAATAGGGAGGCTGCCATGGAAAACCGAATCGGAAGCTGTACAAGAAAAACAAAAGAGACAGATATCACCCTGACCATCAACCTGGACGGACAGGGGAAAAACCAGATCGATACCGGGATCCCGTTCTTCGACCACATGCTGGACGGCTTTGCCCGCCACGGCCTCTTTGACCTGAACGTAAAAGTAAACGGCGATCTGGATGTGGACAGCCACCACACGATCGAAGATACCGGTATCGTATTAGGACAGGCAATCGCCAAAGCCCTCGGAGATAAAGCCGGGATCAAAAGATACGGGTATTTCATCCTGCCCATGGATGAAGTCCTCGCCCTCTCGGCTGTGGATCTGTCGGGGCGCCCGTATCTGAAATATAATGCTGAGTTCACTGTGCCGGCGCTTGGCGGCATGGATACAGAGATGGTACGGGAGTTTTTCTACGCCGTCTCCTACAGCGCTGCAATGAACCTGCATCTGAAGATCATGGAACCGGGCAATAACCATCACATGGCGGAAGCCCTGTTCAAGGCTTTCGGGAAGGCTCTCGATATGGCTGTTTCAGAAGAGCCGCGGATAAAAGAAGTCTGGTCTACCAAGGGCTCTCTTTGATCCGATAGAAAGCTGTATAGATTACGGTTATATAGAATGACAAGAACTGATAAAAGGAGAATTGATATACATGAGCTATAAAAGACTGACTCCGTGCATCTTCATCGACGGCGGGAAGGCAGTGCAGTGGTTTGACGACAGGACGCTCTTATCTGATGACGTTATCTCCCTCGCAAAGCAGTACTGCGACAGAGGCGCGGACGAACTGATCGTCTTCGACCTGTCCACGTCGGATGAAGAGCATGACGAGGCGATAGACCTGATAAAGAAGATAAACCGGGTGATCAGCATCCCCATGATCGCCGGAGGAAATATCCGGCGCGCCGAGGATGTGAAGAAGATCCTCTATGCCGGGGCAAAACGCGCGATCCTCAATTTCTCAAAAACTCTTTCCATCGATCTGATCGAGGAAGTGTCCAAGCGTTTCGGGAAGGAAAGAATCGCAGTTTCTCTCAATGATTTCGACACTCTGTTCAAGCAGCAGCATCTGATCGAGGAATACAGCACGGAAATCGTATTCATGCACCGTCTGGATCTCAATTCGGTCATGAATATCACAAAGCTGCCGTGCGTTGTCCTCACGGATACGATGGAGCAGAGCGAGATCCTGCGCATATTAAAATGCGACGGCATCAAAGGCGTGTCCGGTCTGTTCATCAGCAGCCTGGATATGGATTTCAACGGATTCAAAGAGATCTGTGCAGGTGCCGGCATTAAGATGACGTCGTTTGAGAGTATACTGGATTTCTCAGAATTCAAGCTGAATTCCGACGGACTGATCCCGGTCATTGTACAGGATCATAAGACAAATGAAGTCCTTATGATGGCATATATGAATGAAGAGGCTTTTGACCACACGGTAAAAACCGGACGTATGACCTATTACAGCCGCAGCAGACAGTGCCAGTGGGTAAAGGGCGAGACATCCGGACATTTCCAGTATGTAAAATCACTGTCCATCGACTGCGACAAAGACACGCTCCTGGCAAAGGTAGAGCAGATCGGGGCTGCCTGCCACACCGGCAACCGTTCCTGCTTCTATACGACGATCGTGGGAGCCGATTACGACGCCAAGAATCCGCTGCTGGTATTCGAGTCCGTATACAATACGATCGTAGACCGCAGGGAGCATCCGAAAGAGGGCTCTTATACAAACTATCTGTTTGAAAAAGGCATTGATAAGATCTTGAAGAAAGTAGGAGAGGAAGCGACCGAGATCGTGATCGCCGCCAAAAATCCGAATCCGGAAGAGATCAAATACGAGATCTCCGACTTCCTGTACCACGCCATGGTGCTCATGGTAGAGCGGGGCGTCACATGGGAAGATATCACAAACGAACTTGCGGACCGTTAAACATGTACGGTTCTAATGAAAAATACAGGGGCATAGGATATGGTAACCATATCTTATGCCCCTGAGGTTTTTATATGAATGATTCCGAAATGCGCCGAAGAGAGCTGCTGAGGCAGACGCGCAGACTATATGACGACAAAAGAGAGATCCCCGCCGTGCATCCGCGATACGGAAGGATCTATCACGATCTGTATGAGAATAATACAGAAGAACAGGAACCGTCCGGAGGAACCTTTTACATACGTCTGGTGATCGGGATCCTGTGCTTTGTCTGCTTTGTCTATATGGATCAGAGCGAGGCGGAGATCGCAGAGGTGAACAGCACGGCTATTGTGGATCAGATTGAGAAAGATGTGGATACGGACGCGATCGTGGAGGCGTGGAAAGCGTTATAGCTATAATTTTCTCTTAAAAAAATTCTTTCTGCTTGACATAAAAAAGTCATAGAAAGCAACGGGGAAATCCTGTAAAATAAGAACAGAGCATCGGACCGCCGGACTTATGCGAAGCTCGGCGGTCTTTTTATCGATCAATTATTAATGATATTTTCAGAAGGTAGTGTCAAATAAGTTATGAAAAAATGAAGCCTAAAAAATAGGCTCAGATTGAACCTTGAAAATCGCAGATATGATGTTTAATGGCAGCTTACGCCACCCTTGACAGCACACAAAAGCAATGCTC
>DWVY01000007.1 GCA_019119995.1 Candidatus Mediterraneibacter faecavium | reverse complement strand
ACGAAGAAAATCAGCCGGATACAGCCCTGTTGATGCACCTTCCGGATCAGGCGGGATTGTAATGTGGACGGTGACTGTGAAAGGGGATTAGAGATAGTTCAAGCCCGTGGTGCGGCGTTAATCAGGGAAAGGATGTTGTTTGAACGAAGTGAGTTCTTCCTTTCCCTGGTTGCACTTAGCCGTATCACGGGCTTGTTACTATCTCTTATGCCCTGTAACCGGAGCCGGAAACATTACAATCCCACCTGATCCGGTTGCGCATATCAATCCGCTGTATCCGGGGGATTTTCGGACCTTATCTCCATCGGTGTTCAATTCGACAAACACGAATTTTCCCCTAGAGCCGCGGGAACCGGATCGACATCTCGAATCCTCTGCCGCTCTGCGACCGTGCCTCTAATCCAAGCCCCAGATCATCCGCCATCTTCCTGGACAGATACAGCCCCATCCCCGTTGCTTTCATTCCGGCGTCGGCCGGATCTCCTGTAAAGCCTTTCTCGAAAATGTACGGAAAATCACATTCTTTCACTCCGACTCCGTTGTCGCATATATGCAGCACATCTTCCGTTTCCAGCTGCTCCAAAGAAATCGCAAGTTCCGGCTGACTCTTTCTGCTGTCACTGTATTTCACCGCATTACTTATAATCTGTCCGAGCAGGAAACTCATCCCTCTCCGGTCAGTAAACGCTGAAAACTCCGGCACTTGTACAGTAATCCTGAAATTCTTCTCTTTCAGGAGCAGGCTGTAATCTTCCAGCACCTCGCCGATGCAGTCATTCAGATCCACCTGCTCGAACAGGTAATCCTTTCTGCCGCCCTTTAAGCGCGCGTAGTAAAGGATCTGGCTGATATACTCCTGTAGGCGGCTTCGGACATATTCTAGCTTAAATGCAGCCGGTGCGGGGATCTCATCTCCCTGATTATCCAGTACCATTGTCAAAAGTGACAGCGGTGTCTTCGTCTCGTGCGCCCACGCCTCCACATATTCCTCGTAGTCCTCCGCCGCGGTCCGTGCCCTGCTGCAGACGGCATCTTTTTCCCTCAGGAGAGTTCCAAGCAGCCGGACGTTTTCCCGATCAGAAGCACTGACCGACCGGATCAGGTTTTCTTCGTTGATAAGGTCAGGATTGTTCAGGAATGCGCGGAACGCATTTTCCCGCTTCTGCTCCCCCCGGCTCAGTACAAGCGCTGTCACGGAGAACAGCAGGACCGTTCCAAGCATGATCAGGGGGATCAGTGCGCCAAATGCCTCTGCTTCGGAGAGCCACAGCAGGAGCGCCGAGACTGCGTCAACTACGAGCAGCAGGGCAAGCCACGGCAGATACCGGCACAGATAAAGCAGTCTGTTTCTCATCCTGATTCCTCCTCATTTCCAAGATCGGCGTCCTGCCCGGGATTTTCCCCGGGATCATTCTTCGATCCCACCTCATCTTCCAACCGATACCCTACGCCGCGCACCGGTGTGATCTTCTGCTTCATCCCCAGTCCTGCCATCGTCTTTTTCAGCCTTGTCAGGTTGACCTGCAGCGCATTCTCGTCAATAAACTCTGTCGTGCCCCACAGCGCTGTACACAGGTCGTCTTTTGCAACCGTCCTGTCGCTGCGGGACAGAAATATCTCAAGCAGTTTCCCCTGATTTTTCGGAAGTACGATAGAACTATTGTTGATGTACAGCGTATAAGTCTGACGGTCCAGCAGGAAGCCCGGGCCTTCCAGCAGATTCGCCCGTCCTTCATAGCGCTTCAGTACATTGGATACCCGGGCAAGGAATCTCTCCCTGCGGCACGGTTTCGTCAGATATTCATCCGCTCCGAGCTCAAGAGCCCGGAGCTCATCTTTCATCTGATCCCGGGAGGTCAGCACGAGTACCGGGAACGGGCTTCTCCCCTTGATCTCCCGGCAGATCTGAAATCCGCTGACGCCCGGGAGATTGAGATCGAGCACTACAAGATCAGGCGTGAGTTCTTCCAACTGCTTTGTCACATGGTCGAATTCACTGATCTCTGCTGTCTCATATCCTGCTCTTCTGAGCATCAGCGCCAGTTCTTCGCGCATAAGAGGTTCATCCTCAACCACCGCGATCCGCTTCATCCTTTCCCGCACCTCCCGTTGCTTCTGCCGTATCCTGCTTCGGATCCAGACCGTTACTCTTCCCGCTCCGGCGCCATTAATGTCAATAGATATCTGTTGCTGGAGCGTTTTACCGCCGTCATATAAATACATTCTATCACACACAGTACAAGAATCATAGCCGCGGAAATGCCCAGCATCTCCCCAATCGTCCCCTGCGTTCTGGACGAGAGGATCCCTGTGAACAGCGCCCGCACTGCAAACAGGCTGCTTACAGCCGCCGCAAGCACCGGGATCCCGAAATACCAGTTGATCTGTTTCTTGGCAGATCCGCACAGTGTTTCATACCCGGCGCCCAGCTTGATGAGCGTTCTATATCTCCGGTTTGTCCGCTGCTGGTTCATCAGAAACTGCACTCCGATCACGGTATTTGCCACGATCAGAAAGATGACCGCCAGATAGATCGTGATATAGCTTGCCGCCACCATATAGAAAAGCTGCCGCCCCATGTTCTGCAGATAGCTCTCGTAGTACAGGCCGGTTCCGTTTAATCTCTCATTCATTCCGGAGATTGCCTGCATAAGGCCGGTTTTTTCTGTGGTACTGCTATCCAGCACTCCATTGACATAGATGTCGTACTGATCCTGCGTATAATATTGAAATGCATCATCCGGCAGGATCAGCGCAAATGACAGCGTGATCGAATAGTCCGTCACAACCGCTGTCGTCTGTACCTTACCGGTCAGCTTCACCGGATTCCCGCCGATCTTAGCTTCCGGGTGTTTTGCAAGGACAGAGTCCATGATCTCAAGCCGTTTCTCATTGACATAAGTACTGTCCATATATACAGCCGCTTCATCTTTCCCCAGCTTTATCTCGGGAAGCCCGGCGGCACGGAGCAGTTCATTATATCCGGAAAGCGAGATCAAATACGGATAGTCTGCAAAACTCAGCGTATTTAAAAGCACATCCTTGTCATCCGAAGCCGGAAATCCGGCAATCTGCTCCATTACATCGTCCATCGAATATGCATTTTCAAAATCATCTTCCGTGAGGATATCAGTTGTGCGGATACGGCCGATCTTCATTTTAAACAATCTGGAAAACTCCGTGTCCAGCCCCGCCTTGTGCAATGTATCAAGTATATCCGAAGCTCCCTGCTCCTGATTCGGTTCATCCGTATACTCCGGTATAAATGTGTAGTCCATCACATGAGGCTCTGACTGTCCGTAGCTGACCGCGATCGCCACTCCGGCGCCAAAGCAGCAGAGGGCGCCGAGTATCAGAAGAGAGGTGACTGCCATGGTGGCCGACTTACGGACTACATTTTCCTGCAGCTGGCGCACATTGAATATATGCAGACGCCTGTCCTTCTTCCCGCCTTTTATGATCAGGTCAAATATATATCTCAGTCCGTAGAAGAACAGCAGTGTTCCGGCGAATCCCAGCAGCAGCGTAAGCCCCATCGTCCGGATCTGTGTCCATGACATTCCCCGGATTGCCAGATAATATGCCGTCCCGAGGCATAAGACGCCTGCAAGAAGCGCCAGTCCGTAGACAAACGCCGGATGCTGCTTCTTTGTCTCCTCCGGCTTTTCCGAGAGAAGAGAGCCGATCTCCTGACGGCTGATCTTCGCGCTCAGGATCAGGAAAGCAGCGAGCTTAATGAGGAAGAACCCTGCTGCTGTCAGCAAAACGGCATAAAGCGACAGTGTGAACCGATGTCCGATGATCCCCAGTCCCACCAGCCTGGCAGTCACCAGACTGATCAGCTCCGACAGAAGAACTCCCGCCGGAAGTCCGATCAGCAGGGCGATAACACTGCTCCGCACATCCTCTGCCAGAAGAAGCACAAACAGCCTGTTCCTCGTCATTCCCATCATCAGATACATCCCGAACTCATGCCTGCGCCGTTCCAGCTGGAACTTGCTGGCAAAGTAGATCAGGAAAAACAGGACGACCAGCGTAAGCACATAAAACACGGGGATCATTGAAAGGAGACGGTTTACCGCATCGCTTTCCATTTTCCGAAGGAACAGCATGACATCCTGACGGGAAAGCGAAAGAATGATATAAAACGCGACAACGGAAACCAGGAGCGTCGTAAAGAACAGTCCGTTCTCTTTTCTGCTCCTTTTACTGTTGCGTGCAATAAGCTCAAAGAACATTAGCGCTCCCTCCTCCCAGCTGTGACATGACTTTCAATATCCTCTCATAGAATTCCTGCCGTGTTTCTTCCGGAGTATCCCGCCTCAGTTCATGAAAGATCTGCCCGTCCTGAATGAACAGGATCCTCTTGCAGTAACTTGCCGCATTGGAATCATGCGTTACCATTAGGATCGTCGCATTCTCTTCCTCGTTTAATCCTGAAAGCTTCTTCATCAGCGTTTTTGCATTTTTCGAGTCGAGCGCTCCTGTCGGCTCGTCGGCAAGTATGATTCCCGGATCCATGATCAGAGCTCTTGCCGCCGCAACGCGCTGTTTCTGCCCTCCCGACATCTGGGCGGGGAATTTGTCAAGCACATCCGTGATCTCCAGATAGGACGCCAGCCGCGACAGCCTCTTTTGGCTTTCTCCATCCGATACGTTGTGAAGAGACATCGGAAGCATAATATTCTCCCTGCCAGTCAGATTATCGATCAGCTCAAAATTCTGGAACAGATAGCCGATCTCTCTTCCCCTGTACTGTGCCAGCTTCTTTCCTTTCAGCGAATGGATCTCCCTGCCTTTCATCAGGATCCTGCCGCTGCTTGGCTCTATCACCGTTGCAATGCAGTTTAAAAGAGTAGATTTTCCGGAACCGCTGCTTCCCATGATCCCGAGGAATTCACCTTCCATCACCTGGAATGTGATCCCGTTCAGCGCTTTCGTCTGGCTCCCCTGTTTCCCGTAGTATTTCTTTAAACTGTCAATTTCAAGAATCGTTTTCATTGTAAGCACCTCCCTTGTTCTCTGCTATGATGATAGCATATGACGGGGAGAGAAAACACTTACAGCTCATGAAAGGTTTTAGGCTTTATGTTTGGCGGGTGGAGAAGTGTCCGCCTGCAAGTATGTATTGCTACCGCACCCGCTTTCGCTCGGGCCGTAGCGCAGCGGTACATAGGAGCGCAAAAGACGCGCTCCAAGTGCCGGCGTTACTCTACGGTGCGTACGCAATACATACTTGCAGGCTGTTTTCTTCTCCACGCCCAAAAAATTCCGGACAGGCAAAAATAGACCGGAACTTCGTTGATAAAGTTCCGGTCTTGTCCTTAGATAAATCCGCAGATCCACTTGATCTTTCAATCTGAAAAGCCTGCGTCCTGCCAGACTTACCAGAGATTTTTATAGATCCTGATCACATCGTCTTTTGTCGGCACTCTCGGATTTGTCGCCGTGCAGGCGTCCGCAAGCGCGGCGTCTGCCATACGGTCGATCGCTCCGAAATATTCTTCTTCGGAAATCGTACCGATCTGTGAAATTGACAGCGGGATGTCCATCTCCTTTAACATGAACTGTACCCAGTTTACAAGAGACCTCACTGTCATGATCTTATTGTAACTGCTCAATCCCAATATCTGCGCCACGGTCGCATATCTCTTTACTGCCGGAAGATATGTTTCCCGGCTTTTACTGTGTTTATTGATATCACTGTTGAACTCTATGATATGAGGCAGCAGCATCGCGTTGGCGCGTCCGTGCGGGATATGGAACGTTGCCCCAAGCTGATGTGCCATTCCGTGATTCAGGCCAAGTGATGCTGTATTAAATGCGAGTCCGGCAAGACATGATGCCGAATGCATTTTCTGCCTTGCGTGCATATCACTTCCGTCCAGAAATGCCCTGAGCAGGAACACACCGCATATCTCGATAGCCTTTTCCGCGAGCGCATTAGAGAAATCACTGCGGTTGATGCTGACACACGCCTCCAGAGCATGGGTAAATACATCCATTCCGGTATCAGCCGTCACTGCCGGGGGGACACTCTTAACCAGCTCCGCATCCAGAATAGCCTCGTCCGGCATCATAGAATATGATACAAGCGGATATTTTACTTTTTCCGCAGGATCTGTGACTACTGCAAAAGATGTCACCTCTGATCCCGTCCCGCTTGTTGTCGGGATCGCGATCAGTCCTACTTCCGCATAATGATCTACACGCAGTGCAAATTCCCGGATGGACTTTGATGAATCAATAGCAGATCCGCCGCCAACCGCAACAATGGCATCCGGTCTGTATTCAAGCATCTTCTTTACGCCTTCGCTGATCTTCTCGATCGGCGGATCAGGCACAACATCTTTAAACACCTCAAACTGCTTATTTCCTCTTTTCAGCGGTTCTGTGACCAGGTCGATCAGGTCTCCCTGGGCAATGAACGGATCAGTCACGACCAATACTTTCTGATAAGGGATCTCTGCCAGACGGTCAAGTGCCTGATCTCCAAAATAAATTTTTGTTTTAATATCAAAGCTTTTCATAGCTGTCCTCTCTTCATTCGGATTCCGCGTTCATATGACTTCTCAATTACTGAGGATAGATACACTGTATTCCCGAATCTTTAAATACCTGGAGCCATTTTTCCTCCGGTCTCTCATCGGTTATCACTACCGTAAGATCATCCAGAGTTCCTATCTCCGTAAATGCTATCCGATCAAATTTACTGCTGTCGATCGCAAGGATCCTGTCCTTTGCAGACTTTAGCATTGTCCTTTTATTGTTGGCATGCAGATCGTCTGAATCCGTAAATCCGGCCGATACATCAATGCCTTTACAGGAGATAATCGCTTTATCAACATGGTAGTTGCTGAGCATCCTGTCTGTCTGCGGTCCTACGAGTGCAAATGACCCTTCCCGTGATGCACCGCCTGTTGACAGGATCGTCCAGTCCTGCACATCAAACAGCTCGATGATAATTTCGATAGAATTGGTGATGATCGTAAGGTTCTTTTTCCCTTTCTCCTGCAATGCTTTCGCAATATATACCGCGGTAGTGCTGGCATCCAGCATAATACTGTCTCCATCATTCACCAGTCCGGCAACCAATTCCGCTATGTGCTGTTTACCTAAAATATTCCGGTTCTTTCTGATATTAAATGGCAGTTCAATATTAACGTTCTCATTGATAACAGCTCCGCCATAGCTTTTGATAGCATAGCCGTCATTTACCAGTTTCTCAAGATCTCTTCTGATCGTCTCCTCAGAGACATCATACAACTGGCTCAGTTCGCTCACAACAACTCGTCTGTCTGTCTGAAGCTTTTCCAGGATCTCGTTACGTCTTTCTATTGCAAGCATCTCACTGCCTCCTGATTATGACAAAACAGACCCTCCGACCGCTCTGCACTTATGCGGGAACATGCCGCATACTGCAGTCATAAGCAGGGGAGAGCCTGTCTATTCATTGCTTTATAAAATTGCATCACGAATCTGGGCATCCGGATGAGCAATAACTGACGAATCGAGGAACATTCCTCTGTCTTTCACTGCTTCTTTCGCCCGTTCGATCGCTGCCTCTACGGCAGCAACTTCGCCTGTCAGCAGCATATATGATTTTCCGCACATACCTCTTGCGATACGCAGCTCGATCAGATCAACGATCGCTGTCTTAGCTGCCTCATCGGCTGCTACGATAATAGATGCAGCGTCATATGTCTCAAAAATACCGAGCGCCGATACATCTTCAATCTTGGATGCTCCATAGATCGCCGGGAAAATAGACTCATGCGGGTTTCCGAGTACAAAACTGTCGATCAGGTGGAAACCGTGCAGCTCTTTGGCATTGTCAACCGCTGCTTTCACGGCACTTAAGTCACCTGTAATGATCGCAATATACTTACCCGGACATACTGTCTGAGCTTCGATTATACTGACTTCAGAGGTCTTTACCATTGCATCTGTTGCGGTAATGCCTGCTGAAACAGTCTTATATTCTACCATTCCAATTGCCTTACTCATTGCCTGCACGTCCTTCCTAAGTTTCTATGATGACATATTTGTCATTTACTTCGGTCACTGTACCTGTCACTGATGCGTGAATTCCCACGCTCAAGCCTTTGCCCGGTTCAGCGATCATCTGTCCCTTTGTTACCTTATCACCCTGCTTAACGATCGGTGAAGCAGGTGCGCCTATATGCTGGCTCATCATGATCTTCACTTTTTTTATTGCGATCTCTGATTCATCAAGAGGCGCTTCTCTGTTATATTTTGTGAGATCGATCCTTGCCATCAGGCGTTCCATCGGAACTTTTCTGTACTCTCTCTCCGGTCCTACCGGCTTTGCTTCCACATGCGGAGCTTTGATTCCGTTCGCCCGTAAACCGGCTTTATATTCAGCCATCAGGCTTCTCGGCGAGAGCCCCTGGAAACAGGAGTACAATTCGCAGACACCACAGGAAGAACAGAACATTGTATTTACAAAAATGTTCGGCTCCTGTATATCCTTGCAGGTAGCTGCAAGCATGAATTTGTTCGGCTCGATCGGATGTCCGAGCAGATGCCGCGGACATAAGTCCGTACACATTGTACACTGGCAGCAGCATGCCGCTGCACGTTTCATATCAATTGAGTTTTTCTTTAATTTCTTCTGAACAATATAATGATCTTCCGGCAGTACGAGAATTGCATTCGTCGTCTTTGTTACCGGCTGGGCGCCTGTTCCGATATTGCCCATCATAGGACCGCCTACAAAATACACCGGATTCGGTGTTGTGACGTGTCCTGCGAGCGCTACCACCTCATCAAGAGGCGTACCGATAGGAACGCGAACAGTAACCGGATTCTCTACCTCTGCGACAACAGACACGAGCTTATCTTCAACAGGTGTATTTTCGTGTAAAGCCCTGTACGCATTATAAACAGTCTCTACGTTGAATACCGCGACCCCGCTCTCGATCGGAAGTCCGCCAGGACGCACAACCTTGCCTGTCACTTCATAGATAAGTACGACTTCATCGCCGGCAGGATAAACTTCATCCAGCAATCCAAGTCTCATTTCCGGATATTTCTCAATAACAGCGTCTACTGCTTCGATCGTCTTCTTATACGCTTTTTTAATACCGATAATTGCTTCTTTCGCCCCAACAGTCTCTGCGATCGTATGGAACATATCTGCGATCTCGGCGGCGTGCTTTTCAAGAAGCTGTCTGTGCAGCCTCAGGAGCGGTTCACATTCCGCACAATTCAGGATGATCGTCTCTGCGCGCTCATCCAGCTTTGCATATGTCGGAAATCCTGCACCACCTGCACCAACGATACCGTTCTGCTGCAATATGCTGCTTAATTCTTTCATATCCATAATTCCACTACTCCAGTCCTGATCCGTCGTCAATAATTCCCACGATCGCTGCATCGATCGGCGCATCAGGCATACCGCTTCCGATTCTTGCCGCGCTGCCCTGTGCCACAAGCACGTACTCGCCGATTCCTGCTCCGATCTTATCGATCGCGATAAGCTGGTCTGCGCCGGAATGCATATGCTCCAGTATATCCACGATCATAAATTTATTTCCGACCAAATTTTCACATTTACGTGTTGAAACAACACTTCCGACAACTTTTCCTATCAGCATGATATGATCCTCACCGTATCTCCGGTTGCGATTTTTGCAGCATTTGCCTCATCGGTATCTATGTGCATCTCAAGCGTGAAACTGTCGTCCACACGAATCTTTACGTGATTAAATATTGTTCCTCTTTCATTGTCCGCTTTTACCGATACGATATCCCCGTCATGCACGCCGGCTGCCATTGCATCTCTCGGTGACATATGTATATGTCTCATTGCAATAATACAGCCTTCTTTAAGATAAAGGGCACCCTTCGGTCCCACTACGGCGATCGGAGCACTTCCTGCAACATTTCCGGACTCTCTGATCGGAGCTTTAACGCCAAGCTTAATTGCGTCTGTCGCGGAAATCTCTACCTGTGTCTGTTTTCTGACCGGACCTAAAACCCTGACATTTTCGATAGCCCTGAGTTTGATTCCCACGATTGTTACAGTTTCATTTGATGCGAACTGTCCGCCCATCAGCTCCTTTTTCTTGGTCAGCTGATAGCCTTTGCCGAACAGCACTTCAACGTGTTCCTGTGTAAGATGGATATGTCTTGCGGACACTCCGATGGGTACAAGATATCCTGCATCATCGGATGATTTCTGTTTTTCAACTGCTTCCAGAACCAGCTTTGTAATTAATGCCACATTACTGTTATCCATATCTCAATTCTCCTTGTATTTGCAGGGAACTGATACAGTTGCCTGATCAGTTCCCACCATTGATTCGTCGATAATACGCGATTATTGACTTTTCAATAATCCCAGATTATTTAAGAACCGGAAGAATCTTCTCCACATCGTTGTGCGGTCTCGGGATTACGTGTGTAGCAACTAATTCGCCGAGTCTTCCTGCAGCCTCTGCTCCAGACTCAACTGCTGATTTAACAGCTCCTACGTCTCCACGTACCATAACTGTTACAAGTCCGCTTCCGATCTTCTCTGTTCCGACCAGAACTACATTTGCAGCTTTTAACATTGTATCTGCTGCTTCAATTGATGCTACCAGACCTCTTGTTTCAACCATTCCTAATGCTTCCTGTGACATTTTTCTTTCCTCCTTCTGAATTGTAGGTTGTTCCTGAACCGTTTCTGCCTTCTGCGCCGTCTTTCTCACTCTTCGTACAGTTTTTGCCGGCGCTTTGGCTGTTGTTGTTTTCTTTTCTTCTGCCATCTTAAACTGCCTCCTAACTTACTCTGTTCGCACTGCCGTTAACGATCTTGAGTACCTCCTCATGGGGGCTCGGGATCACTACAGCGCACACAGGCTTTTTGATTCCGCCTGCCTCAGCAGCTTCGACAGCCTGTTTTACAGCGGATACGTCACCGCGGATGATGATCGTAACTAAGCGTCCGCCCAGTTTTTTCTCCCATGTGACAAACTGCACATCTGCTGTCTTGCACATGATATCAACTGCGACTACCGCCGCCGTAACACTCGGGATCTCAAAAAATCCATACGCGTTTCCCATGAGACTGCTCCTTTGCTTTAATGTAAGGACCTCCCGCAAGCAGTATGACTATACAGTAGGAAGGATCTTCTCAACATCGTTGTGCGGTCTCGGGATTACGTGTGTAGCAACTAATTCGCCAAGTCTTCCTGCTGCGTCTGCGCCTGTCTCTACAGCAGCTTTGACAGCTCCTACATCTCCGCGTACCATTACTGTTACGAGTCCGCTTCCGATCTTCTCTGTTCCGATCAGAGTAACCTCTGCTGCCTTTGTCATTGCATCTGCAGCCTCGATCGCTGCCGTAAGTCCTCTTGTTTCAACCATTCCTAATGCCTGCTGTGCCATTGCCATTGTTCATTTCCTCCTAAATCTCTTCAATATCTTTTTCATTGATGATATGTGGTTCACCTTTATCTAATCCGGTAAGCTTCAGCATCTTCTCTGTATCCTCTGTCGGTCTTGCGATCTTATATTCGGTTACAACGCCCGCAAGCTCTTCGGCTCTTGCCTTTGCCGCTTCAAGCGCCGCCGTGACATCGGATACGCTTCCACGGAATTTGACCATGACGATCAGCGGTACAGGTAATTCATCTGCATTCGCCGGTTTATTTTTGTCGAATTTTTCGAGCCATACATTGCCAGCTTTGCATCCGGCATCAGCCGCCGCAAATGCCGTGGCCAGCCCGAAGACCTCCAACATACCTACTGCTTCTCCCATAATGATCCACCTTATTTATTAACGATAGCGATCTTAAGGCCTTTCTGTGCAAGATTTGTTCTGTGAGCCTCATTGATCTCCTCCAGCGGGAATCTGTGAGTGATCAGTTCTTTCATCGGAAGTCCGATTGCCTGTGATCTCTTCAGGAAATCAAAAGTGGTCGCATAATCTCTCAGCGTATATACCCATGAGCCGACCAGATTGATCTCTTTAGAGCAAAGATCAAAGTGCGGATTGATCGTAGCGTCTCCGCCGTTGATGAAGAATCCAAGTTCACAAAGTCCGCCGCCGTTGCGGATGAATTTGTAGATGTTCGCATGTGCTGCCGGTGATCCGGTACACTGGAATGCAAAATCTGCAAGGTGTCCGCCGAACGCGTCTTTAACTGCTCCCGAAAGAGCCTCGATACCTTTGTACTCCATAAAGTTTACAGACTTCTCAGCGCCCATTCTCTTCGCAAAGTCAAGTCTCTGCTGATTGCCGTCTACTGCAACGATATTCTCAACTCCCAGTGTACGGAGAACCGCGATACAGATCAGACCGATCGGTCCGCATCCCTGTACGACAACTCTGCTGTTGAATCTTAAAATTCCTGTCGTTTTAGCTCTCTCTACTGCATGTACAAGAACTGCACATGGCTCGATCAGGATTCTGGAATCAAGATCAAGGTCACTTACGTTAAATACAGAAGAACCTTCACGGATAAGGATGTAATCTGAGAACCATCCGTTCAGATGAATGTCATCGTCCGGAAGAAGTCCGTATACATCAGCGCCTCCCACATTCTTCTTATTCAGATCGAACATCTCGATGTCCGGATCATCATGGAAGATCATACATGTAACGACCTTGTCGCCAACCTTCAACGGTTTTCCTGCGCTGTCAACCTTCACGTTCTTACCCATTTTGACAATTTCGCCGGTTCCCTCATGTCCGAGCGCTACCGGGATCAGTCCGAACGGATCTTTTTTGAATTCATGTGCATCTGTACCACAGATACCACATCCCTCTACTTTTACAAGGATGTCTCCGTCTCCCACTTCCGGGATCGGGAACTCTTTAATATCATAATGCTCAAGCGATGTCAGCATAGCAACATGAGCTGTCTTCGGAACAGCCTGGCTTGCTGCCGGTGCTGACGGTGAAGGGATCTTCTTGTCAAGCATGCTTTCAAGCACCTGTTTTACAACGGCTTCCACATTAGCGGAATTCATTTCCATGTTATCTACCTCCTGTTTCTCTTTCATTTTACGCCGTATACATCTTATGTATTTTTTTCGCCGTGCCAGCTCGATTCCGCACGGCTTAACGTATGCACAGGCTGTCTGTCATGACGCAGCGTCTTCTCTTTGTAAATGTGCTTGCGCTTGTCAGACCCTCGCCTGTCCTGCTGGCGATCGTAAATGTACAGAAGCCTTCGCCGCCGAATCCAAGCGCCGCATAGGACGGGCCGTTCTTTACGAGGATCGCTGTATCGATCGCTTTCGCATATTTCGTGATATTGTCAATGTTCTTTGAATGGATATGTGCGGAGTGGCGGTTGCCGTGCTCAAGCCATACAGCCTGCTCAACAGCATCGTCAAAATCTTTCGCTCTTACCACGCCGAGGATCGGCATCATAAGCTCTGTCGCGATCAGCGGATGCTCCTTCGGACCCTCAAATGTGATACATCTGATATTGTCCGGAACTGTAACGCCGATCATGCCGAGCAGTGTCTTCGCATCGCGTCCCACACACTTTCTGTTCAGCTTTCCGCCTTTGAGAACAACTGCCGTCAGGGCGTCCTGCTCTTCTTTGGAAGCCAGATAGCATCCCTGCTCTGTGATCATGTAGTTCATCAGTTCATCTACGACCGAATCAACTGCAACGATCTCTTTCTCTGCAATACAGGGAAGATTGTTGTCAAATGTACATCCGTTTACGATGTCCTCGGCTGCTTTTCTCAGGTCCGCCGTCTCATCGACAACTGCCGGCGGGTTCCCTGCCCCTGCTCCGATCCCTCTTCTTCCGGAGGAAAGGACTGCGGTAACAACGCCCGGGCCGCCTGTCGCAGCGATGAGCTGGATCGCCGGATGTTTCATCATGATATTGCTTGTCTCAAGTGTCGGATGCTCAACGGTGCAGGCGATATTGTCCGGACCGCCCGCCTCTACGGACGCCTCATTTACAAGGTTGATCGCGTAGATCGACGTCTTGATCGCCGCCGGATGCGGATTAAATACAACTGTATTTCCTGCCGCAAACATTCCGATCGTATTGCAGAGAACCGTCTCACTCGGGTTTGTACACGGTGTGATCGCACCGATGACTCCGAACGGTCCCATCTCGATCAGGGTAAGTCCTCTGTCCCCTGACCATGCCGTTGTTGTGATATCCTCTGTTCCCGGTGTTTTCTCGGCAACAAGCTGATGTTTTAAGATCTTATGTCCGACATTTCCCATGCCGGTCTCCTGTACGCCCATGCGCGCAAGGATTTCTGCGTTCTCCTTGATCTTTGTACGGATGTTGGAGATAACTTTTTCTCTGTGGTCCAGAGACATTCTTGCGACGATCTTCTGCGACTTCTTAGCCGCTTCGATCGCTTCGTTCATGTCCGTGAAGACTCCTCTGTCGCCTTTCACGTCAGATGCGATCTGCATCTTCGCCATAACTTCCTGTACGATGTCCTGAACCATCTGTTCATTTACAGACACTCTAATACCTCCTTAAAGATTTCCTTCCCGTAAGCCGCGATCGCAGTGTCCTCCGCCGCCGAGCCTCCGCTCACTCCGAGGGCTCCAACGATGCGTCCGTCATATTCAAGGACTTCGCCGCCTCCGAAGATCACGATCCTGCCGTTGTTCGTGAACTGGATCCCATACAGATCCTGCCCGGGCTGGCTCAGCTCCGCCAACTGCGCGGTAGACATTTTCAGGCTTGCGGATGTGTAAGTCTTATTTAATGCAATGTCGAAACTAGCTATGTATGCGCCGTCCATACACTGGATGGCCACCGGTCTCCCAGCCTTGTCCGAGACAGCGACTACCACGTCCACGCCCATCTCCGAAGCCTTTGCCTTTACCTTCTCGATCAGGGCATTGGCAAGCGCCAGTGTCATCTGATGCTTTTTGCATTTGCAGACATGCGGCTTTTCTTCAGCGGGTGCTGTCCCTTTCATCTGATCCAACACGGATTTTACCGCATTGGTAATATCCTGTTCATTCATAGGCTGAACTCCTACATACCCAGCTGTTCCATAACTTTCTTTGTGATAGAAGCAACCAGATCAGCGTCTGTGTTTCCAACTGTTGAAGAAGCAACAGTCTTGCTTCCGCAGGAACCACTGCATGTATGGCAGCTCGGTTTGCCTGCCTGTGCGTTCGGGCAGAGATTAGCCGGATGTTTTCCCGGAAGTCCCATCTTTCTTCTGATCTCGTACAGTCTCTGTACCTGCTCCTCGCTGAACTCCTGCGGTCCGCCGATCTGCATTGTCTGCCATAACAGCTGTGCATAGAATTCAACAGACTCCATCTTCATGTATGCAGCAAGAAGGCTGTCAGAGAATGTCAGTGCGCCGTGGTTCTCAAGGAGAACTGCATCGAAATGCTCAAGGTACGGCTCAACAGCGTCCGGGATCTCCATTGTGGAAGGTGTTCCGTAAGGAGCGATCGGTACACATCCAAGTGCGATGACTGCTTCCGGCATGATCGGCTGTGTCAGCGGGATACCTGCGATAGCAAATGTTGTCGCATACAGCGGATGAGCATGTACTACAGACTTAACGTCCGGTCTCTTCTGATATACACGCATGTGCATCTTGATCTCTGATGAAGGTCTGAAACCTTTGTTAGCCTGAAGAACGTTACCATTCTCATCAACCTTGCAGATGTACTCCGGTGTCATGAATCCTTTGCTGACGCCGGTCGGTGTACATAAAAACTCATGGTCATTGAGTTTTACGGAAAAGTTACCGTCGTTTGCAGCAACCATGCCGCGGTTGTAAACTCGTCTGCCGATTTCACACATTTCTTTTTTGATTTCGTATTCGTTTTGCATCTTTTCTCCTCCTTGGATTTTACAAAACATTTTGTTTTGTGTTGTTTCTTTTTGAATATTACCACACAATCCCACAGTAGTCAACATATTTCAATGTTGGTTTTTATTGGTTTTCATCTTCTCCTGCGGGTGCACATCGCTTTCCTCCTCTCTGATCCGTGCATATACGCCGAAGGTACTGATGAAAACGCCAAAACCGCCTCTATACCGGGGCTTGTGATAGTGTATGATGTTACGGCCTGTCCGTCGTGACCTATACGGTCCTGCAATTAGATTAATTATACTTCATAGAGCATGTTAAGTCAACGCGAATCAACGGCTTTCTCACATCCTCTCAACTCCTTTCCCACATAAACCAACATCGGATTTGTTGTTTTCTATTTGTTTTTTTGCGATTTCACGTTGACACCATCCTAAAAATGTTCCATACTAAAAGCAGTGGAATCTTTTAAGAAAGCGAGGCAGTGTTCTATGATATATCAACAGCATACATATGGATCACACAGCAAAGAGCCTGCCGAACGGTATGAATTTGACATTCATACCCACACGATCGCCAGCGGCCACGGTTCCAGCGCAACGATCACAGACATGGTCAAGGCTGCAAAGGCACGCAATCTTAAGATGCTCGGCATCTCCGATCATGGTCCGGCCACTTTAGGAGGCGGACGGGTATCGTATTTCCGGAACCTGCGGTATGCACAGAGGGAACGGCTCGGGATCCAGATGCTCTACGGTGCAGAAGCGAACATAATAAACCGTAAAGGGAACCTTGATCTGGGTGATGACATCCTGAAAGGTCTCGATTATGTGATCGCCAGCATGCATCAGCCCACCATCAAGCCGGGAACTGCCGAAGAAAATACCGAGGCATATATTAATGCTATGAAAAACCCGTATGTGACAGTCATCGGGCACTGTGACGACACAAAGTTTCCGATCGACCCGTTTAAACTTTTTGCCGCTGCCATGAAGTATCACGTACTGTTGGAGATCAACAACAGCTCATTGAGTCCGGAAGGGTACAGAGGGGATACTAAGTTTACAGATCTTGTGATCCTGAACCTGTCCGTACACTTCAACTATCCGGTATTGTTTTCCAGCGACAGCCACGGGAAAGCGCATGTGGGAGATTTTATATATGCCGCAGAAACGGCACAGCTTGCCAAAGTCCCTCGGAATCTGATCCTCAACCACTCGGCGAGATCACTGTTGAGCTTCCTGGCGGAAAAATAATATCCGGGACGGACATCATCGTTTTCGCCGCTCATAAAACTTATAAATGATAATAACAACAGCACCTGCATATACTGATAATATCACTACGGTATATGCAGGTGTTTTTTATGAAACGTATCAGATCCTGGCTCATTGCAGGTTTTATTTTTACGGCAGTATTCGGAACGCTCTCACACTTTTTCTATGACTGGTCGAATGAAAATGTTCTGATCGGTCTGATAAGCCCTGTCAATGAATCCACATGGGAGCATATGAAACTGATATTCTTCCCCGTTCTTTTCTGGTCTCTCCTGCTGCCGCCGCATCTCTTTGATGCATCTCCTTCCCTGCGCCCCGCGCTCCTGTTTGGAGGGTTGCTCGGCACCCTCATGGTTCCAGTCCTTTTCTATACTTACTCAGGCGCTCTGGGACGCAATATCGCATGGGTCGATATCCTGATCTTTTTCATCAGTGCCGCCATCACTTTTTTCTGTGCGTGGAAGTTACAAGATTCTGTAAAAATATATGAAAAGAGAACCGTCATATATCTCCTGACCGTTCTCTTCCTTGCACTTTTCTTTCTGTTCACTTTTCTGCCGCCGGATATCGGGCTCTTTGCCGAGCCTTAGTTCAGCCCGCCCGCACAGACGGGAACTCCGCCTGAACGTTCAAGGCTCTCTCCTACTTGCCGCCGTAGGTGTAATACAACTGCCGTATCCTCTGGTCGATGCTGTTCCTTTCCAGGTATTCCGCTGCGGTCTTCGGCATATACTGCTGCCAGTCTTCCCCTCTGGCTATCATACCCCTCAGTTCCGTTCCCGTAATCCCTTTTTCCTCGCCTGTCCTTCTCCATAAGACCTCTACATTGAGATCCAGAGATTGTAGGATCTGGTACTTCTCTTCATCCCACGGACTGCAGATGCTCATATAATATACCGCCTCGGCAGGTGTATACTGGAGCAGCACATCCGGGCTGCTGATCGGAAACGGTATGATCTCAAACTCTTCTCTCTTTACACCGAAATCCAACAGAGCGTCCCGGATCATCTCATATCTCTCAAGATATATGAGCGGATTATCCGTCTTCGTTGTTCCATGTTCGTCAAGCGACGACGTCGCCGGATATGCCGAGATATCCGGATGGGTGATCCCCACATATAATGTCCTGCATCTCATCTTTGCCGCCAGAAGATATTCCATATGCTTCAGATGGAGAACCTGAAATCTCCCGTGTATCACTCCTGTTTCTGTCATGATCCCCTCTCCTTTCATAGACCGCAGTCAAGCCTTACGCCTTCTGTTCTTTCAGGCATCGAGCTTTGCCGCCATATCGCTCAGACGGTTCAGATCCGCTTTATCCGGGTGGGACGCGGCCCTGTCAAAGTTATCTATCATCATCTGTATCTTCGAGTCCTGCGGATCTTTCTCCTGCATTGCTTCGTAGCGTTTTCTGACACTCTGGGGCATCTTACCCTGGCACATATATGTTCCCGCCACTGTATTGTCCTTGGGCAGATGTGCCGATACGCGGTTCAGGATCTGTACAAAGTACTGCTCTGAACCGCCAAAACCTGCCGTGCCGAATAGAAATACTTTCCGTCCGTGGAGTGTTTCCATATATTTTCCAATTTTCTCACTGCATTCTCCTTTATCTGTCCAGAACCCGAGGAAGAGCAGATCCACATCTTCCGCCTTGCTCTGCAATTCTTCCGGTGTGCCGAAGCAGACGCATTTATCTTCTCCCAGAGCGGTTCTTATTTCATCTGCAAGCATCTTCGTATTTCCTGTTGCACTCTCATATATAACTGCATACTTCATGATATTCCGCTTCCTTTCATAAACTGGCTCTCATACAGGTGCTTATAGAATCCGCCCTGCGCGAGCAGGCTTTCGTGATCGCCCTGCTCGATGATCTGTCCGTCTTTCATGACGAGGATCACGTCCGCCTCGCGGATCGTGGACAGCCTGTGCGCCACGATAAACGTCGTCCTTCCTTTCATCAGCGCCGCGAAGGCGTCCTGTATCTTCAGCTCTGTTCTTGTATCGATGGACGACGTCGCCTCATCGAGTATCAGCATCGGAGGCCTGCACAGCATGACTCTGGCAATACAGAGGAGCTGCTTCTGCCCCTGGGAGAGTCCTCCCCCGTCTTCCGTGATCCACGTATCGTACCCCTGCGGCAGACGTCTGATAAAACTGTGAATATGGGATGCTTTCGCCGCCGCGATGATTTCCTCTTCCGTGGCGTCCGCTCGGCCCATCGTGATATTGTCCCGGATCGTTCCCGTCTTAAGCCATGTATCCTGGAGCACCATCCCGTATCCTGCCCGCAGGCTCTTTCTTGTCATCTCACGGATGTCGACACCTTCCACGGAAATCGAACCATTCTTCACATCGTAGAAACGCATGAGCAGATTGATGATGGTCGTCTTGCCGCATCCCGTAGGCCCGACGATCGCGATCCTCTGCCCCGGCTTTACATCCAGGTTAAAGTCACGGATCAGTTCCTGCCCTTTCTCGTAGGAGAAGTCCACATGCTCCGCCCTGACATTTCCATTGATATCGCTCAGTTCTACGGCGTCCTCCGGTTCCGGAGCCTGGGGCTCCTCTTCGATCAGGTCAAAGATCCTCTGTGCGCAGGCCACAGCGTTCTGGAACTCGGTCACTACGCCGGATATCTCATTGAACGGCTTCGTGTACTGGTTGGCATAGCTCAGGAAACTGGAGAGCTGTCCCACGGAGAGCGAGCCGTTTACCGCGGCAAATGCACCCGTGATCCCCACTCCGGTATAGACAAGGCTGTTCACAAATCTTGTGGAAGGATTCGTAATAGACGAGAAGAATGTAGCTCTCAGCGACGCCTTCCCGAGCCGTTCATTGATCTCATCGAACTCTTCCGTCACTTTTCTTCCGCGCCCGAATGTCTGCACGACCTTCTGGTTCCCGACCATCTCGTCGATCAGTCCCGTCTGTTCCCCGCGGATCTCGGACTGGAGCCGGAACATGGAGAACGTCCTTTTTGCGATAAAGTTCGCCACCAGGAATGAGACCGGCGTGATCAGCACGACCACGAACGTGATCGTCACATTGACCGACAGCATAAAGCAGAATGTCCCGACAATCGTCGCGATCCCGGTAAAGAGCTGGGTAAATCCCATCAGCAGTCCGTCCGCGAACTGATCCACGTCCGCGATCACGCGGCTGACCACGTCGCCGTAGGGATGCCCGTCGATATATTTTAATGGAAGGATCTCGATCTTGCGGAACGCCTCATTCCGGATGTCCTGCACGACCTGATATGTCATCTTGTTATTGCATATATTCATCAGCCACTGGGCCAGAGCCGTGATCAGTGTACATATTCCGATCCGTACCATGATCCGGACCACCCCCGGGAAATCCACATCGCCGGCGCCGATAATACAGTCCACCGCATTTCCCGTCAGTTTCGGGACATACAGCGTAAGCGCCACCGAAACGGTTGCCAGCAAAATAGAAAATACAACAAA
Organism: Candidatus Mediterraneibacter faecavium; assembly: GCA_019119995.1. Taxonomy (GTDB): domain Bacteria; phylum Bacillota; class Clostridia; order Lachnospirales; family Lachnospiraceae; genus Mediterraneibacter; species Mediterraneibacter faecavium. The sequence continues at coordinate 94,853 of DWVY01000007.1, read as the reverse complement.
GATCCTGTATTTCCCGAGATGGTGGAATACTTTTTTCAGTGTGGCCGCCTGCCCCTGTTTCTTCTTATTATCTGTCTGAGTTTTTGTCTTCTTATCAGCCATTCGCCTGCGCCTCCTCCGGGAACTGGGAATAATAGATCTCCTGATATGCGGGGCAGGACGCAAGCAGTTCCTCATGTGTCCCGATCCCTGCCGCCGCGCCGTCATCCAGCACGATGATCTGGTCCGCATACTGCACGGACGATGCGCGCTGAGATACGATAAACACAGCCGGACCGTCCTCCATAGAGCGGATCGCACTGCGGAGCGCCGCATCTGTTGCAAAGTCAAGCGCCGATGCGCTGTCGTCCAGGATCAGGATCTCCGGCTTTCTCACAAGAGCCCTTGCAATGGTAAGACGCTGCTTCTGTCCGCCGGACAGGTTTCGCCCGCCCTGTTCGATCTGGAAACCTGTTCTGTCCGGTTTCCTGTCCACAAATTCTTTCGCCTGGGAAATCGCAAGCGCTTCTTCCAGCTCCGCATCCGATGCGTCTTCATTCCCCCACCGCAGGTTCTCCGCGATCGTCCCCTTAAACAGCACTGCCTTCTGCGGGACGACACCGATATGGCTCCTGAGACTCTCCATCTGGATCCTGCGGATATCATGTCCGAATATACGGATGCATCCCCGTGTGGCGTCATAGAATCTCGGGATCAGATTGACCAGCGATGATTTGCCGGAGCCTGTACCTCCGATGATCCCGATCGTCTGCCCACGCATCGCCCGGAATGTGATATCCGTCAGGGATTCGCCGCCCGCGCCTTTATAGGTCAGAGAGACATGGTCGAACTCCACAGCCGGCACTTCCTCTTCTCCCTGTCTTCCGGCTGTTCCGTGACCGATATCTTCCGCCGATAATATCCTGTCTCCGTCTTTCATATCCGGCTGTATGTTCAGAATACTCCCGATCCTGTTGCCACAGGCGACCGCCTTGGTCACTGTAATGATCAGGTTGGCGAGCTTGACCAGCTCTGTCAGGATCTGCGACATATAGTTGATCAGGGCTACGACTTCTCCCTGTGTCAGGTCCCCTGCATTGACCCGGAGCGCTCCCGCATAGATCAGGGCGATGATCCCCCCGTTTACAACAACATAAGTGAGCGGATTCATAAGTCCTGATATGCGCCCTACGAACTTCTGGGCATCCGTCAGGATCTGGTTCTCCCGTCCGAACTTCTCGCGCTCTTCCTGCTCCTTATTGAACGCGCGTATCACACGGACTCCCGCCAGATTTTCCCTTGTGGTGAGCAGCACCCTGTCCACGCACGCCTGCACCTTTCTGTAGAGAGGCATGGTCACAAGCATGACCCCGAATACGATCACTGAAAGGACCGGGATCACAATGACGAAGATCACTGCCGCCTTTACATCTACGGTAAATGCCATGATCATCGCGCCGAACACGATAAACGGAGAGCGCAGGAACAGGCGCAGTACCAGGTTCACCCCGGACTGGGTCTGGTTGATATCACTGGTCAGCCTCGTGATCAGGGTGGAACTTCCGATCGTATCCATCTCCGTAAATGTGAGCTTCTGGATATGCTCAAACAGCGCATGCCGCACGCCTGTCCCAAAACCTGCCGCCGCCTTTGCGGAAAAATACTGGGCGGTGATCGAGCACACAAGACCGATCAGCCCCAGGGCGATCAGCACAAAGCACATCTTCACGATGTACGGCCGGTCGCTGTTTGCGATGCCCACGTCAATGACCGCCGCCATGACAAGAGGCACAAGCAGTTCAAACGTGGCCTCCAGCATCTTGAACAGCGGCGCGAGCACGGATTCCTTTTTATAGTCTTTTAGATATATAAGAAGTGACTTCATATGTTTCTCCTGCTATATTAAAATGCGATTTTCCCCATGCCTTTCATCTGCTCCAGGATGCCGAGCGCTTCCCCGATCATATTGAACTCTTCCGCATAGATACAATGAGGGAAGAATTCTTTCAGGCTGTCGTCCAGGATCATCTCCCTGCACTCCGCATAATCCATCCAGATCACTTCCGACACCTCGTCTTCCTGCAGTACTAGCTGATCAGTCTCCACCGGTTCCTGATACAGGTAGATCCGGCTGAGTTCATCATCCTTAAAGGGCTGTCCGTAGAACTCTCCCTCGAAGCCGCACCTGCGGGTTCCGACCTCCTTAAGCTGCTCCGGCAGCGCATGGATCCCGAGCTCTTCTTCCAATTCCCGCACAGCGCTTTCCAGATAATCGTATCCGGCCTCCACATGCCCTGCGGAGGAGATGTCGTAGCATCCCGGATTCGAATCCTTGTTCTCGCTCCGCTTCTGGAGGAGCACATCATAGCCGCTTCCCTCGTTCGGGCGTACGATCCATGTGTGGACCGTGGCGTGAAGCGCCCCCTCCCGGTGGACGACACCCCGCTCCTTCACCGCACCGGTACAGGCGCCGTCAGGCTTCCGCTCGTCAAAGAGCTCCATCGGTTTTCCGTCCAGAGCCGCATAGCGCAAAGTGTCGTTTTCATCATACACAAGCTTCAGTGAGAAGAAGTCCCGGCCTTCATCCAGCAGCCGGAAGAAGATCTTGTCCCCCTCCCAGAGCTCCAGCGACCAGATCTTCTCTTTGCCGATCCACTCCAGTTCCCCCTCGTCACAGGCGGCCGGTGTTCCCTCGAATCCGTCCGCCGTATAAAGAGACATATATTCCACCACGTCTTTCCCATAGACGAAAGTCACCAGGCCGCGGTACTTCCATGACGTCAATGTGTAGCCCGTCTCTTCTTTCACCTCTCGGAGCAGGCACTCCTCCGGACTCTCACCGTGCTCGAAATGTCCGCCCACACCGATCCACTTATCCTTGTTTACATCATTCTCTTTCACCGTGCGGTGAAGCATCAGATATTTTCCTTCTTTTTCTATATAGCACAGCGTGCTCATTTTTGAAGCCATTTACTCATTCCTCCTGCTGTTTTGGGACTGCAGTCTGCAATCTTTATCATTATACTACGTGACGATATAAAAAGCACCTACATTTCTGCAAGTGCTTTTCATCCATGCTTTCATCCGCTTATCATTCCTTTGCCGTCAGCTGCATTTTCAATGACATTCCCAGTGCTGCAGCTATCCGTACCAGCAGTTCCAGGGACGGATTATAATTACCGCTTTCAAATCTTGTGATATTACTTCTGGGGACCCCTGCTCTTTTTGCAAGCTCCGCCTGCGTTATCCCCTGTAATTTACGGCAGCGGACATACTGCTCTATGACAGAATGTCTGGTGCTTTTCTGCTCCACTTCTATTATGATCTTCTGGTCATCCGCTGTATAAATATAATCCATGCTATTCCTCATGATCCTCTTCCTCTCCTTCTTCCATGCGCATATTCATATGTTTTCTGGCTTTTTTATACTTTGAACAGAATCTGTGTCCGGCAATGTAATCCACACTGTCCACACATATATAATCCGCCCCGTTCTTCGTGTTCACCAGTAAGATATCCCCCGGAACGACCGGCGCTTTTAACGTATAGATCCACGTATATCGTCTTTCACCTTTTTGTGTCCATTTTCCATCGGAATACTTCACATGCCTTCCCCGGACGATCTTCCGCAGCGGCTGTCCTGATACCGCTTCACAGACTTCGGCATGAACCTTATACTTTCCTGCCAGAAGATAAGAGATATACCCGTCCCTGAGCTGCTTATCCTCGTCTACCACGATCGCATGCGGAAGCCTCTTTGTCCTCTGGTAATATTGTTCATAATACCACAGTTTCGCCGGAGAAGGATAGCACATTGTGTCTGTCCGTATCTCATCGAGCGGGCATGCATTTGTCCATGTCCCGACAAGAGCATATGCGAAAATGCCTTTCAGCCAGTCTGTATTTCTCAATAGCTTCTCTGCCTGAAAGACCGCCTCGTCGCGGTTCTTCTTATCCACGGGGACATACAGATTCATGATCCCGGAATATTTCATGCCCACTGTCAGGAGCAGCCGGTCGATCTTCTGGATCAATAATTCGTTTTCCCAGCCCTTTTCCATGTCCAGATTCAAATATACTGCCAGTGTGTCATTCATAAGACTTCCTCCCTTGCTTTTTGTATCGTATATGGTACATATAATGTATCTTATACGATCCATTTTGTCAAGAGATTTTTAAGGAACTTATCTGCGGCGCACAGAACAGCATATTTCCGTTAATCGAAAAAAGCACTCACATTTCTGCAAGCGCTTTCCCGCGGGAGCATTATACCGGGGACTTAGAACTTTCTTATTTCTTCTGCCTTATAATCTTAAACATCTCAGCCTTTCGGCAGACTGTCCTCCACGCACAGCGCGCCGTACCCAAGCTGGGCATTCGGCCACTGGCTGTATCCCGGCAGTTCCCTCGCCCCGCGCCTTAAGTATGCCTTCACCTTCTCCCCGTACAGATAGGGATCATTGCCCCGCACGATCCCCCATTCCATCAAAAGAGCCGCGCTTCCGGTCACAAAGGGCGCGGCAAATGAAGTCCCGGAGAAAGCCCGGTAACCGCCGCCCGGGACAGGCGCATTCACCTGCACGCCGGGCGCCGCCAGGTCCGGTTTCAGTACATTATTGCCCTCGTAAACCGCAGCCGGTCCCCTGCCGGAAAAGTCCGCGTAGGAAAATGTCCTTGCGTCATACGCCGCAACAGTCACCGCCAGCGATGCAGTGGACGGGATCGTAAGGGTAGACATGCTGTCCGGAGTCAGGAAAGCCGTTCCTACATTCAGAGCCGTCTGCGCCGGAAGCCACATCTGATAAGCGCCGTCCACGATCCGCCTGGGCGTCAGGATGATCCGCCATACGCCGCTGTCCACATAGGACTGCACCGGAAGAAAAGATATATAGATCTCCTGTCTGACGCTGTAAGGTTTCGGTTCTCCATAATAGATCAACAATTCTGTACTTCCCAGCAGGAACCTCTGCGGGCCGAGGATCTCCCGGAACGGTCCCACACGCTCGCCGGCAGGACTTACTACGGAAATATCCATCTCATCGACGTAAGATTTCCAGATCTGCACATTCAGTGCCGGCTCGCGTTCCTGAACGGCCAGCTCCTGAACAGCCTCTTCCTCGTCCGATACGCGGCCCGCCGCATGACCTGCCGCCGTGCCCTCGTTGCCGCTCCCGATGCAGATCACATTCTTCCATGTATCAGAGATATCATTGAGAAAGCGTTCCACCAACGAGGTGCCGTCATGTGTTCATTATAACTAGAGGAAAACATATTCCCAACACACAGCATAATATACTTCCACCACTTGAAAAAAGCACTCACATTTCTGCAAGTGCTTTTCCTCAAAACCATTGTACCAGAATCTTAGAATTCTCTTATTTCCTTTGCCAGAGAGAAAGGAATAATATCTCCTGGTTTTGCCTCGATATATGCCTTCTCTTCATGCATATACTCAACAATATCTTTTGCTTTATAATTTTTAAATTTCTTAATCACCTTATCTATGATTTTTTTCTCATCCTCACTTAAGACAGAATAATCCATTCCGTTTGTCGGATAGATATGCAGCATGGAATCATAATTAAAACTTTCTTCCTCTTGTATGTTCAGATTTTCCAGATTCATAAGACTATAATGTCCAACCGGAAGAGCTCCCATCGTATTATGCCTGTAAACCATCCCTGTCATGGCATAGCCATTTCTTTTGTAGGATAGCGAATCCACATACCAGAGCATTTTCATCAATTTTACCTTGAACAGATTTGATACCTCCTCGGCAATATATGAGATTATAGCTTCGATTTTATCAACATCCAGTACCGTAAAACCATTAGCATCAGACAGTTCCTCAAAATCAGCGTACTCCCCCTCAAAGGCCTGCCGCGTCAGATATTCTTTTCCATAAGAATCCAGGTTCTCTACAATTTTTGCTCTTATCTCCACTCTTTTCAGATCAGAGAATTTTGAAGCATTCTTTTTCAGAAATTCAAGGGCTATCAGTGGATTATCCTTAATAAGGCGAAGCATTGTATCATAGGCCTCATCTTGAATCGCCTTACTCTCATATCTTGATATTGTAGCCTCTCCCCAACCAAGCAGTCTTGCAAGGTCAACCTGTGACAGCCCGTAGTTTTCTCTTATTGCAACGATTTCATCCGATGTAAGCAATCCACGTTTTACACGATAGGCATTACGGGCATTGAGAAGATTTGTATTTGTCATGGAGCCGGTTTCAAATTCATTTTCATCTTCATCCGCATTTGCACAAAAATAAAACCTCTCTTCGTAGGTTACCTCCTCGCCTTTCACGATAAGTGTTGCAAAGCGTTTTCTTTCTTCTACTTCATGTGTCTTGCCACACAACGGACAATCCATATGAACTTTTTTGATCAAAGTACTTGTCTCCATTGTCCTTCCTCCTTTTCTTCTCCGATTATGCATATGGAAATTTCATCTTATCCTTCGCATAATGGAACGATACGCACAAAACGTGTTTTTTCTGGTCTCCTTTCATTTTCAGTTTTATATAGATAAGTCTTCTGTTTATATCTTTCCCAAATACAAAAAGCAGTGGTGGATCTAAATCATCCTTATCAATCTTAGTTTCAGAATATTCCTCGACAGTCAATTCCTTCAATCTGTCAATAACATCCTCTATATCATAGTCTAAATCTAATAATGTATATGGTGTCGAATGCTCTATGTCATCCCTCTTATTTTTCGAATTAAAACAAAATCAGTATCTATATTAAAGTCACCCTTTTCTAAAAACATTTTCAGTTCATCCAAGAAAGCAGCAACTTCTCTTTTTTTCGATTGTATGCTAAGAAAGATGATCATCACCTCCAGAAAACAATTTCACTATCAATTGATAGTATATGCATTAATGAATTATTTGTCAAGGGCAGGACAAAATCATCCCGTCTTATCCTGTTTATCATAGGGAGACTGATACTTAAACACAATATCAATACTCTTATCACCGTTCACAATGATCCTGTCGATCAGCTCCGTTACGATCTCTCTCGTCACCTCTTCCAGTTTCCCATACTTCACAAACTTTTCTATCCAGTTCTCATAGCTTTCTTCTGCTTCGCCAAAGTTTTCTTTTTCCTGTTCTGTCTGCCGGATCTTCTCCCGGATATCCTGATCCTGCCTTTCATATTCTGACTTATACGAAAGATATTCTTCCTTATCCAGGATTCCATCCACATAATTTTCATAGGTTTTCTTCTTATATTTCTGGACTCCTGCCAGTTCTTTCTGCAGACGTTCGATCTTCTGATCTGCTTCTTCGCACCGCTTCTGTACTTCTCTTCTTCGGTCTGCCGCTTTCAGCAGTTCATCTTTATCGTTTTCTTTCCATGCAAGCTCTGCCTGTCTCTCGATTTCGTGGATCACAATAGAATCCAGAACTTCTTTCTTAATAAAATGTGACGAGCACTTTGTATTTCCTTTCCGATGATACGTGCCGCACTCATAACCATCCCGGCATGTAACTCTCTGCATATTGTATCCGCAGTCTCCGCAGACCAGAAAACCTGCGTATGGATTAACCTTTTTTACTTCACTTAAAAATCCAGGCGTCCGTGATCTCTTTTTCATAAGCGCCCGCACCTGCTCGAAAGTCTCCCTGCTGATGATTGCCTCATGGGTTCCTTCCACGATGTACTGTTCTTCTTCCGGGATGTATTGATACTTCCTGACTTTATAGGAGATTTTTTCCGACTTATGCTGGATCATAGCGCCTATATAAACTCTGTTTTTCAGGATTACATTTATCGTAGGATACGCCCATCCTTTTACGCCCGCTTTCTCCCGGGCGTTGGCATACTTAAGCCCCTGTACTTTCCTTTTATACTCGGACGGTGGCAGAATGCCTTCTTCATTCAGCTTTCTTGCGATCCCGTCTCTGGAATAGCCTTCCAGATACATGCAGAATATTCTCCGAACCACTCCGGCCGCCTCTTCATCCACCAGAAAATGGTGCTTATCTTCCGGATCCCGGATATAACCATAAGGCGCAAAACCAGACATGAACTGTCCTCTTTTCTTCTGTGCCAAAAGTGCGCCACGGATCTTCTTGGAAATATCTCGGCTGTACATATCATTGAACAAAGTCTTGAACTGTGCCAACTCTTCATTGCTATGGGAGACAGAATCCACACCGTCCAGTATTGCAATGTACCGGATGCCCAGTGAGGGAAACACACGCTCTATATAATTGCTGGTTTCAATATGTTCACGACCCAGTCTGGAAATATCTTTCGTGATCACGCCCTGGATCTTACCCTTATAAATATCTTCCATCATTCGCTGAAACTGAGGCCTGTCTGCAAAATAAAGACCGGAATACCCGTCATCAATATAAACATCTGCGATTTCCAGATCCTCAGATTTGCTTACATACTCCCGGATCAGTTTCATTTGATTTTCTATACTTTCACTGATCTTATTCTCTCCATCGTCTTTTGACAAACGACAGTAAGCCGCCATCTGAACCATCATATCACCTCTTCTTTCTCCGTACGCTCTTCTCCTGGACTGTCACTTTTCCGAAACCTGAAATAAATATCAATCTGCTGATCCGGATATACATAGATCTTCTCTATCAGTTCCTGAAGCACTTCCCTGGTCAATTCCTTTTCCGTAATCCTGCCCCTGCAAAAATGGGACAGCCATTTCACGGCATCCTGCAATTTAGCCCGTTTTTCGTTCTCCTTATCCTGCAATTCCTGCAGTTCTTTCTGGTACTGTTCCCGCTCTCTGTCATACATCTCTCTGAGTTCCAGATATTCTTCCTTAGACAGCACCTCATCCATATACTGTTCATAAGCTTTCTTCCGATACTGGACAGTTCTTTCCATCTTTGCAGTCAGCCTGGTAATTTCATTCTCCGTCTCAGGTCTTTTCTCCTTCATCTGCCATTCAAGTTCTTCCAACTCTTTCTTTGTCCGTGAAATCTGCTGATTTACCGCAAAGGCCACCAGTTCATCCAGCTTTTCAAAAGAAATAAAATTCAATTCGCAATAATGCTGCCCCATCTTCTGATGAAAACCGCACTCATAACCGTCATATCCATTATGGGAAGCCAGATATCTTTTCCTCATAACTGTTTTACATTTTCCACAGAAAAGCAGTCCTGCATATTTGTGAGGTTCCTTATTCTTATCGAAATAAGGAACCCTGTGTTCTTTTCTTATTTGCTGAACCTGTGCAAAATCTTCCTTTGAAATAATCGCTTCATGTGCGTTTTCTATCAGTTCCAGTTCTTCTACTGGAATCTTCTTCCGATAATTTAATTTGTAAGATGGCTTATCAAATTTTCTTACAACAACCGCACCGGTATATACCGGATTATTCAGAATCCCCCGGACAGTTGACGGCGTCCACAATCCTTTTCCCACAGTCCACGCATATCCACTCTGTAATACTTCTTTTTTATACTTCGCCGGACAAGGGATCTGCTCTTCATTCAGAGTACGGCTGATCACCGTACCGCCGCTGCCGTTCAGATACATACTGTAAATTCTCCGGACAATCCCCGCAGCCCATCGATCCACCTCCAGATGGTTATGGACTGTTTTACTCTTCACGTAGCCAAAAGGCGGCTCCTTCGGTGTGTATTCCCCCATCGTCCTTTTGGCCCGTATGGTTGTACGGATCTTTTTAGAAGTATCTCGAAGATACATGTCATTCAGCAGTATCTTGATCTCCAGCAGTTCATCATATGTGCTGATATCTGAGTCATAGTGATCCAGGATCGAGACCACCCGGATTTTCTTTTCCGGAAAATACTTTCCCAGATAATAATTCGTGTCAATATGCTCTCTTCCAAGACGAGATACATCTTTCAGGATCACCATATTAATCACACCCAATTCAATATCCGCCAGCATCCTCCGAAATTCCGTCCTGTCAAAATTACTGCCGGAAGCTCCGTCATCCGCATATACTTTTACTTTCTCCACATTCTCCTGACCAGCGATATAATCCTCTGCTATCAGAATCTGTGAACGGATACTGTTGCTGCATTCGCTCTCTTTATCCCGCTCTTCAATAGAAAGGCGGCAATAAATTCCTGCCTTATACATAATTTCCCTCTTTTCTTTGGTCTTGTATAGTCATTGTCTTTCATTGTCTTTATCTTACAATACAAACCAGAGAAAATCAACTGCTGATTCGCCGCTCTGCCAGGTTGCGGATACATTGTAAAAAGGTTTTATCTCCGCCAAAATGCACCCGGATCTGATAGCCGCTGTGTTCATACTTTACCGTTTCCCGCTGCATTGCAGATCCATCCATACTGCTTTGAATATCTGAAATCGCCGGGATTTGCTCCGCAGTAATTGGTAACGTACTCATACTATATGCCTCCTTCAGCATACAGACCTCTGTACATCCTATGCCGGCAGGGTTGTACAAAAGTTCTGTCTGCGCCAAATTCAGCTTTCGAAAGCCTGATTTGATTCTACCTTTCTGCGAAGCGAAACTCATTGAATGAAAATTGAGGTCAGATTGACTGCTTCCTACATCCTTTTAAAGGTTGAAGAAATATATTGTGTAGAACATATGTTTGTGCTATGATATAAGAAATTCAGCACCAAACTGATAATAAAATGATACGAAAAGGTGGAATTTTAATTGGATCGATGTGATTTTTGTTCCATACTGACTTGCCTTAAAAACCATATCAGCGAAAGCAATCAGATGAGCCAGCCGGAATTTCTATATGAAATATTTGCAGATTTTATGTACAGTCAGGAATTAGAAGATTTCTCACTGGACAATGGGCTGGTGTGCCGCTGGATGACAGGACAGGCAAAAATCAGTCCTAAAATATCCTCATATTATGCAAGACCGAGCAGACAGGAACTGCTTGCAAAAACAATAGAACAGAATCTTCTGCCGCTGATGGCTGACGGCAGCAAAGCCATTCAGGATATATACACCCTGTTTATACAGGACGATACAATATCCGAAGAGAAAAAATCAGAACTGTCCGTCCTATATAAAGCTGCAGACACACAGCCTTTATTTCTGGCAAAGTTGATTTCTTTTGGTATGGAACGGCAATTTGTCAAAAGAGATGCCCGAAACCGAAAGTTAATTGCAGGCGGCACTCTTTCTCCTGCAGTTCTAAATTATATTATGGACAGTGAAGTTCCAAAGCCATGCCGCCACTTTCTGGGCAGAGATCTCGAGCTGGAACAATTGCATACACTGTTAGAAGAAAGCAGTAAAGTGTTTCTCTGCGGTATTGCAGGGATTGGAAAGAGTGAACTGGCTAAGGCTTATGCAAGAGCTTACAAGAAAGAATATACGAACATTCTGTACCTGATGTACAGCGGAGATCTAAGGCAGGATATTATTGATCTTGATTTTTCGGATGATCTGCAAGAAGACACGGAAGAAGAACGCTTTCGCAAACATAATCGTTTTCTCAGGTCTCTGAAAGCAGACACCCTGCTGATCATAGATAACTTCAATACCACAGCCACAAAAGATACTTTTTTATCTGTAGTGTTAAAATACCGCTGCCGTGTTATCTTCACAACCCGCAGCCTGTTTGACAATTATACTTTCATGGAACTGAAAGAAATCTCTGATCCGGAAAATTTATTGTCACTGATGGGATGTTTCTATTCGGGTACCCAAAAACATACTTCTATCCTGAAACAGATCATCCAGACTGTTCACAGCCATACACTTGCGGTAGAATTATCCGCACGTCTGTTGGAAACCGGAATTTTAGAGCCACAAAAATTATTGTTCAGACTACAGGAAGAAAAGTCAGCCCTGGACGCCACAGATACAATCAACATTATCAAAGACGGGCAAAGCCGCAAAGCTACTTACTATGATCATATACACACTCTGTTTTCCTTATATCAGCTCTCTCCAGAGGAACAGGATATTATGAGAGGGCTGGCTTTCATCCCTGCGAATGGGATTAACGGAAGATTGTATGCCCAATGGCTGAAACTGCCTGATATGAATACAATCAATGACCTTTTTGAGAAAGGTTTTATCCAGGCACAAGCCTGCCGGCACATTGCACTCCACCCAATGATCCAGGAAGTCACTGTTGACGAGACGAAACCATCCGTAAAAAACAGTTCCGTTTTGCTTGGCAGCCTGCAGGATGTCTGTCTTCATCATGGAGAAGAGGTCAGCTATTATAAACAGTTATTCCAGACCATAGAAAATATTATCTGTCAGATAGAAAACAATGATACACCGGCTTATCTTCTGTTTTTAGAGAACTCCTTTCCCTACATGGAAAAGTACCACTATACAGCCGGGATGGAATTAGTCATCAACAAATTATCCGAGCTGCTCACAGATAAAACTGTCGGACGCAGTACAGACCGGGCGCTCCTGCTGGATTATCGTGCAGCCTGTGAAGAGAAAACAGAAAAAGCCATCAAACTGGAAAAGGAAGCCATCGCCTTGATCCCGGAGATCTCCGAAAAAAATGCTCACCTTGTTTCCAATCTCTACTCCAATCTGGGCGGGCTTTACAAAAAGGCAGGGAAACGGGATCTGGCACAGCAGTCTATGGAGCAGGGACTTCGGATCCTGAAACAGTATGGTCTGCTTTACTACCATGACAGCATTGCTCAGACTGCGAACTATGCCGTTCTCCTTACTGAAATGGGACAACCGGAAAGAGGACTCTCCGCTCTGAAAAAACTATCCCGGATGATCCGGGACTTGAACTCTGACCAGACCATAGATTACGCTACCGTTCAGGAAGCAATGGGCGGTATCTGCCTGGCTGCAGGCGATATCCGTCAGGCCACCACTCATTTTAAAAAAGCACTGGCTATCTATGAAGCGATATATAATGGGGAACCGGATATGATTGAAACGAAAAAGCAGGAAATCCTTCAGACTTATACTCAGGCAGGGATAGCTTTAAGACAACGGATGCTTAATTAGAAAACAACAAGAATAAAAGCCTGCACGGTAAAATCAGAAAAAATCTTTCTAATCCGTCAGGCTTTTTATCCTTTTACATATACGATCAGTTCTCCAATCTCACAGTCCAGATAACTGCACAATTTACAGACCAGATTTGCATCTATCCGTTGGAATTCATTTCTGCAATACCTGTTAAAATTCGCTCTTGGAATATCCAGATCACGGCAGATCGTATTCTTGCTGATTCCCTTTTCTTTCAGCAATTCTTCTATTCGCATTTCCAGATGCCCATAATCCATTTTCCTCACCTCAACACAAAGTATATTTGATAAATCTTTATGTAGTAATTCACTATATAGTGAGGTACTATATAGTTATCCCGTGTTGAAAAGCGAGGTTAAAAAGATGAAGCGAAAAATGATCATCCTACTTATTTCCGTCATTCTATTATCGGCAGTCTGCTATTATATCAGCCTGCCTGACTACGTTGTTGTAAACAGTATGTCATTTAGCAGCGAAAATACCCGTGATACGGAAATAAAGGTTGTGATTTACAAATATCACGATATAGATGATACGGTGAAAGCCATCGAGCAGGAGCATAACCGGATCAACGGCACACCAACCTCCCTTGAAATGGATCTCTATTATTCCCGCTGGCACCTCAGACATGGATCAGGCCCCTTTAAAACAGTAATCTTCAATTATACTCATAATTAATCTTCTGATTATCCCGGCAAAATCACATGGCATCGGTTCTGTAAACCGGTGCTTTTCTTTTTGCTCAATTTCCGCTCAATCCCTTCTCAATGTGCTTACAGCCTTCTTTCAGTAGAATGAACTTGCAGTGAAAACAGCACCATTTCTTTAAAACCGGTGCTGCTTTCCAGACAAATCTATGGAAAGGAGTCTTTATTTTATGAGTAAAAAGACAAAACAGGGAGGTGCAAAAAAGTATGAAAGAATTTAAAAATCTCAAGATCATCGGCGTGGATCACGGCTACGGCAACATTAAGACTGCCGGTACTGTCACAAAAAACGGCGTGACAGCCTATGAGACCGAACCGATCTTCTCCGGCAACATCCTGGAATATGGCGGAATGTACTATCGGATCGGGGACTGCCACAAGGAATTTATCCCGGACAAAGCTGCTGACGAAGACTATTACCTGCTCACGCTGATGGCTGTGGCAAGGGAACTGAATCTGTACGGCATCCGGGAAGCAGACGTTCATCTTGCGGCCGGGCTTCCGCTCACATGGATCCGCAGACAGCGGGAAGAATTCCGAAGTTATCTGCTCCGCAATCCGGAAGTAACCTATCGGTTCAACAAAAAAGAGTATCACATCCGCTTAGCCGGGTGCAGCCTGTATCCCCAGGGATACCCTGCCGTTGTCAGCCGTCTCAAAGATTTCAGAGGTACAAATCTTCTGGCAGATATCGGGAACGGCACTATGAACATTTTGTATATCAACAACAAAAAGGCCGTGGAGAACCGCTGCTGGACAGAGAAGTTCGGCGTCAGCCAGTGCATGACCGCAGCACGAAATGCAGTCATGGATAGCTTCGGCGTCAGGATCGATGAAGCAACGATTGAACAGGTATTCCGCCACGGTACTGCTGATATCGGGGAACCTTATCTGGATTGTATCACCTCTGCGGCAAGGCAGTATGTGGCAGATATTTTTGCCACCCTGCGCCGGTATGAATACAATCCGGATCTCATGCGACTGTATATCGTGGGCGGCGGTGGCTGTCTGATCCGGAACTTCGGGCGGTATGAGAAAAGCCGGGTAACGATCATTGATGATATCTGTGCCACGGCAAAAGGATATGAAGCTCTTGCGCTTGCCGCTCTCCGCAGGAAGGAGCGCCCATGACAGAAAGAATCCGAAGCACCAATGTCCGGTTTAACTTGGACAAGGAAATTCCTGCCCAGGCATGGCAGTACCTCCAGACTATGGACAGGCAGGAATTCAAATCCTACAGTCAGGTGATCGCCGCCGCCCTGGTAGATTACTTTGACCGCTATTACAAGAACCGGGAAGATCCCTATCTGGAAACTCGGGAGCGGGAAGAACAGTTTGTACAGCAGATAGTCTCTGCGGTGGAGAGGTCTATGGAAAAAGCACTTCCAGTCTTTCTGGCCGGCTGCATGGCCGGGCTGTCAAAGTCCGATGCAGCCGCTCCCCCGGCAGAGTCTCCGGCGACTGACCCGGATGCCGATGTGGACTGGGATTTTCTGGGCGAGTAGTCCCTGAACCCGTCATTTGAGGAGAGGTGAAACATGACACAGTTTCTCACGCCGGACAGCCAGATCCTGAACTATCTGGTATTCCCAAGATTTTTACTGGAAATAGATGATCTGAATGAGACAGCAAAGATCCTTTACATGATCCTGCTCGACCGGGCAAGGCTGTCACAGAAGAATGACAGATGGGCGGATGAAAATGGCCATGTATACCTCTTCTTCACCATCTCTTCTCTGGCAGACGCCATGCATAAGAGCGAAATGACCATCAAAACGGCGCTGAAAGCACTGGAAGAAAAACAGCTCATTTATCGAAAACGCCAGGGGATCGGGCGTCCTAACCGCATCTATGTAAAGTATCCGGATGCCCTGCCGTCCGCAGACAGAAATCTGTCCATCAGGGAGACAGAAAACTGTCTGCCAGAGAGACAGGATCTTGTCTGTCAGAAAGACAGGAATCTGTCCGGTAGTAAAAATAAAAAGAACAAATATCAAGAGAGAAACCGATGGAATCGGGGAAATCGCATTCCTTACGGCCCCGGTTCTGACCGGAAATATGAATGCAAGGAGGAGGAAAGTCTATGACCTTAAAAGAGGACGAATATTTAAACGAAGCGGACGGGCTCATTTACTGTTCCAAATGCCATACACCTCGGCAGTGCAGAGTACAGCTTTGCGGGAAAGAATTCCGTCCGGCCATACGGTGCCGCTGTCAGCAGGAAGCTTACGAACAGCAGGAGAAAGAACGGAAACAGCGGGAATTCCTGGAGCATATCTCACGGCTCAAGGCCAGCGGCCTGCAGGACAAAGCGCTGCGGGACTACAACTTTTCCAATGACAAAGGCTATAACCCGGAAATCCGAAAAGCACATGAATATGTCGCCCACTGGAAGGAGATGAAGGAAAAATCCCTGGGGCTTCTGCTCTGGGGAGATGTGGGAACAGGGAAATCCTTTTTTGGCGGATGTATCGCTAATGCTCTGTTGGAGCAGGGCGTGCCGGTTCTGATGACCAATTTTGCCCGCATCCTGAACACCCTGACCGGGATGTACTCCGATGACCGGAACCGCTTCATCGAAAGTTTCAATCAATACAGTCTGCTGATCATCGATGACCTTGGCGCAGAACGTAATTCCGAGTTTGCTCTGGAACAGGTATTCAGCGTTATCGACAGCCGTTACCGGAGCAGGAAACCCATGATCATCACAACGAATCTGACTCTGGAAGAACTGAAAAATCCGCAGGATCTGGCACACGCCAGAATTTATGACCGCATACTGGAACGCTGTATTCCCGTGAAGATCAGCCATCAGAATATCCGGGAGATGAATGCCGCTTCTAACCTGAAAGAAGTGCGGAAACTGTTCCAATCTGACACCGGGGACATGAAATAGCATACCGGAAAAACAGGAAAACCATACCGGCCGGATCAAGGCCGCACATACATACAGGTATCAGTACCGGAACACGGCACAGCCGGTACCGGACAGATACCGGAAAGGAGCTTTTATGGAAAAATTATCAACAGAAGAAACAAAAAAGCAATTACTGCAGGCAAAACATCGGATGGAAGCTGCCCAGGCAAGAGACCGGAAAAAAGAGCGGAGCGCCCGGACAAGGCGCCTGATCCTGGAAGGAGCCGAGCTGGAACGTGTTGTACCGGAAGTCCGGGAGATGACAACGGAGGGACTTCGGCATTTTCTTCTGCTCCATTTGCAGAAACATTCTTAAGCAGCAATAGCTCTGCATGCTTTTATTCCCGAAGGGCGCACTTACTCACCACTTCGTCGTCGCAAAGTCCGCTTCTCTCCGTTTTCGCCTCTGGCGGAAACTACGGGCGCTGCCTTGCTCCTCCTCTCCCCACAAAGCAGGCTTTGCGGGGCCCCGTGAAGCGGTGGTAACCCTCCCGCTGGTCGGGCTCGTGCGCTCTGCCGAGGGCTATCCGCTGCTGACAGGCAGCACCGGCTATGCAGCCATCCATCCGCCGAGTTTCGGCGGATACACCTGCCGGAAGAACACCGGTAAGTTTTCCGGCAGGATTCTCCAGACGGAGACGGCTGCCTGCGAAAAGCTGCCACTGGCACCTTTTCTGCAGAAGAACATGGAAACAGCCATGTTCCTTCATATCCCAGCGATATGCACAGGAAGGAGATGATCGTTATCGCAATTTACCATATGTCGGCAAAAGTGGTCAGCCGTGGCGCAGGCCGCTCCGCTGTCGCTGCTTCCGCTTATTTAAGCTGCAGCCGTATGTACAATGATTATGACGGGATCCAGCACGATTATACCAGGAAACACGGTCTTGCCCATCAGGAAGTCCTTCTTCCGCCTGTGGCTCCGCCGGAATGGAAAGACCGGGAAATACTCTGGAACGCCGTAGAGCAGGCTGAAAAGGCGAAGGACAGCCGTCTTGCCCGCGAATTTGTCGTAGCGCTGCCTATTGAACTCTCAAGAGAAAGCCAGATTGCCTTTCTCCGGGATTTCATTCAGAAAAACTTTGTGGATCTGGGAATGTGCGCTGACTTTGCCATCCACGATACGGACGGCCATAATCCCCACGCCCATATCCTGCTGACTGTCCGCCCTCTGGAGGCAGATGGGAGCTGGCAGTATAAGACACAGAAAGAATACCTCTGTATCCGAAATGGTGAGGAAAAAGGCTTTACCGCTGCTGAGTTCAAGACAGTCCAGCGGGAGGGATGGGAAAAACAATATGCTTATAAGGTGGGGAAAAAGAAGATTTATATGACACCCACAGCCGCACAAAAAGAGGGATATGTCCGGGCAGACAAGCACCCAAAAAGCACCCGCTTCGGCAGACAGAACCCTATTTCCGAGCAATGGAACAGTGAAACGCAGCTCCGGGAATGGCGGAAGGCATGGGCAGATGCAGTCAACCAGACACTGGAGGCTCACCAGTTTGACGCAAGAGTGGATCACCGCAGCTTTGCTGATCAGGGGCGCCTGGAACAGCCAACGATCCATGAAGGCTACCACGCCCGTGATATGGAGAAACATGGATTTCCCTCTGATCGCTGTGAGATTAACCGACAGATCCGGAAAGACAACCGGCTGCTCCTGGAACTGAAAAAACAGGTGACGAAACTTACAAGCACAGTCATGGACAATATCCGTTCCATTGCAGATGCATTGGAAAAACTCCGGGGCACCATGATCATTCTCCAGTATCATCTGCTCCACAACCGCTCCCAGGCTTCTTCCGTCAGGGAATGGATCGAGCACTTTACCCCTGTACTGTCCAGGTACAAAGGACTGACAAGAAAGATCAAAGAAAAGCGGGCGGAAAAGAAAACTCTTGCAGCCGAGAAAAAGGCGCTCAGTCTCCTGCAGCCCGTCCGCTATTATCAGATCAGCCAGAAGATCACCACTCTTACTGAGGAGATCGAAGAACTTCTGTCTCAGAAAGAACGGCTGATCTATAACAACTATTTTCACAGTGAAGCAGAATTAAAAACCAGTGAATCTGTCTGCCAGAAACAGCAGGACTTCTTGAACCGGCTGGATCAACAGTATGAAACCCTGTCTGCACAGTTGGATGACAGCCAGGAACGTTTCCGGAAAATCAAAACATCCGTCAGTCCGGAGAAATCCTACGAACTGCTGGATGCCAGAACCGAGTCCCGAGATGCTGTCCGGGAACAGACACGATTTACTTTGCAGGAAAAATTCGGGCAGAAATATGACTCCTTCCGGTTCAGCGATGCGGCAAATGCAGTGGATGAACGCCTGGGAGAAGATCCGGATATCTTCCGGGAGCAGGCTTTCAGAAAGCGTATGGCACAGAAGACAGAACGTCAACCAAAAAGAACAGTTCGGCAACAAAGGAATGATCACAGCCTCGAACGATAACAGGCGGCCGCAAATATGCTACCGCCTGTTAATTTACATAATATTATTGTCAATTATCATTCCACTTTACAAAAACAAAATATGCATCTGTCCTCTGCTGTCTTTTACAACCTCTGCTTCCACGCCATATATTTCCCGAATAAACCCAGGAGTAAACAATTCTTCCGGAGTTCCTTCCCCTACAATCTGCCCATCCTGTATCGCATAGATCCGGTCACAGAACATCGCCGCAATATTCAGATCATGAACAGCAGAGAGAACAGTGACATCCAGATTTTTTACAATCCGCATCATCTGGAGCTGATGGGTAATGTCCAGATGGTTCGTCGGCTCATCCAGAATCAGGCAGGGTGTCTGCTGGGCAAGCGCACGGGCAAGGATGACGCGCTGCTGTTCGCCTCCGGACAGGGTAGAGAAACTCCTGTCTACAAACCCGGATAAGCCAACCGTTTCAAGCGCCGCCTCCACGATCCGGTAATCTTCCGCATTGTCCCTTTCCAGTGCTTTCTTATGAGGTGCGCGCCCCATCAACACGACTTCCCGCACCGTAAACTCAAAATTATAGTAATTATGCTGTGCAACCACAGCCTGCTTTTTTGCAGATTCTTTCACTGAAAGAGCGGAAAGTTCGTTCCCATCCAACCAGACCGCTCCTTCATCCGGCTTTAACACCCGGTAAATACATTTCAGAAGTGTAGATTTTCCGCTCCCGTTCGGCCCGATCAGACCAACGAACTCATGTCCCTCTGCCCGGATACTGACTCCCCTTAAAATTTCTGCCGCCCCGTAGGAAAGGCGGATATCTTCCGCATTTATTTTCATGACTCTTTTCCTCCGAACCCATAGGATTTTCTTACCATCAGATAGATAAAGCAAGGCGCTCCGATCAATGAAATAAGGATTCCGATAGGAAGCTCGGAGTGAGGCAGGATCACACGGCACGCCACATCCGCCCATAATAGAAAGATAGCTCCTACAAGAGCGCTCACCGGCAAAAGTCTCCTGTGATCCGTACCAAATATCATCCGAACCGCATGCGGAATGATCAATCCCACAAATCCGATCATACCGGCAGCACACACTGCAAATCCTACCATAAAAGAGGACAGCATCATATAGGCGATACGCGCCCGGTGTAAATCTGTTCCCAGTGTGACTGCCGTCTCATCTCCAAGCAGCATCAGATTCAGGTTCCGTGACTGTGTCCAGAATATCAGCGAAGCAATGAACATGATCGGAAGAATCACCGGCACATTGTCCCAGTCCGCCGCCGCAAGGCTTCCCATACTCCAGTAGGATATCTGCGCCGTTGCTTCCCGGTTCTGTGAAATATAGATAAGAAAATTGGCAAAGGCAGAGCAGACCGAACTGATCGCCATACCTGCAAGGATCAGCTTCCCGGCATTGGAGCGTCCGCCCACACCAGAGATAAACAGAACTGCAAAGGAGGCCGCCATTGCCCCGATAAACGCCATGATCCCCATAGCATTATCCCCAAACGCAGATCCGATCCCCAGCAGGACTGATGCTGCCGCTCCCAGATATCCACCGGAAGAAACTCCCAAAACATAAGGATCTGCCAACGGGTTCTTCACTACCGCCTGCATCACAACTCCGCACATGGACAGCCCCATCCCGATTCCCACCGCCATCAGCACCCGCGGAAACCGGATCAGCCATACCACATCATGCACAGCTCCTTCTGCATATGAAGAAAAGCCGTCGATATGGAAGATCTCATATAAGATCACCTGATACACTTCTTTGATTGAGATATCGGCATTTCCAAACGTAATGGAGGCCAGTACAGATAATACCAGCCCCACTAGCAACGCTGTGATGATCATGCCGAATACCGGTCCTTTCACCACTGTCTTTTTCATGTTCTTTTCTCCATGCTCTATTACTCTGTTTCCAGCTCAATATCAGGATAAAGCCCCTGCGCGATCGTCTCGATTCCGTCCTGCGTCCTTGTTGCGCTCGCATACATCTCGCTGAGCATGATCGGAACCACTCTGTCATTTTTTACCGCACTCAGACTTGCAAATGCATCATCCTTTAAGATCACGTCCAGCTTCTCCTGTTTTACTGTTTCCGGATCGTCCCCTGTATACGGCATATAAACTACAAAGATCACATCCGGATCCGCCGCCACGATATCTTCTTTCCCTACGGAAGAAGCGTCCTCATTTGCCAGAATACCGCCAAGCTGCGTCACCATATCTCCCGCAACGCTGGAAGCGCCATAATTGGTGAAACTGTCGTTCATGCTCTCCACTACCATGACCGTCGGCTTATCTTCCTGCTCTGCCGTCTTCTCCTTGACATCCGCTATGGTGTCTTTCATGTTATTGACAATCTCTTCTGCCCGATCCTGCACATCAAAGATCTTACCCATATTCAGGATATCCGTATATTCATTTTCCAGCGAATCTTCTTTGACGGCGGTATTCGTATTGATATATACGTTTGTCCCTTTTTCTTCCCATTCTTCCGGGGCTCCTAACGTATCCGCATCAAAGAGGGACACCCAGGAAAAAATCATATCCGGTTCCAGCATGGTCACAGTTTCTTTGGACGGAGTAAATTCATCGAGATAATCTGTCTTGGAAAATGCGGCTTTCAAATCGTCCGGAACCGCATTGTCCAGCCCTGCTGTTGCAACGATATGATCTTCCAGCCCCAGCGCCAACAAAGTCTCCACACATCCCTGATATACGGCCACCACCTTTTCCGGCGCTTTCTCATAGGTAGAGGTATATTCCTCCCCATCCGGACCATAAGAGGTAATGGTAAGGGGATATTCTGTGCGGGTAGTCCCTGCGTCTTCCTCATTTGCTGCGGCATCGCTGTCGGACGCTTTATTATCCTCCACTACGTCCTCTGAGCTGATGCGCCCCGCATCTCCGCTGTTGTTCCCTTCTTCTTTCGTCCCACAGGCCGCAAGCCCTGTTACCAGAGCCGCCGCAAGGGCGCATGCTGTCAGTTTCTTTACAAATTTATTTTTCATTTTCCTTATCCTCCAATCTGACATTCTATACCGGAATATTTCTCCGCCACCTCGAGAAGTTCCTGCATTTTTTCATTTGACGGCGGCTCCACATCCCCCATCAGATAAGGTCTTCCAAGCCCTTCGTATTTGTCCTGCCCCAGCCTGTGATAGGGGAGCAGGTGCATCCGCCGTACATTTTTCAGTTCTCCCGTATAAGCGGCGATCGCAGCGATCTCCTGCGGCGTGTCGTTGAACCCTGGTATCACCGGAATCCGGATACTCAGTTCCGTCATATGCGAATCTGCGATCTTCTTTGCATTTTCCAACATCAGGTCGTTCCGTTTCCCGGTAAACTCCCTGTGCTTTTCCGGATCCATATGCTTAATGTCCATCAGATACTGGTCCAGATAAGGCAGGATCTCCCGGATCACATCATACCCGGCACACCCCATGCTCTCCATCGCCGTACTGATCCCCGACTCTTTCGCCGCGCGGAGAAGATCCCGGGCAAATTCCGGCTGACACAGACTCTCCCCGCCGGAGAGAGTCATTCCTCCGCCGGTGCGGCGGTAGTACGGTCTGTCCTTTACAACCGTCTCCATAACCTCTCCAACCGTGACGTCCCTTCCGATCACTTTGGGCTTTCCCTGCACGGTCATAGTCTGGATCCGGTATTCCTGGGACTCCGGATTGCAGCACCAGCGGCACCGGAGCACACACCCCTTCAGGAATACGATCGTCCGGATCCCGTTCCCGTCATGGATCGAATATCTCTGTATATCAAAAATACGTCCTTTCGTCTTCAGATAATCTTCCATCCGCCTCTAAACTCCTTCTTGTTCCATCCTGTTTTCTTCCATGAAGGCGGCTTATCTCCCTCGCCGCCCTCAGAATCCCTGCTGCTCTGTCCTGCGGATGATATCGTCCTGCAGGGAACGGGACAGCGTCGTAAACAGCGCACTGTATCCGGCCACACGCACGACAAGATGCTTATAGTTCTCCGGGTGCTCCTGTGCATCCAGGAGAGTCTCCCTGCTGACAACATTAAACTGCATATGGCTTCCCTTCTGATCGAAGTAAGAGCGGATCAACCCCACAAAATTCTCCAGTCCCTGCCGTCCGCTGAGTGCTGACGGATGGAACTTCTGGTTAAAGAGGGTTCCGTTGGAAGCGATATAATGATCCAGCCGCGCAACAGAATTTGCCGCCGCTGTAGGACCGTTTACGTCTTTTCCGGCTGACGGCGATACCCCGTCCGCCACAGGCTGGTGCGCCAGGCGTCCGTCCGGCGTTGCTCCGGTCTGCGCCCCAAGCGGCACATTTGCAGAAACCGGATAAAGCCCCGCCTGGAACATTCCGCCCCTCGGGTTCCTGTAATTCTGGAGCGGCCTTGTGTATGTATAAGCCACATCCCTTGCAAATGCATCCACCTCCGGGATATCGTTCCCGAATTTTGGCACTTCCTCAATAAGCTCCAGAATCCGTTCGCCGTTCTGCTTTACCGCCGGCGACTCCGAAGCCGCGATCACTGTGTTCAGAATCGCGCTGATCCCCTTTTCCGTGATCTTCCGGCCTGCATTTCTCAAATCTCCAGCAATCTGTGCGGTAACCGCCGCCACATCTTCCTTGCTGAGACCTTTCCCGTAATTCGTGGCAAGCGCTTCCTTCAGTTCTTTCATCGTGACTTTCTTTTCATCGTAGACCAGTTTCTTGACCGCATACAGGGAATCCGCCATGTTGGCAATGCCAAACCCCTGAGGACCGGTGAAGTTATAGACTGCGCCGCCCTCCTGCAGCGCCCTGCCACGATGGATGCAGTCGTCCACCATAGAAGATTCAAAGGGAAGAGGACAGCGTTCCGCATGCGCCATATCTATGGCATTGTCCGCATTCACCAGCAGTTCGATGGCATATTTCATCTGCGCCTTGTAAGCGTCATAAAATTCATCGAACGTTTTCATCTCCTCTACATTTCCTGTCTTCAGCCCGACCTGGACGCCTTTATCCATCCCGTTTGAGAATACCAGTTCCAGCGGCCGGCACATATTAAAGAACGCAGCGTCGTGCCATCCTTCCGTCTTTCCTGCTTTCTGCGGTTCCACACAGCCGATGATATTGTATTCTCTGGCATCTTCCATCGTCAGACCCCGGCTGATCAGCGCCGGGATGATCACTTCGTCATTGTAATACGCCGGAAGTCCGATCCCGGTACGGGTCAGTTCCGCCGCGCGGATCAGAAGTTCGTGGGATGAGCCGTTCCAGACGCGTACCGACAGTGAGGGCTGCGGGAGGAAGACATGCTTCGACGCGTCGATGCACATGAATGACAGGTCATTTGTCACATCGATCCCGTCCGCGTCCTGTCCGCCCACGATCAGATTCTGGAAGAGGCTGTATCCCGCGAATCCTTCCGCTGACACCGCATCCCTGCATTTATTCAGATCATTTAATTTCACCCAGATACAGTCCAGAAGCTCCTGCGCCGACTCTCTGGTGATCTTTCCCGCATCAAGATCCTTCTTATAATAAGGATACATATACTGGTCAAAACGTCCGGGCGAGATTGAATGTCCGCTGGATTCGATCTGAAGGAGCTGCTGTACGAACCAGAAAGACTGGCACGCCTCATAGAAGCTTTGCGCTCCGTTTTCCGGTACATTCGCGCAGTTCTCCGCAATCCGGAGAAGTTCTTTTCTCCGGGCCGGATCCTGACAGGACTGCGCCTCTTTCTTCGCCAGTGCACTGTATCTGTTTGCGTAAGTCACCGCTGCGTCGCAGCTGATCATCACCGCTTCCAGGAATCTGGATTTTTTCTGATAATCACCGTCTGCCAGACTCATGCTCTCCAGTTCTTTTTCCGCTTTCGCCCTGATCCCTGCAAACCCGATGGCAAGGACTTCCTCATATTTAACTGTCACATGCCCGACCCCGTTGTAGAAATAATTTCCCGGAGTAAAAATATTATGTTCCATCGCTGTCAGAGTTTCCGGTTCCATATATGAAGTAGCAAGATCGCTGGTCGTCTTTCCCTTCCAGTAGGCGTTCGCCTCTTTCAGTTCCCGCTTGGTCTGTTCGGAAATATAAAACGGATCGGCAATCCTTGTCTCCACTGTATCAAACTCAGCCTCCAGCCATTCATAAGAAAATTCCGGATAGGTCTGGCAGCCTCTCGGCGCGATCGTCGTACTCCCGACGATCAGCTCCCTGTCACGGATAATGATCGGAATATTCTCCAGAATATGGCGGAACGCCTTCGCCCTGCGTATCACCATCGGCTCGTTTTCCGTCTGCCGGTATGATTCTGTGAGCAGGACGGCCCTTGCCGATTCGATCTCAGGCATCTTCGCATAAAGATCCTCCACCAGCTTCGGGATCCGGTCAGATTTTTTTGCTTCTTCTGTGGTGTACTTATACTTTCCCATTTTTCATTTGCACTCCTCTCTATCAATACTGACAGATGAGGTTTTCCGCATGCATATGGATTTCTCCGGGCAGAACCACCCATAAAAGAAAAACCTGCTCTCACAGGCAGGCATCAGGAAAACTTAAAAGATAACTCTTTCCAGTTTCCGCAGATGTCAGCTTTCCTCGGAAGCCCCATCTTCACTGCCGAGCAGGTTTCCTGGCTTACCTATCAACACATATCCTGCACCTTCTCACAGCAAAGCTGCAATGGCACCTCCTCAGGATATGCTCCTGGATTACAGTGACCGGATCGCCGGAGATTCTCACTCCGTTCCCTTTTAAAATTCATCCTATGAAAGGAATCCTTCACTTGGCAATGTTATGTTCGAAAATTAGTTTATCATGTTTTATTTTACATTACAATACAAAAATATTCAGTTGACGTATAATAGTCTTTACCGAACTGTTATCTCATACCTGCCTTCCCGTTATTTGTGGTTTCCAGAGTATTATTTTCCCTGCCCCCTTGCTTTTTGACACATCTATGATTCTCTGGTTTGTCGAACCTTTAAAGACAAGT
Organism: Candidatus Mediterraneibacter faecavium; assembly: GCA_019119995.1. Lineage (GTDB taxonomy): Bacteria > Bacillota > Clostridia > Lachnospirales > Lachnospiraceae > Mediterraneibacter > Mediterraneibacter faecavium. Next base: position 68,849 of record DWVY01000007.1, on the reverse strand, counting down.
CTGATATCTTTGAGCGTCTCAACAAATCTTCCGTCCACTAATATATCGATCATAGACAACATCTCATCTGTATACTCGCATCGGGCCCTGCTTTCACTCAGGAGATCCCTGTCAAACAGATAACCACTGTAGCACCACACTGTCTTCTGGGGATACAGCGCTTTCACGTTTCTCAGGAGATTTATCAGTACTTTTTGGTTCTGTGGCTCAAATGGCTCTCCCCCAAGCAGCGACAGGCCGTTAATATATGATGGTGAAAGTGCATCAAGGATTTCCTTCTGAGTTTCGTCTGTGTATTTTCTCCCATAATCAAACGCCCACGTCTCCTGATTAAAGCATCCCGGACAGTGATGAGTACATCCAGAAACAAAAAGAGAAACTCTGACACCTTCACCGTTTGCAATATCACATTTTTTTATTTCTCCGTAGTACATAATCTGTTCCGCTTTCTTATAAATGCAGTACCCTTTCCTTTATTTCCTGTGTCCTTCCCTGATTCCAGAACTGCGTGCCGATATACCCGCAGGTTCTCCTTGCCACGTTCAGCTTATCCTGATCCCGGTTTCCGCAGTGCGGACACTCCCATACAAGTTTTCCATCCTCTGTTGTCACAATCTGAATCTCCCCGTCATAGCCGCACACCTGACAGTAGTCGCTCTTTGTGTTCAGTTCTGCATACATGATATTATCGTAAATAAAGCGCATTACCTGGAGCACGGCTGGTATGTTGTCCTGCATATCCGGCACTTCCACATAACTGATCGCACCTCCTGTAGAAAGCGCCTGAAACTGTGATTCGAACTTCAGCTTGGAGAATGCATCAATCTCCTCAGTCACATGGACATGATAACTGTTTGTGATATAACTCTTATCCGTCACGCCCGGTACAATGCCGAATCTCTTCTGCAGACATTTTGCGAATTTATAAGTTGTACTTTCAATTGGGGAGCCGTAAATGCTGAATCCGATATTTGTCTCTTCTTTCCATTTATCACAGGCGTCATTCATATGTTTCATTACTTCCAGCGCAAAGGGTGTTGCTTCCGGATCAGTATGGGATTTACCTGTCATATACTTTACACATTCATAAAGGCCTGCATATCCGAGAGAGATTGTGGAATATCCGCCATAAAGCAGTTTATCAATCGTCTCTCCCTTGTTCAGCCGTGCCAGTGCGCCATACTGCCAGAGAATCGGAGCCGCATCTGAAAGCGTCCCTTTCAGCCTGTTATGTCTGCACATCAGCGCCCGGTAACACAGATCCAGCCGTTCATCAAAAATCTTCCAGAACTTTTCCATGTCCCCGCCCGAGGACAAAGCCACATCCGGCAGATTAATGGTCACCACGCCCTGATTGAACCGACCGTAAAATTTGTACTTGCCGTTTTCATCTTTCCACGGACTTAATGCGCTCCTGCACCCCATCACAGGAAAACAGTTCCCTTCTTTAAGTTCTTTCATCTTTTTCTCGGAAATATAATCCGGCACCAGTCGTTTCGCCGTACATTTTGCTGCCAGCTCGGTTAAATAATAGTATGGCGTTCCCGGATCTATATTATCTTCTTCCAGTACATAGATCAGCTTTGGAAATGCCGGAGTCACCCAGACACCCGCCTCATTCTTTACGCCCTGATAACGCTGCCTGAGCGTTTCTTCGATGATCATTGCAAGATCTTTTTTCTCCGTCTCACTTCCGGCTTCATTCAGATACATGAACACTGTCAGGAAAGGAGCCTGCCCGTTCGTCGTCATCAGCGTGATCACCTGATATTCAATTGTCTGTACGCCCTTGTTGATTTCCTTTTTTAATCGCTTCTCCACAATCTCATCGAGCCGATCCTGCGGGCAATCAAATCCGATCGTCCGCATCTCTGCTTCTACTTCTGTGCGAATCTTGTCTCTTGACACCTGAACGAACGGAGCCAGATGAGTAAGAGAGATGCTCTGTCCACCGTACTGATTGCTGGCAACCTGGGCGATGATCTGTGTGGCTATATTACATGCTGTTGAAAAGCTGTGCGGCTTCTCGATCATTGTGCCGCTGATAACTGTACCGTTCTGCAGCATATCCTCCAGATTGACCAGATCGCAGTTGTGCATATGCTGAGCATAGTAATCGGAATCATGAAAATGAATAATTCCCTGACGGTCTGCCTCTACGATATCCTCCGGGAGAAGCATCCTCTGCGTCAGGTCACGGCTCACTTCGCCAGCCATATAGTCTCTCTGCACACTGTTGACTGCTGGATTCTTGTTGGAGTTTTCCTGTTTTACATCCTCATTGTTGCACTCGATCAAGGAAAGGATTCTGTTATCTGTTGTGTTTGCCTTACGGACAAGGGAACGCTTATAGCGATATCTCACATATCTTCTTGCCAGGTCAAAAGCTCCTGTCGCCATAATCTGATTTTCTACCATATCCTGGATTTCTTCTACCGATACTGCACGGTTAAGTCTGCTGCATTTAAATTCCACAAACTCAGCAATATCTTCTATCTGAGCGTCTGTCAGACTTCTGTGTTCTGCTTTCGTATCCGCTTTTGTCACTGCCCTGACTATTTTTTGATTATCAAATACTTCTTCAGAACCATTTCTCTTAATAATCTTCACTCCATCCGCCTCTCTTTCTATAGTAAAATCAATGTTTCTGTATGTCTTACGCGTTCGACTGGTTTTAATTCTATCACAAAATATTGTGTGTTTCAATCGTTTATCACACATTATATTGTACTCATTTACCTGTGCTATCGAAAACCTTGAAAAAAGCCGGTTTTTGGTTTAGTTTCTTTTATTTCTTCCGCCGTTGTTCCCAAATTGAAAATATGGTAAAATAACTTTGGAAAAAACAAATCGGAGGTATCCATATGGCTATCAGTTCCAATAATATTCAGGTTTATACCACCCTGTCCAGAGAGTTAGTTGTTGAGATTGATAAAGATGCGAAAGAGAACTTTCGCACACGCTCCCAGCAGATCAACATGATTTTGACCGAGTATTACAAGACCAAAGAAACAAACAATCCTGATACAAAGTAAAACACTGATACAGCCTGCAAACGCAGGAAATATCAGTGTTTTCTTTATCTTTCCCTTAATTATAAGGTTCATGAGAACCGTATGTATTACCGAAACTGATATTGACAGCCACAGGCATCCTCAGTTCGAGCGCCTTTCGGATCACATAGTCCACACCTGTCATCAGCTCCGTCGTCCTGGGAAAGCAGCCCGGCTGCGGGCTTTTCATCTTCACGATAATCAGTTCCGACTCCGGCGCCGCTCCGCGGTATCTGCGCCCTTCGCTGCCCCGCCCGTTTCCTGCCGCGATTCCTGCCACAGCGGTTCCATGCCCGCTTATATCACGGCTTAAAATCCTGTCCGGGTCCGTCCCTGTTTCTCCTGCCCCTCCGACCAGCATGCCGCCTGGAGTACCGTCTGAAGCACCGTCTGAAGTACCGTCCGGAGTACTGTCCGGGTCCGCAAAGCTGCCTGGATCGTTTCTTTCCAGCGCCGCGTTGATATCTTCTCTTGTAAACTCGCTGCCCGCGGCATATCCCGACGGAGGGATCCCTGACACTGACTGATCCCACAAGTATGCGATCCTCGTCGTGCCGTCCTCATTTCTGAAATCCGGATTCTCGTAGTCGATCCCGCTGTCCACGATCCCGATCAGGACTCCCCTGCCGGACAGATCATAGGGCGCCGTCTGCACCGCATCGACGCAAGACACCTGCCGTCCGACGTCCGCCTGAAAATAAAGGCTTTTCGGCTTTTCGATAAATTCTACTTCAGGGAAGCCGGCCAGTTCCTCAATCCGTTCCTCGCGGATCACGACCACCGCGTAACCGTTCAGCAGTTCCGTCACGGACACAGCGATATCCCTGACCGGTTCCAGACTCCCGGAATATTTCACGATCAGCTCCCACTCCCGCTCTTCCGGATCATAGCCAACGTCCAGCTCCCCGGAGCGCTCCCGCTCCTCCGGCGTCGCCTCAAAGGCAAGGTTCAGTAAGTTCTCAATCTTCTGGTTCATATATGTCTCCTGCACAAAACAGTCTTATAGACTCTGTTCTGTAAAATATATGGGCTAACCTGATCCGTCATGCGCAGACACGCTTACATAAGATTCCATATCTCCATTTCTTCAAGCACGAATATTTTTCGGCTGTTTGGCTTCACTGCAATTTTTTAATAAGATCCCAATATCCCCGTTAATACAGATCGAGCGCTCCGCAATTTCCCCAGGCGCGTAGGCTTCCCCGTAGTTGACACAGGCATAGACTGCCTTTGGATTCTTCGCTGTCATCTGCCAGAATGGATACTTGATGATGCCGGGAGTATTAGCTCCCACACCCAGTTCCAAAAATAAAATATGCTGATCCTGGTGCCGCCGGATGAAATCATCGTAACGGTTGGAGGCGGCATACCAGCCGTCGTCCTGAACAAATGTCATGTCACAACGCAGATTCATTGTCATAGGAGCGCCGCACACAGGGCATTTGGGGATCAGCTCTGTAGGGATTTTCATATCTTTTTGCTCAGCTACCATTTGCCGGACAATTTCTTCATTGTCGTAGGTTTTTTGGTGGCAGGGCTTAGAACACTGCCACAGTCCATAGTCTCCCTGTGTGTAAAACAGGCGCTTCTTATCAAACCCGGCAAGCTGGAACTGATGGTCTACATTGGTGGGCAGGACAAAATAATCTTTATCTTTTACCAGTTCCAGCAAATCGCTGTAAGGCTTTCCCGCGCCTGCGCCGACCACGATCGCATCGGCAGTTTGAATTGCAATTTCCGCCGCCTTTTCATTTGGAAAATGAAATCCACCGGTGGAGATACAGCAAAACCTCTATTGCTGTCATTTCAACGCACCTCCCTGCATTTATATCTTACTAACATGAGGTATGATCGTAAAGTACGCACAATAAAGTGCCGTAGTTACCAATTAGATACTATCGGACAGTTACCTGGAGGAAACATAAGTTGACTTTATCCAGCCCCAATACTATACTGGGATTGTAAGGATCATTTGTAAAGCAGGCGCAGTAAAGCGCTTTAGTCACCAAATGGAAACTAAAGAGAGGAGAAGTGATAAAATGCAGGAAGTTAAGGAGTTACCTGCCTGTCCGGTAGAAACGACACTGACATTAATTGGTGATAAATGGAAAGTTTTAATTTTGCGTGATTTACTGCCGGGGACAAAGAGATTTGGAGAATTAAAGAAATCTATTGGGAGTGTATCTCAAAAGGTGCTGACCGCACAGCTCCGGGATATGGAAAATAGCGGATTGCTTACTCGCACTGTATATGCCGAAGTTCCTCCTCGCGTGGAATATTCTCTGACGGATTTGGGAAAAAGCCTGAAACCTATTTTGGACGCTATGTGGACGTGGGGAGAAGAATATAAAAAGACACAATAATGTCTGTAATTTGATAGATTCCATCTGAAGCACATTGACATTGATGGCAATGTGCTTAGATTGCATTATTCCAACATCAAAATCTTGATAGCATAGATTTGTAAAAACAAGTATATCTGTGACATTACCAATTATTGAAACATAATATCCACTGGTACTGGCCAAATTAATGCCGCATTTTTTCCGCCTTTTGATTATTTCGCGGGCGGCAGATATTTTTCTGGCCTTTTCATTCCGTAACTCTACTTCCAGAAAACATTCGTCTAATGTGCACCGTCTCTTTTCCTGATACAGACAGTCTATACAATTTTTTTCAATCTTCCGTGGCTCAATCTTGTACGGCATATCCAGTTTCCTCACTTCTGTAATTCATTAAAAACCTATCCAATTCCTCATTTATCGGTGCATTATATAGCTTTAAAGTTGAATGTTTTCCCACATTATTTGCCAGTACGCCTAATATAGACTTCACATCTGTTCTTGTATTATCTGTCTCCAAATCTGCGTCATAAGCGGTATAGCTGAAAAATCGAACCAGCTCTACCGCAGACGAGATATCGGAAATATAGATCTTCCTTTGTTCCATTCCTTCCTGCCCTTTTCATCAAATATTTATTTCAGTTGTTGAAAAAATCTTACAACACTTTCCGGCTAATCCTTAACCTAATTCCTCACACTCTTCATTTATCCCAACTGCCTTTTTTGCATCAAGTCTTGTATGCAGTTGTAAAAGTACGAATCTGGCAATTGGCTGTGCAATACACATTTCAACAAATAAGGAAATAGCAAAGTTTCTGGGCCACTTATAGAAAAACAGCTGTATCGGTTCCAAAGTGATCGAGCGTGTTCCGATCCATGTTCCGATTACGGTCAGAAAAACAGACATCATCAATACGGTACATAAAATATTCACCACAATATGAGAACGGAAACTGTCTCCTTTTGACACAATCAAAGCTGTCATTTTTTCCGCCGGTATATATGTGATAAGTACAATCGCAATCACGCTCACCCAGATAAACGGGAGAACCGTCAATACGTCCTGCCATACATAGAGATGAAATCCTGCTTCAAAACAGGTAATAAGCGGTGCGATAATGTTCACAGAGATAATAGAAATAATCCCCATAAATAGTGCAAATTCTTTTTTGTTGCGCGGTAATTTCATGTAAAAATCCATTTTTATCAATCCTCCTAAAAATTAAAAAGTATAATAGAATAACAGTTCAGACAGCACAGGACTTTCCAATATTCAAGACGTTTTGGCAGGAATATGACAAACAAAAAAACAGCGTAGAAACATCAAAATTCTACGCTGTCCGCTGTTTGACTGCTTAATTCTACCAAAAATTTTCTGATATTGTCAATCAAAAAATCAATCCAGATAGTTCCCGACCGGAGATGTATTGTACTGTTTTTTTATCTCAAGAATAACTGAGCCGTCAGCCTGTTGTTCTTCTGAGAGAATTTTATATTTTGTATGATTTTTCTCCAAATGTTCCTTGTATTTCTTTACTTCTTCATCGACTGCCTTGACCGCGTACTCATGGTCCTAATCCTCTTTCAAAAGGAAATGCAAGGTCTGTGTAATACACGCTGATTTAATCCTCTTCATCTCATACCTCCCACATTCTTGATACCTATATTTTAACGCTGAATTTTATTTTTCGTAAGTTTAAATTTAATTTTGGGCGTTTTGCGCAGACAGATATGAGGTGATTTTTGTGCAATTTTAAACGGAGCAGTATCGATTTATAAAGGATGCCTCCGCACCGTTCATCTTGACCGTCTGCTGGCTTGATTGGCTTTACTACTGCTTTCTTCCAATCAGCAGCAGCCATTTTTGATTAAAACAAATTTTTCCATTCTCCACATAAGGGGAAAATCCGGTTTTTTCCTCTCCTGCAAGTTCTGATTTCATGAGTTCTGTGATTTTCTGTCGAATAGGTTCCGGCGTTCTGGTAAGTGCAAGCCAGTTATTCAGCTTTTGCTGGATTTCCGTGGTTTCACATTGTTCTATCTGTAAGCTATGCGCCGTAAACAATTCCAGCATTTCGTTTTTGCTCATATTCTTTACGTGAGAGGGATCGCGGAGCGTTTCAATTTCATCTTCGGTTTGGCGCATTTTTTCATCAGCGGCTTCCATGTCTATCATCACCAGCTTGCCGCCAGGCTTCAATACCCGTACCATTTCAGAAAATACGACATCGGTATCTGTAAAGTGATGGAAAGCCAGTCGGGAAAATACAATCGTAAAGCTGTCGTTCAGAAAAGGCAGTTCCTCCGCATATCCCTTCACAAAAGTCATGTTGTTCAAGTGGCTTTTCTCGGCTTCCTGCTTTCCAATCTGTAACATCGAAGGGGTAGCGTCCAAACATACAACACTCTGTACCAGCGGCGCAAATGACCGGCCGCAGGCACAAGTACCGGCCGCTACTTCTAAAACGCTATCCTGCCCTTTAGGGGCAACACGGGAAATAGTATAATTCAAGTATTCCTCTTTGGAAAAATTGACTGTTTGGCTCTCAAAATTTGGCGCCTGTATGGTAAAAGAATGTTGGATTGCCTCCAGATTTGCTGGTTTCATAATGCTGTCCCTTTCCCGGGGATAGAAAATTGTTTCATATCCACGTTTTCCAACTTCAATAGTTCCACTTTTTTCTCTATACCGCCTGCATATCCGGTAAGGCTGCCATTTGTCCCCACAACACGGTGACAAGGAACAATGATTGAGATTTCATTGTGGCCCACCGCGCCGCCTACGGCCTGTGCTGACATACGCGGCAATCCTTTCTTTACGGCGATCTGCTTTGCAATTTCCCCGTATGTCATAGTCTGGCCGTATGGAATAGTACAGAGGATTTCCCATACCTCATTCTGAAAGTCTGTGCCTGTGAAATGTAGCGGTACAGTAAAGTCCGGCTCTTTCCCCGAAAAATAAATCGTAAGCCATTCTTTTACTTTTTCAAAAATGGGAATTTCTTTTTCCTCATGTTCCTTGTCCAAATAAAGGGCAAAATATTTTTGTCCCTCAAACCAGAGACCGGTCAAGCCAATCTCATCAGCAGCCAATAATATATTCCCGATAGGTGAGCGGTAATGACTGATGTACTGCATATCATTCCTCCGTGCCGAAGTATCTGTTAGAGTCCTGCGGAGCCTGTGCGCGTTCCGTGTCCGTGTAGGAACGGATTTCCGAGCAGACTGTAATTTTATAACTTTCAAACAGTTTTTCCCGCCCCTCTTTCCGGCTCATGCGGTGCTGCATGACATTCCGCCAGCGTTCTACGGCTGTCTCGTCCGTCCACACATTCATAGACAACAGCTTGCCGTCCTCGTTCAGACTGGAAAACCGTTCTGCCCGGATAAAGCCCTCAAATCCGGCAAGCATTGGTTTCAACATAGCCGCAAGGTCAAGGTATTTCTTCATTCCGGCCTGTGTAGGCTTCACTTCAAACAAAACAATAATATTCGCCATTTCTTACTTCCTCCTGTTCTTTTTCGGCGCATAGTCTTTCATGCCGGGGATTGCTCCGCCTGCCACGGCCCAGAGATACAAACTTGCTACGCTGCAATAAGGGCTGAACCGCCGCCGGTATTTTTCAAATAACTTTCGATCTATTTTCCTGTGGTGGTAGACCATACGAAGCCCGCGCTGGATTGCCAGATCGTCAAAGCTGAATATGTCAGGCCGCTGTAGGCAGAACAGCAAAATCATTTCCGCTGTCCATACGCCGATTCCTTTCAAAGAAGCCAGCGCCTTGATTGCTTCGTTGTCTGGCAACTGGGAAATTTCCTGTAAAGCAAATTCCCCGGTCTTTACTTTTTCAGCAAAATCTTTGATATATTCAGCTTTTCGGAATGTCATTCCAAAAGACTGCAACGTATCTATATCGGCTGCCGAAATGCCCTCTGCGTTCACTTCTCCAAACTGCGCTTTCATTCTCGCCCATATTGTTGCCTGCGCCTTTGTCGATATTTGCTGGCCGATGATGTGATGTACCACGGAAGAAAACAGGTCGGTATCTACCTCACGGTCAACGTGGCCGATTTTTTCAATGACTTCACGCAAACGCTCGTCTTTGGCTTTCAGATATTCTACTTCACGCTCGGCATAATAGAAATACAAGTCGCACACCTCCTGCTGTCTTGACTTTTTTATTCCCCTGCACTATGATTTTATCACAAAGAAATGCTGTGTGATATTAAAAAATCGCCGGATATTATCATAATATTCCCAAAGGAGAACAAAAATGGATTTGGACAGAGAACAATATATCAACTCGGTCAATTTGAACATTGACACGGATTTTCCTTACCTTGTCCTCGATGTTATCAATGACAATTCTTTTCCCAGAAATCCTGGATTTCATGTTATGCACTGGCATGAGGATCTGCAATTCATTTTGGTGCTGGAAGGTACAATAGAGGTGCAGACACTTGATACCTCGGTTCTGATCCACACCGGAGAGGGATTGTTCATCAACAAGAATGTGGTACATGATGTACGGCGGCTGGAAAATTGTCATTACAACAGTTTCCTCTTCCCAGCTTATTTCCTCGAATTTTATGCCGGAAGTCCGGCAAAAGATTTTGTAGACAGCGTGACATCAAATGACCGAATGGCCTTTATCCATTTTACAACCGACCTTGACTGGCACAAAGAAGTCATAGCGCAGTTAAAGAAGTTGGTTCAGATCGAAAAGAACAAGACCGACTTTTATGTGTACGAAATTTTAGTCCGGCTCTCCTCGCTATGGCTGGTTATGAGGAAACACGTTACACTTCCGCAGGAACAGAGGGAAAGCATAGTCCGGCTCCGTATGCAAAAAATTCTCCGTTTCATTGAAGAACACTATGCGGAAGATATTACATTGACTGATCTGTCCATGAGCGCCAATATCAGCAAATCAGAATGTTCCCGCTGTTTCAAACTGAGCATGAATACCACGCCCTATAAGTATCTGACAGAATACCGGCTCTCAAAAGCCGCGCAGCTTTTGAAAAAGACGAACGAGCCTATCGGAAATATTGCCGCCGCTGTTGGGTTTCACCAAATGAGCCACTTTGGAAAGTGCTTCAAAGAAAAAACGGGCTGTTCTCCAAAGGCTTATCGGGAAATGGAGAACAACCCTTAATATGCGATTACAACAACATACAGCATGGAATAGCGGACTGCCCTGTCTGGTTCTTTCGCCTGATAAACCAGAAGTTGCTTACTTATTTCTTAAATTTCTAATGGAATATGTTTTTTCATCACTGTGAGTGTTTTACCCACAAATATAGCAGAAAGAATCGTTGCAATTCCAAACCCTTTTAAATCATGCAGGAAAGCAATTCCTAATATAACAGATATGATTACCATAAAAATATCATAGTAGATTTTAATTGTTCCAATATTTTTATTTAACAGGCGCGCAAGTATATTCACAGTTCCATCTGGCGGATTTTGTACTAACTTCATTGAGAGCATAAGATGCATTCCAAGTGCAGTACATACAATGCTCATAATCATTAGAAATATTTTAAATATCATATTTTCAGCATTAAAACTCATAATATTTTTGAAAAAATCAATGATAATGCCAAATAAAAATGCTACCGGTATTTGCAGTAATACCTTAGCGTTGATTAACTTTTTTCGAGAATATATTGAATCATACTATTGCAAAAGTGAAACAGCATCGTCAGCGTTCCAAATGTTAATGGGGTCAGATACCCTAACACATATGGAATACTGCTGATCGGAGATACTCCAAGTTCGCATTTCACGCACAATACAATCCCTAATGATACAGATATTACTCCTATTATATAAATGCCTAATCGATATATCATATTTTTCATATTTATATCCATTCCCTCTTCTTGTAGTTATCTGCATTCCGGCAAAGGTGGGCTTTGTTATTTTATTTCCTGTTTATTTTGAAATACTTTTCCAAATAACCAATGTGTAAATGGTGCCGCGGCAAACATATTCCAGAAAAAGGCCATTGGGAAATTTTTTAAGGTTGTTCCTATCCAAATTGCTGGCAACTGAGAAAGTGGGGCGTTGGCAAAAATAATATTGAAAAGAACAGACGCTACCAGACTCATAGTTGGGCACATAACTGCAATCGTTCCAGCTTGACGAAGTAACTGACAGATGTAAGGATTATCTTGTTCTGGATTGCAATGTTTTGAGGCGATTGCACTTCCAATTCGGTTCCCCCATAAATTTGAAAACAGAATAACAAATAATCCCATATAAGCTGCTTCTTTTAGTGCGTCTAAAAAAACAGCATTTGTCATATTACTTAAACCGCCGACAGTTAAGTTTACTCCCTCTTTTATGGCGATATTATAAACTTCCATTCCATAAGCCATTGCATATGACATTATTATTCCGAAAATAAATCCCTGAAATTTATTTTTTGGCATACTCCCACTTCTCCTCCTAATAACAAAAATAACGTGTAGCTTTCTTTGCAACTGGAATTACGCATGAAAGCTACACGTTGTATAAAAATTATACAAAATTATTCTCTAAATTTCAAAGGACATTTTAACCAAAACTTATTCTTTTCTTCACTTGGGAATAGCAAGTATCACATGAACTATTAGTATTTTCTTTGTTCTTCCCTTAATTATAAGGTTCATGAGGGCCGTACGTATTGCCGAAGCTGATATTGACCGCCACCGGCATGCGCATCTCCTGCGCCTTCCGGATCAGGTAGTCCACGCCGGTCATGAGCTCCGTCGTCCTGGGAAAACCACCCGGCTGCGGACTTTTCATTTTCACAATGACCAGTTCCGACTCCGGCGCCACTCCGCGGTATCTGAGTCCTTCGCTTCCCCGGCCGTTTCCCGCCGCGATCCCTGCCACAGCCGTTCCGTGTCCGCTCGTGTCGCGGCTTAAAATCCTGTCCGGGTCCGTCCCTGTTTCTCCTGCCCCTCCGACCAGCATGCCGCCTGGAGTACCATCTGAAGCACCGTCTGAAGTACCGTCCGGAGTACTGTCCGGATCCGCAAAGCTGCCGGAATTGTTTCTTTCCAGCGCCGCGTTGATGTCTTCTCTTGTAAACTCGCTGCCCGCGGCATATCCCGACGGAGAGATCCCTGACGCTGACTGATCCCACAAGTATGCGATCCTCGTCGTATCGTCCTCATTTCTGAAATCCGGATTCTCGTAGTCGATCCCGCTGTCCACGATCCCGATCAGGACTCCCCTGCCGGACAGATCATAGGGCGCTGTCTGCACCGCATCGATGCAGGACACCTGCCGCCCCACGTCCGCCTGGAAATAAAGGCTTTTCGGCTTTTCGATAAATTCCACTTCAGGAAGCGATGCCAGCGCTTCGATCCGGTCTTCCCGGATACGCACCACTGCATAGTTGTTCAAAAGTTCTGTTACAGATTCACTGGTCTCCCGTGCCGCATCCAGGCTGCCCGAATACTTGACGATCAGATCCCACGCTCGTTCACCAGCATCATATCCCACGTCCAGTTCCGCCGAACGGGCGCGCTCCTCCGGGGTCACTTCAAGTGCGAGGTTGAGGATATTTTCTATTTTCTGGCTCAAAGATGCATTTTCCTCTCTGGCTTTACAGTTTTCATATCTATTGTATGCAGCTAGTGTACTGACACGTTCAATAGCGGTTTCACCATTCTATAAGTCTTTCCGCATAATATAATCGGTCTGCTCGTCATTTCCAACGGTAAATGTATGGGAGCCTGTCCTGTAAAAGCCTTTCCCTTCATAGAACCGGATTGCTCTCTCATTTTTCTCCCAGACGCCAAGCCAGAGATATTCCTTCTTCTGCTCTGCCGCCAGCCTCACCGCCTCGTCCATCAGACGGCTGCCAAGACCTGTCCCCTGAAATTCTTTTGCCACATAGATCCTCTCCACCTCCAGCGAATGCGGATCGCCTATTTCAGTCTGCGCCGCCGCTTCATTCACTTTCAGGCAGCCCGCCGGACTGCCGTCCCTATACAAAAGATAGAACGCCGAGTCCTGATTTTCCAATTCTTCAAGTATCCGTTCCCTGGCAAACGCCTGGCTCATGTAAAGCTCCATATTCTCCGGGGTATTCATATGCGCGAATGTCTCAGAGAATGTTTTTGACAGAAGGCGGCGCAGTATGTCCACATCCGCCTCTGTGCACTTTTTAAGAAAAATATCATCCATTGCTGTCCGCTCCTTGTCTTTTATCACTATTTTCCCAAATACGCCGCAATCTCCTTCATCCGCTCACTCTGCGCCACATGGAACGGGCACCTTCTGTCGCAGTGGCCGCACCCGATACAGTCAGAAGCATGCTTCGGCAGCTTCCCGTAATGATCCGCCGCCATACTGTCCCCGATCACTGCCAGATCGTAATACTTGTTGATCAGCGCGATATTCAGCCCTGCCGGACACGGGTGGCAGTGGCTGCAGTACACGCAGTTCCCGACTGCGTCCTTCGGCGCATAACCGCCGAGCGCGGAGTAGTCCTTCGCCTCCGGCTCTGCGGTAAGCCATGTGAGCGCCCTCTTCACATCGTCCAGATCCCGGACTCCGGGAAGGACGGTCAGCACTCCCGGCTTGTCCAGCGCATACTGGATGCACTGGGCTTCAGTCAGCGCTTTCCCAAATGGCGAAGTCCTCGCATCAAGCAGCTGTCCGCCGGAATAGGGCTTCATGACCGAGATCCCGATCCCCTCCGCCTCGCACCGGCAGTAGAGCTTCATCCGCTCGTCAGCGCTCCCGAAAGCAAACTCTCCATGCTGGTAATCATACGCCGGATTGATAGAAAACATCATCTGTTCGATCAGGCCGGTATCCAGAATCTTCTGCGCCAGCTCCGGCGTGTGCGTGCTCAGGCCGATATGTCTGACCACGCCGTTCTTTTTCATCTCAAGGAGATAGTCCAGGACTCCGTTTTTCTGATACTGATCCCAGTCGTCCTCCGAGTCCAGGCAGTGGATAAATCCGAAGTCTATGTAATCTGTCTTTAGTTCCCTTAACTGCCAGTCCACCTGGCGTTTCACTTTATCCAGGCTTGTCGTCCAGCCGTATTCGCCCGTTTCGTAGTTTGCCCCGAAATGAACCTGATAAAGCATTTCTTTCCTCACAGAAGCAAACGCCAGCCCCGCATAGCGGAATGTCTGAGCCCCGGCAGTTGCAAAGTCCGCGTAATTGATCCCCTGCTCATGCGCGTAAGCCAGCGCGGCGACCGCTTCTCTCTCCGGCGCCTCAAAAATGGGGCCGGTCCCGATACCGATGACGCTGATCCGGTCGCCGGTCTTTGGGTGGATCCTGTATTCCATCTGATCTCCTCCTCTCTTTTAATCCCGGAGCCTGCGCCCGAACTCATACGCTCTCTCAGGATACCCGCTCCTTCTGGTCATCGCCGGAGTCCCGCATCCTTTCCCGAGGATCATCCCCTGATCGTCAAGATCCAGATAGCGCACCAGTGTTTTATAATGCGCCTCCAGCGCGTCGAACGTCCAGCCGTCCGCATTCCACGCGGCGGACAGAAGCGCGGATTTCATATGTTTCCGGGTAATGCTGCTGTTGATGGCGCAGAAGCGGTCGATCAGGATCTTAAGCTGGGCGGACATTCCGTAATAATACAGCGGTGTGACAAACACCATCATATCCGCTTCCAGGATCTCTTTTCTGAACTGCTCCATATCATCCTTCTGGACACAGGGGCCCTCGTAGCCGCAGCGGACGCAGCCCGTACAGGGATGGAGATCCGCATGGGCCGCGTCGATCACCTTTACAGCGTGCCCCGCCCCTTTTGCTCCCCGGATAAATTCATCCGCCAGCATGTTGGAAGAGCCGTGCCGGTTCGGACTCCCCTCTAATACAACAATTTTCATCTTCAAATGACTCCTTTCACTGATCCGATCTTTCACTGATCCGATCCGTCAGTATCACAGAAATGAGCGCAGCAGGCGGAGCGTGAAACGTTCCGTCAGTTCATACACCGTGCTCTCTCTGATCTCTATCCCTGCCTGTCTCATGGCTTCCAGCTGTTTCTCCGTGTGCGAAGTATACGGGTGCACCCCGAACAGGAACGGGAAGAATACATACAGAAACTCCCGGATCTCTTCCTCTCCCATAGACGGGAAGAAGTGCTTAAGGCATCTGCTCAGCGCGTCGAACGACGCTCCGTAAGCCTTTTTAAACGCGACCAGATTTTCCAGGCGGCTGTTCCCTTCCATGTCATAGATGTTCACAGCCATCAGTTTCAGCATACAGCGGCGTTTTTCCAGGATATGCGCCATCTCTCCCGCAAACGCCTCCGCGCTCATGGAGGCATTCTTCCGAATCAGTTCTTCCAAGTCCGCGATCCACAGCTCATGCTCCCGCTGGAGCAGCGCCAGGAAGATTTCTTCCTTCGTCTGGAAATAATTATAGATCGAAGTCCGTGAAAACGAAGTCGCCGCCCCGATATCCCGGATGGTGATATCCTTGAAGCTCACCGTCTCATACAGAGAAGCGCAGGCATTGATGATCTCTTCTTTTCTTGCATTGGTTAATTCTTCTGACCCTTTTGGCATAATGATCAACCCTTCACTGCCTGTTTTGCCCATGCGGCTGCCCCTCTGTTCACCAGGCGTCCCTCTTTCCAGACCGCGCCCGGGCAGTGCTCTTTCATACTCTTCTGGGCGCCGCCGATGCCGCTGCCGCCGGAAGTGGCGAACGGGATCATCGTCTTTCCGGCAAAGTCATAGCTCTCCAGAAATGTATCCACGATCCTCGGCTCCACGTACCACCATACCGGGAATCCGACAAACACCGTATCATACTGATCCATATCCTCTACGGTTCCCGCAATCTCCGGACGGCAGCCGGGGTCATTCATCTCCGCCGTGCTGCGGCTCTTCTTGTCCGTCCAGTCCAGATCCGCCGCCGTATAAGGCTGCGCGGGCGCGATCTCATACAGATCCGCTCCCACAGCGTCCGCAATCTCTTTCGCCGCGCGGGCAGTCACCCCGCTTGCGGAAAAATATGCAACTAATGTTTTACTCATTTCAGACTCTCCTTTAAAATCTCTACAATCTCATCGTGTTCCAGTACCTTGTATCCGCCGGGCATGATCAGCGTCCCGTCCGCAATGCCTTCGATCATCCCTTCGTCCGCGCCCAGCTCGCTGATATTCATCACAAGCCCAAGCTCCTTCATCCAGCTTTCCATCGCCGCGAGACCTTCCTTCGCGACCTGTTCGTCCGTCTTGCCATCTGCGTCCACATCCCACACATTGACGGCGAAGCGTTTGAACTTCTGCACGCCGTAAGGCAGGATATGACGATAATACGGAAGGGATACCGCTGCCAGCGTCATGCCGTGGGTGGCGTTTGTATAAGCGCCCACGGACTGCCCGAGCATATGCACCATCCAATCCGTTGATTTGCCTCTGGATACCAGCGTATTCAGCGCCCATGTGGCAGCCCACATCAGGTTGCTCCTCGCCTCGTAATCCTGGGGATCCTTATTGGCGATGCGGCTGGAGTGGAGCACGGAACGCATCAGACCCTCGCTGATATAATCGCTTGTATTGTCATCCTCCCCGGAGAAATACTGCTCGCAGATGTGGTTGAAAATGTCGTAAATGCCGGATACCATCTGATAGTGCGGCAGTGTCAGCGTGTATTTCGGGTTCAGGATGGCAAACCGGGGCATGATCTTCTCATCCGCGAACACATGACCGATCTTCTGATGGGTGTGCGGATTCGTGATCACGGCTCCCGCATTCATCTCTGAGCCGATCCCCACCATGGTCAGCACACAGCCCACGGGAAGCGTCTCACATTCGGGCTCTTCAAAGCGCACGTAATACTTCTCCCACGGGTCTTCCCCGCAGTGGACTGAGACAGAGACCGCCTTGGCGTAATCGCACACCGAGCCGCCGCCCACTGCCAGCAGCATGTCTGCATTGTGCTTCCGGGCGATCTCCACGCCCTCGTACAGCTTATCTACCGTGGGATTCGGCATAACGCCGGAGATCTCCGCCACATTTTTCCCGTTTTTCTCAAGGATCTCGATCACCTCGTCATAGATCCCGTTCTTCTTGATCGAACCGCCGCCGTAGATCAGCACCACGTTCGCGCCGTATTTCGGCAGCTCGTCGTTCAGGTATTTCAGCGCCTCATCGCCAAAATACAGTTTCGTCGGGTTACAATACGAAAAATTTCCAAGCATCTCAAATTCCTCCTTCTGCAAGATCGTGTTCTCTGTCCGGCGCCCCACACTTATCACATCAGGGCACCACATTCTGACACCGTGTCAGCAACTTTACTGTAGCACTATTCTGACACCGCGTCAATATACAATCCTAAAATTTTCTCTCCCGCAATATCAGATTAATGTATTCTCCTTATGTCTCTGGCTGTCGCTGTATTTTTCTGTTCCCGGCTGATGATCACAATACGGCTCAGGCATTATCCGGGATTTGATCTAAGCATTAGACGAATTTCCTTACAGAGGCTATAATGTTTCAATAAAGGAGGCATTTATCATGAAAATCGAAGATAAAACAACATTTGACAAGGCGAACATATTTGGCCAGGGCGAAGAAAATTCCGCTTTTGCACAGTATTTTACCGGCAATTCTTATCTGAACCCTCTGACAAAACCAGGGGAGAGTTCCATCTTCCTCGCAAACGTCACTTTCGAGCCGGGCTGCCGCAATAACTGGCACATCCACCATGCCAAAAGCGGCGGCGGACAGATCCTGATCTGCACAGCCGGGAGCGGCTGGTATCAGGAAGAGGGGAAAGAGCCTGTGAGCCTGGAGCCGGGGACTGTCATCGTGATCCCGCCGGAAGTAAAGCACTGGCACGGAGCCAAAGCCGACAGCTGGTTCTCCCACATTGCTTTCGAAGTACCGGGAACGGAGACCGGCAATGAATGGCTGGAAGAGGTTGATGACAAAACATACTCTAAATTACAGTAAAAGTCCGGTTTTACGGTTTTGCGCCCGGCGCGGGCTGAACTTGCCGCATATTTTAAGACTCACACAGGAGGGATTTACAATGAGAGATTATAAACTTACAGATCCGGAATTTGCAGAACGGTTTGAACATTTTGCTTTTGACGAAGTTGTCAATGAAGAGGGACAGCAGCTCGACGGGATCACCCGCCACATGGCTGTTGCAGCCACGCTGATCGGCTGCCAGGGAATCGATGCATTCCGCCTGGAAGTCCCCCGCGCTCTGGACGCGGGGCTGACTCCGGTAATGCTCAAAGAAATCGTCTACCAGGCAGTAGACTATCTGGGGATCGGGCGCGTCCTTCCTTTTCTCGACGCGGCAAATGATATCCTTATCTCCCGAGGCGTCAGTCTTCCGTTGGAAGGCCAGGCCACCACTACGATGGAAAACCGCCTGGAGAAAGGCGCGCAGGCACAGGCCGACATCTTCGGCGCCCACATGAAGGAAGCATGGAAAGCAGGACACATCAACCGCTGGCTGGCAGCGAACTGCTTCGGCGATTACTACACACGCACCGGTCTTGACTTAAAGAAGCGTGAGATGATCACCTTCTGCTTCCTCGCCGCCCAGGGCGGATGTGAGCCGCAGCTCATCGCCCATTCCAAAGGCAATATGAATCTGGGCAATGACAAAGATTTGCTCATCCGGGTCGTTTCCCAGTGTCTGCCCTACATCGGGTATCCGAGAAGCCTGAACGCCATCACATGCATCAATAAAGCCGCTGCCGAGATGGAGGGCAATGCGTGATCCGGAACCGGATCAGATCTATAGATTCTCTATCGCATACAGCGGCAGATTCACCATCCAGTCCTCCTCGCGGTAATCCGTCATAGACGTTCTTACCGCATAAGGGGGCTGGTATTTTTTGCAGTATGCCTGCAGACTTTTCGCTTTTGCATTTTCTTCCACCTTTACCTCCACCGGCGCCACATTTCCTTCTTTCTGTATCAAAAAATCTATTTCTGTGTGGGAATTGGCAGAGAAATAGTATGGCGTATACTCCGTATCCGCTATGATCTGCTGATAAACATACTGTTCCGTGAGCGCGCCTTTAAATTCTGTAAACAACTGATTTCCTTCTAAAATCGTCCTTGCATCCAGGTCGCTCATTGCTCCCAAAAGCCCCACATCCGACAGATAGATCTTAAACGCGCTGAAATCAACGTATACTTTCAGCGGAACCGCCGGCTTTTCCACCCGGTAAACTTTACCGATCAGCCCGCAGTCCAGAAGCCACTCGATGGCAGGTTCAAAATCTTTCGCCCTAGCTCCCTGCTTCAAATGACCGAAGAAAAATTTCTTATTTTCTTTCGCCAGCTGAAGAGGAACAGAGTTCCATACCATATGCAGTCTCGCAAGCTCTGTATCCGGCGTATGCCTGCTGAAATCCTGCTCATAGAGTTCCAGGATCTGCTTCTGTATTTCCCTGACAGATGTTATATCACCATTCTCCGCATAATCATTGACCGCTTCCGGCATCCCGCCGATGTAATAGTAAAGCTTCAGCCAGTGGATATACCGGTCCGCAAATGTTCGTATGATCGTATACGCTTTTTCTTCCAGAAGCTCCGCAAGGTTTTCTTCCCCCATCGCAAGCAGAAATTCATGATATGACATCGGATGGATCTCCATTGTTTCTACTTTTCCCACCGGAAATGATACGCCTTCATGGATCGCAACGCCGAGAAGAGAACCTGCCGCGATCACTGCATATTCCGGAGCGTTCTCACAAAAATACTTCAATGAAGAGATTGCCTTTGGCGCTTCCTGAACTTCATCAAAAATAATCAGAGTCTCCTCCGGCTGGATCTTTACCCCTGTTTCAATGTTGATCATCCGTAAAATCCTGGAAATGTCATAATCGTCTTCAAATATCTGACGCATACGGACATCGCTGTCAAAATTGATGTAAGCTACATTTTTAAAACAGTCCGCTCCGAATTGTTTCATAAGCCAGGTTTTCCCGACCTGTCTCGCACCTTTTAAGATCAATGGCTTGCGGTTCCGCTTCGTCTTCCATTCCTTCAGCTTTTTCATAGCTATACGCTGCATATGATCACTCCTTTTACCTCTTTGTTATAGTATTACACTTTTCTGAAGGAATATCAATCGAATATATACATTTTTCCGAAGGAAATCAGCATAAAGGAAGCGTCTCTGTACTGTACTCAAACGCAGCCAGCCGTCCCTGCCAGAGAGCCATCGTCCCGACATCACGCCTGTGATATTTAACTTTCAGTCTTTTCGTCTTCTCCATTTATGACCTCCTCAATCGAAAGGAACGGAACATGCTCAAACAGTCCTTCCAGTTCATTTTCAAGATCCAGTGCGATCGCGATCTTAGTCAGTGAGATCAAGGAAATCTCACCGCTGCTCTCAAACCGCTTCACAGACCCCAGGCTTACTCCTGACTTCTCGCTCAGTCTTTTCTGTGAAATCTTCCTCCTCCGGCGGATGTTACGGATGCGGGCAGCGATCAGCTTATCGATCTCTTTTGGTGTTTTGGATAAAAAATTGAAATTATGCATAGATAATATATTAGCTTATTCCATGGGATATATCAAGTTTCAGATAATATATTAGCTGAATTTGTGAATCCATAAAGAAAGAGACGGGATCATCCGCCTCTTAATATCAGCAAAAACTAACCCAAATCCCGTGCCAGGACTCACAGGCAAGCCTTAAACTTCTGTAAACAATAATCTGTAGATCAAGCTGTCAAAAATAATCCGAAATAGAACAGCACGATCACAGCCACGATAATCCCTAAAGCGATAAGCAGTTTTTTCTTCATTGTTTTTCTCCTCTGTACTCATTTATTATTTATCTGTAAATACGATCTCATATTCATCCATGTCGTACGCGCTGGCAAAGAACCCGGTAAGGATCGTCTCCGCATTTGCGCGGGCATTATCGAGAAGTCCATTTGCCACTGCATCCTTTTCTGCGTTTTCCTGCATGGATTTCAGCGCCTCATTATTCTCGTCCATAGTAATCTGTCTGAAAATACTCTCATCTTCATGATACAATTTAAACGAATCCAGATTGATCTCGCTGCTCAATATTTTTGTCTCCGGGAGCTTCACTTCTATCCTGTGATCGTTTAACTTCCATTCGATTTTCTCAAAATTAAATCCAGCCTTGATAACAATATCATAGCTGTAGATATACTTGCTTTCTGTAAATGGTATTTCCACACCAAACAGCTCTCTTGCCGCCTCTGTCACGTTTACTTCCGTACAGTATGCGGACTGAGTCGCCAGCTCCCCGATATCCTCAAAGCCGATCTTCGTGGTCTTGCTTTCTGTCATAAAGTATTTTCCGACGCCCAGAACTATCACCAGCAGCACTATGATCACAAGAATGATCTTTACCGCCGTTTTGGAAAGCCAGTATTTCAAAAGTTTTGATCCCCTTTGTTTTTTCTTTTCCATCTCTTTTATCCCTCTTCACTTTCGTTCAAATTTTCGATTTCTTCCGTCACATCGATCACAGGATCCGAGTCCTGCTTATCCGGATTGCTCAAAACAGTATCCTGCAATGACTGTTTCAATTTATCACAGCACGGTTTAAATGACATGTATGTAAGCCCGCCTCCTATAACACCTCCCACGACAGGGATCGCATGCTTGAAAAATCCTGTAAAAACCTCTTTCGTCATCTTTACGCCAAACCATTTTGCAACACTTTTAACGATCGGATAAACAGTTCCCTTCGTCAGTGCCTTCTTCATTAATTGCTTCTGAACGCCTACACCAAGTGCTTTTGCCACCGCCTTCAATGCATTATTAGCTCCTGCCACTCCATACATTACCCCGAGGCATAGCGTAAGAATATTCAGTGTTTCTGTATCAAATTTTCTTCCTTTTTCTGTAACGTCAATCTGTGGGAATCCGTACAGATAGAGCAGTTTCTGCGTAACGCGGAGCATGTATCCGTAATATTGCGCGATATCCGCCGGAATTGTCGCCGCCATAGCAAACCCACCCGGAGCGGATAATGCAGCCGAAATACCTGTCACACAGTTTCTCTCAAACTTTATAACTTCGTTCGCATATTTTTCAATCTGTTCTGTCGTGATGCCCGCATGAGCCGGATTATATTCAATAGCATCATCTATGGTTTCTTTTGGAAAATCTTTCGTTAACTCACGGTGCACAGGTTTTTCCCCGCTTTTTTGAATTTTACGTTCCAGCCGGGCATCCAGCTGCAGGAACTGAACTCTGTTTTCCCGACGCAGTCATACTGAGCTTTCATGTCTGAACAGAACTGCATAAAAACAGGATTACCAATATATTCTCCTATTTCCTCTAAAGTAGGACAATAGCCCTTATCTTTTATATCTATCATTTGGGATCCTCCCGGCAGCCTCCGTCCGCGCTCGCCTGTAACGCCTCCACCCTGTATAAAGAACTCCTATTTCCGGTATGCAAACTTCGGCAGCCCGTCTTCCTCCGGCACTTTCACTCCGCCCTGTATGAGCGGCAGCGCATAATCAATAAACTCCTGCCCGATATCCGAGCCATCCCCCGTAATCCACTCAAGAGGAACAGTCTTTTCCTGATTGCAGATCAGGTTTACATCTTCCGCCACATAGTCGATCTTATAGTCTGCACCCGGCAGACGGGAGAAGCCAATCATTTTTCCTGTCTCACCCTCGACGGCGCATTTCACGCCGTATGCGCCGGAGGCGATAGCTTCTTTCTGATCTGCAGCCGAGAGCATTGCGGACGAACATCTCTGGCACACATTGAGTTCGATGGATCTTACCTTCACGCCGATCCTGTCTTTTACCAGATTCTCCAGATATTTTCCGGAACCGGTCAGCATCTTGTGTCCGAAATTATCTACGCCTACATCGCTTGCAAGCTCGCAGATAAATGTTCCGTTTCCATCGTTGATTCCTTCTGAAATACATACGACCAGATTCGATGTCTTCTCCAGCGCCGCTCTGACGTCGTCGAGGAATTTTTCTGTGTCAAACGCCGTCTCCGGCAGATAGATGAGCACCGGGTTGTCCCCTTCGAACTTCCGGGCAAGTACGCTGGCCGCCGTCAGCCATCCTGCGTGCCGTCCCATGATCTCCACAATGGTGACAGACTTCTTATTGTCATATACGGACGCATCTACCGCGATTTCCCGGACGGTGGACGCCACATATTTCGCAGCGCTTCCGAATCCCGGCGTGTGGTCCGTACGCACGAGATCGTTGTCGATGGTCTTCGGAATCCCCATAAAGCGGATATCGCTTCCTGTTTTTTCCGCATAGCGTGAGAGCTTGCTCACCGTATCCATGGAATCATTGCCGCCAATATAGAAGAAATACCCGATCCCGTACTGTCCGAACTTCTCAAACAGCTTCGGATATACTTCGTCCTCCAGGTCTTCCGGCAGCTTATATCTGCACGATCCCAGATAAGACCCCGGCGTTGTCTTAATAAGCTCCAATTCCCCGGAGCGTTCCAGCGGTTCCATATCCATGATCTGATCGTTTAAGAATCCCTCAATCCCGTTGATCATTCCATACACTGTCCCGCAGGTATCCTCCCTGTTCAGCGCTTCATATACCACCCCGTACAGACTCGCATTTATAACAGCGGTCGGTCCTCCCGACTGCCCTACGATCACATTTTTCTTCATTCGTCTCCTCCTCTTATCTTAACACTTCGTTTACCGTTCAAAACCGACACCACTACTATATCTGAAAAGAACAAAATTTACAATGTGAATTTCCGCTTGAATTCAGAGTTGTTAAAAAATTTTTTTTGCGGTAAACTATAGGGTAATCACAGTTATCTTACTATAGGGAGGAAAAGTATGAAGTATATCTCATTTGCCATACCGTGCTATAATTCGGAAGCCTATATGGAAAAGGCGATCAACTCCATCCTCGTTGGCGGGGAAGACGTTGAGATCCTCGTGGTCAACGACGGTTCCAAAGACGGCACGCAGAAAATAGCCGAGCGCTATCAGGAAAAGTACCCCACGATCGTAAAAGCTGTCAAAAAAGAAAACGGAGGACACGGCGACGCTGTCAACTGCGGTCTGCAGCACGCCACCGGAAAGTATTTTAAGGTTGTGGACAGCGACGACTGGGTGGATAAGGATTCGCTCCTTAAGATCCTCGACGCGGTCAAAGGCTTTGTTGAGGCGGACTCGGAAGTCGATATGGTCATCGCAAACTATGTATATGAAAAAGTCGGCATGGAGCACAAGAAGGTGATCCGCTATGACAACGTGCTCCCGGAGAACCAGATCTTCCGCTGGGACGATATCGGGCGTTTCCGTCTGGATCAGTACATCCTGATGCACTCTGTCATCTACCGCACGGAGATGCTCAAGCTCTGCCAGCTTGAGCTGCCGAAGCACACATTCTATGTAGACAATATCTATGTATATTATCCGCTTCCGCACGTGCGCACACTGTATTACCTGAACGTGGACTTCTACCGGTATTTCATCGGGCGCGAAGACCAGTCCGTCAACGAGAAAGTCATGATCAGCAGGATCGACCAGCAGCTCTTCGTCACCAAAACGATGATCGCCATGTACGAGCTTAAGATGATCACGAGCAAAAAGCTCCGCAAATATATGATCAACTATCTGGCGATCATGATGACCGTCTCCTCCATCCTGTGCATCCGCTCCAAGAAGCAGGAGAATCTGATCAAGAAGAAAGAGCTCTGGGACTATCTGAAGCGGAAAGACTATAAGACCTATATCAAGATCCGCTACGGCATCCTCGGGCAGACCATGAACCTGCCGGGGCGTCCGGGCAGGAAGGTCTCTTCCCTCGCATACAGCGTGGCAAGACGACTGATCGGCTTTAATTAAATGTATAATTTTAACAGCCATGACACATACTTTCCTTAAAACAAAAAAGGAGTATGTACCATGGCTGTTAATTTTTCTGAAAGTATGACCAAAGAAAACCTCATGCGCGCTTTTGCCGGTGAAAGCCAGGCGCGCAACCGCTATACGATCGCCGCAGAGCGGGCGGAAAAAGACGGGATGTTCACGGTCGCGGAGATCTTCCGCTACACCGCGGATCAGGAGCGGGCCCACGCCGAACGTTTTTACGAGCTTCTGAAGGAACTGTCCGGACAGACGATCCATATCGACGGGAGCTACCCCGTAGACCAGCAGGAAGATCTTCCCGGGCTTCTGCGCGCCGCAGAACACAATGAACATGAAGAATTCGCCGACGTCTATCAGGCGTTTGGGAACACTGCCCGCGAAGAGGGATTCTCCGAAGCGGCATCCGCTTTCCATCAGATTGCGGAGATTGAGCACGTCCACGAGCAGAGATTTGCAAAGCTGGCGGAAATGCTGGAGTCCGGCACATGGTATCAGCCGAAAGCGGCGTCCAAATGGATGTGCACCAACTGCGGATATATCCACGAGGGGAATCAGGCGCCGCCGGTATGCCCCGTATGCCGCCACGAACAGGGATACTTTATTCCTTATGAAATGGCATGCTACAAAATCGACTAGCCCGGTTCTTATTGGCAGAGGATTAGTTTTTCTCCCGCCTGATATCCTTCCACGATCTTCTCCGTAAGGATAATTCCGGCGTCAAAAGATGCAAATGTGACAGCACTGATGTTTCCGAACTTAGTGCTGTCTGCAAGTACATACCTGATCCGGCACTGTCGCATGGCAGTCCTTTTCACCTGGGCTTCGCCGGCATCCGGCGTGGTAAACCCCTCATTTCTGCTGATACCGTTTGTCCCAAAAAATCCTTTTGTAAAATGATATCTTTCCAGCGTCTCCATAGCCTGGGCGCCGATCACCGCCTCAGTGGAACTCTTTAATTCGCCCCCGACGAGAAATACCCGGTTTCCCTGCGCGGCAAGCTTCTGCGCATGCGCCACCGCATTTGTCACAAACGAAGCTTTCGTCCGGGCAAGAAACTCGATCATATATCCGGTCGTCGTTCCTGCATCCAGATAGACAAAATCCCGGTCTTCGATCATCGCCGCGGCACACCGGGCAATCTGAATCTTTTCTGCTTTCTGCACTTCCACTTTCTGGGCGACCGTAGGTTCCTGCGTGACAAAGGAGCCGTCACTTGTCACGGCTCCTCCGAATACTTTCGTCAGTCTGCCGGCCCTGTCAAGAGCCGTAATATCACGGCGTGCAGTAGATTCGGAAATGCCGAGGAGGTCTGTGATCTCCGCCACAGTAACGCTCTTCTTTTCATCCAGAAGAGCCAGTATCTTTTCATATCTCTGTTCTGATAACATAACAACCTCTTTATAATTGTATTTCCTCTATTGTACGCCAATTTTTCTGATTAATCCACCTTCTTCTTCAGCAGTCCGAGCAGCAGTGCAGATATTACAGTACCGACCACCAGAGCTGCAAGATACAGCAGGGCGTTGCCCACCACCGGAAATACGAAGATACCGCCGTGGGGAGCCATAAGTGTGCAGTTAAACGTCATGGAAAGAGCTCCTGCCGCCGCTGATCCCACGATACATGCCGGAAGCACGTGAAGCGGGTCGGAAGCCGCGAATGGGATAGCACCTTCAGTGATAAATGCCAGTCCCATGATAAAGTTGGTCGGCCCTGTCTCTCTCTGTTCTTTGGTAAATTTATTTTTAAAGAGCAGTGTTGCAAGTGCGATCGCACACGGTGGCGTCATTCCACCGATCATAACCGCTGCCATAATGTCATAGTTTCCTGCTGCAATGGATGCCGTGCCGAATACATAAGCCGCTTTATTGAACGGGCCTCCCATATCGATCGCCATCATGCCTCCGAGGATCAGACCTACAAGCACCTTGCTTGTCTCGCCCATATTGGAAAGTCCCGTATTAAGCGCCGTATTGATGCCACCCATGATCGGCTCTACCACGAAGTTCATCAGAAGCCCCATGATCAGGATACCGAATACCGGATAGAGGAGGACCGGCGCGATCTTCTCAATGGCCTGAGGCAGTTTCCCGCAGATCTTGCGCAGTCCGAGAATAATATATCCCGCTGCAAATCCGGCAACAAGCGCGCCTAAGAATCCTGACTTTCCGCCGGATGCGATCATACCGCCCACAAAGCCTACCGCCAGAGCAGGCCGGTCGCCGATCGCCATGGCGATAAATCCTGCAAGTACCGGCAGCATGAAACCGAATGCTGTATCTCCTATTCCTTTAAAGAGCGCCGCCAGAGGAGTGATCGTTCCGAAATCGGCTCTCTGGTCGGCAGGCAGTGCATTCAGATCTACCGACAGTCCGTCGATCAGGAATGCAATTGCAATAAGGATACCGCCGCCTACTACAAACGGAAGCATATGGGACACACCGTTCATAAGCTGTGTATAGATCTTATGACCTGCGCCTCCTGATTTAGCGCTTCCGGAAGAAGCAGAGCCGCCCTCGCCTGTTCCGTGATATACCGGAACATTGCCCGACATCGCCTGTTCGACCAGCTGGTCTGCCTTGCTGATCCCGTCAGACACCTGACACTCGATCACTTTCTTTCCGTCAAAGCGTTCCATAGGCACCTGGGCGTCCGCAGCTACGATAATGCAGTCCGCCTCACGGATTTCTTCATCCGTCAGCACATTCTTGGCGCCGCCGGACCCCCTTGTCTCTACTTTTATGAAGCAGTTCTTCGCCTTCGCAGCTTTCTCGATCCCCTCCGCAGCCATATAAGTATGTGCGATCCCGGTAGGACAGGATGTAACAGCAAGAATCTTAAAATCTCCTGCCGCTTCCTCATTTGTATCAGCCAGTCGTTCGTCGATATCACTCTGCTCCTCATCCGCCTTGTCAACGATTTTCAGGAACTCATCCACACTCTTCGCGTTTCTAAGATTGTCTGCAAAGTTCTCGTCCATCAGAAGTACCGACAGCTTGCTCAGGACATCCAGATGCACGTTGTCTTTTGTATTCGGCGCCGCGATCAGGAACATCAGTGTGACCGGCTGGCCGTCGAGCGAATCGAACTCCACGCCGTCCTTTATTACCATGGCCGCAAGTCCCGGCTTTGTCACCGTATCGCATTTCCCGTGCGGAATCGCAATGCCTTCTCCGATCCCCGTAGTACTCTCTTCTTCCCGTGCATACACCTGAGCACGGTATGCCTCTCTGTCATTGATCTTTCCGCTTTTGACCATCAGGTCGATGATCTGGTCAAGCGCCTCGCTCTTCGTCTTCGGAGTTCCCGTAAGGGAAATGCTCCGCTCATCCAGCAGATCTGTGATCCTCATTCTTAAAACCTCTCTTTCTTAATAACCATACAGCCGCAGTGCCGGCAGGGCTGCAATGACATGCCGGCCGTGTCCGCAGATGCTGTATTACACGATCCTCTCATACAAACTCATGATCTCATCCTTTGTGGCAAGATACTCTGAAAATGCACTGGCACTTCCTGCCGCCACTCCCATATAGAATGCATGCCTGTAATCCTTTTTCTCCATCCATCCGGCAGTAAATCCGGCTACCATAGAATCCCCTGATCCCACTGCGTTTACAAGGACGCCTTTCGGTGCCGGCGTGTCATATACACTGCCGTCCTCCGCCACTAGGACTGCGCCCTCTCCTGCCATAGATATCAGGACATTCCTTGCGCCCATTTCCTGCAGTTTTCTTCCATACGGGACGACCTCTTTTCTTGTCTTTAATTCCACACCGAACAGATCCCCCAGCTCATGGTTGTTCGGTTTGATAAGAAACGGATGATATTTCAGTACGTTCAGAAGAAGTTCTCCCGTCGCGTCCACAACAAATGTGACCTCTTTCCCTTCAAGCCGCTTCAGGATCCGGCTGTATATATCATCGGGCATAGAAGATGGGATACTGCCTGCCAGCACAAGTACGTCTCCTTTGTCCAGAACATCCAGTTTCCTCATCAGCTCCTCCGTCTTTTCGCCGCTGATATCAGGCCCCATCCCGTTGATCTCGGTACCGTCGATGCTTTTCAGCTTGACATTGATCCTTGAGATTCCGTCTTCGATACGGATGAAGTCAGACCGCACTCCGATCTGCTCCGCCCGGCGGATGATCTCATCTCCTGTAAAGCCGGCGACAAACCCGAGCGCAGTACTCTCAATCCCCAGGTTGGTCAGGATCGTTGAGACATTGATCCCTTTGCCTCCCGGCAGCAGCAGCTCCGAACTTGTGCGGTTCGTAAGCCCCAGCCTGAAATCATCGACGGAGACGATGTAATCCAGCGACGGGTTAAATGTAACTGTATAGATCATTTCATTCCCTCCTTTTCCAGCAGCAGTGCAGCCTCGCGAAACGGCTTCCTGCTGTGCTGCTTCCTGAAACAGTTTCCTGCTGCACTGCTTCTCTTTACGGTTTTATTATACGTTCATATTCAGTCAATTTCAATCAAAATAATTCACATATTTTCTGACTGATTTTGGTTTAATTTGCACAAATATGATTTTTACAAGAATATCTGCTCTTATTCTTGACCGGTTATGCTGTTTTTAAACCTCTTGCCGCATATTAAAAGCCGCCGCAGGCAGGGATCGGTGCAGTTATCCTGCACTTACGGTCTCCCGCCCGCGGCGGCTTTCGCTGTCTATTCTGTTTTCAAACGGTAATTACGCATCCGCCAGGAACGCTCTGCGTTCACCAGATATCCGTACTTATCTCGTCACGATATCTACCGGCACATTGAAGATCTTCGCCACTTTAAGGATCGTATCGATATGTCTTCCTGTCGCTGCTGCGAAATGATGCGTCGGGCCGCACTCGCTCCAGCGGTTGACGAATTCTCTTGCTCCGCATGTGAAACGTGTCCGCATATTTGTATCTCCGAAGGAGAGGATCGGGCCTTCTTCGTTGACGCCCTCAGCCACGATAAATTTGAAGTGGCCGTCTCCGTCCTGTGTGATCGCAAGGTATGTGACCGGGCCTGTGTACGGATAGAACTGTGTCAGATATCCGCCGCCGGTCTTGCCGTGGAATACTTTCACGATCTTCATGGTCGGTTTCTTGTCGGATATATCTGCATCGCCGGATCCGCTGTGCCCGATGATCGCGATATCGTCGTTAAAGTCGATGGAGTACATCTCAGCCAGCTGGCCTGTACCGGAGATGGTCTTTAAGATGCTCATCGCCATGGCGACTTTCATATCTCCTTCAACCGCGCACGCTGTCCCCTGTTTGATCAGCATGGAGAATGCCGGGATCAGCATACTGTCAAGGACGCCTGCCTTGCCCTGGGCAAATCCGTCATAGTGGGATGCGATGAGTCCAAGCTTCTCGTCTTTGACCCATTTCTCGAATGCTACGACGTATTTCGCCATTTCCCATACTTCCTCGATGCTTCCGCCGCCCTCGATATCAAACGTATCAAGGATATCCTGCGCTTTCGCGCGGATCGCATCCTCATCCGTCACATCATCGGCGATTGCCCACATCTTCTCCCAGTCGAACTGTTTTGTATACAGGTGCATTCTTCTGTACAGGTTGGATTCGTCGATATAGAGATCCATCATACCCGGATACGGTCTTCCGATCTGGGCGATGTTCGTATCGCGGAATCTTCTTCTGACCTGAGCCGCACGGCACCAGTCTTCGATCTCTTTCTGGACGCCCGGGTCTCCTCCCTCAACTACGCCAGTGATCACGGCATGTCTCTTGCCGTAGCGCTCAAGGTCTGCCACCATCTCGCCTACAGCGCCGCACGCATAGCCTTCGCCGAGCCAGGATGCGATGTCTGTGTGATCGTAATCGAGCGCTTTTAACTTCTGCACATTTACAAGTACGACCGGCACATCCAGGTCTTTTACAGCCGGCAGCATGTTGTAGGACGTCGCGTATGTAAGCAGCTGCATGATCACCAGGTCTACGTCCGCCGCACGGAACTTGTCGCCCGCTTCCTGGGACTGCTCTTTTGTCGTCACCATTCCCCCGTCGATGATCTCCACGGTATCCGGGATCGTCTTCTTGAACGCTTCATACTGGGACTCGAACTCCGGCACCAGTGACGGGAACTGGGGCAGATATGCGCCCAGAGCGATTGAAAATACTCCTACTCTTGCTTTTGTGTCAACTAACATTGATATACCTCCTGTTTCTGTTTTCGTATTCTGTCCTCTGACAGTATTTTTAACTGCTTCATTTACAGTTGCTTCTGCAGTTCTCTTTCGTAGTTCTCTCTATTTGTACATTTTCACGTCAAATGACTCTTTCACGCTTGTCCTTGCCTCCGGCAGACTTGCGAATACACCGTCATGGAGCATCTGCACGATGATGTTTCCGATGGCAGTCGCCTCTGACGGTCCCGCCGAAACTTTTCTTCCGGTATATTTCGCCGTGAGCTCGTTTAGATAACCGGCGTTGGAGCCGCCGCCCACCACGTAGATCGTGCTGTATTTCTTGCCTGTGATCGCCTCGATCTCCTCCACCGTATCGCCGTAGCATTTTGCAAGGCTGTTGTAGATCACGGATGAGATCTCGCCCACCGTCTCCGGCACCTGCTGATCCGTGTCGCGGCAGAACTTCTGCACAGCTTCGATCATGCTCTTTGGCGCAAGGAAGCAGTCGTCGTTGCAGTCCACAATAGAGGAAATCGTCTCTTTGGAAGCCATCTCGCAGATCTCTGCAAACGACAGATCCTCGGTAAACTCTTTCTTCACGGACTGGATCATCCAAAGTCCCATAATATTCTTCAGATAGCGGAACCGGTGATCGTAGCCGCCTTCGTTTGTAAAGTTCGCCTTCATGCTCTCCATGGAGCAGTCGGCTTCTTTCCGCTCAATTCCCATCAGCGACCATGTGCCGGAGCTGATGTACACCGCATCGTCATCGTTTGTCGGCACTGCAAGCACTGCACTTCCTGTATCGTGCGTTGCCGGCAGGACGACCGTACAGTTAAATCCTACTTCTTTCTGTACTTCCTCCGTAAAGTCTCCCACTACCGTTCCCGGCATGGATACCGGCAGGAACATCTTTGAGTTATATCCCAGCATATCGATCAGCTCATAATCCCAGTCGTTGGTCTTGGGGCTGATCAGCTGCCCTGTCGTAGCCTCTGTATACTCGTTCATCTTCACGCCTGTGAGCAGGAAGTTAAAATAGTCCGGGATCATCAGGATCGTCTCCGCCTGCTCCAGATATTCCGGATGGGACTGCTTTACAGCCATAAGCTGGTAGATTGTATTGAAGATCTGTTTCTGGATGCCGGTCCTTGCATACAGGTCGTCCTGCGGGATAACCTCGTACACTTTCTCGTCCATGCCTTCTGTGCGGCTGTCGCGGTATCCCACCGTATCGCCGAGGATGTTGTCGTCTTTGTCCAGCAGCACATAGTCAACTCCCCATGTGTCGATCCCCATGGTTACCGGAATCTTGCCGATCTCTTTACACTTTTTCAGTCCGTTCTTGATCTCCGTGATCAGGCGTTCCACATCCCAGCAGAGCGTACCGTTCTTATTGTCCATTCCGTTCGGAAAACGGTACACTTCCTCGAGCTGCATCTTCCCGTCCTTCATGCTGGCGAGCATGTGGCGTCCGCTTGATGCACCGATATCAACGGCCAGATAATATTTCTCCATCTGTAAGCGCCTCCTTCTCTTATTCTCTGTTTTTATTATAATTGTCAAAAGCGCCCAAAAAAAGGACGCTATTTATATAAAACAGCGTCCTTATTTGCAACTATCAGTTAATTTTAGCGTTCTTTTTTGCATTTTCCACAAAATCGATTCAGTCATTTTGTACAAATTGTCCCCGGTACTCTTTCGGACTCATACCATATCTCTCCCTGAACTTCCGGTAGAAATAACTTGTGTTATCATATCCTACTGATTCGATGATGTCCGTCACCGGTATCTTACTGTTTGTCAGCAGATATACCGCCTGCTGCATCCGCTTCTCCTGGAGCAGCTCCTTATACGTCTTTCCCGTCCTGCGCCGGATCTCCCGGCTCAGCCAGTACACATCATATCCCATCTGCCCTGCCAGCTCCGAAAGCGTCCCGCTCTTGTAATGTTCATTGATATAGCTTAAGACCGCAGCCGTGATCTCCGAATCATAGCCGGATCCGCCGGTCTCCATCTTATCCATGTAATTCAAAAGCTGCAGAAAGAGCAGACCCATGGTGATCTGCGTACAGCTTCTCTTATTGGACGAATCGTAAAAGATCGTCCATACCATATTTTCGATCAGGTTCTGGATCGGCAGGATATCCGCCACATGAAAATACATCCAGGACGTCTCTCCGTCCCTGCCGGAGAGCGCCCCCACAAGGAAATCCCGTAGCTGGTTCTTCTCATCTCCCATCATGGAAAAAGCGGTATCGAGGAACTCCGGGAGCACGATAAAATTCACCGCGATATCCTCCTGTCCCGCCGGCATGATCTCCTGCACCGCATTCTGATTGAGGAACAGAAGGTCTCCCTGCTCCAACACGACTTCATTTCCGTTAATGATATGCCGTGTACTCCCCTGACACATATAGATCACTTCAATATAATTATGGGTATGCTTCGGGAAATGCACGAATCTGGTGTGCGGGCGCACCTGAATAAGCTTCCCCTTCTGGAGAAGCTTTCTACTGTCAATGACCATATCCTTTTTTTCTGTGTATATCTGCTGATCGATCTCTTTCCGCCCTTCAAGGATCTTCTGTTCCTCTTCGGTTATGACCGACAGCTCTCTCAGCAATTCTCTGTGCATCCTGTCCCGCTCTTTCCCTTTTCGCGCAGCTTTCTCAGGAAACCGCTCCCGCTGCATCGATTTCTTTTGTCAGTTCCATATACTCCTTTGCACTGCGGCTGCTCTTTCTGTATGCCATGACCGGCGCGTTATTGTCCTGGGACCACTCCACACCGCTGTCCACACGGATATACGTATCAAATACTCTTACGTCATCCAGCTCTCTGAGCGTTTCCAGTGTCTGTTTGAAATAATTTTTCCTCGTATCCACTTTCGTGATCACGATGCCGCCCAGTTTCAGGTCCGGAGCGATCTCCTTTACCTGTTCAAGGAATTCAAACATATTCCCAAGCCCGAACAGCCCCCATGGAGACGCCTCCACCGGAATGATGATCTCATCCGACGCGCAGAGGATATTCACCACCCATCCGCCGAGCGTGGGCGGGGCATCGATCAGTACATAATCATACGCCCCCGATTCCAGAATGCTCTTAAGACCTTTCTTCAGGATGTATTCTCTCTGCCATTTGGTAAACAGTTCATACTCAATGGAGCTCATCAGCGTGGAGGATGGGATCAGATCAAGGTTCTCATACCCTGTATGTACGATATAATCTTTCAGATCGTCCTGCCTGCGGATGCCTTCATATAGATTCTTCTCTCCCTGTGCAAAACCGAGCACCGTATCCTCATCAAAAAGAGAGAGGGAAAGATTCAGCTGCATGTCCCCGTCGATGAGCAGGACTTTCCGCCCGAGCTGCGTCAGGCCGTATCCTACATTGGAACATGTCGTAGACTTTCCGCTCCCTCCTTTATTGTTTGCAAAACAGATCACTCTTGTCTTCCCTGTCATTGCTGTCCGTCTCCTTTCACCCGCTCAGTATGTACCGGTTCCGGTCCGAAATTCTTCTCGATCAGGCGGCAGTACTCTTCATATGCCTCCACGCCTTTGAAATTCTTCTCCAGTACATCGCGGATCCCTTTATAATACCATGCCAGTGCGGATTTACTCTGCATCCGGAAACGCATCCACAGCTCGTCTCCCACTACCGGATAGTCTCTGTCGATATCCCGCATATTGGAAAGCTTGTCCGCAAGCCCGATCATCTGCACTTCGATCGGGGCGTCTTTCAGCCTCTGTATCGTAGCTCCTTTCCGCTCCTCCCAGCTCATTGATTTATCTTCGCTTTCCTGAGCCACCATGTCGGCTACTCTTCCTCCGAACCGGAGTTTCAGGACGTCCCATGTGATCCCGCTGCAGTCCTCGATCGTATCATGCAGCACTGCCGCACAGATCACCTCTTCGTCTTTCGTCATCGTCGACACGATATCCGCCACCTCGATGGGATGGACGATATAGGGTCGTCTTGTCCCTTTCCGAAACTGTCCTTCGTGTGCCTTCGTCGCAAACTCCATCGCGTCATCTATCATGTCTTCCCCTCCGCAGAGACCTGCTCATCCCTCAGCCAGAACCGCTGCCGGAATGATTTCTTTTCAATATGCCGGTTGCCAAATAAATTTTAACACAAGGAGGGGGCAAGTACAATGAAAATGTGGTATAATGATTGCGCAAAGCGCTGCTTCTTTTTCTGCGCATGTGGTATACTGTTTCCAAAAGTGAAACATACAGGAGGACCTGATGGATAAGAAAAATGTTCTGATCACCGGCTCTTCCAGAGGCATCGGCCGTGCGTGCGCCCTTGCCTTTGCGAAAAACGGCTGGCATGTATTTATCAACTGCTGCAATTCTCTCGAGCAGCTGAAAGAGACCGAAACCATGATCCTTGCATCCGGAGGCAGCTGCACCATGCTCCCCGGCAATGTCGGGGATCCTGACGAGGTGCGCGCGATGTTCGATAAGATATCTGCATTGTGCGGCGGACTGGATGTACTTGTCAACAATGCCGGACGTGCTTATTTCGGGTTGCTGAGCGATATGACAGACGAGGACTGGCGGTCCGTGATCGATACGAATCTGTCCTCCGCTTTCTACTGCTGCAGGGCTGCGATCCCTTACATGGTTTCCCAAAAAGCCGGAAAGATCATCAACATCTCTTCCATGTGGGGGACTTCCGGCGCTTCCTGCGAAGCCGCCTACTCCGCCGCAAAATCAGGTCTGCACGGTCTGACAAAGGCGCTGGCAAAGGAACTGGCTCCCAGCAATATACAGGTAAATGCGCTTGCCTGCGGTGTGATCGATACGGATATGAATGCAAGGCTTACTCCGGAAGAGCGGACCGCACTGGAAGACGAGATACCGGCAGGAAGATACGGCACCCCTGAAGAAGCCGCACAGGCCGTCCTCATGCTGGCTGGAGCGCCGGCTTATCTGACCGGACAGATCATCGGCCTGGACGGCGGGATGATATAGCTGTTGATTTCTTTCTATTTTTGTGGACAAAGCGGGTTAAACTGTTATGATCATATAGATAAACAGGAGATAAACGGATGGTAGATGTAAATAACCTTACACAGATCCCCACAGACTGTTCAATGACTGAATTTGTAGGCACGACTGTGCTCGATACGATCGGGCTTGTCATCCCCGGGATCGATGATTCCCTTCTCGGGCAGATGCAGCTGAAGAAGCCTTACAAAAGTCTGGGGCTGATCAGCTCCCGCACCGGAGCGGCCGGCCAGATCAATGCCGTGGATGAAGCAGTAAAATCGACGAACACGGAGGTTGTATCTATAGAGCTCCCCCGGGACACAAAGGGATGGGGCGGTCACGGATGCTTTATCATCATCGGCGGAGACAATGTATCCGATGTACGAAAGGCTGTAGAAATATCGCTTGAATATATAGAAAAATATGCCGGCGAACTGTATATCAGCCAGGCCGGGCATCTGGAATTCACTTACTCGGCAAACGCAGACCAGGCACTCAATATGGCGTTTGGCGCGCCCGTTGGAAAGCCTTTCGGCTTCTTCTGCGGTTCACCCGCAGCGATCGGTCTTGTCATGGCTGATCTGGCTGTCAAGGCATCACCGGTAGACGCGATCCGCTATATGACGCCGGACCGGGGCACCAGTCATTCCAACGAAGTGATCGTCGCAGTGACCGGCGACGCCTCCGCTGTAAAGAATGCAGTTCTTACGGCAAGAGACGCCGGCCTGCGCCTTCTCGTATCCATGGGAAGCTATCCCGAGACGCCGTCTAAGCCTTTCCTCTGATATTTTCCGTTATACATAATACAGTATCCTCTGCATAGCGATATCGCCTCTACATGATACTGGCTTCTTACATATGGATAATTCCAGGCAGCTATCTCCAGACGATATCTGCCTTTTTTCTTGGCGCTGTCCTTTTGTATGTAACTGCGGGATATCCGATGAGCATACAGGATGTGAGATGCCTCTCCGGGATCCCCAGCCATTCTTTCAGTTTCGGGGATGCCTCTATGATCCGCTGCAGGTATCCGCTGTAAAGAACGCCCGCGCCTTCTGCTACAGCCATAGTCTCCATATTTGCCGCCGCAAGTCCTCCGTCCAGCGGATTTTCCGAAACGACCATGATACAGGACGGAGCGTTGAAAAATAACTGGTCCGCATCATGATCTTTCTTCCAACTCCGGTACATAAACTTAAACAGCATTGCATACTGTGGCATTTCGCCCTTCATCCGATCCGCCAGTTCCGGGATTTCTTCCCACAGGAGTGTCTTAAACTCCTCCAGTTCATCCCGCAGTACAATAAATCGGCAGGACTGGCTGTTCTTCGCAGTCGGGGTGTATCTTCCCGCCTGCAGTATCTTCTCCAGTTTCTCTTTCTCCAACGGCTGTTCTCTGTAGGAGCGGATACTTCTCCTGAATTTCACGGCACGCAGGAAATGCTCCGGATCTATTGAGAACTCGTCCTCATTGTATTCTTCAACATCAGCCATATCATACTCGGGGATCGACGCTGCCGCCCGGGGACAGACTGCAACGCAGTGCCCGCACTCGATACATCCCGGCGTATAGACCGCCTTTTGCTCTTCCAACTTCAGTTTTCCTGCCGGACAGTCCTTTACGCACAACCCGCATCCGATACATTTTTCTTTCTCTATTACGATCATGATCATAGCCTCCCATATAGATCTTTTGGAACATACGCCTTTACCTCGATCCCGTCCGGGACATATTCTTCCGAGATAAGCTGTCCGCGGCTTCGGATCAGCTGGATCTTTCCCGCCTCTGAGAAGTCATACAGCCTCTCAATATAGATCTGGTCTCTGCGCAGGATTTCCAGAAGAGCTTTCTTGAGCTCTTCCAAACCCTGGCCGGTCTTCGCTGACGTGGGGATCGAGTAATCCGCCTGAAAATCACGCTGTCTCCCCGGCTGTTCCAGCCGGTCCTGCTTATTGAAGAGCGTCACCACCGGCCGGTCCTCTACCCCAAGCTGGCTCAATGTATCGTAGACCACATACATCTGTTCGTCCATCTGGGGATTTGACGCGTCCACCACATGGATGATGATATCCGCATACTTTGCTTCCTCGAGCGTACTCTTGAACGCCTCTACCAGATGGTGGGGAAGTTTCCGGATAAATCCTACGGTATCCGTGAGCAGGATCTCCTGAGTATTGTCCAATGTCAGTGAACGTGTCGTTGTATCCAGTGTGGAAAAGAGCATAGCGTCCTCCAGGATCCCTGCGTCTGTCAGGGCGTTCTCGATGCTGCTCTTTCCCGCTGAGGTGTAGCCTACAAGTGCAGCCACTTTCATGCCCGACTGTCTGCGCTGGGACCGGATCAATTCCCTGTGCTTCTCCACATCCCGCAAATCACGTTTCAGTCTGCTGATCCGCTCCCGGATCAGGCGCCGGTCCATCTCCAGCTTTTTCTCGCCCGGACCCCTCGTCCCGATACCGCCGCCCAGACGGGAGAGGGATCTGCCAAGTCCTGTCAGCCGGGAAGCGCGGTATCTCAGCTGGGCAAGCTCCACCTGGATCTTGCCCTCGCCGGATACGGCGCGGGCTGCGAAGATATCGAGGATCAACAGCGTCCGGTCGATGATCTTGCAGGACAGTTCCGCTTCCAGATTTCCTAGCTGGGCGCTGGTCAGCTCATCGTCGCAGATGATGCCGGTGGCATCTGTCTCCCAGACCAGATCTTTTAATTCTTCCAGTTTCCCTTTTCCGATGTAGGTCGCGGGATGGGCGCTCTCCCTTGCCTGGATCAGCCGCCCCGCAACTTCCGCTCCCGCAGTCTTCGCAAGTTCAGCCAGCTCATCGAGAGAGCGCTGCGCCTGATCCGGATTCCCGGTATCGATCCCTACCAGAATAACTTTTTCTTCAATATGTTCTGTCTCATGCATATATCTGTCTCCTTTTCGCCGGCCGGCTGTAAAACCAAATTCTTTCAAAAGTACCGGGCGACTCTCAAAAAATCGCCCGGTACTTTCATCACTCTTTATCCCCTAACGAGTCTCTAAAAACTCTGCTTCTTTCTGTACTGTCTCATCATCCGGATAATCCTCCAGATACTCTGTCACTTTCTGCTTCGCATTTTCCCAGTCCGCCTGCTGCTCATAGCAGATGATCTCATTATATTTCATCTCCTGTACAAGCTCTGCATCCGCTTTGTCCGCTCCGTCAGAGGTGCTTGTCAGAGCCAGCCCTGACTGGATATATTCAAGAGCAGATGCATAGTCTTCGGT
The DNA here is from genome assembly GCA_019119995.1 of Candidatus Mediterraneibacter faecavium. Classification (GTDB taxonomy): domain Bacteria; phylum Bacillota; class Clostridia; order Lachnospirales; family Lachnospiraceae; genus Mediterraneibacter; species Mediterraneibacter faecavium. The sequence continues at coordinate 29,219 of DWVY01000007.1, read as the reverse complement.
CTGCATCGCGCAGATCCCCATCAGATTATACGTCTGGATCGTCTGCTCCGCGCCATTGTCCGCCGCACTGCGAAACGCCTCAAGCGCCTTTTCATAATCTTCCATCTCGTAATAGGTCATACCAAGCCCCCGGTATCCCTCTGCCGCGTCGCCGCTGCCGCTTTCCGTCATCTCCTGAAAGTCGGACAGCGCCTCTTCATATTCTCCCTTTTCGAGAGCTTCGACCCCCGATTTCTGAAGGCTGCCGCAGCCTCCGGTCAGACCTGCCGCCACAACTGAGGCGGCAAGTATTGTCATCCATCTTTTCTTCATTTTCCTATTCACACTCCCCGTTCCGGATACTGCATCATCCAGAATGAATTTAATATATTGATCAGCATGACCGCCATATCGGCGATGATCGCATTCTGCATCGTGACAAAGCCGAAAAACGCCAGAATGATCAGCAGTACTTTCATACCGACAGCAACCACCATATTCTGCTTCACGGACCGCAGCGTCGCCCTGGCGATCCGGATCGCATTGATGATCTTCACCGGCTCATCCTCCATCAGGATGATGTCCGCCGCCTCAAGAGCTGCGTCTGCGCCGAGTCCTCCCATGGCGATCCCGATATCCGCAAGTGTCAGAACGGGCGCATCATTGATGCCGTCTCCGACAAACGCAAGCTTTTCCCCTTCCATCTGGTTTTCATGGAATTCTTTCAGCAGCGCGACTTTATCCTCCGGCATTAGCTCTGCATACACACTCTCGATCCGGAGTTTTGACGCCACTTCTTCCGCTGCCTGCTCATTGTCTCCTGTGAACATCACGGTCGCCAGATCTTTCTTATGCAGCCAGCGGATCAGCTTGCCGGCATCTTTGCGTATGATATCCGAGATCAATATGTATCCTGCATATTTCCCATCTACAGCGGCATAGACAACCGTCCCTGCATCTTCCACCGGCTGATAGAAGATCCCCTGCCGGTTCATAAGCCGAGTATTTCCCACATATACTTCCCTGCCGTCTATTTTTGCCCGGACGCCGTACCCCGGCTGCTCTTCGATATCCATCACCCTTGTCCTGTCTGGCTCTCTTCCATACTCCTCCAGCAGTGACAGAGCGATCGGGTGATTGGAATATGATTCTGCAAGGGCTGCGATCTCCAACAGCTCGTCTTTTTCCATCTTCCACGGGACGATCTCGCGCACATGAAATACGCCCTCTGTCAGTGTACCCGTTTTATCAAAAACAAATGTGTCCACTTTCGTCAGGTCTTCCAGGAACGCCCCGCCCTTTATCAGTACGCCCTGCCTGGAAGCCGAACCGATGCCGCCGAGAAATGCCAGCGGTATGGACACCATCAGCCCGCACGGGCATGCCGCCACCAGGATGACCAGCCCCCGGTAGATCCATTCCATTTTTGACTCAGCGAACATCGCAGGCGGCAGGAGCACGGTCAGAAGAGCGATCAGGATCACAATAGGCGTATAATACTTTGTAAACCGGTCCGCAAAATGGACACTCGCTGATTTCTTCTCATTGGCATTTTCGACCAGCCGCATGACTTTCGCTGCCGCAGAATCATTATAAAGCCTGATGACCCTCGCTTCAAGTACCCCGTTTAAATTAATGCACCCGCTGTACAGCCGGTCGCCGGTCTTTACCGACCTCGGTTCTGATTCTCCCGTGAGCGCTTTCATATCGACGGCTCCGGTTCCCGATGTCACGACCGAATCGACGGGGATCTTCTCCCCGGGTCTGAGGACGATCGTCTGCTTCAGCTCCAGCTGCTGCGGAGGCACGACTTTCTCTGTATTGCCGACTTTCAGGTTGGCATATTCCGGCCGGATGTCAATGTATTCCGCAATTGATTTCTTTGTCTTTCCAAGCGACAATTCCTCTACAAACTTTGAGACCTGATAGAACAGCATCGCCGCAACCGCTTCTTTGTGCCTGCCTATGGCAAATGCGCCTGCCGTTGCAATGATCATAAGCAGGTTTTCATCCAGGAACTGCCTTTTGAGGATCTTTTTGATCTGCTCCCAGTACGTGCTTAGTGACAGGACTGCATACGCCGCCAGAAAAAGCACAGTCTCGCCTGCTGCCGGAACTGTCCAATATGACACGATGCTCCATGCGATGATATAGAGCAGAAGCCCCGTGCCGATCTCTATCCCCTTTTTCTTTGCCTCTTCTGTCATTCCCTTGTACCTTTGACTTTCATAAACTTTTTCTTCAGATATATAGTATAGCGAAAACAGCGGGAACCATCAATATATTTTAAACAGCGTACATAAATCTTAAGGAATTTTTACAATTTTCGCCTTTTTTTATTATTTTACACAAAATATCCTGTACCTGTGATAGAATAAACTAAATTTGAGTAAGAGAACGGCTTTGCGGATAGCACGGGCTGAACTCAAAGGGGGAGGTGGATTATGTTAAAAAAGAAATGCAGCTTATGCGGAGGACCTCTGGAAGGCGGCCGCTGTACTCTGTGCGGTCTGGATAATTCTGTGTATGAGAGGGAAACTGCCGCACTTCGGGCAGCCGCAGACGCATCCCGGCAGGAGCGTTCTTCTTCCAGACAGCCGGATTCCCGGACAGTCGCCGCCATGCCGGAGCAGAAAAGCAGGACTACGGTCCCAAAGAAGCCGGCTCCGCAGCACCGCACACATATTCCGGACAGACAGCCGACGGCAAAGACATATTTCCAGACGGACAGGCAGCCGACGGCAAATGCCGCATATCCCCGGCCGGGCAGGCAGCCGGCGGCAGGGACTGCACGTTCCCGCCCCGGAGACGATCACGGCAGGATAATAGCCGGGAAGTTAGCCCGGACTTTCATCATCGCTGTCATCCTGGTGGCAGTCGTCAGCGTGGGACGCTCGTTATTTCGCGATAACTTCAGTTCCGGCAGCTCCGACGCATTCAGCTGGGGCGATCTGGACGGGTGGAACGTAGATTTTTCTGATACCGATGATATGGACACTGGCGATTATACATATGATCCCTACAGCTATGTGACCAGAGAAATACCCGCTGAGGGAGAATCTTACGAAGTCTTGCTCGGGACCGGGATCTATCGGGTCGGGGTGCACATCCCCGAGGGTGTCTATCGGGCGGAACTGGTGGAAGGTTCCGGGGCAGCCGAGATCCGCGATGATGCAAATATCATCTTCGACTCGGTATATTTTGGAACCGACGAAGAATATGATGAAGTTACAGAGTGTGAGGATATCCGCCTGTACAACGGAGCCGAACTGGAGGTCGGAAGCAGTATCATCCTGCGTCTTATGACAGACAATGCACAGCCTCTGACCGAAGAGCCTTCGGCAGATCCTCTCACCGGACCTGTCGCCGTGGCTGAAGGCACATATACAGCCGGAGATGGTGATATCCCCGAGGGGATCTTCGATATTTCCGCTGTAAGCACAGCGGACGGCGGAAACGGATATGCAAGCATTATCCTTGTCTATCCTAACGGCACTTCTTCTTATCTGTGGGCGGATGGTGAAGAAATGGCAGTCACTGCCGAAGGCTGTACAAGCGCCGGTGTGAAAAACGTAGTGATCCCTGACGGCACGGAAGTAACCGTTGAATACGGAGATACCGTCTTCACACCATCCGAAGGATATTACAATGTGGATTTCGCCCAGTATAACGGGGATTAAATTTCCATGAGCATTTTACAGAAAGGAGACATTATTTATATGGAAGCAGATATCCTGACTCTTTCGACATCCACGCTGAACCTGATCTGGCTGGGACTGTTTATCATCCTGATCATTATCGAGATCTTTACAGTCGGGCTCACCACGATCTGGTTTGCGATCGGCGCTCTCGCGGCGATGGCGGCGAATACGCTCGGGGCCGGCCTTGTCGTCCAGATCGTCGTATTTCTGGCTGTCTCGGTCGTGCTGCTGCTCTTCACAAGGCCGTGGGCGGAAAAGCATCTCAACAAGAACCGCCTGAAGACCAACTACGAGAGCAAGATCGGCGAAGTCATCCGCATCACAGAGCGGGTCGATAACTTAAAGCAGACAGGCAAGAGCATCGTCGACGGCCAGGAGTGGACCGTCAGGGCACAGAACAGCAGCGAAACCTTTGAAAAAGACGAACTTGCAGAAGTCGTAGATGTTTCAGGGGTAAAATTAATCGTAAAAAAACATGAGGAGGTAACATCATGAATCCAGCATTTATCGGAATCGGAACAATACTTTTCCTGATCGTACTTGTCATCGTCATACTGATCCTGATCTCATGCGTCAAAGTCGTACATCAGGCACAGGCTGTTGTCGTAGAACGTCTCGGCGCATATCTTACCACATGGAGCACGGGACTTCACTTTAAGCTGCCGATCATCGACCGTGTGGCAAGACGCATCGACCTGAAAGAACAGGTTGTGGATTTCCCGCCGCAGCCCGTGATCACGAAAGATAATGTAACTATGCAGATCGATACCGTCATCTTCTATTCCATCACAGATCCGAAGATGTTCTGCTACGGCGTGGCAAGTCCCATTGTAGCGCTTGAGAACCTTACGGCGACTACACTGCGTAATATTATCGGAGATCTGGAACTCGACCAGACACTTACATCCCGCGAGACGATCAACACGAAAATGCGCGCCGAACTGGACCGCGCGACAGACTCGTGGGGCATCAAGGTAAACCGTGTCGAGCTGAAGAACATCATCCCGCCGACCGCGATCCGCGACGCGATGGAGAAACAGATGAAAGCGGAACGTGAGAGACGTGAAGCCATCCTCCGCGCGGAAGGCGAGAAGAAGTCTACCGTACTCGTGGCGGAAGGCCAGAAAGAATCCGTGATCCTCGAAGCGGAGGCGGCAAAACAGGCAGCCATCCTGAAAGCCGAGGCTGAGAAGGAAAAAATGATCCGCGAGGCGGAAGGTGAAGCGGAGGCCATCATGAAAGTACAGCAGGCTACTGCCGACGGTCTGAGATTCTTAAAAGAAGCCGGGGCTGACAATGCAGTACTGACTCTCAGAAGTCTTGAGGCTTTTGAGAAGGCAGCCAACGGCAAAGCCACCAAGATCATCATTCCTTCAGAAATCCAGAGCATCGCAGGGCTTGTCAAATCCATCACGGAGGTGGCGGCTGACGATGAAAATAAGCAGGCGTAATATCCGCCTGTCTGACAAACAGGGTGCGGCAGATACCGCACCCTGTTTATTCTTTGTTTTGGCACATTCTTTTTTCACCAGCTCTACCCTTCTGTTCCGTTCGCCTGAAGTTTCGGCTGTTCTTTTCTGTTTCCGATCACATGATCAAGCACATCGTCCATGTTGTTTCTGTTTTCCTGCTGAAGGATACACTCCTGAATCGCCTCGTTCAGCGAGAGCATCTTCTCATCCAGTTCCGATACCATCTTCGCACATTCCCGAAGATCCCGGCTGATATACTCCGGAGCATTTCCTTCGAATTTGTAATAGATCTTATGCTCCAGGCTCGCCCAGAAATCCATGGCGATCGTGCGGATCTGGATCTCCACTTTCGTGTCCACCACACTGTCTGACAGGAAGATCGGGATCGACACGAGCATATGGTAACTCTTATAGCCGCTCTCTTTCGGATTCTTTATGTAATCTTTGATCGAAAGCACCTTGAGATCGCTCTGATTGCCGATCATCTCTGCGAGCCGGTAGATATCCGACGTAAAGGAGCAGATCAGTCTCACTCCCGCTATGTCATTGATATACCGCACCATATTTTCTATCGACGTCTCGTACCCATAGCGTTTTAACTTCTTGACGATACTCTCCGGCGTCTTGATCCTGGTTTTGATATGCTCGATCGGGTTATACTGATGTACGTGCTGGAATTCATCGTTTAAGATCTCCAGCTTTGTGCCCACTTCTTTTAAAGCCGCATTATAGAGGAAAATAACTGTCTTCCAGCTGTCAACGTCTTCATAGCTCTTGAGTGCGGCTTCAACCTGTTGTTCACCTCTCATCATGAATAGCCCCCATTAGTTATTACTGTGTTCTTAAGTATACCATATTTTGTGGTTGCTGTTAACCGAGTTCACTCTTTTTTAATTCATTTTTAAGATTCCCGTTTTAAGATCACACGCCGCTTCCTATTCCAGTTTCATATCACCGAAGCGGATCCATTTCTTCTTTCTCATAAACTCCGATATGAGAAGCGTGACCACCGCCGGAAGGATAAACTGGATCAGGATGATCTTCACAAGCACGATCATCTCTGTTTCCGTCTGCGTCATCACCTGCCATGTCATCAGAGGGCCTACAAGCCCTGCCGTCCCCATACCGGATCCGGTAGCGTTGTTGGTCATATGGAATATCATTGTCGAGACCGGGCCTAATACCGCGCTTGAGACGATAGCGGGGATCCAGATCTGCGGATGACGCACGATGTTCGGCACCTGCAGCATGGATGTGCCGATCCCCTGGGACAGAAGTCCGCCGAATTTATTCTCCCGGAAACTTGCCACTGCGAATCCGATCATATTGCAGCAGCATCCCACAGTCGCCGCGCCTGCTGCCAGACCGGACAGATTCAGGATCACGCCAAGCGCCGCAGAGCTGATCGGGAGAGTCAGGATCATTCCCATCAGCACGGATACCACGATGCCCATGACAAACGGCTGCTGCTCCGTCCCCCAGTTGATGAGCGATCCGAGCCACGCCATAAATCCCGAGATCGGCGGCCCCACAAGAAGCCCGACCACCGAGCCCGCGCCAATACAGACAAGCGGCGTCAGGATGATATCCAGCTTCGTCTTCCCGGAGATCAGGATCCCGATCTCAATGGCAATATACGCCGCCACAAAAGCCCCGAGAGGCTCTCCCGGCCCTGAAAGAACGAGACTGCCGTCATTCACAATATCTCCGGACATGTCATCTCCCGCAAACGCTCCGATCATGCCGACTACCGCCGCCGATACGATGACCAGATGCCCCGCATCCAGTTTCCGCGCCACACCTGCTCCGATGCCCGCGCCTGTCAGGCCTGCCGCCACCTTGCCGAGTGTAAAGATCAGGCCGCCGATATTGCCGCCGCAGTATGTTCCGATCTGCTGGATGATCGTACCGATGATCAGCGTGGCAAACAGACCGTGCGCCATGCCGGTCAGTCCGTCTATAAATATCCTGTCAAGAAGTTTCTTCATATGTGTCCCCTTTCTGCCGCTTTTCAAATTTTACGTCCATATTTTCTGATGTCCTCCAGTATCAGTTCATTCCTGCATGTATCCATGTCCAAAAGATCAACAGTCAATAAAGTGGGGATTTCTTCGATCTCTTCCTCGAGAGCGTCAATATCGTCTGCGCCGGATACGGCGATATCTATATCGCTTCTCTCAAGCGCGGTCCCCTTTGCCCTTGATCCAAACAGAATGACCTCCGCCGCCTGATGTTTCATACAGAGCTCTTTTACTTTTTCCAACACCGTCTCTACAGTCATACGAGTTCATACCCCCTGTTATTTTGCCCTTTTATTAATATATCAAAAACCGCAGACGCACACAACTGTACATCTGCGGTTTTTCTGAATGACTTTTCGACTTTCCTGTGCTAGAATAGCATTTATGAAAGGAGCGGTATATTATGTTCCGTTTATGGGGAAAAGAATTCAAAGACAACCGTATGCTCAGAGATACGGTAATCTGTGACGATACGGATGACACACGCACACACAAGATATTTAACGCTCTGGATGAGATCTGTTATCAGTTCGACCTGAGCAAGCCGATCTGGCTGGATTCCACGATCGCCGAGTTTAAACGTCATGCCAAAGCGCGGTTCTATCAGGATAACTTTGTGGATTCCATTGATTTTGACTATCTGGAGATACAGGTGATCGAGGAATAAAGGCAGGGGATCAGTATATGATCCGCACCTTTTTGATCCCCTGCAGCTTTTTCAGATAATCCAGTATCTGCTCATGCGTCTTATCCTCCGGATTTTTTATGGACAGCACTGCATTGTAGATCCCGCTGTTCTTAGGATTATTGAGCAGCGTATCTAGGACCTGGAGCCCGAAGCTTTCGATCGTGGCGAAGAGCGGTTTCAGTTCGCTCATTTCTTCAAATTCTATGTATATCCTCAGTATCACGTCGTTATGGGTAAAATGGTCTGAGAAGCTCTTAAACTTTGTTATGACCAGATACACGACAGCAGTTGCGATAATGCCGCCGAGGTAAAATCCTATCCCGACCGCAAGGCCGATGCAGGCGGCCGTCCACAGTCCGGCGGCTGTCGTCAGCCCTCTTACTTTCGTCTTGCCTTCCACGATAATACTTCCCGCACCGAGAAAACCGATGCCGCTGATCACCTGCGCGCCAAGCCTCGCCGGATCACCGGTGGAGAACTTATCGAACATGTACTGGCCTGTGAGCATGACTACAGTTGCTCCCAGGCTGACGAGTATATACGTGCGCATTCCGGCGGACTGGTTCGCCTTTCCTCTCTCGATCCCGAGGATTCCAGCACACATGACAGAGACCGCGATCCTCAGCACAATGGAAAACAGATTGATCCCTTCCGCCATACTGACCAGTTCTCTTAGAGTCTCCATACACATCCTCCTTTGCGCACCGCCTGCACGCCTTTTTTCTTCATATCATTGATGCCGGGGGCAGCCCCGGCACCATATCATTTCTTAAATACTTTCTTCTCAAGTCTTCTCTGCTTCCATCTGCGGATCGCCTGCATTCCGTTCCCCTGTCCGAAATACAGCGCGATCGATGAAAGGATCATCAGCACGATCGTGTACACAAAGCTCATGCACTTAGCGTCAATGCTCGCGTTCTCGTCCGACGCCGCTTTGATCACGATACCAAGCGGCTGGAACAGCGGATGATACAGGAACGCCGTCAGGTCATAGTCGGACAGCAGTCCGTTGAAATTCAGGATGACCACGGACATGACCGCCGGCAGGATCACGGGGATGATGACTTTTCGCATCGTGTAAAACGTGCCTGCGCCCATACATTTTGCAGCGTCTTCCAGATCGTCGTCTACCGCGAAGAACGCGGAGCGTATCATACGGTACGAGAACGGAAGCTTGATAATGACATAACCGATCAGCAGGATCACGGTGGTGCCTACGAGCACCTTATTAAAGATCAGAGGATTCTGGTCTCCATAAGCCATGGTAAGCCCCAGGGCGATCAATGTGCTCGGAAGCAGCCACGGGATCAGCGCCCCGTACTCAAACAGCTTGTTCAGCTTGTTCTTCGACTTCTGCACAAAGCGCACGCATATGATGGAAAGCACTGCCGCCAGGAGCGCCGCGCCGAGCGAGTAGGCGATACTTACCAGATACGGCTGGACCGCCTCAAGCGATGTGAAAAGCTTCTGGTAATTTTCCAGTGTAAATGATCCGCTCGTAAACTCTCCTGTCATGATCGTATTGTAATCGCAGAATGAGTAGATCACGATCAGCACGATCGGCAGCATATAGATCACGAACATCAGCCACGCCGCAATATGCGCGATCACATTGAGCACCGGATTATTGATCTTCTGTTTCGTGAGCTTTGCTTTTGTCTTTGATACAGATATATAGTTTCCTTTCTTCTCAACCTGGCTGAAGATCGTCAGCAGGATGATCGTCGCCACTCCCAGGATGATCGCCAGAAAAGCGGCCACCTCTCTTGAATAAGTTGATTTCGAGAAGGTAATGATCATGGGGTTGATCGTCTGGAAATCTTCCCCGCCGACGATCAGCGGCGCGGACATTGCCCCCAGTCCGGTGAGGAATGTCAGGATCGTGATAGCGAAAAACGTCGGCTTCAGCACCGGCAGCACGATCTTAAAGAAGATAGCCGCTCCGCCTGCGCCCATATTTTTCGCCGCTTCCACAGTATGGTAATCTAGCCCGTGGATCGCATTTTTCAGGAACATCATATGGTTCTGGGTACACGAAAATGTCATGACAAACACGACCGCTCCGTATCCTACGAACCAGTTCGGATCCATATCAGGGAAAAACTGAAGCAGGAACTTTGTGAGCAGTCCGGTCTCGCCGTATACATATTTGTATCCTGCCACCAGTACTACGCCGCTGTAGATCAGGGACGTCATGTAAGACAGCCTTAAGATCTTAGCTCCTTTGATATCCCAGTACTCCGTAAAGAGCACGCATAGCGTACCTACGATATTCACGGTTACCACCAGTGTAAATGCAAGGATAAAACTGTTCTTCAGACTCTGCACCGCCCTTGCCGATGAAAATACCTTGCCGAACACTTCCGTGGACAGCGTCCCGTTATGCCAGAATGTCTGGATCAGCAGACTGACTACCGGATATACGACAAACGCGATCAGCGCCCACGCGACTGCGATCTTCAGCACGAGCCCCGGTATGGAGATTTTCTTTTTTGCCAGCATATCGGCCACCTCCTTTAATACTGCATGATATCAGCCGGGTTAAGATACATATCGATCTTCTCTCCGTTCTGATAGATCGGCCGTCCGTCATTCACTTTGATGATACGGATGATCTCTCCGCACGTATTGACATGATACTTCGTCGTGATGCCGTTGTAATCGTAATTGATCACCTCGCCTGACAGTTTCAGGTATTCCGGCGCCGGATCAAAGTGGATCCGCTCCAGACGGATGTAAGCGTGACGGTTCACGTCGAGCGACGCGCCCTCGCGGTTCAGCTCTGCAACCACCTTGACGCCCAGTTTGTTGATATCTCCGATGAAATCACAGACAAATTCCGTCCCTGAGTGATCATAGATCTCCTGGGGAGTCCCTACCTGCTCTACGGTTCCGTTATTAAATACCGCGATCTTGTCGGAAAGCATCAGCGCCTCCTCCTGATCATGGGTTACATAGAGCGTCGTGATCCCAAGGTTCTTCTGCAGTCTCTTAAGTTCACTCCTTAAACTGACTCTCAGCTTGGCGTCCAGATTGGACAGCGGCTCGTCCAGACAGAGGATCTTGGGCTCAAGGACGATCGCCCTTGCAAGCGCTACTCTCTGCTGCTGGCCTCCGGAGAGCTCGGATACATTTCTCACAAGCTGCTCATCTTTGATCGCTATCGTCTTTGCGACTTCACGCACCCGCTTGTCGATCTCGGATGCCGGCATCTTCTTTACTTTAAGCCCGAACGCCAGATTCTCATACACTGTCATGGTCGGGAAAAGAGCATAGCTCTGGAACACCATGCCGATGCCCCTTTTCTCTACCGGGACACGGATCAGGTCCTTTCCATCCAGTGTGATCTCTCCCGCCGTCGGCGTGAGGAATCCTACAAGCGCACGCAGCGCCGTTGTCTTGCCGCATCCCGACGGGCCGAGGAATGTAAAGAATTCCCCGTCGCCCACAGTCAGGTTAAGATTCTCAAACGCCGTAAAGTCTCCGTATTTAATTTCCACATTTTTAAATTCTATCATGAGACGATCTCCTTTCCAGCCGGTCTACTGAACGAACTCAAGCTCTACTTTCTCTACCCACGCGTCGAGGTTCTCAGCCACAAATGCCCAGTCGATCTCCTGCTGGTGCACACTTCCGACAAACTCTTTGATCTCATCGGATGCCTGCTCAAATGCGCCTTCATTGCACGGGATGGTCCCGAATTCATTCATCCACTCTGTCTGGATCTCGGCTGATCCGAACCAGTTTGCGAATTCAATAGCTTTCTCTGTGTTGTCTCTTCCCTTCAGGATCGCCACCTGCTCTGTCACATACGGTACTCCGACTTCCGGGGACATGATCTGGAATTCAACCCCCCGCTCTTCCTCGTTCTGGAGTACGCCGCTTCCCCACATCTCGCAGATTGGCCGGCTGCCGTCGATCACCGAGCCCACATAGTCTTCACCTTCAGCTTCCATGTGTCCGTTCTGGATCCACTGTTTGATGGTGTCCCATCCCTCGTCTGATATGCCGAGTTCCCCGTCCGGATCCGTATAACGCACAAGGAAGCCAGCCAGCATCGTTTTGGCCGTTCCGCCGCCAAACCCGAGGATCGTGTACTTGTCCGTCCATTCCTCGCTCAGAAGATCTGTATAATCCTGCGGCGGATTCTCAAGGTCTATGTTCATGATATTTACAAGAGGCTGGATCACAAGGGGATAATAGTACCCATCCGGATCGCCCAGGGACAGGTCAACCTCGTCTTTCCATTCCGGCTCCCATTTCTCCATCGTATCTTCTGCTTTCAGCTTCTCGTACTCCACATTGTTGAGGCCGAATACAAGGTCAGCCTGTACATTATTCTTCTCGGATACGATACGGTTTGCCAGATCCCCGGCTGCGATCTGCACCACTTCGATGTCAAATCCGTCCTCGGCCGCCCGCTCTTCAAGCCATACGTCTCTTCCATCGGATCCGCTGTTCGTGTACACGATAAGCTTTCCGTCTCCGCCGCCTTTTGAGCTCTCGCCCTCTCCGCCGCCTCCGCAGGCTGCCAGAGATAATACAGTTGCCGCGCACAGTCCGATAGCTGCCAGTTTCTTTGTTTTCATAATGTTGTTCCTCCTTTGTCTTTGTTTCTTTTTTCTTTTCTGTTTTGTGTTTTACAGGTTATACTTCCGGTCAATATAGCCGCGGAGCAGCGCCGGCCAGTCTGTCTGCAGGATCTGGAATCCCATATCCATAAGCCGTCCCCAGTTTTCGTCAAATCCATCCGCGATCGCGTGATTGTCGTCAAGGCCACCGGAAAGGATGTCAGTGTCATTTAATGTAATGGCGTTTACCCACGGAGCGATCCCCTGCTCTCTTAAGCTTTTAAGGAATTCCGGTCTGGCGAACGGATGGTCCGCAGTGTCAAAGATCAGCTCCGCCGCACATACGTTGATATCATATTCCTTTACCTTTTCCCATTCTTCCATCGTGCGCACGATCGGCATATACATCAGCCCGGATCCGCTCCCGGCAAGCTGCCTTAAATACTCCTCGTCCGCTCCCGACTTCAGCAGGATCTGGTCGTCCATATCCATAGATTTGAGAAATGCGATCACCTTCTCCCAGTAGAACCATGAGCGGTCGATATTGATCAGGCATTTTCCCCTGAACTTTGGAAGCACTTCCTCCAGACGTTCCACCTTCTGTCCGGAAGTATTGCGGATCGCATTGAGGACATTGATCTCTTCCACCTCCTGCGAGGTCATTTCGCGGATATCGCATTTCCTTCCGAATTCAGCTTCTTCTTCCGTATTGTGGAAAGCGAAAAACACCCCGTCTTTTGTCATGGACACGTCGATCTCGATCATGTCCGCACCGTGGAGCAGGGCATTCTTATAGGAAAGGCTAGTATTCCAGACGATATTCCCCCCACACGTCCCTCTGTGGGCCGCCACCAGCACTTTCTTTTGCGCAAGCGCATCCGCGATCGGCTTGTTGTTTGTATACATTTTTCTCCTCCTTCCCCAAGACAACTTTCTTTCCTTGGTTTTGTCTTATCGTACTCTTGTTTTTGGTACGTGTCAATTATTTTAACCCATATTTTACCTCCGTTTTCTCATTTTCGTCAGTTATTACTGATTTTTATCCATATTTTTTGTGCAAAACGACCATGTAAAACTCACTCTTTCATATAAGATTGAGTGAGTTATTATTGGTACGTTTCATTTTTATCATATCCACCTATTGTTAAGAGCTTTGTACGATTCATGTAAAATAACAGTAAAACCTGTCCGTCGTGCTAAACAACAGCAAAAAAGGCCGGCGCAGGATCTGCACAGAGACTTCTCTGCACGGTCATGCACCGGCCGGTGTTATTTTCCCATATTTACTGATTAAACATCCTGTTGCAGATCTTCTGGGCGTCTTCAAGCGCCTCCTCCGGCGTGGAAACGCCGGAAGACGCTGAGATCACCGCCGATCCCAGAATATCCTCCAGAGCGAACTCGTCATAACGCTCGTTCTTCTCCTTTCTCCCCCGTTTTCCTTTCCTGAACATCCGCTCGATGTCCTGGATCCACGGATAAAGTTCAAGTATCTCCGCATTATTCACTATATTTCTGTTGCAGATAAATCCGCCGAGATAGGTCACCATCTCCGCGATCTCGTCGGAATACAGCCATTCAAGAAACTGCAGGCATGTCTCCTCCTTATCCGTACTCTTCGTGATCCCGATGCTGCCGCCGCCCAGAAGCGGCCTGCCGCCGGGCACCTCCGCGTAAATGATCTTCCCCGCCACTTTAGAACTTATATTGTGGACCATGTCAGCAGCATAGTTGGAAAACAGGATATTCATAGCAACGTTGCCCTCGGCGAATTCCTTTGCCGACTCCCGCCACCAGAAATGCGGCTCCTTCGTGGCGTATTCGATCGACTGCAGATAATCTGTGAGGGCATCCCGCATCTCCTGCGTATCCACTGCCACCTTTCCCGATCCGTCCGGCATATGCCCTCCCTTTTCGTAAAATCTCGGGAGCAGGTCGCACGCCGCCGTGTAAGACCGCCCGTAAGTAAGGGCGGTGCCGTAGCTGACAGGGGATCTCCGGTTGTATCTGCGCGTGAAAAACTCAGCGATCTCGTTATACTCTTTATATGTCCGGGGCACCAGAAGCTTCTTCCGCCGGGTTTCATAATATTCCCTTTTGATCAGCTCGTCCTCAAACAGGTCTTTCCTGCAGAAAAGCATCTGTACACAGGCATCCAGCGGAAGCGTATACATTGTGCCGTTAACCGAATAGTATTCCTCCGGTATCCCGTCAAAAACAGACGACCTTATCCTCTGTATGATATCATTTCCGCAATCCATCTCACGGAAGATCTGTCCACCCTCGCCGAGCATCCATGCCATATCAATCCTGACAAGGTCAAAGGCGCTCTCATCCTTCATCTTACAGACCATCTTCCTCAGTTCATCATAGGGTGCTTCCACCACATTCACACGGATCCTCGACTGTTCCTGAAACAGAGGGAGCAGACGCCTGACTGCCTCGCTGGTCGAGTTCTTCACCGTAAGGAGCTTTAACGTCTCCTCTCCTTTGCGCTGATACACTCTTTGCTGGGGAAAACGCCCCTCTTCAATGATCTCTCTTTGGACTGCCTCCGAGCCGTCCCCGCTTTCGTCCGGCGCGCCGGCGTCTTTTTTCAGGATGAGTTCGGCGATGTGCTTGCCCATCAGCTTGTAATCCATCTCATACATATTTCCGTTTTCAAATCCAAAATCTCTGCTCACCACAGAGTACAGCTCCGGAAGTTCCGCACGCAGATTAAAGGTATGGGCCATCTTGATATTTTCCACATCTTCCCGTGACATCGTAATGACCGCGTCAAACGGATCGGATGCATACAGCACGTCAAAGGCGCGGTTGAATTTCAGCGGGGCGGGAACTTCCATCACTTCCAGATAAGCGCCCTCGCTCTCCAGAACATCGGCCGCTCCTTTGATAAAACTCCGGTTGCTCGTATACCGCCTGTTCTCGCACATCAGAGCCACGCTTTTATTGCCGTCGCGGATACACTTCTCGGCAATTTCTCTCCCCGCACGCTCGTAGTCAAAGGAGATAAACACTGCATTATCCGGAAAGCCTTTTACGTACCTGTCCACCATAACCACCATCGTATCCTCCGGGACAGCCTCCTCATTCTTGTAAGCGGAGCTTGCCAGCACGATCGCAGTCGGCTGCATGGACAGCGCCTTTTTCAAAAGCCTGCTCTCCTTATCCGGCATGCCTTCGCTGCACAGGATCTCGATCGTATAATTCATATCATGCAGCGCTTTCTCGATCCCCGCATAAAGCTTACCGTACATCTTCATGTCTATGCCCGGCACAATGATGCATATGGTCTTCGATTTGCCGCTCCTTAAGCCGCTTGCCTGCGAGTTCATCTGATACCCGAGCGCCTTAGCCGCCTGCTCTACCAGAAGTATCTTTTCCGTGCTCACATTCCCTTTATGGTTCAGCACGTTGGAAACCGTTCCGTGAGACACGCCGGCATATTTTGCTATGTCCTTGATCGTAGCCATGCTCTTCCCCCTTTTCATTTCATTTATTTATCATTCCCGTATTAAATAAAGCCGTAAACGCTGTGTTTTCAACGTTTACGGCTTATATCAAGCAGATGACGGGAATCGAACCCGCCTCCCCAGCTTGGGAAGCTGGTATTCTACCGATGAACTACATCTGCATCAGCACGTTAAAAATTATAACGCGCTTTGCTGTGAATTGCAAGTATTTTTTCGCAACAGTTCAGCCATCTGATATCATTCAATCTGCCAGTCAATGGGCTCGATCCCGTGGCTCTCCAAGAAAGCATTCGTCTTGCTGAACGGCCTGCTGCCGAAGAATCCTCTGAAAGCAGACAGTGGGCTCGGATGCGGAGCCGTCAGGATCAGATGCTTCGGGTTGTTGAGCATTGCTTTCTTTCTCTGAGCCGGGCTTCCCCACAGGATGAATACGATCGGTCTGTCCTGGCTGTTAAGCGCCAGGATTGCTGCATCGGTGAACTCTTCCCAGCCGATCCCCCGGTGGGAATTCGCCTGATGCGCCCGCACTGTAAGCACTGTGTTCAGCATGAGCACCCCCTGCTCAGCCCATTTTGTCAGGCAGCCGTGATCCGGGATCGTACAGCCCAGATCGTCATGGAGTTCCTGATAGATATTCACAAGAGACGGCGGGATATCCACTCCCTTCTTCACGGAGAAACACAGTCCGTGCGCCTGCCCGTTATTGTGGTACGGATCCTGCCCGAGGATCACCACCTTCACGTCTTTTAACGGCGTCAGATGAAATGCGTTGAATATATCTTCCGCCGGCGGGAAGATCAGATGCGTCCTGTACTCGTTATTTACTGTCTCAAATAGTTTCTTATAGTAGGGCTTTGAGAATTCCCCTTTCAGTGCTTCGTACCAGTCTCCGTTCAGACCTGCCATAGTCCTGTTCCTCTCTTCTTTTCGATTGTTCCGGATAAATTTTACCATTGCAGCGGACACTTTGCAATTCATTTATTCACTCAAGTCAACGAACTCTTTCTTTTCCAGATATTCCTTTCGGCGCTTTTTCTTCCACACCTCCATCCCGGCTTTTTTAGGCATTGACATTCCCCCAATCTACAATCTTCCTGAGATATGGATCCGCCCCATACTTTCCTTCCAGATACTGCTTGTCAAATTTTGCATCCTTCCGCACCGATTCACCCTTGTCATTTTTAAACTCTACCAGTGAATACAATTTAGAGTTCTCTTTGTTCCCCTTTGCGACAAACCAGATTTCATCTCTCCGGAACACTTCGCTGTTCATTGTAGACAGATCATGAGATGTAAAGATCAACTGTGCGCCATGCCGGTTGATCTTCATATCATTAAACATCATAATGATGTATTTCAGAAGAGCCGGATGGATCTTCGCATCTAACTCGTCAATGACAAGCGTTGTTCCTACGGAAAGACTTTTTGCAATAAACGGAAGCAGACCGAACAGCTTCTTTGTTCCGCTGGACTCGTCATACAGATTTAATTCCGCCTCATAATCGTCAACGACATGTTTTGTGAATACTTCTATCCGGTCATTCTCTCTCTCTTCCACCCGAAAGTCTACGATATCCAGGTCCATTTCCTGTATCATATCCAGCATCAGTTTCTTCACATGTTCTGAATTGGAAATTGCCATACGCAGTTCCTGATGCGGATTTCCATAATTCAGGAAGTCGATCCCGGCATCAAACCAACTCAACACATCCTGCACTACTTCATTCTTAGCATAGGTAATCCCCAGATAAGAAAGAAGTGGGAGTGTCTCGGACAGATCTTCACTGATCTTTAATTTAGAAAAGACGCCTTTCAAAGTGATTATATTATCGTCTCTTTCAAAAAGCGCCGATCTGCGTCCGGTTTCCAGCTTTACCCGGTCCAGTCTTTCATATTCGATCAAGTCTTTCCTGACAGTCAGTTCATACCGGTATTCTGCCAGTTTTGTTCTGAAAAATAATTCAAACTCCGTTGACGCATTTGCAGTTTCTGCGGAAAATGCAAACGGCTCGATCAGTATTCTCTTGATCCGGATCGCTGCGTTTTCGATATCGCTGGTCGCATATAATGGTCTCAACACCTTGAGCACCAGACTGTGCAACGCCTCCAGCACATTGGATTTTCCACCGCCGTTCGGCCCATACACGGCTGATACCGGAAGAAATACTTCTCCATCTCTATCTTTGATTATCCTGTCCTCATGCTCAGAAATGGCGGCTGCCTGCATGTCAAATGTCATCTCGTCGCGGATGCTCTTAAAATTCTTTACTGTAAACTGGCATAACATCTGTGTCTACCTCCACTTTGTCTCAACACCACATTTTTTCTCTTTTACTTTCTATTATACTTATTTGTTTGATTTTGTAAACAATATTTGAGACAATGTCTCATATTTATGCCTGTAATATTATTCCCGTATCTTTTTCACTATACAAAAAGCCGGTCATCTCTGACCGACTTTCTGTATTATCACTTCTATAAGAACAGTAATTACGGCGTGATCACAGCCTCACCGGCACGCCTTCCCCCCGCAGGTATTCTTTCACCTGCCGTATCTCCAGCTCTTTATAGTGGAAGAGCGAGGCAGCCAGCGCCGCGTCCGCCTTTCCTTCTGTCAGAGCCTCTTTAAAATGCTCCAGTGTTCCCGCGCCGCCGGAAGCGATGACCGGGATGGACACATTTTCCGCAATCGTGCGTGTCAGTTCCAGATCGTAACCGGCTTTCGTGCCGTCGCAGTCCATGCTGGTGAGCAGGATCTCTCCCGCCCCGAGGCGTTCCACTTTCATCGCCCACTCTACCGCATCGATCCCCACATCGATGCGTCCGCCGTTTTTGTAGATATTCCAACCGGAACCGTCCGCCCTTTTCTTGGCGTCGATGGCAACGACTACGCACTGGCTCCCGAACTTATCCGCCGCGTCGCTGACCAGCTCCGGCGTATTGATAGCGAAAGAGTTGATCGATATCTTGTCCGCGCCCTCCCGTAAGATCGCACGGAAATCATCTACCGTGCGGATGCCTCCGCCCACGGTAAACGGGATGAACACGCACTCGGCAACTTTTCTTACCATGTCGATGACTGTTCCCCGGTTGTCGGACGATGCGGTGATATCCAGAAATACGAGCTCATCCGCGCCGGCTTTGTCATAGGCTCTGGCGATCTCCACCGGATCTCCCGCGTCTTTGAGATCGACGAAATTGACTCCTTTTACCACTCTTCCCCCGTTTACATCAAGGCAGGGAATGATTCTCTTCGTAAACATATCGTTTCCCTCCTACAGTTCCACAAAATTCTTCAGTATGTGCAGACCCACGTCGCTGCTCTTCTCCGGATGGAACTGGCACGCGAACACATTATCCTTTTCCACAGATGCATGAATGTGGGTGCAGTAGTCCGTGGATGCCTTTACGATCTGCGCATCAGCCGCTTTCAGATAGTAGGAATGGACGAAGTAAACATAAGCGCCTTCTTCTATCCCTCTGAAAAGTCTGCCGTTATTTTCAAGGTGAAGGGAATTCCACCCCATATGGGGGATCTTCATCCCTTCTTTCTCCGGGATCTTCAGGATTTCTCCTTTCAGGATCCCCAGCCCCTCTACGCCCGGAGCCTCATCGCTGCGCTCAAAGAGCAGCTGAAGCCCGAGGCAGATCCCGAGGAAAGGAGTGCCCCGGTCCGCGACCTGACGGATCACGCTCTCCAGCCCTCTCTCACGGATCGTTGCCATCGCATCCCCGAACGCTCCCACGCCGGGCAGGATCACCTTATCAGCCGACAGGATCTCCTCTTTATCTCCGGTCACCTTTACCTCCTGCCCCAGATAGAGCAGGGCTTTTTCCACACTCTTTATATTTCCCGCATCATAATCAATGATCGCTATCATCCTATTCTCCTCCGCTTCCAGGCCCGAAAATGCACCGGCTTATTTTTCACTGTTTCCGATACCGGTCTTAACCACCGGAACCGGCGTATCGTCCACTGCATCCAGATTATTTACATATTTCCTCGTCTCTCTTACGATCACGGGCGAGAGCAGCAGGACTGCGATCAGGTTCGGGATCGCCATCAGTGCGTTCAGGATATCCGCGATCAGCCATACAAGGTCAAGGGCAAGCACCGGCGCGATCAGCGCGATAACGATGTAAAACACTCTGTACGGGATGAGTCCGAACTTTCCTGCGAAATACTCCACGCACCGCTCTCCGTAATACGCCCATCCGAGGATCGTCGAATAGGCAAATGTGATAATGCCGACCACAAGGATGAACGGCCCGAAATACGGGATCTGCGAGAACGCCATTGTGGTGAGCTGCCCGCCGTTGTCAACTGAGCTGAGGAGCTCCGGATTTTTCAGCATAGTAGACACGAGAACAAGTCCCGTCATCAGGCAGACAACAACTGTATCCCAGAATGTACCCGTAGAGGAAACCAGCGCCTGGCGGACCGGGTTTTTCGTCCTGGCAGCCGCAGCCGCGATAGGAGCAGAACCCATACCGGACTCATTGGAGAAGAGTCCTCTGGCAACTCCGTACTGGATCGCATAGCGGAGGCCGCCTCCGACAAGACCGCCCATAACCGCGCCTTTGTCCGCAAACGCAAGCTTGCAGATCGTCTGGATCGTAGGGATGATGAACTCATGGTTGATCCCCAGGATGACGATACATCCGATCACATAGAAAAGCGCCATAAACGGGACCAGTTTCTCACATACGCTTGCGATACTCTTGATGCCGCCGAAAATAACAAAAGCTGTCAGCACTGCAATGACTACGCCGACGATCCACGGTTCGATCCCCAGATTCGTATTGCAGACTTCCGCGATGGCATTCACCTGTGTGGCGCATCCGATCCCGAAAGACGCGAATCCGGCAAAGACCGCAAAGATCATGCCCAGCCATTTCATGTTCAGCCCGCGCTCCAGCGCGTACATGGCGCCGCCCTGCATACGCCCGTCAGCCGTCTTCACGCGGTACTTGACCGCGATCAGGGACTCCGCATATTTCGTCGCGATGCCGAACACTCCGGTGAGCCAGCACCACAGCACGGCTCCCGGGCCTCCAAGGGCGATCGCTGTTCCGACGCCGATGATATTTCCCGTACCGATGGTGGACGCCAGCGCTGTCGCCAGTGCTCCGAAATGGCTCACCTCTCCGTCGCCTCCCTCCTCCTTTGAGACAGAGAGCGGGATTCCTTTCGTGATCGTCTTTCTCTGGATGAATCCGGTCCTCAGCGTCAGGAAAACATGGGTTCCCAGAAGGAGGATGATCATCCACCATCCCCACACAAAATCGTCTACCGACTGTACGATACTGTAAATCTTATCATACACTGCACAATTCCTCCTCATTCTTTTCATTCTTTAAGATAGTAATAAGGCATACCCATGCCCACTGCTGTCAGCCGGCATGCCGTATGCCTTAATCCACTCTATAACGTTACCATTTTATCGCATTTTCACTTTACTGTAAAGAAGTATTTTCGGTTTTCGCATCAAGTATTTTCTGTTTTCGCATCAAGTTCAAACCAGAATTCCACACCGTTGTCGTAATTGCGCACTCCGTACTTCTGATGGAACGACTCCATGATCGCCTTTACGATCGAAAGCCCGATCCCGTTCCCGCCATATTCTCTTGTATGCGCTTTATCGACTTTATAGAACTTATCCCACAACTTGGGCACATCCTCTTCCGGTATCGGTTTGCCGCTGTTAAACACACTGATATGCGCCGTATCCCCGTTCTGGCGTATCCGCACCTCGATCCGTTTTTCATTTTCCACATGATGGATCGCATTCGTCAGATAGTTGCGCACCACCTGCTCGGTCTTGAACTCATCCGCCCATACGTCCAACTTCTCATCCGCGACAAAGTCCACAGACGCGCCCGCCTGCTGGATCAGGATATCGCAGCTTGCGATCACGCCTTTCACAAGGCCGACGATATCGAACCGCTCAAACTCCACTTCGTCCGAGCCGAACTCCAGCTGGTTCAGTGTCAGCAGATTCTTCACCATCCGGTTCATCTTGTCCGCCTCATCCATAATGACTTCACAGTAGAACTCGCGGCTCTCCGGATCGTCATTCACGCCTTCCTTAAGCCCTTCCGCATATCCCTGTATGAGCGCAAGCGGAGTCTTCAGCTCATGGGATACATTCCCGAGGAACTCGTTGCGCATCTCTTCCATCTTTTCCTTCTGCTCGATATCCTTCTGGAGCTGGTTATTGGCACGTTTGAGCTCGGAGATCGTCTTCTCCAGCTGTTCGGACATCCGGTTGAAGTTGCTCCCCAGGATCCCGATCTCATCTGCTCCTCCGCTCGTATACTTTGCGTCAAAGTTCAGATTCGCCATTTTCTGCGAGAGATGCGTCAGTTCCATCAGCGGCTGCGTGATCCGCCTCGACAGAAGCCACACAAGCAGACCGCCGACAATAATACCGATGCTGCCCAGATAGATCAGGAACTGATTCGCAAGGGCGGCGCTTTCCCTGATACTTGCCAGCGGGCTCTGCATCACGAACCATGATCCGTCCGAAAATATCCCCCACATCCTGAGGTACTCCACATTGTCCTGATCAGAGTCCGCTGCCGAGCGGTATATGGTAAAATTACCGGTCTGTTCAAGAACAGTATCTGCATCGATATCCTGTCCCACAACATCTCTGATCATCTGACTCAGTCTCGGATCCTGCTCTCCCAGTGTGGAAAAGACCGCCTTGCCGCCGCTGTCCATGACAACGATATCGATATTTCCCCGCTCCGTCCGGCTTATGATGCCGTTAAGCACTGTCAGATCCGTCAGGCTGCCTTCCTGCAGCACATCGTCCACGGCATAATAGGTCCGGACCAGCTCTTTCGCCTTATGCGAGAGATAATATCTTCCGAGGAATCCGTTATTGATAATAAGTACGGCGCCTAATAT
The DNA here is from genome assembly GCA_019119995.1 of Candidatus Mediterraneibacter faecavium. Classification (GTDB taxonomy): domain Bacteria; phylum Bacillota; class Clostridia; order Lachnospirales; family Lachnospiraceae; genus Mediterraneibacter; species Mediterraneibacter faecavium. The sequence continues at coordinate 6,395 of DWVY01000007.1, read as the reverse complement.
GCATGCAAACAGGCCAATGAAGATCGCCGTCATCTGACGCCTGATCGAATATTTCATGAATCCACCTCGAACTTATATCCCATACCCCAGATCGTCCGGATATATTCTCCCTTGCCGCCAAGCTTGCTCCTTAATTTCTTGACATGCGTATCGATCGTCCTTGCATCCCCGAAGTAATCATAATTCCACACGTTATTCAGGATCTTCTCTCTCGAAAGCGCGATCCCCGCATTCTCCATGAAGTAAGCGAGAAGCTCGAATTCCTTATAGCTCAGCTCCACCGGCTTTCCGTCGATCTTCACGATATGAGCCGCCTTGTCCATGACGATCCCGCCTGCCTCGATCACATCTCCGCCTGTATTGCCAAGCGTCCGCCTCAATATCGCGTTCACCCTCGCCACAAGGATCTTCGGGCTGAACGGCTTGGAGATATATTCGTCCACTCCCAGCTCAAAGCCCTGCAGTTCGTCCCGCTCTTCCGCGCGCGCCGTCAGCATAATGATCGGCACTTTCGAAGATTCCCGGATCTCCCGGCACACCTGCCAGCCGTCCATCTTCGGCATCATCACGTCCAGTATGATCAGGGCGATGTCCTTATCTTCATAAAAGATGTCCATCGCCTCCATGCCGTCTCCCGCCTCCAGCACCGTATAGCCGTCGCGCACAAGGAAGTCCCTGACAAGCTTGCGCATCCGGCTCTCATCGTCAACAACAAGTATCTTTATATTCATATTTTCCATTACCGTCTCCTCCTTATATGCACGCGGTCCGCCCGTTTCTTCATAAACAGTGTAAGTTTATCAAAAAAATATGTCAATCCTGTGAAATAGAAAATTTCACAGCAGCTCAGCCACGGCGCGGGCTGGGCTGTCACAAAATCCCCTGCACGGGGAAGATTTTTCTTGCATTCAGCAGGGCGTGATGGTACTATATTGAATCTGGATACAAAGGAGAAGATAAAATGGGATTATTAGAATTGTTTGTACTTGCCGTAGGATTATCTATGGACGCTTTCGCCGTCTCTGTCTGTAAAGGTCTTGCCATGCCGAAGATCTCAGTCAAGAAGGCCGGGATCGTGGGGCTGTGGTTCGGCGGATTCCAGGCCCTGATGCCGGCGCTGGGCTATCTGCTGGGCTACCAGTTCCGTGATAAGATCACTGCCATCGACCACTGGATCGCATTTATCCTGCTGGGGATCATCGGCGCAAACATGATCAAGGAAGCCTGTTCGGGCGACTGTGAGAAAGAGGACGATTCGCTGGATATCAGGACCATGTTCCTGCTGGCCGTTGCAACAAGTATCGACGCGCTGGCGGTAGGCATTACGTTCGCTTTCCTTGATGTACATATCATCGCAGCCGTTTCATTTATCGGCGTAACTACCTTTATCATTTCAGCGATCGGCGTAAAGATCGGCAATGTATTCGGCACAAAATATAAGTCAAAAGCAGAATTTGCCGGAGGCGCCATCCTGATCCTGCTGGGCGTCAAGATCCTGCTGGAACATCTGGGGATTCTGTAGCAGTCCGCCCGCAGAGCCGCCAAACTGTACACTATAACTGTATACTATGTATACGATGTACACGATTTTCAGTTTTTCATTGACGGCCCGGCACCTCTATGCTATTATTATCGTTGCGCAAAAAAGAATACATTTTATCAAGTCATATGGTTTTCCTGTTTCAGAATCCAAACAGGCATATGGCTTTTTTTATTGTTTTGAAAGGAGTCTGATCATGGAAAGAGAAAATTCATTTATGCGTACAAAACCTGTTTTCCCTCTGCTTGTCTCAATGTCCGTGCCCATGATGCTGTCCATGCTGATACAGTCTCTCTACAATATCGTAGACAGTATTTATGTATCTAGGCTGGGAACAGACGCGCTGACCGCAGTCTCTCTCGCCTATCCCCTGCAGAACGCCATCGTTTCCGTCGGAGTCGGGATCGGCGTAGGCATAAGCTCCGCCATTTCCATCCACCTCGGTTCGGGGGATCAGGAGAAAGCGGACCGGGCAGCCTCTCTGGGGGTTGTGCTGACTTTTTTCCACTGCATCCTCTTTATCCTTGCAGGGATCTTTATCACCCGTCCGTTCCTGAGCCTGTTCACAAGCGATCCTGCCATCCTGAAAGATGCGTGCGATTACACGTATATCGTGCTGTGCCTGTCATTCGGAGCGCTGCTGCAGCTTGCATTTGAAAAGATCTTTCAGGGCATCGGCAAAATGAAGATCACCATGTACCTGCTCATAGTCGGATGCGTGATCAACATCATCCTTGACCCGGTGCTGATCTTCGGACTGCTCGGCTTCCCGGCAATGGGCGTGGCAGGGGCGGCGATCGCCACGGTCATCGGGCAGATCAGCGCTTTCCTCTTATATATAGTCGTATACGTAAGAAAAACATATGCCGTCCGCATACGCCTGAAATATATGAGACCAGACTGGAAGATCATCCGGCAGATCTACAGCGTGGGGATTCCGTCCAGCATCATGATGCTGCTGCCCTCTGTACTGATCAGTATATTGAACAGGATCCTCGCCGCATTTTCCGATCTGTATGTAGCCGTACTCGGCGTATACTTTAAGCTGCAGACATTTATCTATATGCCGGCAAACGGGATCGTACAGGGGATGCGTCCCATCCTTGGCTACAATTACGGCGCCGGCGAACATAAGAGAGTCCGCAGCGCGATCCGCTACAGCCTCGCCTGCGCTGCTGCCATCATGCTGATCGGCACACTGCTTTCCCTCCTGATCCCGGAGCAGATCTTCGCTCTGTTTGACGCAGATGCAGAGCTTATGGGCGCGGGAGTGACGGCGCTCCGCATCATCTGTCTCGGCTTCCTCATCTCCGCAGTCGGCGTAATCTATTCGGGGACGTTCGAAGCACTGGGAAACGGGCGGGACTCCCTGATCATTTCCCTGCTGAGACAGTTTGTGATCACCATTCCTTTAAGCTATATCCTTTCGCACTTTTTCGGCCCCGTCGGAGTGTGGATCGCTTTCCCCGCCGGAGAACTGTGCGCGGCCGTCGTGGCGTTCTTCCTTCTCAAGGCATACAAAAAAGGAGCATTCTCACCGCTCTAGGCGGCGAATGCTCCTTTTTTGACGCTCATTTCTCTTTTATTCAAATTCATATTTTGTGAAATACTCGTTTGCCAGTTCTTCGTCCTCTCCGTCTACGACCAGACGCATCGGCAGTCCCAGCTTGATAGACATCAGCCCCAGGATAGACTTCCCGTCGATCCGGAAATTGCGGTTGGACATATCTGTCACGTCAATATCGGACTTCATCTTCTGGCAAGTGTCGCAAAAGCTCATCAACTGACCTGATGTTATGAATTTTATCTTCTTCTCGACCATATTTCTGACCTCCTGTTAAGCACCTTACGTAGTATATACTAAATTACAGGATTCAGCAAGCAGAAAATGAGATTCTAAAATATTTCTCTAAAACAATTTTGCCAGGCTTTCCGTATACGGCGGATAACAGATCCCTTTTTCCGTCACAATCGCCGTGATCAGGCTGTGGTCGGTCACATCGAATGACGGATTATAGCATTTCACTTCTTTCAGCGCCACAGGTTCGCTGAAAAACTTCTCTTTGATCTCTTCCGGATCTCTCAATTCGATATGGATGTCTTCACCGCTCCTGCAGTTCATATCAATTGTCGATGTAGGGCCGAGCACATAGAACGGGATCCCATAATATTTCGCCAGCACAGCAACTCCGCTCGTCCCGATCTTGTTGGCGGTATCGCCATTTGCCGCCACCCGGTCGCATCCCACCATACACGCCTGGATCCAGCCGTTCTTCATGACAATGCCCGCCATGTTATCGCAGATCAGCGTGACGTCTATCCCCGCTTTCTGGAGCTCATAGGCTGTAAGGCGGGCGCCCTGGAGCAGCGGCCGGGTTTCATCCGCATATACATGGAACTCCATGCCCCGCTCCTTTCCGAGAAACAGCGGCCCCTGCCCGGTCCCGTACCGGGATGTGGCAAGAGGACCGGCATTGCAGTGCGTAAGGACGCCGTTGCCGTCTTTCAAAAGGGACAGGCCATACCCGGATATTGCCCTGCACATCTCAATATCCTCCTGGTGGATCTTCAGACATTCTGCTTTCAGAAGTTCAAGTATCTCCTGTATCTCTTTCCCACGGTTCTCTGTTACGACCCGTTCCATCCGGTTCAGCGCCCAGCTTAAGTTCACAGCCGTCGGCCTGGAGGAATCCAGATACTCCTTATACTTCCTGAATCCGCGCAGGAAACCGCCATAGTCCGTTTCCTTGATCTGCAGCGCAAGGCAGTAAATTCCATATGCAGCACAAATGCCAATTGCCGGCGCTCCCCGCACCTTCAAATGATAAATAGCTTCCCATATATCCTGCGCCGTGGACAGCGTAAGATATTCTGTGCGGTTGGGAAGCTGTGTCTGGTCTATGATGACTACACTTTTGCCGTCGTCACTGAGACGGACACTCTCAATATGGGTGATCTCGTTGATATTGCTCATCGTATCCTCCTTGTCAGTAATATGCATTTACACTCCGTTATCCGTTGTTTTACACCTGTGATCCTACATAGGATATCACGTTTTTATACTCTGTACAAATTTCCAGTATCAAAGGGCAGAAAGAAACGGCAGGAAATGCACCGTTTCAGCGCATCCTGCCGTTTCTCAGTGCGGATAACAAACACTCCTATTCCCATATAGTACCGTAATGCAACGTAAACACGCGTATATTATATAGTAGAAACACTGCTAAATGCAATGTAGGAAAAGACTTTTTGCCCCTTTTTTGCCCCTAGATGATACAATATTCCACCCCGGAGTGATGGCTCCGGGGTAAATCTTAATAGAGTGTTCCGTTCTCCTTGGTGTACATCAGATGCCCATCTTCCGGACTGAGATAATACCAAGTATCTCCGAACGTTATCAAGCCTTTGAGCATCTTTCCCGTCGTGGCGTCGAACCAATACTTTTTCCCGTCAATCTCTTGCCATCCAGTCTTCATTACGCCATCTTCGTCGAAATAGTATTTATCCGAACTAAATGACGCCCATCCTACCTGAGCAGCACCGTTATTGTTTGGATTGAAATAATATTTCTTATCGCCAAATGATGCCCATCCCATCTGTGCGGCATCGCTTCGCTCTGGATTAAGATAGTATCTTTTCCCATCAATAGTCTGCCATCCTGACTGACGCACTCCATCGCCGTCAAAGTAATAGACTTCATTCCCTATCTTGTAGAATCCGACAGCTACGTCACCATTTGATCGACAGTAATATTTTGTAGATCCGAATGACAGCCATCCGGCGTGAAGATGCCAGTCTGGTGCAATGAAGTAGACCTTCTTACGTCCGTCAAGATTGTTCTGCCATTTGCTGAGCAGATATTCATTGCTGCCTGCATAATACCATTTTCCATTAATCTCGCACCACTGGTTTTTAATATATGACTTCGTCTGATTGTCGTAGATCTTCCTGCTCTCTCCAAACGAATGAAGCGCATATCTTGCAGATGATCCTGTAGAGATGCCAAATACGTTCAGAATTCCTTTGGCGATATCGTCTATCTCACGGTTAAATATCGCCACATCCTCCGCATTTGTGATAAATCCGCACTCCAAAAGCCTGTACGGATATCCTTTCGCTGCTGCTCGTTTTGGATTAGCAAGATTGTCACGCTTTACGATTATTTCAGATCGTCCGGGCAATATACCGGAGATAAATTCTGCTAAAGCAGTGTCGTAGCTGTCCGGGTCATATCCTGCCTTGATTATAACGTGCCCGCCACGCGCAGACGCCACCGCACTGTCCATGTGCAGTTCAACGATCTGCCAGTCTTTCGGAATACTGAGGCTGCTGATTAGATTGTCCTTGTACCAGTCCCGGCTTGTATCCCCTACTGTTACATCGTCCCCGCCGTAAGTCCCGATTTTTGCCGCAAGTGCTCTTACTCTTTCCGCCTCGGTATATCCGTTTCCGGACGCTCCGGGATCACCGTCCCCGTGTCCGGCAATAATAAATAAATGCGCCATAATCTTCTCCTTTCCGTTGCGACATCGCAACAACTTGAGGACGGTTTTCCGCCCTATATTTATTCTGTCTTCTTATTATATTTCGTTCGGTTCCACATCTCTGATACCTTTTCCCATCCGCCCGTAGCGACCAGATACACAATAAAGGCAGCAATCACCGCTCCGACAATGTAATACCACAGAATCGCTATATGCAAATAGATACACAAAATCACCACAGCCAACGGGCACAGGATCAGCGCAATCACAAGTGCTACAGCGTTTGTCTGGATGTTCTTGAGTCCCGGCATCTCTTTGATCACCTGCGTGATGATACTCGTCAAGAATGCCAATACGCCGATCGCAATCAG
>DWVY01000058.1 GCA_019119995.1 Candidatus Mediterraneibacter faecavium | reverse complement strand
TTGTAGACAGTGAGATTTCTCAGACTTTGGAAGCAGCTGGGGCAGAGGCTAGATATGATGCAGCAGCTCGGAAGCTTGTGGCACAAAAATCTATTCTTGCATACATCTTAAAGAGCTCAATGGATGAATTTGCGGATGTGTCTGTTAAACAGATAGCAGATGAATTGATAGATGGGTCACCACAGGTTAGTGAAGCTGCTGTTTTTCAGGATGTATCAGATGTATTGGAAAACGATAATGGACAACTGAATGGAAGTGACAGAATTCACGATATGTCTACAGAGGATATTTCAATTCTGGAAGGCACAGTTCGATATGACATTCGCTTTGTTGTAAAAATACCAGATGTCGAGGAAAAGGTAGAGGTGATTGTGAATATAGAAATCCAAAACAGTGATCGCCCAAACTACCCTATTCCAAAGCGAGGGATCTATTATGGATCAAGATTGATTTCTTCGCAGCGCGGCACCATATTTAAGAATCAGGAATATGGAAAGATTAAGAAAGTAGTATCTATTTGGATTTGTGAAAATACTTCTAACAACCGTTCTGATTCTATCAATGAGTATCTGTTTGAAGAAAAATGCAGAAGAGGATCTTATCATGAAAAAACAGAAAACTTTGATTTAATACGGGTTATCGTTATGCGACTCGGCTCAGAAGGAGTTAAAAGTGATGACAATGCGATAAGATTGCTCAGCAACATTTTCTCATCCAATAAAACTGCAGATGAAAAAAAGAAACTGTTGTCAGAAGAGTTTCATATCAATATCACCGAGCTAATTAATGAGGAGGTGAGCCAGATGTGTAATCTTAGTGCTGGACTTGTAAAAAAAGGAAAAGAAGAAGGGGCTATGGAAGTACTGTTTAAACTGGTCAAAAAAGGAGTTCTTTCAATTTCAGCTGCGGCTGAAGAGGCTGGTATATCTTCTTCTATTTTTGAACAGAAGTACAAAGAGTTTTATAATTAGAACGTATGAATGAGTCTATCTTTGCTGAGATGGGCTCATTCATATCAATGGAGGAAATCATTGAAAGTATGGATTATTAAGTATGCGCTCACGAAAGGAATATTTGAAATCGAGGGCGAAGAGTTTGGAAACGGAGACATAAGCCAGGAATCTGTTTTTGGGCCTAAATTTTACCATGGCGAAGGCAAAGAGTGGTGCCGGACAAAAGAAGAGGCTGTGCAAGTGGCAAAAAGAATGAGGCAGAAGAAGATTGAAAGTCTTGAGAGGCAGATTGAGAGACTGAAAAAGATGAAATTTTAACGAGTGAGACGGGAGAGGAGCAGAGCATATCTGTTCTTCTCCTGTTTTTTTGCGCCTATTTCTGCGTATACAAAAAGAGAAAACAATTTTTCAAAAATAGAGAGGAAAAAGGAGCTTTTGGTTATTGAAGAGAAAACAGATGTTTTGACGCGAGAAAGGAGATTGAAATGCGAAAGTTGAATTTAAAAAAAGGAGTTGCGGCTGCTCTTCTGGGCATAACGCTTATTCAGACTGGCTGTGGCACAAGGACAGTGTATGCAATCGAAAATGACAAAGTGAAAGTGGCTGAATATAAGGGAATCGAAGTAAAGAAGGAAGATCCCATCACCGTGGATGAGGCGTACCTGCAGGGAAAGTTTCAGAACGTTGTAGACTTCTACAATACATACACTGGCTCAGAATATGAGGGGACCGATGATGAAACGGTAGCGGCAGTCACAGGCGGCACTTATTCTACTTATGAGGAGTGGGCAGATTCTGTCCGGGATGGATATACGGAAGGGGAAGCAGAGGATGCTGTTACTAATATGGCGCAGGCAGTGTTTTCAGAGGTATTCAGTAAATCGGAGCTGCTGGGGTATACCCAGGAAGAGTACGATGAGGAGAAGGCGGCTGTTGAGGAAGGATTCCTCTCTTATTCCGGCGCTGGCAGCATAGAAGATTACCAAGAGATGGAAGAGTTGACTGCAGAGGAGTACGCAGAAGTTCTGGATACCACAGTGCTGTACTTTCTGAAATACAGATATGTGTTGGATGCCATAGGGGCAGCAGAAGGAATTGCACCGACGGAAGAAGAGATCCTGGATGAGTATGTTTACGATCACCTGGAAAATGACCTGCTGGAAGAAGGAAGCGAGGAATGGAATGAGGAATACGAGCTTCTGATGGAATCCTATGATGACTACTACTATTCGGAGCTGTTCTCCCGTGTACTTGATTTTCTGTATGAGAACGCAGATATACAGGAGTAGGAATAGGAGAGATAGGAATGGAGAAAATCGGGAACATCATTGTGCATTTGTTGGATGGAAAACAGTTTTTCTTTTGCAGGAGAACGCACAGGGCCTCTCCAGAGGGACGTGTGGTGCATATCATACGGAAAGATGGGGATGAGGAAGAAATTGTGATGACCGTGCCGATCAGGATGCTGCATTTTATTGATTATAAATGAAAAGCCTAATCCCCCAGCTATGCTGGGGAGAATGGAGTAAGCAGGAGCGTGTAGGATATAATAAAAAGCCTCCTATGCTAAAATGAGAATGGTGTCGCAAGCCAAACTCAAAAATTAGTATAGGAGGCGGTCCCAAATGGACAATAAGAGTTTATCACACGTACGGTGGAAATGCCAATACCATATAGTTTTTATTCCGAAATACAGGAAGAAAGTACTGTATGGAAAGTTGAAAGCAGATGTAAGAGATATAATTTCTACATTGTGCAGATATAAAGACGTAGAGATTATAGATGGCGCAGTATGTGAAGATCATATACATTTAAGCGTAGCTATTCCGCCCAAGTATAGTATTTCAAAATTTATGGGGTACTTAAAAGGAAAGAGTACGCTAATGATATATGATAGACATCCAGAATTGCAGAGCAAATGGGATAAAGCATTCTGGGCCAGAGGATATTACGTTTCAACAATTGGTAATATCACAGAAGATGCAATAAAGAAGTATATAAGAGAGCAGGCGGAAGAATCAAGGAAAGAAGATTCAAGTAGTACCGCTTTATAAGCGGACCAGTAACAACGCTTGCGATACCCGCCCTTTTGGGCGAGCATGTAACCGGCCCTTATGAGGGCCAACCCAAACCACCACTTGAAGTGGTGGTTGTGACTTAGTCAAGTCCTGCAAGAGCAGACTGGAGGACAGATTCTTCCGGCCGGTCCGCGACGGCAGGGGCCCCGGTCTGCGCGTCCCGGGACTGACGCCGGGTATCCGGGATCCGGATAAAGAATGCCAGCGCGGTGAACGCTGTCACAAACGTCAGCAGGTCAAAAGCCATCACTGCATATATTCCCAGAAATCCCAGCAGCGCCGTGGCGATCACCGGAGAGAGGATCGTTACAAGGGAATTGGAAAATGTCCGCATCCCGGCAGCTCTCTGGTACTGTGCCTTCGGCGTCAGCAGACTTACCGCCACGTCGGAAGCCGGCTGCTGAAATGTATTTCCCAGCCCGTTCAGAGCATTGAGCACATAGAGATGCCACAGCTCAAGCTGCCCGGTGACGAGCAGCGTCAGTACAGACAGTGTACAGAGCGCGGCAAAACTGTCGCGTATGAGCATACGGTCAGAAGCGCGGAGGCAAGAGCCGAGCCGTGCTGTTCGTAAGACCAGATAACAAGTGCGTAGCTGGTCATGGAACTTCCGAGTGCGGAGAGCCCCTGTGTTGCCCAGAGAATGAGAAATGTATGTAATCCTTCAAATAGTTTCGTGAATTTATTTATCATGACTTTGCTCCTTTTCGTTTCGTTTTTATGGAAATGAAAGTGCAAAGCCTGAAGCTTCCGGCGGCTGTCAGTTGTCAGCGCGCCGCGTTTACCGGACGGTGCAGGGGGAGGGGCGTATACCGCAGAAAATCCCGCTGCTTAGATCTGTTGTAATGCTCCGTGTCAGTCCCGCCCGGGATCAGACTCTGCACGGAGCATGTGCAATGCATAATCTCATGTATGTATTCTCCTGAAAAAATTAAAGTCTGGCTGTTGCCCACTTCGTACAAGGGCATCAAAATTGGTTTCATTATAACTTCACGGAAAGCGCCGTGTCAATTGTTCAAGGGTAATCCTGTTCAAGAACCTGTTCAAGGTTGATTCCGCATTTTTACAGGTGTATGATTGAGATATATGTTCAGCGGCATTGGACAGTTATTTTACAGTTAAGCGAAAGAGGTATCATTATGTACATAGGAGATTTACATATTCATTCCAGATATTCCCGGGCGACGAGCAAAGACTGCACGCCGGAGCATCTGGATCTGTGGGCGCGAAAGAAAGGGATACATATCGTGGGCACCGGCGATTTCACTCATCCGGCATGGAGGGAGGAACTGGCGGAGAAGCTGGAGCCTGCAGAGGACGGACTCTATGTGCTGAAAGATGAGTACAGGATCAAGGACGAGGTGATCCCGGGGGAAATGATCCCGCGGTTTGTCATAACAGGCGAGATCAGCTCCATTTATAAGAAGAATGGGAAAGTCCGTAAAGTGCACAGCCTGATCCTCCTGCCCGGTCTTGAGGATGCGGAGAGGATTTCGGCCAAGCTGGAGCAGATCGGGAATATCCATTCTGACGGAAGACCGATCCTGGGGCTTGACTGTCATGACCTGCTGGAGATCATTCTGGAACTGTGCCCGCAGGCAGTCTATGTGCCGGCTCATATCTGGACGCCGCATTTTTCTTTGTTCGGCGCGTTCTCGGGATTTGATACAGTGGAAGAGTGCTTTGAGGATCTTACGCCGTACATCCATGCCGTTGAGACAGGGCTTTCCTCGGATCCGCCGATGAACTGGCGCGTGTCCGCTCTCGACCGGTATCAGCTGATCTCCAATTCGGACGCCCATTCTCCGGCAAAGCTGGGAAGAGAGGCGAACCTGTTTGACATTCCGCTGTCTTATGAAGGGCTGTCCCGCGCCATACAGACCGGAGAGGGATTATACGGTACGATCGAGTTCTTCCCGGAGGAAGGCAAGTACCACATGGATGGACACCGCAAATGCAATCTCTGCCTGACGCCGTCCGATACATTGAAATATAACGGGATCTGCCCGGTGTGCGGCAGGAAGATTACGATCGGAGTGTCCCACCGTGTGGAAGAACTCTCGGACCGGGCAGAAGGATATGTCCGGGAAAATGCAAAGCCGTTTGAGAGTCTGGTGCCGCTGCCGGAAGTCATCGGAGCTTCTTCCGGGCATTCAGCCGCCAGCGTGAAGGTGCAGAGAGAATATCAGAAAATGCTTATCAGACTGGGACCGGAATTTGATATCCTGAGAACTCTTCCGCTGGAGGATATCCGCAGAGTATCCGGTACGCGCGTGGCTGAGGGGATCGGACGCCTGCGCCGCGGACAGGTGGAACGGATACCGGGCTTTGACGGGGAATACGGCGTGATCAGATTGTTCAGCGCAGAAGAGCTGGATAATACAGAGGGGCAGATGAGTTTCTTTGAGCTTATCGGAACGCAGGAAAGCGGCAAAGGAAGGACAGAGAGAGCAGGGCAGCGGAGTACAGCAGACCGGAAGAATACGGCAAGACGACGGGATACAGCAGACCAACAGAATACAACGGAACAGCGGGATACGGCAGAACAGAGGCAGACAGAGATTCCGGCGGAACAGGAAGAGGCCCGGGAGAAACAGCAGGATCAGCGGCAGAGTCTGTCCCCGCGTCTGAACCCGGAGCAGGAGAACGCCGTCCGCTGCACATTGCCTCATATCGCGGTAAAGGCAGGACCGGGGACGGGCAAGACGAAGACGCTCGTATCCAGACTCCGCTATCTTCTGGAATACCGGAAAGTACGCCCGGCGGAGATCACTGCTGTCACATTCACGAATCAGGCGGCGGCAGAGATGCGGGAGCGTATTGAAAAAGAGACAGGAAAGAAGCAGGCGGGACGTGCGATGCAGATCGGAACCTTTCACGCGATTTGTCTGAATTTCCTGAAAGAGCAGGGAGAAGAATTTACTCTGATGGGAGAGGCGCAGCAGCGGCTGCTGGCAGAAGAGGTCATCGCCCATACAGGTATAAATGCAAAAGCCGGAAAATTTCTGGAGCAGGTATCGCGCAGAAAATCCGGAGTAGAGGATGCCCTTACAGGTGAGCTGTCCGGTGACAGCGTTATTGATGATCCGGCATGGCAGCAGGCTTTTCAGACTTATGAAGAGAGGAAGGAAGAACTGCACCTGTTGGACTTCGATGACCTTCTGCTGCGCACGGCGCAGCGTATTGAGGACGGGCAGGTTCATGACGGATGGGAGAAGAAGTTCCGTTATCTTCTGGTGGATGAATTCCAGGATATCAATCATGCACAGCTTGCGCTGGTGAAGCTGTGGAGCCGCGTGGGGAGGGAACTGTTCGTGATCGGCGATCCGGATCAGTCGATCTACGGTTTCCGAGGAGCGGACAGCGCCTGCTTTGAGCGTCTCGGGAAAGAATATGGGGACCTTGAGGTTATAAGCCTGAAAGAAAATTACCGTTCTGCGCCCCAGATCTTACGAGCTGCATCGGCAGTGATCCAGGCGGCAGGAACAGGGAAAGCGCCGGCGGTGATCCAGGCAGCGGGATCAGGGGAAGCATCGGCGGCGATCCAGGCGGCAGGATCAGGGGAAGTGGAGAAGAGAGAAATGCTTCATCCGAACTGCCCAGACGGTGTTCCCGTGCGGATTGTCCGTGCCGGAAGTCCTATGGGAGAGGCGATATTTATCGCAAAGGAGATCAACCGGATGACAGGCGGCATGGGGATGCTGGAGGCTCATCAGACCGCATGGGAGCACCCGGAACAGAAAGTCCGAAGCTTCGATGAGATCGCGGTTCTCTGCCGTACCCATCATCAGGCAGAGCTGGTGGAAAAATGCCTGCGCACGGAGAGCATCCCTTATGTGATCGCCGGGAGGGAAGATTATCTGAACGAAGAGTCTGTACAGAACAGTCTCAGCTTCTTCCGGCTTATAGAGCAGACGGAGGAATCCGGGAAGCCGGCGGAGGCGTTCCAGGAAGGATCAGAGAATACACGGCAGGGCGAAGCTATGGATGTGTCCGGCAGCATTTCCGACATTTCCGGGATGGAATTATGCGCGAAATATTTCTGGAAACTGGAGTGGAGCGAGATGACAGCGGAGGTTCTTTGGAACACGCTTGCGAAATACCGCCCGTTCTATAAGAAGAAAAAGCCGCAGAAATTCCTTGAACAGTGGATGGAGGAGATGGAACTGACGGATGATTCTGCCATGCAGAAGCTTCTGCAGGCGTCGGTTTTCTACAAGACAATGCCGGAATTTATGTACGCGCTGGAGCTGGGTGTGGAGAGCGACCTGAAGCGCTGCGGCAGTAAGAAATATACTTCCGACGCGGTTACTGTCATGACTCTTCACGGTTCGAAAGGGCTTGAGTTCCCGGCGGTATTTATCTACGGCGTGGAGAAAGGCTCGATCCCGTTGGAGAATGAGAAGCATCCGTCGGACAAAGAAGAAGAGCGTCGTTTATTCTATGTAGGAATGACAAGGGCGAAGGAAGAACTGATCCTGACTACATCCGGGGAAGAGTCTGAATTTACCGGCGCCATTCCTGCGGATGTATCTGTTCATGAAAATGAAGAGAAAAAGAAGAAAGAGCAGGAATGGCGGCAGATGAGTCTGTTTGATCTGTAAGATCTGAGTCAAATGGACGTGCCCGCATGTCCGCTTGGCTCGTTGCTCGCGGGAATAAAATCCGACAGCGGCGGGCTGCACTTCTGTGAAGAACGATCAGGATACAGCTATGGAAAAAAGTTTTACAATAATATCCCAGGTCCCCGGAAAACGCTTCAAGATCGCGCGCTGTATTACTTCAGGGATAACGTCGGAATGTATGTCGAACACGATCTCTCCGCTTGCGGCGTCGCCGATGGCGATCGGGGCGTGGGCAGCTCCGCCTGCCGCGATTTTCTGGGCGACCGCCAGACCTCCGATCGAGTAGACGCCTATGGCGCATCCCCCGACAGCGAAGATACCCAATGAGAAACCGCCGATCGCGACGGCTCCGACGGAGAATCCCCCGCAGGCGAGAAGCAGACCGGCAGCGAGCGCACCGAGAGACGGGATACCGGCTGAGAGCACTCCAATGGAGAAAATTCCGGAGGACAGAACGCCGAGAGCAAATATTCCCGACGCCGAAGTCCCAATGGCAAGCACTCCTCTGGCTCGGTGGAGCTTCTGCCCAGGGATCCATCTTCCGATATTGATATGAACCAACGGCAGCCCGAAGAGGGTACGCCGGCCCTTGTATTCATAATGCCAGTGGTAAGGGATATAGCGGATCTCGCGGGCAGTCTGCGCCTGCTCTGTTTCAGCTTCTTTGGGAGCCGGTTCCGGAGCCTCTCGTCCGACAAGTTCATCTATAGATATATGGAAAAAGTCGCTCAATTGGATCAGCTTATCCACCTCAGGCGTCGTGACGCCAAGCTCCCATTTTGAGACAGTCTGGCGGGTTACACCGAGCGCATACCCGAGCTGTTCCTGAGAAAGCCCCTGCTGCTTTCTTAAAGTAATAAGTCGTTCCTGAAAAGTCATAATATAGTTTCCTCCTGTAACAAATACATACAGACAGCCGGCAGCGCTGCGCTTTGTCTGACAGATACAGAATAACAGAGCATGTCAACAATTGCTACCATGAAGCGTTGGAAGTTTGTCAACCAAAGTTAACAAGAAATTATTTAATGTGCAAAGAAATAAGATTGTCAAAGAAACCGATAACATCTATAATCAAAGCAGAAAAGAGAGTGTTGCGGTTATCATGTGAAGGAGGTCTCCAATGTTTCACAGAAAGAAGAAACCAATCCCATCCAAAACCTACGACCCCGCCCTCAAACGTCCTGCCCTCCGCTGCAGCATCTGCACCGGAGAGCAGGTGGCAGGCTTTCGGAATCTTTCTGACGGGAAATTCGAGGAAGTCATGCTGATCCGGAATGAGTCTGATCTTCAGGCTTTCCGTGATCAGTACGGGATAGCGGGGAATATTGAAAAAATATACTGACCGCGGCCTGTGCAGGACGGAACGGACGGCATCGCAGGGCCGGCTTGCGGCTCACGGAAATTAAAAGCTTTCGGCGGGATAGAAATATTATACAGTTAAGAAGTCGCCAAGAAATGCCCGGAACGGCATCCGGAAATTGAATCTTACATATGCCTGTGTTAAGATAGCAGTGCGCAGCGGGCGGGGCAGAACCGTCCGCGCACGAACATATACGCTCTGCGAGGGCGGATCCGCGCCGGGACTCGCGGGCGAGCTATGAATTAGGAGGATATTATGGACAGGAGAGAAAAAAGCTCCAGAAGGGTCAGGCTGAATACAATGCAGATTGTAGCACTGGGCTTTTTCGGAGTGATTTTTTTGGGCGGCGTTATCCTGTGGCTGCCGATCTGTAATCAGAAACCTATCGAATTCATCGATGCACTGTTTACATCCGTGACGTCGGTCTGTGTGACCGGGCTTGTCACAGTCATCCCTGCGGAACAGTATACTCTGTTCGGGCAGGTGGTAGTGATGATCCTCATCCAGATCGGAGGTCTGGGAGTGATCGCGTGTACTGCACTGTTTTTCCTGCTGCTCGGGAAGAAGATATCTATGAAAGGCAGGATCCTGATCCAGGAGGCGTACGGCCTGGATACACTGTCGGGACTTGTGAAATTTATCATCCGCATCGTGCGGGGGACTTTTATCGTAGAAGGGATCGGAGCGGTGCTCTTCTCGATCAAGTTCGTGCCGGAGTTCGGACTGGCGAAGGGGATCTGGTACGGTGTATTTCATTCCATTTCGGGATTCTGCAACGCCGGGATCGATATTATCGGGGACAGCAGTTTTATGAGATATGTGGACTCGCCGCTGGTGAGTCTGACCACCATGTTCCTGATCGTGATGGGAGGTCTCGGTTTCCCTGTATGGCATGACATCTTCGTGACAGCGAAGAAAGGCGCCGGTGAGAAAGGCGCGAGGAGAAGAATCTTTACAAGGCTGGGACTCCAGAGTAAAATCGTACTTACAATGACGGCGTTCCTGATCGTTTTCGGTACTGTGGGATATTTCCTGTTGGAGTTTAACAATCCGGAGACGATGAAAGACTTAAGCGTCCCGGAGAAGGTGCTTGCCTCCGCGTTCCAGTCGGTGACGACCCGTACTGCGGGATTCGCATCGGTCTCCCAGTCGGGGCTTACGGAGAGTTCCAGGCTGTTGGGATGTATCCTGATGTTTATCGGCGGTTCTCCGGCAGGTACGGCGGGCGGTATCAAGACGACGACGTTCGCCATGCTGATCCTGACGATCATTTCTGTTCTGAGAGGACATAAAGACACAGAGTGCTTTGGAAGAAGAGTGGATATGGACAGTGTGCGGTCCGCACTCACGATCACACTGATCACATTTACATGCTGGCTTACGGCTGTGGCTGCAATGTCGATCTTCGACCCGCAGACCGAATTCCTGAATCTGATGTACGAGGCGTCGTCCGCGATCGGTACGGTGGGGCTGTCGGCTGACCTGACGCCGCATCTGACGCGCGCAAGCCACGTGGTGCTGATGCTCCTGATGTATATCGGAAGGATCGGACCGCTTACGATGGCACTTGTATTCGCGGGGAAATCAAATAAGAGCGATAAATTCAGGGAACTGCCTGAGAAAAAGATCATGCTTGGATAAAGATTTGCAATCCTATTATAGAACCTAATGCTGTAATAAAATATTTCAAACAGGAGAGTAGAAAGATGAGTAAACAATTTGCTGTACTTGGACTGGGAAGTTTCGGATGGAGCGTGGCGCTGACACTGGAGAAGATGGGCGCCGACGTGCTGGTCGTCGATGATTCGTTTGAGAAGATCCAGGAGATCTCGGAGCAGGTGTCTTATGCGCTGAAAGCGGATGTGTCTGACCCGGACGCGCTGGAGGCGCTGGGCGGAAGAAATCTGGACGGTGCGGTGATCGCTGTGTCCGAGAACTTTGAGGCGAGCATCATGGCGACGATGCTCTGCAAAGAGATGGGGATCCCGATGGTGCTGGCAAAGGCAAAGGACAAGCTTCAGGGCACGATCCTTAAGAAAGTCGGCGCAGACTCGGTCGTATATCCTGAGATCGAGATGGGCGGCCGTGTGGCGAAGAACCTGGTGGCAAAAGAATTCTCCGACTGGATCGAGCTGTCGGACGACTACAGCATGGTCGAGGCTATAGTGCCGGAACCGTGGCGGGGCAAATGCCTGGCTGACCTGAAAGTGCGTGAACGTTTCGGGATCAATGTGGTCGGCATTATCATCAATAAGCAGGTAGACGTCACTTTTGACCCGCAGGAGCCGCTTCCGTCAAACGGGATCCTGATCATGATCGGCGCCAATGACGTCCTGCAGAAGTTTGATACAAAGAAGGAACGCAGATAATGATCACAAGTACTGCAAATGCACAGGTAAAAGAGCTGGTAAAGCTGATGAAGAAGAGCCGGGCGAGAGATGAGGCGCAGGTATTTCTTATCGAAGGCCCCCGGATGGCAGGTGAACTGGCGGATGATCCGGACTGGAGCCGGAAGATAGAGAAGATCTATCTCTCTGAGAGCTATGCGGAGAGAAACGGGCAGGAGAAGGAAAAGCTTGAGAGGACTGCACCCGTGGAAATCCTTGCAGATCCTGTGTTCACACATGTATCCGGCACGAAGACGCCGCAGGGCATACTCGCTGTCGTGGAAAGAAGGGACTATGATATGTCCGATATACTCGGTGCAGACCCGGCAAATGCCCTGGTGCTTGTCCTTGACAATCTCCAGGATCCGGGCAATCTCGGGACGATCTTCCGGACAGCGGAGGCTGCCGGGGTGACGGGGATCATCCTGAGCCGTGACTGTGTGGATATTTATAATCCGAAAGTAGTGCGCTCGACCATGGGGGCGGTGCTGCGTATGCCGTTCCTGTACGTGGACGACCTGCCGGGGACGATCAGCGGGCTGAAAGAAGCCGGGATCAAAGTCTATGCGGCTCATCTGAAGGGGGAGCTCGCATATGACCAGGAAGATTACAGGACAGGCAGTGCGTTCCTGATCGGCAATGAAGGAAACGGGCTTAGAGACGAAGTGGCGGAATGTGCGGACCACTACGTTATTATCCCCATGCAGGGAAAGGCAGAGTCTCTGAACGCGGCGGTTGCTGCTGCGCTGCTTGTGTTTGAGGCTGGTAGGCAGCGCAGAAGCTGAACTGTCAGGCTCTTGCGTGATAAGTATAAAAGGCGGGATCTGAACGGGATATGCTCCGGGAAGATCCTGCCTTTGTCGCATTGATATGTAAATTTATGCATAACTATTGCATTTTTATGCATAAGTATGTATAATAAGTCATGTTTCATACAGATTACTGCATAGTAAAGCTGCCGCAGTACGTCAGAAAACGATGCGGATGGCATGAATGAAAGGATAATAATTTATAAGATAGCGAGGGATATATCATGAACTTAAAAGGACGTAATTTTCTTACATTAAAGGATTTCACACCGGAGGAGATCACTTATCTGATCGATCTTTCCGCCGAGGTAAAGGAGAAGAAGAAAAACGGAGTGCCAGTAGATAATTATAAAGGGAAAAATGTAGCGCTTCTCTTCGAGAAGGACAGCACAAGGACACGCTGTGCCTTTGAGGTGGCGGCTCATGACATGGGTATGGGCACGACTTATCTCGGCCCCACCGGTTCCCAGATGGGCAAGAAGGAGAGCATCGAGGATACGGCGCGCGTGCTTGGCAGGATGTTCGACGGCATCGAGTACCGCGGTTTCGGACAGGAGATCGTGGAAGAACTGGCGAAATACGCCGGCGTGCCGGTGTGGAACGGACTGACGAACGAGTACCATCCGACCCAGATGCTTGCCGATATGCTGACCATCCGTGAGAACTTCGGCACCCTGAAAGGTCTGAAACTGGTCTACATGGGAGACGCACGCTACAACATGGGCAATTCCCTGATGGTTGCCTGCTCCAAACTGGGACTTGACTTCGTGGCATGTACGACAGAGGATTATTTCCCGAATGCGGAGCTTGTCGCACAGTGTCAGGAGTATGCAAAGGAATCTGGCGCCACGATCACGCTGACGTCTGACGTGAAAGCAGGAACAAAGGACGCCGACGTCATCTATACAGACGTGTGGGTATCCATGGGAGAGCCGGACGAGGTATGGGAGAAGAGGATCAAAGAACTCTCTCCATATAAAGTGACAAAAGAAGTGATGGCAAACGCGAAAGACAGCGCGATATTCCTGCACTGCCTGCCTGCATTCCACGATCTGAAGACGAAGATTGGAAAAGAGATGGGCGAGCGTTTCGGTATCGAGGATATGGAAGTGACCGATGAGGTGTTCGAGTCAGAGCAGTCCAAAGTGTTCGACGAGGCGGAGAACCGTATGCACACGATCAAGGCTGTGATGATGGCGACGCTTGGAATTGTGTGAGATTATTACAGGAGTTGGATACAGAAAAAGGGAGCTGAGGGCTCCCTTTTGTTTTATCCGGTTTAAAGCGGAATATCTAAAATTTATGCCACATGATATTTTGAACTCTCAGTGTTCCTCTGGTAGCGAAGAATCCCCAGTAATCCTGTGGGGCTCCTATCCGGACAGAAAGGGCAGTCTTGCCATTGACGTAAAGGACCATAAGGGTTTCATAGCAGATCACTTCCAGATGCAAATAAGAGAGATTGGAAGTTGAAAGCCAACGTTCGAAACCGCTTTGGAAGGGAATATCACCATTTAGCCGGTGCTGCTCACTTGTCAGAGGGTTTCTGGGCCAGTAATCATATACGACTCTATTGTGAAGGGGTTCAAAACGAAAATAATATCCGTTTTCTGCTGACCTGTCTGCATGGAGGAATAATCCGAAGTCAAGGATATGTTCCGAAGGCAGAAGATCCAGAGTCAAAATTCCGCGCTTTGGCATATCCGTGAACATAAGGTAACGGGTTTCCTGTGCGCTTAGCAAAATATTTCTTCCGTCTGCGGCAGACCCGTCAGGAACCAGATGAGGGCGGGGAAGACATTTTTCTTTTGTACATACTTCCAGATATTCTTCCGGCATTTTGACATGAAGTGTTCCGTCCTGATCCTGGATCAGTTCATGTACGGCTAAAGTTCCGCCCCATTGCCAATGCCCGAAGTCTGAATTGTTTTCTTTTGTGGGAATCCATCCGAAACAGAATCGGCGGTTTCTGCAGGCAGCTGTTTTTACAGCATACAGGCCTCTTGCGTCGAAGGTATCCTGATCGGGAATGAGCCAGGGGCCGTTCAGGGAACGACTCATCCGATAGTGAGTGGCAAAACGTTGTGTAAATGTGGAGAAAAGCAGGTACCACCATCCATTAAAATAAAAAATATCAGGACATTCATGAGTATAAAACATTTCGGGAGAATAAAATGGTTCAGGAGCGCTCCATGCAGACAAGTTATCCGAACGGCATATTAAAGTCAGACCGCCTTTCCGGAAAGAGCTGTTTTTGCGGCGCGCGGCCAGAAGCATACAGTATTGCCCGGTATCAGGATCTAAAAATACATGAGGGTCGCGCCAGTCAAAGGGCTCATAGTTTGCAGCGGGAGAAGTAAAGGCGGATTCGAGATGCTTTTCCCAGTGCAGCAAATCTGTGCTGACTGCGTGGACGATATACTGAACCGGTTTCCCTGAAATGCAATAGCGGGGGGAATCCGGATTCTGAGCGGTATAGAACATGTGATATATCCCATCTTTACCCCGAATCACACTTCCCGTATAGCAGCACAGATCTACGTCTGTACTTTCTCCCGGGAATAGCACCGTTCCCATGTCCTCCCAATTAACAAGATCGCTGCTGACGGCAAGATTCCATGAGGTTTTGTAGGCGGTGCGGGGAGTCCGCCGCTGGTCGTGAAGGTAAAACAGATAGAATCGACCGTCTTCTTCGTTAAAAAACGGAATGGGATCCCCGGTCCATCCGTCGTCAGGCTGAAAAAACAGTTTGTTTATCATAGCAATCTCCTTTCGTAACATGCCCGGAGCCGGACTGTGCCGGCTCCGATGACCTGTATATTTGTATATTATTGGTTCCGCGTTATTCTGAAAAATAGGATGGTGCGTTTTGCTCAACAGACTGGTCGACTCTGTTGCAGAATTCTTCTACTGTGATATCTCCGAATGCAAGAGACACAACTTCCTTTCCGATCAGCTCGTTTGTGGCCGGATCCAGTTCGATATCAAAAAGCCGGATTGAACCGGTAGACTGATCCATATCCTCCTGGATAGAGCGTGCGAGTTCAGTATCATTCGGAATTGTACCTCCCTTTGTTGGAGAATAGGAGAGACCTTTCGTAGCCTCGTTCATATGAGTCGTGTAAAATTCGATGAAACGCTCGGTCTCGGAATCGAACTTATCTGCGCTGAATGCAATAGGCATTGTGCTGTTTGATACAAAGTTTGATGTCCCGACAACAGTTTCTCCTTCTTCAACAGTCGGAAGAAGAAAATATCCGATGTTGTCCTTCATATCATCACTTAACTGATCGTTTTCCATAAATTGCAGATCCCATGTTCCCTGATAATACATTGCGGAATTACCACCTGTAAAGTAGTCAGAAGCGGCTGTATAGTCTGCGCTTGCAAATCCGGACTGGAAATAATTTGTGCCAAGTTCCTGGATGAATTCAGCTGCTTTTCGCCCGATTTCACTGTTCATTTTCTGATCTCCCTGGGCAAGGTTATAAAGAAAATCATTGTCAGCATACCTGTAAGTAATCATAAGCAAATAGCGGAGTATCTGCCAGTTATCTTTTCCAGATACGGAGATAGGTGTGTATCCCGCTTCTTTGAGCGCTGCACATGTGTCGAGAAATTCACTGAATGTAGTAGGCGGCGTTACGTTGGCGTCTTCAAACATCTGTTTATTGTACCAGAAAACTTCAATACTGAAATCAATAGGAAGACCAATTTGTCGTCCGTCTTTAGTTGTGCCCCAGTTAAGCGGAGCCGCCAGATATTCGTCTTTCAGACCGTCTTTATCTAACACTTCATTTAGATCCATGATAATCCCCTGGTCGAGAAGTTTGATCGCATAGGGATCTGTGTCGAGATTAAAAAGATCCGGCTCTTCGTTGCTGGCGACAAGAGTCTTGATTTTCTGCAAATAAGACGGTTTGTCCGCAATATACTGGATGTCCATTGAAAAATTGGGATTTACTTCTTCCTGATACATTTTCACAATGTTTTCCATACTTTTGTAACCGGATTGCTCAGGTGTAATACATGTAATGTAAGTCATATTCTTTTCCGGCTGATCGGATCCGCCCGAAGCAGTGTCATCCGAAGAATTCTGTCCTCCGGAGCTTCCGCATGCTGAGAGGGTTCCTAAAAGCAGAGAACTTGTTAAAAGAGCGGCAAGTACTTTGGATAATTTGTTTCTTTTCATAGACAATCCTCCTAAAAATATTTTATTTTAAAATTATTATAAAATTCAAGGAATAAAGGTGTAAATTTTAGAATTTTGAGATAATTTTAAATATTTTTTAGTTTTTATATTTCAAAGAGAAAAATCCAAAAAATAACTAAAATATTCTAAAGATATTAGAATGGATGGTCGGATGCACGGAAAATTATAATGTATACGGAGGAGTACTCTATGACAGCCTTGAAGGAGAAAAAAGTGTTCTCTCCGGAATGGATGCCGTGACAAAGAACAATTTTTTGAGATCAGATGGAATAGAAGATGTAGGATTTAATGAAAAGATGTATGTCAAAAGTATTGTAAGCCGGGAAAGCGGTTGGACGATAACTTTTGTTACACCGGGAAATATTATCGATTTTGACAAGAGAAATACGTTATTTCTATTTGTGATGATCGGAATACTCACGTTTCTGGTGGCGGGAACCTGTTCTTATATTTTTACCCATAATATCACAAGAACTATACGAAAATTGAGAGATTACGTGGACAGCCTCAGAAAAGGGGAGAAAAAGCAGATCAGTTTTGACCCAAAAGACGAGATTGGTATGATCGGAAACGAATTTATTCATGTTGTAGAAGAAAATGAAGCACTTACAATGAATCTTTATAAATCTCTTTACAGAGAAAAGGAGGCGGAGCTTGAGGTGCTTCTGGCTCAGATTAATCCGCATTTTCTATATAATGCCCTGGACTCGATCTTCTGGATGGCTGAAGAGCATGATGTTCCTGAAATATCCGAGACGGTGGTCGCACTTTCGAGAATATTCCGCCTTTCCTTAAATAACGGAGAAAAGACAACGACAGTAAGACAGGAATTGGAATTGGTAGAAAGTTATCTGCAGATACAAAAAGTGCGGTTTGAGGATAAGCTCTCTGTTGACATACAAGTTTCGGAACCTGTCTTAAGTACGGTCATACCCAAATTTCTTTTACAACCGTTGGTAGAGAATGCAGTCAGTCATGGAATCGCGCCCAAAGAAAACGGAGGGCATATATGGGTTCGTATTACGTCAGAAGGCGAGTACCTGTATTTTACAGTGGAGGATGACGGAGTAGGATTTGATATAAAAGAAAAGAATGTTTTGCTCTCAGGATATGCATTAAAAAATATTAATGAGAGAGTGAAGCTGACTTATGGTGAAACGTGCGGCGTAGTGATCGAGTCGCAGGTCGGAAAGGGAACAAAAGCGTCAGTGCGGATCAACAGGAGGATGCCGACCGGGGAGAGGTGAAAAAGTATGTTTACAGTTTTTATCGCAGACGATGAAGCGAAAGTGATCAGCGGACTGATCCATAGAGTCAACTGGAAGAAAGTCAACGCCGATGTGATTGGTTATGCGGATAATGGAAAAGAAGCAAGAAACAGGATTGTGGAGCTTCGACCTGATATTGTCATCACAGATATTTATATGCCGGGGATGACAGGGATTGAACTGATTAATGAGCTGTCTGAAACTTTGGATACCGTATTTATCATATTTTCTGCATACAGTGAATTTGAATATGCACGAGAAGCAATACATTTGAATGTGGCTGATTATCTGATAAAGCCTGTCAATATTCATGAAATAGAAACTGCGCTCGAGCAAGCCCAGGAAAAAGTGTTGGAAAAACGTAGGAGCAGTGTGACAAAAAATGAAGAATACATGTTGATGAAACTGATGGACACTGGAAAAGCAGAGCAGGGAAAAACAGAGCTTTATGAAGGCGCAGCCATAATGGCGGTAGTGTTGGGATTTACGGATAAAGAAACCGATATTATCAAGGCTCGCGAGAAGATACAGGAATGGAAAGTGATCAATGGAAAAATATATACGGTTCAGAGAGGAAAAAGACTGATCATAGCCGGGGTCCAGACTCAGTTTGACACAGACGGGAGTTTTCGCAGATGGATGCTTATGAGAATAAGAGAACTTCGAGAAAGCGGTCTGGAGTTTTACTGGGGGATGGGCTGCACTGTGGAAGACTGGGGAGAACTGGGCCGTTCTGTCTGTGCGGCAGAAGAAATGCTTGCCTATTCAGAATTTTATCAGGAGCAAGTCGAAGAAAAATGGACGGAAGAGAAAAAGACGGCAGGAGATAAATATGCAGAATACGCTGAAGAGCTGGCAATCAACCTTGACGATCCGTTGAAGGAAAAGGAAATAATCAATCAGATCAGGATTCTGTTTAGAAAAACAGGAGGAGATGCTGAAAAAGCAAAGGTGATAATGATTGAATTTCTATATTGTTTTCGGGAAAAATTTGAGGAAAATTATAATAAAAAAATAGAACAGAGTGAAATGGAATGGAAAACAGATATAGTATATAAACTGATAAAGGCGAGTACGCTCGACCAGATGCTTACCATTCTTGATTTCGTTGTTCGGAGATTTCAGACAGCAATCGCAGAGCAGGACGGAACTGCTGCACAGGGAATGGTCGGTGCTGTACAGAAATATATCCGACGGCATCTGAAAGAAAATATCAGTCTCAATGATATTGCCCGTGAGGTTGACCGTAACCCTACTTACATTAGCCACGTGTTCCGCGCAGTGACCGGGGAGACTTTATTTGAATATATTACACGGCTGCGAATGGAACTTGCGATGAAGCTTTTGCGGGAAAGCTCGATGAAAATACAGGAAATAGCGGCGGAAACAGGGTATGAAGAGCAGAGCTATTTTTCACAGGTATTTAAGAAATATACAGGAAAAACAGCGGGGAGTTACAGAAAAATGATGTATAAAGATGAATAGTAAATGTCGGTTAATACCGCTTTTTGGCATCCCCGTGAGCAAACCGCAGATTGCAGAGCTCACAGGGGGGATAACAGCGGAAAAGTTGAAAAGCTGCGCCGGTCAGTCCAGTGGTACGCTTGCAAAAACCACTGCCTGATATGGCGCAAGAAGCATCTGACCGTCTTTCTCAGTCAGAGAGCCATAGTTGTTTAAAATGCATGTTCCGCTGGTAAGCGGTACTGCCTGGCTCTGCTTTTTGAAGTTGACGATCACTGACACAGTTTGCAGATCCTTCGCCCTTGTATATGCGATCAGCGCAGGAACATCTTCGTACAGAGGAGAAAAGTTTCCTTCGGCGAATGTATCCTGATACTTTGGATCGCGGCGCAGACGCGTCACTTTTTTATAAAAGGAAAGGATGGACGAAGGATCCTGTTCCTGGTCGGCTGCATTGATTGCGGGATAGTTTTCGTTGACCTTCATCCAGGGAGTGCCTGTTGTGAATCCGGCGTTTTCACTATTTTCCCACTGCATAGGGGTTCTTGCATTGTCGCGGCCCAGCTCTCCGAAATATTTTAAGACTTTGGAAGGATCTTCTCCTTTCTCGATAGCCTCCTGATACATGCCTTTTGCCCTGACGTCGTCCATTTCGTCGATGGTTTTCCATGCTAGGTTGGTCATGCCGATTTCCTGCCCCTGATAAATAAAAGGCGTACCATACAGATAGAAATACAGCACGGCCAATGCCGTTGTGCTGAAATAGTTCCGGCAGTCCTCTTCCAGAAATTTATTCACACAGCGCGACTGGTCGTGATTTTCCAGAAAGACGCCGGACCATCCGTTCTGATATGTGAATTTCTGACTCTGGAAGATTCGGTTTTTCCAACGCTCCACAGCGTCGATGGCGGATTTGTCCGCTTCTCCTTCCATACTTTCCCAGTTGAAATCAAAGATCATGGAGAAGAATCCATTTTCGCCGGCATAAGAGCGAAAAGTCTCTTTTCCCACACCTGGAGCCTCTGCAGCGGTCATGCAGTTGTGTCTGTCAAATGTTTTCTCTTTTAGTTCCGAAAGGAAAACTTCGATACCGGGATAATCTGTGAGATTTTCGATGGGATACAGATAGCCGTCTTCTGCCTTTCTGGACGCAAATGTGAGATCCTTTTTGATAAAGGTGATTGCGTCCACGCGAAAACCGGCAATGCCTTTGTCCAGCCACCAGTTTATCATTTCATAGATTTTTTTCCTCAGTTTCGGGTTTTCCCAATTCAGATCGGGCTGTTTGGGCGAAAAAGTATGGAAATACCATCTCTGGTCGGGGAGTTGGCTCCACACCGAACCACCGAAATTCGATCTCCAGTTGTTAGGCCGCTGCCCGTCGTCCGTTGTCTTGAAATAGAAATATCCGGCTTCTTCGCAGTTGGGATCCGCCTTCGCTTTCTGAAACCACGGATGCTCGTCGGAACAGTGATTGACGACAAGATCAAGAAGTACTTTTATATCCCTTTTTCCGGCTTCTTCCAGTAAACGGTCCATATCCTCGTTGCTGCCAAAAAGCGGATCTACTTTATAATAATCGGAAATATCATATCCGTTGTCTTCCATAGGAGAACAATATATGGGGTTGATCCATATGACATTTATCCCGAGTTCATGCAGATAATCCAGCTTTTCCGTAATTCCTGCGAGATCTCCGATGCCGTCTCCATTACTGTCTTTAAAACTTTTGGGATAAATTTGATATACAATAGCGTTTTTCCACCATTTTGCCATAATGTTTTCCTCTCTCTGTTACTTAAATGAAAGGCGGGCGAAGGTGCTTCCCGCCCGCCTGGTCTTATAAAAATCATTTCTTAAATTATTTGATAGCACCGTCTGTAATACCTTTTACGATATATTTCTGACACAGCAGATAGAAGATGATGATCGGAATAATACACATGATCAGGCCTGCCGAAGCAAGATCCCATCTTTTCGCAAACTGTCCGAAGAAAAGATAAGTCTTCAGAGGAAGTGTCTGCCATCCTGGTTTGTTTATGATCAGTGAAGGAAGCAGATAGTCATTCCAGATCCACATAACATTTAAAACTTCCACTGTGATCAGGATCGTACGCATCAGCGGAACTACGATCGTAAAGAACAGGCGGAATCCGCCGCAGCCGTCGATTGTAGCCGCCTCCTCAAGTTCCTCCGGGATATTTTTGATAAAGCCGTGGAACATGACGATGGACATGCTGGTTCCGAATCCCATGTACATAAATATAAGTCCGACAGGGTTCATAAGATTGATGCGGCTCGCAAATCCTACAAGAGGAAGCATAACGCACTGAAACGGGATCAGCATCGCCGCCGCAAACAGAAGGAAGATCACTTTGCTCGTCTTTGTCTTGTATCTTACGAGAACCCACGCGGCCATCGAGGAGATCAGCAGGATCAGAAGAGAGGCGATCACTGTGATCAGGAACGAGTTCAGAAAGGAGCGGAAATATTCCAGCGATTCAAATGCGTTCGGATAATTTTCCAGCGTAAAGGTTTCGCTATTTGGAAATCCCAGAACATCTGTAAAGATTCCTTTTGTGTTTTTGAAAGAATTTAATATCAGGATATAGATGGGAAACAAGAAGATGCATCCCAGTATGATCCCGACGATCACAAGGCCGATATGTCCGGCGCGTTTTGTCTTATGCGCAGAGTTTGTCTTTCCTTTTCCCGCTGCCATTACATCTCAACCTCCTTTCGCTTGGTCACTACCAGCTGCGTGATTCCGATCGCCGCTACGACGATCAGGAAGATGATCGCTTTTGCCTGAGCCAGACCAAATTCATTTGCGCCGAAAGCGGAATTGTAAATATTCAGCGCGATCATTTCCGTCGACTTATAGGGTCCGCCCTGGGTCAGGGCCAGGTTCTGGTCGAACATTTTAAAGGAATTGGAGATCGACAGGAACAGGCCGATCGTAAACGCCGGCATCATCAGCGGAAGGGTGATCTTCTTTAACATCGCCCAGTTCCCTGCGCCGTCGATCCGCGCAGCTTCTTTGACAGATTCCGGGATCTGTTGGATCTGTGCAATATATACGATCATCATATAGCCGGACAACTGCCATACGGTAAGGATCAAAAGACCGATAAAACCGGTGGGAGTGTTTGAAAGCCAGCCGCTGAAGATTTCCCAGCCTGTTTTTTGCGCGATAGCTTCAAAAATCGATACAAAGATAAACTGCCATGTAAAACCGAGCAGCAGTCCTCCGATCAGGTTCGGCATAAAGAAGATGCCTCTGAGCATAGTAGCTCCCCTGAACTTTTGCGTTACAAGCAGTGCGAGGGCGAATCCCACCAGGTTTACCAGGATTACGGCACAGATTGAAAACAGTGCCGTAAATCCGAATGCATGCAGGAATGTATCGTCTCTGGTAAATATGTCCACAAAGTTTTGAAATCCCACGAAATTGATCTCACTTCCGACGATTCCGTTCCAGTCTGTCAGCGAATAGAAGAAGCCGATCAAGGTCGGGATCAGAACGATTATGGTAAAAGAGATTAATGCAGGTGCAAGAAATACCCAGAACCTCACTTTACTTTTTTTCATTTATTACACCTTCCAGTTCTTAATTCTGGGCTTCTCTCATTTCAGCCCACTGGTCAATACATGTCTGTGTTACTTCATCCCATGTAGCCTGCCCGGCCAGATATTTCTGGACTTCTACGCCGGCAACCTGCTGTCCCCATGTACTTGGAGCGCCGCTGTATACCCAGCCGTTCATTGTGTTGCCTTCCTGATTGGCATCCATGATCCGCTGTGACAATGGATCCGTTGCCTGAAGGTCGCCGAAATTATCATACGGTGGAACAAATTTGCAGTCTTCTACAACAATCTTCTGCCCTTCCGGATCGGAGTACAGCCAGTTGATGAAATCCTTTGCCGCTTCAATCTGTTCCTCGGAAGCTTTGCTGTTAATAGCCCAGTAACCGGAAACGCCTACAAAGTATTTTCCATCAGAATATCCGGGTACGGAGTAGGGAAGCATATCAAGTTTTGCAAGCACTTCCGGATCTGTATTTTCCACTGCCGGAGCAATCCAGTTGCCCTGTTTTAAGGCGGCGACCCTTTCAATAGCCAGACCACCTTCCAGTGAGGTCGTATAATCTACGGCGTTTAACTTTGCAGTGTCGTCCGCGTTTGTCGTGTAGCTTGCCTGAAAATCTACCATCGTTTTATAATCTTCAAAACCTGTACCCGGAAGCTCCGCAGCGTCATAAGCTTCTTTTGCAGTTTTAAAGTCGTGGGTCAGTGCAACGTTGGCGTCGTGATCCCCTGCAATCCAGAGTTCTTTCGTTGGATATTCCATAACTGCCTCCAGATTCGGATACTGCTCTTTCATTTCTCCGTTGTCAATCTTCTCTTTCAGAGTGTCAAAGCCCTTTTTCATTCCCTCGAAATCCATCATGGAGTCTACGTCAATTCCGGCGGCTTCAAACATTTCCCTGTTGATCACGAATCCATATCCTTCCATGTAAAGCGGAACGGCAAGGACTTTGCCTTCATCGGTGGTGAACATGTCTGTAGTGCCTTCCAGTGCATGATCGAGGATATCCATATCTGAGAGATCCAGAAGTGTGTCACCGTAATCTTCCAGATCCTGGAAACCGCCCACGGAAAAGATCGTCGGCGGATCGGACTGCATCTTTGCTTTTAGAGAAGCAGTGAAATCATTTCCCGTAACAGCCTCAAGGTTGATCTTTACGTCCGGATTTACTTTTTCGTAAGCGTCGATCGCTTTCTGATAACCCTCATTTGCCTCAATTTTACTCTGATAGATAGTAATCTCGGTCTGCTTTTTCGAAGAACCAGAATCGCCGCTTCCGCAGCCGGCCAGAAGACCTGCGGTCATGGCCAGAGTCAGAGTTAATGCCGTTGCTTTTTTCATTTTCATGTTTTCTCCTCCTTTTGTGGAACTGTTCCATATAATTGCAAAAAAAAGCTTGAAAAAGCTGGCGAAATATGGAAAAATTCCTGAAATTAACTTGGTCCAAAATATATGGAACTGTTTCATGTGTATAATATATAATATATATAAAAAAATTGCAATACCTTTTTATAAAATTACCATATAAATTATAACGCATGCGGAAAATGATCGGGATTATTGTAAATAGTTTATAGGTATGTAAGTGAAATTGTGATATAATCAGGTCGTGATAATCAAAGTAAGGAGTAAAACTTATGACCAGTATCAGAGAAGTAGCTAAACTTGCTCGCGTTGCCCCAAGTACGGTATCCAGGGCGCTGAACGGAAGCGGATATGTTGCAGAGGATACGAAAGCAAAAATACGCAGGGCGGTAGAGGAACTGGATTATGTTCCAAATCAGTGGATACGGAATCTGTATCAGAAAAAAACAGGAATAATCGGCGTGATGGCTCCGGAGCTTATACATCCTTATTTTTCATCTCTATGGAGTTTCCTGGAGGTGGAATTAAATCAATACGGCTATAATATGATGATATGCAATACGGCGCAGAAAGAAGAAATCGAAAGGGAATATCTGGACACACTGGAGAGAAACCTGTTTGACGGTATGATCATCGGAGCGGCTTTTTTACCGGATAAATATTATATAAAGATTAAAAAACCAATCATTTCGCTGGACAGGATCATCCCGGGAATCCCTCTTGTCACTTCCGACCATGCACAGGGTGGCTGCCTGGCGGCGGAAAAATTCCTGGAAAGGGGATGCAGGAAAGTTCTGCAGTTGGCTGATCCAAACGCGATGACTGTTGCGTCCTCCAGGAGTGCGGGCGCCCTGATCAAACAGATGAAGAGCACAGGGGCACAGATTATTACAGAAAACTTCAGTTGGACGGATACGATCCACTACTCCAGAAGTATACGCAGATGTTCTGAAATTATGAAAAAACACCCGGACATTGATGGAATCCTGGCCAATGATCTGTGTGCCGCGTCTTTTCTGAAAGTGGCGAAAGAGAAGGGCATACCGGTTCCGGGCAGATTGAAGATCATCGCCTACGATGGAACTTATGTCACCGGTTTTAACTACTGCACGATTGCTTCTATCCAACAGGATGTTTCTCTGTTGGCAAAAATGGCGGTTCATACGCTGATCCGTCTGATCAATCGGCAGCCGTTAAAGCAAGAGCAGATTTTTGTCCCTGTTCATTTTAAAGAGGGGGAAACGATTTAGCAGCGAGGTATTACTATGAGAGAAGACATGAAATCAGTGATCGCAGATACTTTTTCCGAAATGCTGGAGAAGGAAGACATAGACAAAATTACGGTGACTAAGCTGATCGCAGAATGCCATATCTCAAGGCAGACATTTTATTATCACTTTAAAGATATTATGGATGTACTTGAGTGGACGTTCCGCCGGGCCACGCAGGAGTTAGTGCAAAGGAGCCTGAATGAAGAAGACCGCCTGGGAGCGCTGACCGCTTATGTAGCTTTTGTGCGGAAGAACAAGGGCAAATTTGAGCGGCTGCTTTATTCCCGGCGCTGGGTCCAGATCGAGGGGATGCTTGTCGAAGCGGTAACTGTATATCTGGCGGAAATGGCACGCAGTAAAGTACCGGAGCTTGACCTGAGTGTGGATGATCTGGAAGTCATGCTTACGTTTTATGCCAGCGGAATGGTAGGGGTTCTGCTGCAGTATATGGGTAAGCCGAATCTGAATGAGCAGAAGCTGGTCATTCAGATGGAAAAGATCATTACGGGAAAGATATTCCCGGGAAATCATAATTGAGAATAACAAAGAAGATATTGAAGTTCTTTGGCGGGAAGTCGAGAAAGGAGTTTGCGGCTATGGCAAAAACGGATTCATTCATTGAAGAGGCGTACAGGGAACTGGAAAAATTGAGTGCTGACGAGCGGGCGAAACTGGAGTATGAAGCGAGGGAACGCGCAATCAGGGATTATAATTCACAGATGAGCAGTGCTCTGCGGCTGGGCGAACAAAAAGGTGAACATGCTGCGCTTAAACATGTTATTGAAAAAATGATAAAGAAGGGCAAGTCAAGGGAGGAAATCGCAGAATTACTTGACCTGGATTTAAACGAAATGACAGCTTTAACTGAGGAAGAGAAAAATAAATAGGTGGCTGTCAGAGTGTACTGCCGTTCCAGGAGGGCATCATAGAAAAAGGCAGCCCCCCTCATTGGTCAATGCTATGATATCAGTTTCTGTTCTGTCAGATTTTCGTAGTGTTTGTACAGTATCCCGAACCTGTGGATATATCCTTTCTGCCATGGCTTGGATTTTCCGCAGAAATGCAGGATGGCTGTATTTCTCATCACCCAGTCCATGTCGCATATGCCGCCGCTTCTTAAGAGGTAGGTATTGTAGTTGCGGGCATCGTAGTTCCATATGGAATCATCGATCTCCAGCGTGCGCCGTCCGTACATGGCGTTCAGGATATCCTGATCCGGCAGGAGCAGTTCTTTCGCGTACTCTCGTGTATAGTTGAAAATCTCTGATGCCTTGATCTCCTGCCGGCCGCGGTCGAGATCCATCAGCAGTACTCCGGAATTGAAATAAGCATGGTCTGTACCGAGGCGGATCTGGTTGACATTGTTGGCCAGTTCCGTCTTTCCTGTATGTGCGGCCGCTGCGAAGAGATTCCCTTGCAGATCCGTCTCCCACAGAGGACGCAGCGGGTTGATGACAAGGATATCCGGATCCAGATACAGGATGCGGTGCAGATGTCCGGGCAGGAAAAACGGCGCCAGCAGACGGTAATACATTTCACGGGGATACTGGCGGCTGACGGGCGCATCGGCGAATGCCGTGCTGTCGATCAAGAGCGGATGGAATCCGTATCCCATATCGCCGCACTGGCGGGCGACGGGTTCCAGATCCTCCTGCGGGATACCGCTGTGCATCAGCCAGATATCTGCTGCCTTTTCCGGCTGGCTGGCGCGGATGGAGGTGAGAAGCACCTGAAGCCGGGGAAGATAGGCCCCGTTGAGGGTGGTCAGGATCTGGATACGGTCCTTCTGCCGGTTCTGTGTGCGGTGTATCGCATCTATCGTAACATTGCTTTGTTCTGTCTGATTCATCTGAATATAACTCCTTTAAATTCTGTCTTTCATTCCTGTCTTTCAATCCTGCCTTTTATTCTCGTAAAGCAGCGAGCCGGGCGAACGCGTCCGCATATTCGTCCGGCGGCAGCAGGTCAGAGGCTGATCTTATGCATACCCGCGGCCTCGATCAGAAGAGCAATCCCCGTGATGATCAGATAGGCGGCGAGGATATAGTTCAGCGCCAGCGCCGAGACGAAGGGCAGCAGCAGAAATACGACTGCAAGGATGATGTTGAGCACGCCGCTTAATGTAGTGCTTCCGGTGTGAGGGATACGGAAGTATCTGAGTCTTGATGCCAGTGAGAGCTTCTCCGCGCCGCTGAAGATCAGCAGAAAGGCCAGCAGGAAAGTAATAACCTGCACTGTCAGGGTAACCGGCATAACGAACAGCATAACACCGATCAGTACATTCAGTATTCCTGAAAGAAGCAACATATAATCCCTGAAATAATAAGTCATGGATGCAAATGCCACAAAGTGACAGATACCGACCGCGATCACCGCGATAGCCGCAAAATACTGTATGACGGCAAAGATGCCGACCGGGAATATGGCGGTCAGTATGCCTGCGATGAGCAGGAATGCCGCTATGATAATATATGCGGCGCGCATTTTCTTTCTTCTGCTGTTCCATGTATCTATAAGTTCCTGTACATAATCAAAATCAGAATCAAACCATCTCATATGTCATTTCTCCTTTATCTATTTATTCGTTGTTTGTTATCAGTTTATTCCCCTTCCGGTAATTTCAATATAGCTGTTTCGAGGCGGAGACGCCACTTATAATTCTCTGTTCCTGTCTTTACAAAATGCCGGATCTGTCAGAAATGTTTACAAAACGCGGTATTTGTCAATACAGATTTTAAAAATTGAGAGTCGCAATCAGGTGCTGCATTTGCTATATAAAAAATGTGGGGTCTGTAAGACGTAAAGATGTCTGTACCACAAAACACAGAAAGGAGGACGTCTTTCGATGAATAT
This sequence comes from Candidatus Mediterraneibacter faecavium, assembly GCA_019119995.1. GTDB lineage: Bacteria > Bacillota > Clostridia > Lachnospirales > Lachnospiraceae > Mediterraneibacter > Mediterraneibacter faecavium. The sequence goes on along the minus strand of DWVY01000058.1, from coordinate 26,291 downwards.
TGATGAAAGCGTATTTGCCTATAAGTTATATGAAATGGAAGAGCAATACGGAAAACTGCAGTGCAGGATCCGGACCTGCGAGCGGGGAGGAAAGGACAAGATCCATTCCGAGCTGGAGAGAGCCAGAGAAGAATATGCGGAAAACTCGATGCTGCTGGAGGAAAAGGCGAGGTCGTGCCGGTCTCCTGCCGTGGCAAGGCTGACACAGGTGCAGCTTGATTACAGGAGAAAGGTAGAGGAACTGAAAAAGCAGGTCGTATCGGATCTGCACTCTGATGAAAGCAGTCCGGACGAGGACAAGAGCGAGGCAGGAATGCTTTATGCGGAGTTCGCAATGGATTTTGCCACGCTTGCCATGCAGCAGGCGCTGATCTCCGCCCTGAGCGCGCTGGACAGTCAGTGTCTGCCTGATATAGATAAAGCAGACAACAGAGATAACGCGGACAACAGTGGGAAAGCAGACAATGGAAGAAAAGATTATAGAAAAGAGGAGACGATGATATGCAGGAAGTAAAGAAACCGAGAAAACCGCTGATCTACTATTATGCGATCGTGCTGGCAGTCCTGCTCCTGTTTAATTTCCTGCTTATGCCGTGGGCGGCGGAACGGCAGGTACAGGAAGTAGGATATGACACATTTATAGAAATGACAGAGAAAGAGGAGATCGGACAGGTCCAGATCAACCAGGAGGATAATGAAGTCATTTTTACGAATAAAGACGGAGATAAGATCTACAAGACCGGAATGGTGGAGGATCCGGGGATGACGGAGAGGCTGTACGCATCGGGAGCAAAATTCTCGGGGCAGATCATCGAGCAGATGTCGCCGGTACTGTCCTTCATCCTCTCGTGGATCCTGCCGATCGCGATCTTCATCGGGATTGGCCAGTATATGTCAAGAAAACTGATGAACCGGGCGAGCGGCGGCCCTGACTCCATGATCTTCGGAATGGGAAAGAGCAACGCCAAGGTATATGTGAAATCTTCAGAGGGCATCCGTTTTTCCGATGTGGCCGGGGAGGACGAGGCGAAAGAGAATCTCTCAGAGATCGTGGATTACCTTCATAATCCTGCGAAATACAGAGAGATCGGAGCGTCCATGCCAAAGGGCATCCTGCTGGTAGGCCCTCCGGGAACCGGTAAGACGATGCTTGCAAAAGCTGTTGCGGGCGAGTCTAATGTGCCGTTCTTCTCTATGTCGGGTTCCGAATTCGTAGAGATGTTCGTCGGCATGGGCGCGTCGAAAGTCCGCGACCTGTTCCGGCAGGCGAAGGAAAAGGCGCCCTGTATCGTATTTATCGATGAGATCGACGCCATCGGCCAGAAACGTGACGGCCGCGTGGGCGGAAATGATGAGAGGGAGCAGACACTGAACCAGCTTCTGACTGAGATGGACGGATTTGAGTCCAATAACGGCGTCATTATCCTTGCTGCCACGAACCGTCCGGAATCCCTTGACCCGGCGCTTACAAGGCCGGGACGGTTCGACCGGAGGGTGCCGGTGGAACTGCCGGATCTGAAAGGGCGCGAGGAGATCCTGAAAGTCCATGCGAAGAAAGTAAAACTGGACGAGTCCGTAGATTTCAACAAGATCGCCCGTATGGCTTCCGGAGCATCCGGGGCGGAGCTCGCTAATATCATCAATGAGGCGGCGCTTCGTGCGGTAAGAGAGAACAGGAGCTTCGTGACAGAGGCGGACCTTGAGGAGAGTATCGAGGTCGTGATCGCGGGATACCAGAAGAAAAATGCGATCCTCACCGATAAAGAGAAGCGTGTGGTCGCTTACCATGAGATCGGGCATGCCCTTGTGGCGGCGAAGCAGAACAATTCCGCTCCGGTCCAGAAGATCACCATCGTTCCGCGTACTTCAGGAGCGCTGGGGTACACGATGCAGGTGGAGGAGGGCAATCATTATCTCATGAGCCAGGAGGAGCTGGAGAACAAGATCGCCACACTGACCGGCGGAAGAGCAGCCGAGGAACTGGTCTTTCATTCTTCATCCACCGGCGCTTCCAATGATATCGAGCAGGCGACCAAGCTTGCCCGGTCTATGATCACCAGATACGGCATGAGCAAAGACTTCGATATGGTGGCTATGGAGACTGTGAACAACCAGTATCTGGGCGGCGACACATCGCTGAGCTGCTCGGCGGAAACACAGGCGGAGATCGACCGTCAGGTGGTAGAACTGGTGAAAAAGCAGCATGAGAAAGCTGCGGAGATCCTTGCGGACAACAGGGAAAAACTGGATCAGCTGGCGGATTATCTCTACGACAGAGAGACGATCACGGGTGAGGAATTTATGAACATACTTAACGCCGCATAACGGTGATAAATCATAAAAACAGCAAATACATTTTACAGAAGACGAACAGGAAGGAAGAAATACAAATGGGAAAGTCAATCAAAGAAACAATGCAGGAATTTACAGTAAATCAGGCTCTCAATTACCTTGAAGGCAATCCGGAGGAGAACATCCCGAAGCTGATGGCCTTTGTGGACCGCCTGATGCCGAAAGACTGGTACACGAGCCAGAGAAACGCGATCAGAAGATCTATTGAAGAGAAGAATAACTGGTACCAGCTTATCTTAAGGCTCTATGAGCTGGATCCGGGCGTGCGCAGGGCATTTTTCCAGAACTTTATCACAAATGCGAGTCTGAAAGGAAGCGCGACACAGGAGGAGATGGCTAAGAAATATAACTGCAATATCCCGTGGGCGATCCTGTTGGATCCTACGACGGCGTGCAACCTGAACTGTACCGGCTGCTGGGCGGCGGAGTACGGACACCAGTATAATTTAAGTCTTGAAGATATCGATTCCATCGTGCGCCAGGGCAAGAAACTGGGCACCTATATGTATATCTATACCGGCGGGGAGCCCACGGTACGCAGGAAAGATATCTTTAAGATCTGCGAGATGCACCCGGACTGCGAGTTTCTTGCGTTTACAAACGGAACGATGATCGATGAAGAATTCTGTCAGGAAATGCTCAGAGTGAAGAACTTCGTACCGGCGATCAGCCTGGAAGGATTTGAGAAAGCCAACGACGGACGCCGCGGCGAGGGCGTCTACCACAAAGTGCGCCATGCGATGGAGCTGATGAAAGAACACAAGCTGCCGTTCGGTATCTCGGTATGTTACACGAGCCAGAACTTTGAGGACGTCAGCAGCGAAGAGTTCTATGACATGATGATCGAAAGCGGCGCGCTGTTCGTATGGTACTTCCACTATATGCCGGTAGGACACGGTGCTGTGACAGATCTCCTCCCGACGCCGGAGCAGAGAGAAAAGATGTACCACCGCATCCGTCATTTCCGCGAGACGAAGCCGATCTTCGGAATGGACTTCCAGAACGACGGAGAGTACGTCGGCGGCTGTATCGCCGGCGGCAGGAGATACCTGCACATCAATGCAAAGGGCGATGTGGAGCCGTGCGTATTTATCCATTACTCCAATGTAAATATCCATGACTGCACGCTGCTGGATGCGCTGAGAAGCCCGATCTTCCAGGCTTACCACGACAACCAGCCGTTCAACAGCAACCATCTGCGCCCGTGTCCAATGCTCGAGAATCCGGGCAGGTTAAAACAGCTCGTAAAAGAGACCGGGGCCGTGAATACGGATTATCAGGATCCGGAGAGCGTGGATGAACTGTGCGACAGATGCGTGCCGTATGCGAAGAACTGGAAACCGACCGCGGATAAACTGTGGGAGGAGAGCCATGTATGATATTACTCCCCGGTAAACCGGAAAAAGTTGAAAAATCTCAAATTTAAACAATCAGTGGATAACTTTTTATAATTAGTGTAAGTTTGTTGGTAACTGTACTTTCAATGAATTCTTTATTGCAAGTCTGAAAATATTATGGTATTTTGGGGACATCCGGAGATGATTTGCTCCGGATGTCTTTCACTGTCCGGACAGTCTGAGAAGATGATCATCGAGTTGAATTCCACTTTTTTATTTTTAAGAGATATGATAAGATGAAGGAGAAATAACTATGAAGCAAGCAGACGCTCTCAAAGAAAACGTAGAACGAAATAATGACAATTTTATAATGCTTCCTACCGTGGATTTCTGTTTTAAAAGCCTGATGAATAATCCTAAGGTCCGAAAAGGATTTATTGCAGCGCTTCTTAAGAAAGATCCGGAGAGTATCCGCGAGACTGTGCTGCTCCCGACTATGCTCAGACAGGAATATCCGGATGATAAACTTGGAGTTCTTGATGTCCGGGTATTGTTGGAAGATAAAACACAGATCGACATGGAGATGCAGGTGGCATATTTTGCCTATTGGGATGCCCGGGTGCTCTTTTATCTGAGCAAGATATTTGCTGATCAGCTCAAGAGAGGAGAACCTTACGAGAATCTTAAAAAATGCATACATGTCAGCATTTTGGACTTTATTCATTTTGAAAAAGATACCGAATGTTACCGTACGATATGCTTTTGTGACAAGAAAACCGGGAAGAAATATACGGATCTTATGGAGATACAGATTCTGGAACTCAAAAAGCTGCCTACGGATATCAGGAGTGGAGACGACCTTATTAAGTGGATGAAATTCTTTGGCGGGAAGTCGAGGAAGGAGTTTGCGGCTATGGCAAAAACGGATTCATTCATTGAAGAGGCGTATAAGGAACTGGAAAAATTGAGTGCGGATGAGCGGGCTAAACTGGAGTATGAAGCGCGTGAACGCGCTATCAGAGACTACAACTCACAGATGAGCAGTGCCCTGCGGCTGGGAGAACAGAAGGGTATGGAACGCGGCATCCGTCAGGGGGAGAGAGAAGAACGCAGACGTATCATTGAAAATCAGCTTAAGAAAGGAAGATCAATGGAAGAGACTGCGGAACTGCTCGGGCTGAACCTCAGCGAGGTTAGGGAACTTGCAGGGAAAGAGAAGGAATAAAATCAATTCTTTTGATTATGTTAGAATATTTGCGTATATAACATGTCAATAAATGACAGGAAAGTGATTGAATATGAAGACAGAAATCTTAAAGCTTCTCCGTGAGACGGACGGCTATGTATCCGGGCAGCAGATTAGCGAGCGGTTCGGCGTCTCCCGGACTGCTGTATGGAAAGTGATCCATCAGCTCCAGGAGGATGGCTATTGGGTGGAAGCCGTGCGCAATAAAGGATATCATATTGTGGACAGCCCGGACGTGATGACGAAGGAAGAACTTTCCAGCCTGATAAACACCCGGTGGGCGGGAAGAAATATATTATATTATGACGTGACGGACTCTACAAATCTGAGGATCAAACAGGTTGGAGATGAGGGCGCGCCTCATGGCACTCTTGCGGTGGCGGACAGGCAGACGGCAGGGCGCGGACGGCGCGGGCGGACGTGGGAGTCCCCTGCGGGCAGCAGTATATATATGTCTATCCTGCTGCGCCCTGAGATCGCACCGAATAAAGCGTCCATGCTCACGCTTGTCATGGCGCTCAGCGTGGCGGAAGGGATCAGGCAGTGCATGTCACAGGCCGAATGTCCTGCACTTCAGATCAAGTGGCCTAACGATATCATTATCAACGGGAAAAAGCTGGCTGGTATCCTGACAGAGATGAGCAGCCAGATCGACTATATCAATCATGTGACCATAGGCGTTGGTATCAATGTGAATATAACAGAATTTCCGGAAGAAATCGCGCAGACGGCGACCTCCCTAAGGATAGAGTACGGTCATACAGTGAAACGTGCGCCTCTGATCGCGGCAGTTATGGAGCGGCTTGAGGATAACTACGAGACATTCCTGGAGACAGAAGACCTGTCCGGTCTGATGGATCGATACAGCGCCCTGTTGGTGAATCGTGACCGAGAAGTCCGTATCATCGGCGCGAGAGATACATATCAGGCTCATGCAGTCGGTATTGACCAGACAGGAGAACTGATCGTGCGCAGAGAAGACGGGACTATAGAAAAAATAAACGCAGGAGAAGTATCCGTGCGTGGCGTGTACGGGTACGTGTGACAAGTCTGAGCATGCAGCATGGATAACCGGCGCGGCATGCAGATGTATCTGCAATGCTGAGCATGTCGTCCATGATATATGGCGGACGCTATACAGCGAGATGAAGCCGCAGAACGGCGTAATCGAGCTGTCTGCAGGCGGAAAGCAGGTCATGCGGTCATGCGGGGAGCAGGTATGCGAAGAGCAGTACAGGGAGGAGTGTATTATGAACGAAGAAATCGTATTGTGCGCGGCGAGCGCATATGAACAGAAATTTTATCTGAATCCGGAGTTTGACTCTCTGCCGGAGAATATCAGGCAGGAACTTCAGGTGATGTGCGTGCTGTATACGGAAGATGTAGGCGGCATCCTGATGCTTGTATTTGATGAGAAAGGCAATCTGGAATTGAAAGTCGATCATAAAGAGGACGACTTCTTCTTTGACGAGATCGGAAGCGTGCTGAAGATCAAAGAACTCCAACAGACCAAGAGAGAGCTTTTTGAGTCACTGGAGCTTTTCTTCAAAGTGTTTTATCTGGGAGAAGATATTGAGGATAACCAAGAGAACTAAAAAAGAGAGTCTCTGATTTTTAAACAATCAGTGGATAACTTTTTAGAAGTCGAGGAAGGAGTTTGCGGCTATGGCAAAAACGGATTCATTCATTGAAGAGGCGTATAAGGAACTGGAAAAATTGAGTGCAGATGAGCGGGCTAAACTGGAGTATGAAGCGCGTGAACGCGCTATCAGAGACTATAACTCACAGATGAGCAGTGCTCTGCGGCTGGGAGAACAGAAAGGTATGGAGCGCGGGATGCAGCAAGGCATACAACAGGGGGAACATGCTGCGTTTAAACACGTTGTTGAAAACATGATAAGGAAAGGAAAGTCCAGAGAGGAGATTGCGGAATTGCTTGATCTTGGCTTAGATGAAATAGCAGCTCTGGCTGAGGAAGAGCCGAAGGAAGTATCTGACTGACAGGATGCAGCGCTGCTCTATGTGAGCAGCGCCTGTCTGATCTCATTTTCGATCTTAACAAGTTCCTGTTCAGCAGCCATGCGTTTGTCATGGCCTTCTTTCTGGATGCGGACGGCTTCATTCATAGTTGCGATCAGATCCTCGTTTGCTTTTTTGAGTGTTTCGATATCTACAATGCCGCGTTCAGATTCTTTCGCCACATCGAGAGTATTCTGCTTGAGGATCTCGGAGTTTTTCAGCAGCAGTGCATTGGTCGTATCTGTGACGTCGCGCTGCAGCTTCAGCGCTTCCTGTTGTCTGTAGAGTCCGAGAGCCATTACCATCTGGCTCTTCCACAGGGGAATGGTTTCCTGGATGGCAGTCTGGATCTTATCGGCGAGCAGTTTGTCGTTGTTCTGGATGAGCCTGATCTGAGGAGCAGTCTGGAGGGCGATTGTTTTGCTTGTCTTCAGGTCGTGTACCTTTTTCTCAAACTGATTTACAGTATCTTCGAAATCCCGGACGAGCTGGGCGTGCATGGGATCCCCGCTTTTCTGCACTTCGGCGCGCAGAGACGGGATCGTCTGCTCCCGGAGTTCTTTTATCTTTTCATCGCCTGCCGTGATGTAGATCTGAAGCTGTTTGAAATAGTCAAGATTCTTCTGGTAGAGCGAGTCGAACATACCGATGTCCTTGAGCATTTCCATACGTGCTTCCTCCAGTTTCCCTTCGATACGGTCTACCTGTACCTCGAGCTTTTCATACTGGGCGAGATATTTTTTTATTTTTGCTTCTGCTTTCCGGAAGATGCCGAGGATGCCTGAGCCTTTGCCAAGTGAGTCAAAATTGAGATCCTGTACATTTGTGACAAGGTCTGTCATCAGTTCCCCGATATATCCGGTATCTCGGGCACGGATATTGTTCAGGATATTTTCGGAGAAATCAGCGATGTTCTGTCTGGCGCCGGAACCATACTGCATGAGCATCTGAGAATCCCGGACGTCAATCTGTTCTTTAAGTTCATCTGCCTGTCTGCGCTCTTCGGGAGTCAGAATGGCAAGCTGTTCATTTAACTCTTTCGCAGCAGCCGTCGGAGCTTCGGGTGCAGTCTGAACAGAACTGGACCTTACAAGGTCTGCGAGTGTGATCTCAGGCATATGAGGGCCTCCTTTTCTATTTCTTTTCAGTATCTTTTACAGTGTCTTTTTATTGCAGTTGTTCAATGATCACTTTCATAACATCGTACGACGGGACCTGAGTTACCTGAGTGATCGTATCTGCCACGCCCTGAGCGTTCAGGCTGCCGCTTTCGGATACAGTCGTGTAATTGCCCGTGCGGAATCCATGCTTCTCCCATGCAAGCCGTTGGATATCTTCATCCAGAAGTCCGTTCAGGAGAACCTGGCCGTTTGCATCCAGAGCGATAAACACGTGAGTAGACCAGACGGTCGGTGTGGGATAGAGCATGACGATATCGTCTTTCATCGTTTCGTACTGATCCGGGTACAGGGCGGCATATTCGATGAGCTGGCTTTCGTATCCGGCAATGACAGGCTTTGCCCCGATCCCCATCCTGAGGAACTGACTGAACAAATCTGAGGATGATGTTTCCATATATCCCAGCTTCCCGAAAATATCCTGAAGCTGCGGCAGGATCGTCTGGAGATTTTCCTGCGTCAATGTCTTCCCTCCGTTTAATACATTTGCAAGAAGTGCGGCAAACATATTTCCGGAATTGGACCTTGCAGGGTCAGTGGTGTCTACGGAAATATTGCCATACAGTTCGGGAAGCCCGATATCTGCCCATGAAGAGTCGTTTTGGATCAGTTCTATCAGCTTTGCCATATCGATATAATACGAGCTGCCGGATGAAGTGATCAGTCCCTGACTGTCAAATGCGTCCAGTACGGCTTTATGTGTATAGAGCACGATAGGGGTGTTGAGTACAATTTCACTCTGCTCAGGTGAACCGTGGAGATCTTCGTAATATTCTTCGGCGATACTGCTCGATGGGAAGAGGTAATCCATCCCGTCCATATCCGCCGTCATCATGTCAAGGGAGCCGGCGCGGGAGTAGTCGGCTTTTACCCCGTAATCTTCTTCCAGGATTGACTGTACTTCTTCGTCTTCCAGCAGTTCGATCTTTTCTCCGCCTACATACCCGTCTGCGGTGATGATCTTTGGAGCCCGGCTGAGTGCTATATAAATACCGCCGATCACGAGCATGACTACAACAAGAAGTGCGAGTCCGATCATTCTTTTCTTCATTTGGAAATCTCCTGTCCTTTCTTTTCAGGTTCTTTATAGCCTTCTGATCTTAACGTCTGCTTAAGCAGGTTCAGATCGGCTTCCATATCCATCAGTTCATTCTGCATCAGCTTCTCGAACTGAAGGTCAAATGCAGCCTTAAGAGTCAAAATACTTTCGCGGGTGCTGTTTAATACCTTTTTTGTTTCAACTGTGGACAATCCTGTATTTTTCAGTTCTGCATAGTGTTCCAGTACATTTGCAGCCGTTTCCTGATAATAGTCGATGTAGCGGCGGGCAGCGGGGATCTTCTCCGGGTTATCAGTAAGATATTTTAAAATACTGCCCGCGCGGCCGATGAGATCCTGGCATTCCCGAAGAAGAGGCTGTTCGTGGATCTGCCGGACCGCACGCTGCATCCGGTTATAATCAGAACCGGCTTCTGCAAGGCGTTCATTCAGAAATTCGCCGTTGCTTAAGGTGTCTACCTCGATCTTTCCGATACGTTTGACCGGCTTAAAGATAAGGCTCAGCGCAATATATGCTGCGGCTGCAAGCGCTATGCACAGGATCAGATCCCACCTGAATATCAGGAGGAGAACGAGAAACAGCGCCAGCGCCAGTATTACAGATAAGACGATGCTTAATGTTTCTTTCCGGTTATGCGGTTTCATTTCCTATAAGATCCTTTCTCTTGGGATCGTCCGCCATGAACGGGCCCTTAGTTGTATCCTTTTACACTCCGGAATGCCCCGGTAAGATCTTTTGTGCCGTCAAATACACGGGCGTCCGTCAGTGCTGCCAGGTCTTCAAGCTGCGAGGGGTCTGCATCTCCAAATGTAATGGAGAATACAGGAATATTATTGCCATATTCATCGAGCGCGTCTTCAAATACGGCTTCATTGTAAACGGATTGCCCGTCGGTCATGAGGATGACAGCCGGAGTATACTGGCTTAAGTCATAGCCGGAAGCCAGGCTGTATGCCTCCGCCGCAGCTGTATAAATATCCGTTCCGCCTCCGGGCTGTGCAGAAGCGATTTCGTTGTAAAGTTCTTCCAGTGCAGCATCGCTGTCATCCGATGCCTGAAATATATTGACGATGTCATCGTCAAATAGCACAGCAATATTAATTTCGCCCTCACTTGCCTGGAGCAGATTTTTCTCAGCGTTTTTCTGGATCAGGATCTGGGACATAGCCTCTTTGAGCTGGTCTTCCCCCTCTCCTGCCATACTTCCGGAAAAGTCCAGACAGTAGATGTTGAGCGAGGGCTTTTTGAACTCTGTCTGATAGATGTTCAGCGCCTCCATGAGTACATCGGCTTCAGGCATCTGGATCGGGGACAGGATGCGCTCAGTGTCAATCCCCCAGTCAGCATTAAAGACGTCCTTATTTTCTGCTGAGACTCCGTTTGCGGTGATCCGTCTTCCGGTCGCTTCAATGGCGGACTGGCTGTCGGCAGACATGATCTCTTCCTGAAAGGCAAGGAAAGCTTCTTCTTTCTGGTCATTGTCATGGTCTACATACCCCAGAGGTGAATCGGCAATGGAAAGACCGTCATATGGATATACGGTGTAGAGAGGTTCTTTCCCTTCTTTTGTAAGCTGCTCGTTTGCATCGATGACCAGACATTCGTAGTTGACCATGGCATCATAGTCCCCGTTCAGGAACATCTCTTTCAGCCAGTCGGAGCTGCCGGAACTTCTGTCCACTCCGCTTAAGAGTTCCCGGATCTGGCTCTTGAGTTCATCGTTCTGCAGATCCTCCGATGTCAGTCCCTCCTGTTTGCCCAGCAGTGCATAGAGAAAACCAATATAAGCGCTTGCTCCGGAGTTGGACTGCGTGGCGCTTGTCATGCAGAATGTCATCTTGCCGCTGCTGATCGCTGTGAGGATATCCTTTACAGACACATCCCCGTCTGTAAATCCCAGCTCCTCGGCAAGGCTCTGCCGTATGCCGAACACTACGGGAGTCAAAGAGACAGACTGGCTGTGCTTTACCAGATGCTGCGAGTCGCCCAGAGAGAGCCACATACTGCTTGCGGGCCATACAGCGTCGTAGTCCGCAGCTCCGCTCTGCAGTTCACGCATGATATCAACAGAACCCTGATAATCCATTTCAATGCGCACACCGGCCTTGTCTGCGCAGTCAGAGACAATGTCTTCCAGTTCCTGATTCTCAGAACCGGACAGGATGCGGATCGTTGTATCGCCGCTGCCGGCAGTAAAGGCAGGATCATTATTGCCCGTGGACTCTCCTCCGTCTCCGGTAAAAGCTGTCCCTGGCAGATGAGAACAGCCGGCAGTAAGGAATACAGTACAGAGAGTCAGCAGAAAGGCAGAAAATCTTTTTTTCATAAACAGGATCTCCTTCTGTAAATATAGATACTATAAGCGCCATTTTACATTGACGCTGCTATCTTTTTTTATTTTCGCTTAAAAATGAGAAGGGTTCTATCCGGACAGTGTGAAATACATGTAAAATAAATGTAAAAAGGGACAGAAATATTTTACATATGGAAAAATCAGGTACTTTGAATTATAATGTGCATTGTATCCGTATATTTTGCGGTGAAATATATCTGAGAGGAGAGAGGATGTGGAGTTCTTTCAGAATGTGCTACAGCTTTATATTGAAAGAAAAGACTGGTTTCTGGAACTTACCGGCGCGCATATCAGCCTTTCCCTTACAGCGGTCCTTCTGGCGGGAGTGCTCGGACTGCTGCTCGGGATCTGGATAGCCGAGTGTCCGAAAGCATCTGGTCCGGTACTTACCGTGGCGAACATCTGTTATACAATTCCGTCAATTTCTCTGCTGGGGATGCTCATTCCTCTGCTGGGAATCGGTAATCCGACAGCGGTCGTCGCGCTTACACTGTACGGGATCATGCCGATGGTGAGGAACACTTATGCCGGAATAACCGGAGTCAGCAGCGATATTGTCTCGGCCGCGGAGGCGATGGGAAGTACAAGGACCCAGATCATGCTGAAGATCAAACTCCCTCTTGCAATGGGAGTTATCGTGGCGGGAGTCCGCAATATGGTAGTCATGACGATTTCGGTTGCGGCAATCGCATCGTTTATCGGAGCCGGCGGGCTTGGCGTCGCGATCTACAGAGGGATCACGATCTACGATACTGCAATGACATTTTCCGGAAGCTTTCTGATCGCGCTTATCGCGATCGTAAGTGACGGCCTGCTCGGGATTGTTGAAAAGAAGATAAAGAAAGGAATGCACTTGGTATGAAATTAAAACGCATAACGGCTGTGCTGATGTCGGCAGTGCTCATTACGGGGCTTGCAGGCTGTGCGGGGAACAGCGGTTCGGGAAAATCAGAAAACGGTGAGAGTGTGCCGGACGAGCCGGTAAAGATCGCCACAAAACCTATGACGGAGCAGTTTATACTCGGAGAAATGCTGAAGCTCCTCATTGAGGAGAAAGCGGGCTATGAAGTGGAACTGACCAAGGGGATCGGCGGTGGAACAAGCAATATCCAGCCGGCCATGGAAAAAGGTGAGTTCGATCTTTATCCGGAATACACATCAAGCGGATGGATCCTTGTCCTGGGGCACGAGGCCGGAGAAGTATCCGATGACGAAATGTTTGAGAAGCTGAAAGAGGAATACGAAGAAAACTATGACATGACCTGGGTGGGGCTGTACGGGCAGAACAATACCTATGCTGTTGTCGTACGTTCTGATACGGCGGAAGAGTATGGATTGGAGACCTGCTCCGATCTGGCAAAAGTATCTGACAAGCTCGTATTCGGCGGCAATCCCGATTATATCGAGCGTGCGGACGGACTCCCGGGAGTGTCCGAGGCTTATGGATTTGAGTTTAAGGATATTATGGATATCGACATCGGTCTGAAGTATGAGGCGCTCAGGAACGGAGATATTGACGTCACGAACGGCTACACAACAGATGCGCAGATCAGTCAGGACGATGTGAAAGCCCTGAAAGACGATAAGAATTATCAGGTAAACTATTTCTGCTCAACAGTAGTCCGCGAGGATGCACTGGAAAGATTTCCCAAGCTTGAAGAGACACTGGAGCTTATGGACGAGATCCTGACAGACCAGAAGATGGCGGAGCTGAATTATCAGGTGGAAGAGGAAGGCAAAGACGAGGCTGACGTCGCAAGAGATTATCTTGTGTCAGAAGGCATCATTGAAGGATAGGAGACAGATTATGGAAATGATTCGTCTGGAACATGTGTCAAAGAGTTTCGGCACACAGAAGGTGCTCGATGATCTGAGCCTTTCCGTAAATGAGGGAGAGTTCCTTACTGTGATCGGCAGGTCGGGCTGCGGCAAGACAACGATGCTGCGCCTGATCAACGGACTGCAGAAACCGGACAGCGGAGATGTGTATGTGGAAGGTCTGAATATTAAGGATGCGGATCTGATCGCGCTGCGCCGCAGAACCGGATATGTGATCCAGAATAAAGGGCTGTTTCCCCATATGACGGTAGAGAAAAACATTTCTTATGTCCCGGTGATCAGCGGCCGCAAAAACAAAGAAGAGAACCGCAGAAAGGCGATCAGACTGTTGAAGCTGGTGGGACTTGACGAGTCTATGGCAGACAGATATCCGTCTGAGCTGTCCGGAGGGCAGCAGCAGAGGGTAGGGATTGCACGGGCGCTTGCGGCAGAGGCGAAGCTGCTTCTCATGGATGAGCCTTTCGGTGCACTGGATGAGATCACAAAACGGGCCATGCAGGATGAAATGCTGGCGCTGCAGGAAAAGCTGCATATGACAGTCGTGTTTATCACACATGATATCAGGGAGGCTATGAAACTGGGAGACCGCGTGCTTGTGATGGAACAGGGAAGGATCGCCCAGCTTGATACGCCGGAGATGATACGCAGGCATCCTGCCGATGCGTTCGTGAGAGAACTGACCGCATCCGATTGATGCGGGACTGTTGACACGGGCGGGTCCATAGGGAAAGGCAGCCCTTACTGGCGGGCTGCCTTTTTCTCTTTCATACGTTTGATGACTTTCAGTCTCGTAAATTCCTCGCGCTCTTTTTCTTCCAATGCATTGGTGATCGTGTACACGAGAGAAGAGTACATCGGAATTGTGATATTCTGAAGCGCATTTGCGCGTTTCTGCGTTTTCTTAATATTGCTTGCAAGGCGGTAGGCTGCGTTTTCCACCATGGACAGCTTGATCGTCAGATCTTTTACTTTCCGGAATGCTTCTCTTGCCTTGTCGATGGATTCATGCGTTGTGCTGAATGAATAGGTCGGCTTGCCGGCATCCGGTACATATTTCACATGGGGGATCTCCGTCCCCATGATACTGCGCGTCTGGATCGTAATGGAATTCTCGATCGGCACGGTGTAGGCGAGAAGCTCTACGTTGCTGATACCGTTCTCGATATTTGCACTCTGGAGACACTGGTAGGCATAGGTGAAAGTAGTGTCGATCTCTTCCTGGATCGTGCGCGCTTCATCGATCAGATCCATCAGCTCACGGATCAGGATATTCCGTTTTTTATCCATCAGGTCATAGCCCTGTTTTGCAAGCGCCAGCGAATTCTTCGCAAGCATTAAATTTCCCTTTGTGGGAAATGTACGAGGATCCATGAAATCCCTCCTGTCTTAATTCAGCATAGTGATTTTTCCATGTAAATGCAGGTGAAAGTCCCGCCGTGTATTATTCTGTCAGGATATGCGATATATCCCAGCTTCTCGTAGAAACCGACAGCTACATCACGACTCTCAAGTACCGTTTGTGTACAGCCCAGTTCGCGGGTCCACTTTTCAGCTTCCAATACTGCCTGACATCCGAGCCCCTTGCCTCGGTATTCAGGGAGTACGACGATGCGTCCGAGCATCATGGCTTTATCGCCGTATTCATACAGCCGGCAGGTCGCGACGGGAAAGTCGTCATCCAACAGGACGATGTATTTGGCGTCAGGGGTGTCATGTTCGTCAAATTCTTCGCGCAAAGTGATATGATACTGCCTTGCCATTGCCTGGATCCGCACATAATATGCACCTGCATGCTGCCAGGTCTCGACAGCCCGCATAACCTGTATCTTCATCTTATTCCTCATCCATCGGCTTATAGTACTTATCCAGTATCTTTGTATCCACTCTGTCGAGTTCTTCTCTCGGCAGTCTTCCGAGCAGTTTCCAGCCAAGATCCAGAGTCTCTTCCATGCTCCGGTTTTCTTCCACGCCCTGTCCGATATATTTTTCCTCGAATTCTTTCCCGAATTCCAGATATTTCTTGTCGATCGGGGAGAGTTCATCCTCGCCGATCACGGATGCGAGGTTTCGGGCATCGCCCACCTTCGCATAGGCGGAGAAGAGCTGGTTTGCCAGATCCTGATGATCTTCCCTTGTATAGCCTGCGCCGATGCCGTCTTTCATCAGTCGGGAGAGCGACGGAAGGATGTTGATCGGCGGATAGATGGACTGTCCGTGAAGCGGGCGGTCGAGCACGATCTGTCCTTCGGTAATATATCCGGTCAAGTCGGGAATCGGGTGTGTGATATCATCGTTCGGCATGGTCAGGATCGGAAGCTGTGTCACTGAACCGTTCACGCCCGCAACGATACCCGCGCGCTCGTAGATCGTAGCCAGTTCACTGTACAGATATCCCGGATAACCTTTACGGCTGGGGATCTCGCCCTTTGAGGAGGATACCTCGCGCATCGCCTCGGCGAATGAAGTCATATCCGTCAGGATGACAAGGATATGCATGTTCTGTTCAAAAGCAAGATATTCCGCTACTGTAAGAGCTACTTTCGGCGTGATCAGACGCTCTACGACAGGATCGTTTGCAAGGTTCAGGAACATTGCCACATGGTCCGCAACTCCGCTCTCCTCGAATGTATTCCGGAAGAAGTCCGCCACGTCATGTTTTACGCCCATTGCGGCAAATACGATCGCAAACTGTTCGTCAGAGTTTTCGCCGAGCGAAGCCTGCTTTACGATCTGGGCGGCGAGCTGGTCGTGGGGAAGCCCGTTCCCGGAGAAGATCGGGAGCTTCTGCCCGCGGATCAGTGTGGTAAGCCCGTCGATCGCGGAGATGCCTGTGTGGATATAGTTTCTCGGATATTCTCTGCGCACAGGGTTCAGCGGCAGTCCGTTTACGTCTCTTTTTAATGTGGAGACGATGGGACCCAGATCATCGATGGGCTGGCCGATCCCGTTGAAGGTGCGCCCCAGCATATCCGGGGAAAGCGCGATCTCCATGGGATGTCCGGTGAGCTTCGTGTGTGTATTCTTCAGGGACATATTTTCTGAGCCCTCGAACACCTGAATGACGGCTTTGTCCTCGTAGATCTCTACGATACGTCCAATCTTGTGCTCCGTGCCGTCTACGACGAACTCCACGATCTCATCAAAGAATGCATCCTGCACGCCTTCAAGGGCGATCAGAGGTCCGTTGATGCTGCTTAAGCCTAAATATTCAATTGACATGATGATCGGTCCTCCTTATGCATTTTTCTCAAGCACCCGCTGATAGAACGAGTCGATATCGCGGTGGTACTGCGCGAACATTTCCAGCCGGTCATTGGGAATGTCGTATTTGATGGCAATGATACGGTCGAAAATATTTTCGGATTTCAGTACAGACATCGGGTGTCCCATTGTGACAAGGGCGCGCGCCTGCTTGTAAAGGTATAAAATCGTGTCCATCATGAGGAACTGCTTCTCCAGAGAGACACAGGTGTCGTCTTTGTGGAATGCATTCTGCTGCAGGAAACCGAGACGGATCACGCGGGCGATCTCAAGCACCAGCTTCTGGTCGTCAGGGAGCACGTCGCTTCCGATCAGTTTTACGATCTCCAACAGGCTGCTTTCCTGGTTTAACAGCGCCATCAGACGGTTGCGGTAGTCTACAAATTTCGGCGATACATTATCCTGATACCAGTGGCTTAAGTCGGTCAGGTATTCACTGTAACTGGTCAGCCAGTGGATCGCCGGAAAATGTCTGGAATATGCAAGGCTCTTGTCCAGGCCCCAGAAACAGCGCACAAAACGCTTCGTATTCTGTGTGACAGGCTCGGAGAAGTCGCCGCCCTGCGGGGATACGGCTCCGATGATGGTGACGGAACCGTCGGTGCCGTTTAGGTTGTGCATCATGCCTGCACGCTCGTAAAATGCAGACAGGCGGGATGCAAGATACGCAGGGAAACCTTCCTCGGCAGGCATCTCCTCGAGACGTCCGGAGAGCTCGCGCAGCGCCTCCGCCCATCTTGACGTGGAGTCCGCCATGATCGCTACGTCATAGCCCATATCGCGGTAGTATTCCGCAAGGGTAAGTCCGGTATAGATGCTCGCCTCGCGGGCAGCCACCGGCATGTTGGAAGTATTGGCGATCAGGGTGGTGCGGTCCATCAGCGGATTCCCTGTCCGCGGGTCGGTCAGTTCGCCGAACTCGTCAAGCACCTGCGTCATCTCGTTGCCGCGCTCGCCGCAGCCGATATAGATGATGATGTCTGCGTCAGCCCATTTTGCGATCTGGTGCTGCGTCATGGTCTTCCCTGTTCCGAAACCGCCGGGGATAGCGGCTGTGCCGCCCTTGGCGATGGGGAACATGGTGTCGATGATACGCTGTCCTGTGATCAGCGGTACGGACGCCGGAAAACGGTGGTGCGTCGGACGCGGCACCCGGATCGGCCAGTGCTGTGTCATGGTCAGATCCTTCTTGCTGCCGTCCGGAAGCTCCAGTGTGAGGAGCGTCTCGTCAATGGTGTACTCGCCGTCCGGAACCGTGTCGGTCACCGTTCCTTCCACATCGGGCGGCACCATGCATTTGTGCACGATGGCGTGGGTCTCGGGGACTTCCGCGATAATGTCGCCGCCGTGGAGATACTGTCCTTTTTCAACCGTGATATGTGTCTGCCATTTCTTCTGGCGGTCCAGCGAGTCTACACTGACGCCGCGTGTGATGAAAGCGCCGCCGGAGGATTCCGCGATCCGTTCCAGGGGACGCTCGATCCCGTCAAATATATTGTTCAGGATACCGGGGGCAAGAGTAACCGAGACCGCGCTGCCGCTTGCCACGACTTCCTCGCCCGGACGAAGCCCCGTCGTCTCCTCGTATACCTGTACGGTAGTCATATCTTTGTCAAGTGCGATGACCTCGCCTACCAGTTTCTGCTCTCCGACATAGACCATCTCGGACATACGGAAACCGGTGTTCCCTTTCAGGTAGATGACGGGGCCGTTGATGCCGTAGATCGTTCCTGTATTAAGCAATGCCGTCACCTCCCGAGAACATAAATTTGTCGTATTCGTTGCGCAGCTGAGTCTTGAATGAATTGTCTATGAGGATGTTGCGGGAGCGGATGACTGCGCGCACGCCGCCGATAAAGTCCTCTGCGCTGACCGTGAGATGGACTCTTGTGGCATCCTCAAGATCGGAACGCTTTTTCTCATCCGATGGATTGATATAGATAACAACCGGATCCTCGCCGGCAAAACGGGCTGCATGGCGGATACAGCGGATGAGAAAGTCATTGTAGGCTTCCGTTTTCATATAGTCATTTACCAGGCTTTCCGCCTCTTCAAATATCTTGTCTTTAAGTTCCTGCTGGACTTTTCCCTGACGGCGCTTGATCTCCAGCTGGGACTTTGCCGCAGCCTGATTTAAAGATAATCTGGCATTGGTCGTCTCTGCCTTGATCCGGGTCTCTGCCTGGCGCAGAGCTTCCGCCTTATGGTCTTCAAAGACTTTTTCCAGCGCCTCACGGTGGGAATCAATGATCGCATTTCCCTCAGCGCGCGCCTGCTCCATGGAGGCAGACTGCATCTGTGCGATTTTTTCTTCAAGAGTCAAGAGGGATCCCTCCTTTATAGTTTTAATCCGATGGCTTCGGTAATGTACGAAGTGATAAAATCTTTCTTGCGTCCCGTGCCGTGCCGGTCGGGGATCTCGACTAAGAGCGGCATCTTCCGCTCCAGCCGGAATGTGTCGATGATATCCGGGAATTCCCTTCCGAATTTCTCGGTCAGGAGCACGATGCCCACGTTTTTGTCGGTGAGCACGTCCTCAAGGGCTTTCCTCAGTTCATCCCGTTCATGGACGACAACGCCGTCTACACCCGCGAGACGCATGCCGGTGTAGGTGTCGACATTGTCGCTTATCAGAAACATTTTCATGATTGCCTCCAGTTATAGGTTTCCTAAGATCATGAAGGAGATGATCAGTCCGTAGAGGCAGACGCCTTCTGCCAGACCTACGAAGATCAGGGATTTACCGAGTACGCTGGAATCCTCGCTGATCGCTCCGAGAGCCGCGCTTGCCGCGCTTGCAACTGCGATACCGCCGCCGATACAGGAAAGTCCGGTTACGAGCGCTGCCGCAAGATAGCCGAGCCCCTCTGCGAGTCCGGAACCGGAAGCCGCCGCTTCAGCCGCGTGTACGTCCGGCCCGCCCAGCAGCATGACCGTGGCGATGGCAAATGCGCCGAAGAAGAAAAATGCGTTGGTCCCGATGGCGCGTTTATAGCGTTTCTTTGATTTCTCTCCCAGCAGATAGTAGCCGAAAGGTACGATGATGCTTACGATCAAAGCGATGATAAAGATGATTTTGGTTGCTAAAGTCATGGTTAGATCCTCCTGATTTCTTTAGATTTATTTATTCGCTTTCTTTGCATTCTTTTTCGTATATGGGTCAAATGCGTGTCCGCTGCCTTTGTAGAAGCGGCTGAACATCTCGTAATATTCGAGACGGAGTACCTGGATGCCGACGATCAGTCCCTCAAATCCGCAGACGAACAGATTGCCGAAGATCACGCCGATCCAGTTCGGGTGTCCGCTCTCCGCGCCTGCAAGCTGCAGGACGACTTCCATGATCGCCGCATGGCTGACTGCGAATGCGCCGATACGGATGAAGGAGATCGTGTTGGAGAAGTAGCTTAGAAGCGTCTCGAACATCTCGAAAAATCCCTGCACGATGAACATTGCCTTGCCGGTCTCCATCTTATCCGCCCGTTTCTGGATGGCTCTTGTGATCGGCTCGCGGAAGAGCATTACGATCAGCGGTACGCCGAACATAACTGCCATCACGACCCCGCCCGGAAGCGGATTGCCTGTCATAAAGAGAACGATCGTTATAACCACTGCCACATAGAAGACCAGTCCGGCCACGCCGTTCGGTTCAAACCATGTGGCTTCGATATCTTTGCTCCTGGCGGCATTGATGATATGAAGGATCATTGCCACAATGATCAGGAACATACCGAACGCCACCGCCACGATGAATACCGTGTTCAGCTTCCCGAGGAAGGGAAGGGTGGTCATGTGGTCGATGGGCCGCATCCACAGCGCGGGCAGCACATCTTCAAAACCGAAGATGCTGCCGAAGAGGAATCCGAAGATGGTGGAAAATACTCCCGCCGATGCGATGATCCCTGCAAGGGGCGCTTTCTTAAAGTGATAGATCAGCGCGCCGCCGATCAGGAGCAGGAGCCCCTGGCCCACATCTCCGAACATGACTCCGAAGATGAAAGAATAAGTAATGCCGACGAATACGGTCGGATCCATTTCATTGTGCGCCGGAAGTCCGTACATCTGGACAAACATTTCAAAAGGCTTAAAGAGCTTCGGGTTTTCCAGTTTGGTAGGCGGCTCTCCGAAGTAGGCGTCATGGTCGTCCTCGACTACAACGAATACTTTGTCGTCGTCCTCTACTTCCTTCAAGAATTTCTCCACATCGTCCTCAGCCATCCATCCGCAGAGGATGTAGTAATCTTCCTTGTTGTCCTCCATCCGGGCCGCGAGCTTGCGGACGTCGAAGTTGTTGGACAATTCCTCGAGGCGGTTCCTTGCCGCGATGAGCTGGGGAGCACGGTCGGAGAGCATTTCGCCCGCCTGCTTATCCAGATCTTCGATCTCCAGGTTTACCCGGGCGATCTCTGCTTCGAGAGACTGGTAAGCATATGCCGGAGTGCCCTCGAATTCGTCTTTGATCTCGATCCGCTCGAAGTGGAGAGAACGGAAGACGGCATCGACTTTCTGCGCCTCCGCCGGGGAAACAAAATAAGCCCCGTATACAAAACTTTCGTCCCGCTCGCCCTCAACGAAGATCGCCTTGAGATCTTCCATGAGATATTTCTGCATCTTGTGGTAGAATTCCACGGCGATGCGTCCAAACCGATAGGTGATATACCGGTAGTTCAGCACCTTGTGGAGATCACAGTCCACAGGACGGAAAGGAGCGATGACCTGCTGTTTTGCGCGAAGCTCGTCGATCTTTTTCTTTAATTTCTCTTTCTTCTCCTGAAGCGTCTGGTAGTCTTCATTTGCCTTGCGCACGAGTTCAAACATATCGTCGAGCCCCAGATCCGATGCAGGCTCCACATCGTCCGCATTGGGCAGATAGCCTACGAACTGGTTCGCCTTAGCGAGCGCGTCGCGGTACGGGTTGATCTCTACGAAAGGTCTTAAGTTGTCCACGGTCTTCAGTTCCGACAGGGCGGATTCAAGCTGGATCTCATAGCGGGAGAGATACAGGTCTGTTACGCGGTCGATGTCATTCCTCGGACCGGATATGTTGATGAATTTCATTTTAACGATCATTGGGTTTTACCTCCAACGTATGCCAGCGTCTCGCCGGGAGTCAGGCCGTAGCGCACACACTCCATGACGGTCGTCAGCTTATTGATTTCCTCTTCTTTCAGGAAGAGGTAAGTGTTGATCGCGGCGATCGAATAAGGATTGCGCCGGCGGTCTATTGTATACAGATGATGCAGGCAGTCCGCATACATCTGCTCGATGGTAAGATTCTGACGGAAATTATAGTGGCGCGCGTAATACGTACGCGCAACAGCATTTTCAAACTCTTCCAGTCCCGGAGCGTCAACCATCTCTTTGACCTGGTCGGTGGACAGCTTGTAGTGGATCGGGATCAGGAGAAGATAAATATCTGCGGGCTTCATATTATAATATTTCTTTGCCCGGTAGATCCACTGCAGGTTCAGCAGGTCGATCTTGGAACCACGGTCCCGCATGAAGAGCTCGAGATCCGCTTTCTTTAATACTTTCTTCTGTTCTTTCCATGTAGAAGTAAAATAATACAGATCCAGCGTCAGGTTATAGTCATACAGCGTGACGTCCTGCGCGTCTTTCAGTTTCCGCAGGGGAGCATAATACTCAGTGTCTTTCAGATTCTCGACCAGCTCGTCCGTCGTGCGCGACGTGATGAGCTTCTCAATAGAGATCTGCGAATAGCGGTCGAAGAATGCCCGTTTATAGTTCAGGTCGAAAGGCTGCTTATAGTGGTTGATCACGATGCGCAGACAATAATTGATGAGGTCGATCTCGTAGCTTTTGAGGATCAGCTTCATAAACTGCCGCTGCTTCTGTCCGCAGAAACGGTACAGCTTCGTATAATCGTGATAGAGCGACTGAGTCAGCACTTTCTCGATATTTCCGCGGTGGATCTGGTCTTCGGTCAGCGTATCGAGAGCCCAGGCATAAGCCGTGTTCTTCTTCAGATAGTCCGCGATCTCGGGAACATTTCCCAGATTGGCGATCTCCACAAACTGTTCCGGCTTCAGAAGCCTGGCTTCCATAGCCCGTACCTTCGTCACGATGCCGCTGTATTCAAGTAAGTTCCCCATAGGCTACACCTCGGTGATCCGTCTTAAGATCTCGCGGGCGTATTCCGTGTGCTTCTCATCATATTCTTTATGGAGAGAACGGATCAGCTCAGTGCTTGAATCGCTCTGGCTCTCCAGGATCTGTGAAGTCTTCTTCTCAAGATCTGCACGGATCGCATTGAGACGGGCTGTGGTCTTTGCATCCAGCTCTTTGTCAAATGCTTTCTTCTTTTCGTCATATTCACGGTTCAGAACCTCTTTCTGGTCTTCTGCATGCCTGACGATTGCTGTAGCTGCATCCTCGATTTCCGTCAATTTGTTTACAATAGAGTCCATATAAAGCCTCCTGTTTGTAAGAAAATCATAATATACTTTATCATACACCATTTGGTGAAAAATGCAAGTTAAGAATTGTTAGCAAAGCGGCGTGGAAATGTGTGGAAAATACCGACATTTTCCGCTAAATCCCAACTACATTTTGACCTCTGTCCGCCGGCGTGTTATTATGGTAACGGCACAGAAAGTGCCGGTAATAGTCTGGCAGATCCAGGGGAGGAAAATACATGAGACTGAGAAATATACCGAGGGCGGAAGGAACGCTTCAGGCCCATAAAATAGTGATAAAAAGACCGGAAGACCAGAAAGGATGCTGGAGACAGGTATTTGGAAATAAACATCCCGTGAGGATCGAAGTCGGAACGGGAAAAGGCCGTTTTATTCTGAACATGGCGAAAGAAAATCCGGATATCAACTTTGTCGGGATCGAGCGGTATTCCAGCGTACTGCTGCGGGCAGTTGAGATGTATGATACGGATGAGTTCAAAGACCTGCAGAATGTCCGTTTCATCTGCATTGATGCGAGACGGATCGAAGAGGTGTTCGGACATGATGAAGTGGAACGCATTTATCTGAACTTTTCTGATCCGTGGCCCAAGGCAAGACACGCGAAAAGACGGCTGACATCTGTAGAATTTCTGGAAAGATACGAGAAAGTGCTTATGCCGTTCGGCAGACTGGAATTTAAGACCGATAATACGGAACTTTTTAATTTCTCACTGGAGCAGATGAAAGAAGCGGGATGGACACTTCAGTGCTTTACTTATGACCTGCATCATAATGAGGAGATGAACCAGGGAAATATCATGACAGAATACGAGGAGAAATTTTCGCAAAAAGGAAATCCGATCAATAAACTGATCGCCGTGAGGAAGCAGGCGGCAGAGCAGCCCGGCACAATCTGATACTTCCGGCATATAATGAGTTATGAACGCTCAGGAGGCAGGCATATATAGATGAAGAGAAAGTGCTGGAAATCATGTGTCAGAGAGATGTTTTACTGTAGGCCGTGGCTCAACAGACAGGTGCTCTGTATCCGCAGCTCTATGCTCGATGTGTGTAAGTTACTGAATTCAGGCATCTGTCATGGGTGTGATAAAAATAACCGGGAAGGCAGATGCCGGAAATAATCATGCAGATCAGCACCCGGAAAGTGCTGCAGAAGCCATTTTGCCCCTGCAATTCGGTCCGTTTTCCGGTAGATTTAAGGAGAAAATGCGGTTGCAGATAAAAAAGTGATAAAAAACAGGTGGAAATTGTAAAAAAATGCTTGCATTTTCGTAAAGTGTCGTTTATAATACTACTTGCGCTGTTAATAAAGCACATAAGAAACGCGCCATTAGCTCAGTTGGTAGAGCACCTGACTCTTAATCAGGGTGTCCAGGGTTCGAGCCCCTGATGGCGCACTTGAAAATCGCTGTTTTTGCAGACATAGAAGCTGCGGGGACGGCGGTTTTTTACGTAAAGCATTGAGCAACGCGGAAAAGAAGAAGGAGAGCCAGGGGGAAGTGCTTGCATTTCCCCCTGGCTCTCCTTCTTCTTTTCCATGTGGCGAAAGCCACGACCGAGATGAAGCGGAGCGGAATCGAGGTACGCGTTGCGCAATGCGGACGGAGCCGAGAACGCGTGCATGTGGCGAAAGCCACGACCGAGATGGAGCGGAGCGGAATCGAGGTACGCGTTGCACAATGCGGACGGAGCCGAGAACGCGTGCATGTGGCGAAAGCAGAAAGCTGACTAAGAAATCATTGCCCAGGTTTCTTGCGTGGGATATAATGAAAAAGAACAAATCTTAGATCACTAAAAGAACAGTATTGTAGAAGGAGAACGGAGAATGGGAATCTATCTGAATCCGGATGCGGCACAATTCAGGGAAGTCATCCAGTCAGAGATATATGTTGACAAAACAGGATTGCTTCGGTACACGAACAAAGTCATGAACACGATGCAGAAGTATATCTGTGTCAGCCGTCCGCGGCGCTTTGGAAAATCCGTGACTGCCAGTATGCTGGCAGCCTATTACAGCCGGGGAAATAATTCTGCTGGATTATTTGCGGAATTTGAGATAGCAGAAGATGAGAGCTTCGATAAATATAGAAATAGCTATGATACGATATTTTTGAATATGCAGGAGTTCTTAAGCCGGAGCGAGAATATACAGGGGCTTATCAGACGGATCAAGAATATCGTGATACGGGATCTGAAAAAACTCTACCCTGATGTGGATTACTTTGATGATACAGATCTGAGCGACTCTCTTCAGGATGTCTATGCGAAGACAAAGATTCCTTTTGTTGTGATCATTGATGAGTGGGACTGTATTTTCCGAGAATATAAACAGGATAGCAAAGCGCAGGAAATATATCTGGATTTCCTCACAGATCTGCTGAAAGATAAACCTTATATACATCTGGCATATATGACGGGGATATTGCCGATCAAAAAGTACGGAACCCATTCTGCCCTGAATATGTTTGACGAGTTCTCTATGATTGATCCGGGCCCACTGGCAGCTTATGTTGGGTTTACAGAAGAAGAGGTGAGTGTGCTGTGCAGTCGTTACCATATGGATATTGAAGAAGTAAAAAACTGGTATGACGGGTATTCTTTTGAGGAGGTACATTCTGTTTACAGCCCGAGATCAGTAGTAAATTGTATGCGTTTTGGAAAGATCGGGAATTACTGGAATCAGACGGAGACCTTTGAGGCGCTCCAGATGTACATCGATATGAATTTTGACGGGCTCAGAGACGACGTGGTCAGTATGCTTGCAGGAGAGAAAGTCCCTGTAAATACAGGAAGTTTTACAAACGATATGATCACATTCCGCTCAGAAGATGATGTGCTGACGCTGCTTATCCATCTTGGCTATCTGGGGTATGACAACAGGGACAAATGTGTATTTATCCCTAACAATGAGGTCCAGGCGGAATATGTGAATGCAGTATCCGTATCGGACTGGGGCGAGGTTTCTAGGGCGTTAAAAATGAGAAGATAACCTAAAAGTCTGCCGCCTGAACCACATGTACAACCACAAGCACACATACGGCTGCACCGAGTGCGGTATGTACTTTCCTCCAGACAGCCAGCTTTATTCCCGCGAGCAACGAGCCAAGCGGACATGCTGGCATGTCCATTTGGCGACTGCCGCGAGGGTCTAATACCCCGATGCTTGCATCGCTGCTAATTTGATGCCCCGTATGCTTGCATCGGGGTCTTTG